>DASXSF010000067.1:0-66508 GCA_036506155.1 Jatrophihabitantaceae bacterium
CGACCGGGCGAGCCACTTACGGCTACAGGCCCGGCCCGAGCCCCTCTTCAGTCGCGGAAATCCAAGCTTCGTCGGCCGCCGCCAGCAGCACCGCGACTTCGACGCCCGAGCGTCGATCGAGGCCGTGCCAGGCGTAACCGCTGGGCTGGGCGTCCTTACCAGCGACGCTTTCCAGCTGCGACTGGAGGTCACCGACGCGACGGTGCGGCTCGTCGAGCGGAAGGCTGGCGTCGAGCACGCGATTGCCTCCCAGCCGGTTGAGCCCGGCCCAGTACACCTCGGTGTGGCAGCCCGCGGCCAGGAGTATGCGTTCGCCGTAAATGACGATTGGCTGGGGACCACGGACGGCCGGCTACTCAGTTGGCACGAGGCAGGCGGCTTCTTCGGTGCCGTGCTGGGGGTGTTCGCGGTGGGCGTCGAGCCCGGGTACGCCGACGTCGACTGGTTCGACTGCATCCCACGCGATGGGGAGCAGCCCTCGGGCTAGGCACCAGCCATAAGACCTTGCACGATCGCGCGGCCACGGCGGCGGATCCGCAACTCGGCACGGACGCGCGCGAACAACGCGGCAGGACAGGGCGCATTTCACGAGCACGCCTTAGCTGCTATTCGCTGCTTCGAACTCGGCCCCAGCACAGGTAGACGAGCGCGCCAAGCGCGTTGAGAGAGAGGAGCCGCCAGGCGGTTTTGCTGCCGCGGATCTGGCTGGCGGGACGACGGCGCAGATCGTTCTGCGCGAGGGCGACGACCGTGAGCGAGAGCGCGATGAACCCGACGATCTCAGCCTGTTCACGTGGAGGGCGCTATGTGAATGGTGTCTTCGTCAATGCTGGCCTCCTTTGCTGCTGGCCGGCGTGTTGGCGTCCATCTAAGGATGTTGCGGTCCTCCTTTGTGTGACTCTACCGGCCGGCTTGATCACGTCTCTGTCTCTCGAGTTCAGGCTGGCAGGGTGGAGACGCTCGGAAATGAATACGTCCCCGCGCTCATCCCGGCCGGGTGAGGCGAGAAACCCAAAGACCTTTCGCACCTGCTCGCCTCCCGCGGTACGGTCTCGAGCATGTTCCCATTGCGGGGAGCCTAGGAGCTCAGCGCACGGCCGCCCCGGCAGTTCCCACGCGGAGAGTAGGTTTCGTCGATGGCATGTCGTATCAGTGAGCTCGTGCTCGGATGCCGCGATCCCGAGGTGCTGGCACAGTTCTGGTGCGAGGTCCTGGACTTCGTAGTGCTCGATCGCGAAGAGGACGGCAGCCTCGAGATCGGGCCGCGCGAAGGGTTTGGCGGCCCGCAGCCTACGATCATCCTCAGCCGCAGGGACGAGCCGAAGCCGGGGAAGTCCCGGCTGCACATCGACGTCAACGCCGCCGACCGCGATCAGGACGCCGAGCTCGAACGCCTCCTGAAGCTCGGGCGCGCCCAGCCGACATCGGCCAGACCGGCGAGGAACCCTGGCACGTTCTTGCCGACCCCGAGGGCAATGCGTTCTGCCTGCTCGAGGCCCGCCTCAACCCGCTCTGACGGCTCTGTGTCCCCGGGCGTTCACGCCAGGAAAGTGGTCAGCGGCGACGCAGCGCCCGGTTCTACTGGGTGCGAAGGCCACCGTCGAGTAGGTACACCTTGCCGGTGAGGTAGGCGTTGGTGAGCATTACCAACGCGATCTGGACGACTTCCTCGACGGAGCCGAGCCGTCCGACGGGGATGGCGGAGGTGTCTTGGTCCGCGGCGATCATTCCGGTGACGACGAGCGCGGGGGCGATGGCGTTGACGGTGACGCCGGAGGCGGCGTAACGATTCGCCATCCCGTACACCATGCCGTGCAGGCCGGACTTCGACGCTGCGTAGTGCGGGCCGACAATACCGCCGGTGAAGGAGGCCACCGAGGATACGAACAGCACGCGGCCGAATCCTCGCTCGGCCATGCCGGGTAGCACCCGGGAGGCCAGGACGAATGGCGACGTGAGGTTGACGGCCAGGGTCGGCTGCCACATCGCCGTGTCGACCTCTTCCAGCGATTGCACTTGCCCGCGACGCCCGCGTTCGGGACCAGCACATCGACAGGGCCGAGTTGCTGGACGCCTGCTCCAGCAGCCCGGCCGTGGCATCGGTGTCGGACAGATCGGCCTGGACGGTGCACGCCTGTCTTCCGCTGGCGCGGACGGCGTCAGCTGTCTGTTCGGCCGCCTCGGTGTTGCCGCGGTAGTGGACGGCAACGTCGCAGCCGGCCGCGCCGAGTGCCCGCGCCAGCCCGCCTCCGATGCCGCCGGAAGCCCCAGTCACCAGCGCTGTGCGACCGGTCAGTTCTGTCGTCATACCCAGAGCCTTCCCGGATGCCGCGTAGCACGACAACCACTCAGCGTTCGATCGTCAACAGCTGCTGAGCACTAGGTGGGTGCGGCGGTCGATTCGCGCACCACGAGCTCGGTTGCCAGCTCGACGCGACGAGTCGGTAACGGTCGATTGTCCATGAGCCGGAGAAGCATCTCGGCGGCCATGGCCCCCATGTCGGCAAGCGGCTGGCACACCGTCGTGAGTGGTGGTGGCAGCCAGCGGGCAAGTGGAAGATCGTCGAACCCGACGACGCTGAGGTCACGGGGAATTGCGAGCCCAAGCTGGCGAGCTGCCTCGTATACCCCGAGCGCTTGCTGGTCGTTTCCGGCGAAGATCGCGGTGGGAGGACTGCGCCGTCCCAGGAGATCGGATGCCCAGTGATATCCACCTTCCTGCCGGAAATCGCCCCACCGGACGAGCGCGGGGTCGAAGCGATGTCCGTTCTGCTCTAGCGCGTGCCGATAGCCGTCAATTCGTGCGCGGCTGCATAGGTATTCCTGTGGTCCGCTGATGGTGGCGATGCGTTTGTGGCCTTGTTGTAGCAGGTGCTCTGTCGCGGCGATGCCGCCGGCCCAGTTTGTGGCGCCAACACTGGGCAATTCGGGGTCGGGGAGATTGGCTGGGTCGATCACGACGAGTGGAATGCCCTGCGCGTGCAATTGTCGCCACTGGCGGGCCGTCAGCTGCGACGTCACCAGCATAACTCCAGCTGGATGTTGGCGAGCGATCGTGCCTGTCCAGCTCGGCGGGCGAGTGGGGCCGTCTCCCGATACCGCCGACACAGCGACGGCACGGCCGTGGGCAGACATGTGGCGTTCGACCCCGCGGAGGATCTCCACCGCCCACGGGCTGTCCAGCTCGGAGAAGATCAGGTCGACGACATCGCTGCTGCGCTTTTGCGGGACGTAGTTGGATTCGACGAGAATGCGGTGCACGCGATCTCGTGTGGCTGTTGCTACGTCGGAGCGGCCGTTGAGGACCTTGGAGACTGTGGCAGTGGAAACGCCTGCCTGTGCTGCGATTGCTGCCAGGGTGGTCCGCATGCCTGGCGAGCCGTCGACACCGTCCGCAGCGGCGGCTCGCTGGCGGGTGCGCTTCATTCGCTGATGTTATGCACCCGCCCCGGCGTGAGGGTGCCGGGCGGGTGCTCACTGCGCTGCTGTCTATTGGTGGGTGTAGGTGAGCCGGTGCGGCGCACCATGCTGGGCGAGCTGCAAGTCCTCCTGGAAGTCAGCAAAGACCTGCTTGGGCTTGAGGTTGACGTCATACAGATCGGCGTAGCCCTCGCCAGGGAAGCTGCTCGGGACCCAGGAGTAGGCGTCGCCGAATCCCCACACGGTGAAGGAGATGCACTGCGGGACGGCCATGCAGGCCTGAAGCATCTGCTTGTACTCGTAGGGCTGGGCGAAGGTGGCGAGGTTGCTGGTCGGGTTCTGCGTCGCGGCGGAATCCACGAATGTGCGCACGTCGGCCTCCGTGACCGCGACCTTCACACCGAGGCCCGCGTAGCGCTGCAGGTCCTGCCTGAACAGCGTCGCGTTCCAGCCGTATTGCGTATCGAGGTGGCCCTGCTCGCCGACGCCATCGATGGGAACGCCCTGCGCGCGCAGCGTCTTCACCCAGTTGTAGACGGCATCCGACTTGGCGTTCGTGCCGTCCTGGCCGGAGATGTTGAAGTCGTTGTAGAACAGCAGCGCGTTCGGGTCCGCCTGATGCGCCCAGCGGAACGCATCGGCGATGATGTCTTCACCGAGGTGAGACACCCAGAAGTCGTCAGCGTTAATGCCGTCGGTGAGTGAATGCGGATCCCACGAGTTGGCGAACATCTCGTTGGCGACATCCCACTGCCAGATCTTGCCTTTGAAGTGGGTTACCTCGTCAGTGATGTGCTTGTGTAGGAGGTCCTTCAACTGTGCGTCGCTGATCGTGCCGTTGGCGACGCCGGTGGTCAGCCAATCCGGCAGCTGGTTGTGCCAGACCAGCGTGTGGCCCCGCACCAGTTGGCCGTGCGCGCGGGCGAAAGCGACAAGTTGATCGCCCCCTGACCAGTCATAGGTGCCCTGCGTCGGCTCGACCACCTGCCACTTCATCTGGTTCTCCGGCGTGACGGTCGAGAACTGATTAGCGGCGATCTGTTCATAGGTGTCGTTGCTGAGCTTCGACGGGTCGATCGCCGAGCCGATGCGTAGGCCAACAGGTGCGGCAAGCGCTCGCAGCGAATCCTGCGGTGGGCCGGAGTGCGATGCCCCGAGTGTTACGGCGCCGGCCACGGCGCTCGCGGCCAAAGCTGTCACCACGCTCGCGGTTGCCGCGACGGCATAGCGGAGTCTCACGATTTAGCCCTTCGGTCAGGCGCAGCGGCGTGACGTCGCATACGCAGCGACAACTTTCGAAGACGGCCGATCAGAGGAACAGCCGGAGACTAGGCCCCTGCCTGACGAGCGTCAATAGAGCGCCTAGATTCCGCCTGATCCGGTTGCTGGCCCCTCGGCGATGCCCTGGAAGCCAATTCGAAATGTTTCGACATCCGCTAACAGTTGGAGCGTGCTACAAGGGCAAGCCGGAAGGGTCGGAGGGCTGGGGACCGACCGAGGACGGCATGCCGACCACCAGGGGCACAGCAGCGATCAGGACCTCCTCTTCAACGCTGTGGACATGGCGGTAGTGCGGATCGGGTCCTCGGACAGCTACTTGGTGCTGACCCCGGATGAGTCGGAGGCGATCGTTCAGACCGTTAGTGCCGAGCTGTCATCGAATGGTCTTCGTGCGATCCGCACGGTTGTCCACTCGTACAGCACCGGCTTCGCGGACCTGGCGGACTTCTTCGATCAGCTGGCGCAGGACTGGCGCGGATGGGATCGCGTCAGATCGTGCCAAGCCCTCGAAGGCGACCTCGACATCGAGGCGAGGCACGAGTTCAGGCACGTTCAACTTCGCGTGACGCTGCGCGATTACGGTCCGGGTTGCGGCAACGATGGGTGGACCGCGATCGCGAACCTGACGATCGATCCTGGCGAGCAGGTGTCGCAGATAGCAGCTGGTCTGGGCCGCCTCGCCGTCCGCTAGGGACGTCCGCAATTGCGCACTGGTAAAAGGCTGGGTATCTCGCTTGTTGCGGCAGCCGCCGTACTCGCGCTCGCGCCGGCGACGGCGCTCGCGGGCAGCGCACCCGCCGGGCTGCAGCACAACCCGCTCGGCGCCTTCCACAATGGCGTGTACCCGAACCTGTTCGCCCACGACGGCCACTCGGCGCCACAGATCAAGGCGAAACTCGACGCCGCGTGGAATCAGCTGTTCCACGGCGATCCAGGCACCGCGCCCACCCACGACGACGGGCAGACGCTGTACTACCAGCTCACGCCGGACATGGCCTATGTCGAGGACATCGGTAACCAGGACGTGCGCACCGAAGGCATGGGCTACGCGATGATGATCGCGCTCCAGACCAACCACAAACGTGAGTTCGACTCGCTGTGGACCTTCGCCAAGACCAGGATGCAGCTGCAAAGCGGTCCGACGAAGTATTACTTCGCGTGGCACACCGACACGACCGGCAAGATCATCGATCCCGGTGTCGCCCCGGACGGCGACCAGTGGATCACGGCGGCGCTGACGTTCGCGTCCGCTCGCTGGGGTGACGGCTCGGGCATCTACGACTACGGGCAGCAGGCCAAGCAGATCCTGCACGCGATGTGGCACGAGTCCGACACCGGCGGGGTCAACATGTTCGACGCGACGCACTACCTGCCGCTGTTCACCCCACCAGCCACCTTCCTCTACTTCACCGACCCGTCCTACGCGCTGCCCGGCTTCTACCGGATCTTCGCGATGATGGACCCAGCCGACAAGGCACTGTGGGACAAGGCCACCGCCGCGGCCGAGACGATCTTGCAGACGTCTCCGAACCCGCAGACCGGGCTGGCGCCGGACTACTCCACCTTCGACGGCAAGCCGTACCCGGCGCCATGGGACCCGTCGAACCCTGACGGGTACGGGCAGAACTTCCAGGAAGACGCCTGGCGGGTCATCGCCAACGCGAACGTCGACGCAATGTGGTTCGGCGTGCGTCCATGGCAGAGCAACTACTCGAACACGCTGGAGCAGTTCTTCGAAGGCCAGGGCGGCGTTTCCACCTACGTCAGTCGCTACCACCCCGACGGCACACCGATTAGCAACGGGCAGAACGCCTACGAGCCCGCCCATGCGCAAGGCCTAGTGGCAATGAACTCGACCTCGGCCATATCGGCCACGAACCAAGGAAAGAAGGCGTTCGTCGAGGATTTGTGGAACACGGCGACCCCGTCCGGGCAAGCGCGCTACTACGACGGCATGCTGTATTTCCTCGGTCTGCTCTACGACAGCGGCAACTTCCGCATCTGGCTGCCCCACGCGTCCTAGTCCAAACCGCCGATCCCCAAGCGGCCCGACCGGCGCGGCAACCCTTAAAGCACATTCAGATTCCTGCCGCGCCGGCCAGGTCCGGGAAGCGTTCGCCGAGGAAGCTGCGCGTCCGCGCCGCATTAATCACCGCCTCGGCGAGGACAGCGTCGAGGCGGTGATCGATTTGGGCCGCGCCATCCGCGACGCAGTTGCCGCCCATGACCCGCACCAGATCGCCGCTTGGTGCGCGACCGTGATTTCGCGGCGCAGTCGGCCCTTTCCCGCGCGGTCAAAGTCGAAAGGGTGGCCATCGACACGCATGAGTCTGCGGCGCGCCGGCTCGACCAACTCGCGGCCGAAATGGAGCAGCATGCCCTGCGGGACCAGGCCGAGCAGCAGCAAGAACAAGCAATAGAGCTAGCAGCCAAGGCCCGCAAGCGGACGCAATCCGCGTGAGAAAGGGCAGCGGCCGCGCGGGAGCGCCTTCGCGAGGAAGGGTTCGACCGTGGACGGTAGGCGCCGATCCCGCGCCTGGCGGCAGACCATTCGCTGTCGACGCTGCGCCTGCGCGTTAGCCGAGTTGCGCTCCTTGCAGATGATTTTTGGCTGCGAGGATGTGGCCGACGTGGATCGCTGGGGCTGCTCGGCGCCGATCGATCGTCATGACCGCGCCGACATCGATCGCAGCGACGGTACCGATGATCTGGTGTGCGGACAAACGCATGTTCTCCTCTTCGGATGGAGCGGGCAGATCTCCCTCGCCCGGCCGCGCACGACTGCTCCACGCCGACGGCGCCGCTGCTGTCCGGGTTCGAGGCGGTCGAACGCGAGCAGCTGAAGCCGTTGCCGCGCACCGTGTTCGTGCTGGCCGCCTGGCCGCCGACGGTCGGGCCGGACATTCACATGCGGGTCGGAAAGTCGCTCTACTCGGTGCCGTGGCGGTTCATCGGCGCCAAGGTCGACGCCCACTCGACGGCCACCACGGTGCAGATCTTTCACCGGGGCGAGGTGATCGCGACCCACCCGTTCACCGCACGAGGCAAGCAGACCGACTTCTCCCATTACCCGCCGGAGAAGATCGCGTTCCGGATGCGCATCCCAGGCTGGTGCCGCCCGGTCTGCCGAGATCGGCAAGGACACCGAAGGCGTGGTCGCTGAACTGCTGCAGGTGAACGCGCTGTTCCGGCTGCGCGCTGCCCCGGGCGTGCTCGGCGTCGCGGACCAATACGGCCCTGAGCGGCTCGAAGCAGCGTGCGGCAAAGCAGTGCTCGTCGGGGACGCGACCTACCGCACGATCAAGGGCATCCTTGCCGCCGCCGCCGAGACCGACCCGCCACCAGCCGGCACCGGCGATGCGGGGGCCGCGCCGCGGCGTTCCTGCACGGCCCCGACATGCTCTTCGGCGACTCAACGCCGGACCCGTTCACCAACGTGGTCCCGCTTCCCACCGGGCAGCAGCGTGGGTTGGCGCACAGCAGCGAGCGCCAACGCCCACCGGCGATTACGAGCGCGTCCCGGCAGGCCGGCGGCGGCTGGAAACAGTCGGGCAGCTGGTGTTCGGTGTAGGCGGCGGGCACTGGGCATCGCCCTCGCCGCAACGGTGAACCGGCTGGACGTGCGCGATTTCGAGCTCGCTGGTGTGCACGCCCGGCCGGCCCGGTGGCTCCTCGGCCCGCTGCATACCGAGCTGGGGCCTGGTGGTCAGCCGCGGGTTGGTGCCGGTGCGAGTCCACGTCTCGGCTCGGTCCGTATGCCGCCGTGCGGGGCGCGGCAGGCTTCGGTGGTGTCGCGCGTGGTTGCTGATCCGCTCAGCGTGTACTGATCCGCGGCGAGAGCACCCGGTCGAAACCGACTTCGCGCCGCGACCCGACGAGGGAGATTGCCAGCGTGGCGCGGATGTCGGCGCTCGACGCGCCCACCCGCAGTTCAATGTCGCCCGGCTCGACGATGCGCCGGCCGTCGCGTCCGGTGTAGGAGGCCAGGTCGGCGGAAAGCTCGATCGAGACGGTGACGGCGCAGCCAGATTGCAGGTCCACCCGTGGGGCGGCGATCAGCTGCTGCACCGGCCGGGCTACCTCGGCCACCGGGTCGTGCAGGTAGACCTGGACGACCTCGGACGAGGGCAGGTCGGTGTCGTTGTGCAGCTCCACGGTCACCGTGCAGGTGCCGTCGGTCGGCCACGGCCCGGGTGACGCCGTTACCGGAAGCCATGCGACGGGGGCGTAGGAGAGTCCGTGGCCGAACGGGAAAAGCGGTGTCGGGTCTATCGTGCTGGTGCTCGAGCGTGCCGCGAGCGGCGCCGCCAGGTAGGTGCTCGGCTGGCTGGCGCCGGCGGCGGGAAAGCTCACCGGCAACCGTCCCGAGGGGTTGATCCGCCCGGCGATCACGTCGGCCAGGGCGGGTGCGCCCTCCTCGCCGGGGAAGAAGCCGCAGACGACGGCGGCCAGCCGCGAGACCTGCCGGGACAGCTCGTAGGGCCGCCCGACGAGCAGCACCAAGACGACCGGGGTCCCGGTGTCCAGCAGCGCCTCGAGCAGTTCCTCCTGGCGGCCCGGCAGCCGCAGGTCGGCCGCGTCGCAGCCCTCGCCGGATGTGCCGGCTCCGAACAGCCCCGACTGGTCGCCCAGCACCACGACGCACACGTCGGCGTCGCGCGCCACCGCCGCCGCCTCGGCGATGCCTTCGGGCGTACCGCCCAGCACCGGGCAGCCCTGCGCGTAGGTCACGTCGTACGTGTCGCGCAGCGCGTCCACCACGGTGGGTGCGTCGATGCCGAGCGGCAACTCGGGGTAAGCCGCCCCGACGTGCACCGGGAACGCGTAGCAGCCGAACAGCGCCGTGGTGTCGTCCGCTCGCGGGCCGACCACGGCCAGCCGGGGGCGCCCGCGCAGCGGCAGGGTGCCGTCGTTGGAGAGCAGCACGACAGAGCGCTGCGCGAGCCGGCGGGCCAGCGCGCGCGCCTCTGCGTCGTCCAAGTCGATGCGGCCCGGAGCCGCTTCCGGCACCCAGCCGGGGTCGAGTAGGCCGAGTTCGAACTTCTGGGTGAGGACGCGTTCCGCCGCCCGGTCGACCAGTGCCGCAGCAACGCTGCCGCGGGAGACAGCCTCGACCAGCGGTGCGCCGTAGCAGTTCACCGCCGGCAGTTCGATGTCGATCCCGGCCGCCAGCGCCTGCGAAGCGGCGTCCCCTCGCGACAGCGCCACCCCGTGCAGCGTCTCCAGGAACGCGACAGCGAAGTAGTCCGAGACGACGGTGCCGGTGAAGCCTGCCCGCTCGCGCAGCCACTCTGTGAGCAGTGACGCGTCAGCGGCGACCGGCAGCCCGTCCAGGTCGCAGTAGGAGTTCATCACCGACCGGGCGCCGGCGCGCAGTGCCATCTCGAACGGTGGCAGCAGCACGTCGGACAGCTCGCGCGGACCGATCGGCACCGGTGCGAGGTTGCGCCCGGCTCGGGAGGCCGAGTAACCGACGAAGTGCTTGAGCGTGGCGACCACGCCTGCCGACTCGAGGCCGCGGACGTAGGCGGCGCCGATGGTTCCGGCGAGGTGGGGGTCTTCGCCGATCGTCTCCTCGACGCGACCCCAGCGCAGGTCACGCACCACGTCGAGCACCGGGGCGAGACCCTGGTGTACGCCGAGCCGGCGCATGACGGCGCCGATCTGCGTGGCCATCTGCTCGACGAGCTCCGGGTCGAACGACGCGCCCCAGCACAGTGGTGACGGGTAGACGGTGGCGTGCCAGACGCTGAGCCCGGTCAGGCATTCCTCATGCGCCAGCGCCGGGATGCCGAAGCGCCCCGCTGCCATGATCTGCCGCTGGGTGCGCGCCAGGTCGCGCGCGCCGATTGCGGGGTCGACGGGCGCGCTGCCGAAGGCGCGGGTGAGCTGGCCGAGGCCGTAGGGCAGCAGCGCCTCGTAGTCCTCCCGTGGCGTCACGAACTCCGACAGCATCGGGGCAACCTGGCCGCCCGTGGAGTCCATGCCCAGCCACGCGCTGTACAACTGGGCCGCCTTTTCCGGCAAGGTCATGCGAGCGATGAGGTCCCGTACCCGCGCGGCGACGGGCGCCGCGGCATCGCGCCATAGTTCGACCGGCTCGGCGGTCATGCCGGCGCTCGCGTCGAGAGGCGGGCGACGAGATTCGTCGGCAACGTGATGTGCGTGACCTCCGCCGGCTCGCCCCGGATCAGACTGATCAGCAGCTCCATCGCCCGGAAGCCCATCGTCCGGATCGGCTGCTCCACCGTGGTCAGCGGCGGCGAACACAGGGCTGACTCGGGGATGTTGTCGAATCCCACGACGGACAGGTCCTCCGGCACGCGCAAGCCCAGCTCGGCGGCGACGTCGAGGGTGGCGAGCGCAGATACGTCGTTTGCCGCGAAGATCGCTGTGGGCCGGTGCGGCGAGTCGAGCAGCCCGCGGGCCGATTCGGCCGACACCGCCGCGTCGTATCCGCCGGGCTGTACGAGCTCCTCGTCCGCCAGCGCGCCCATCGCCATGCGGAAACCCTGCTCACGCAGCTGCGCCGACTGCAGGTCAGCGCGGCCCCTCAGCATGGCGATGCGGCGGTGGCCGAGCTCGAGCAGGTACTCGGTGGCAAGCTGCGCACCGCGCAGGTTGTCCGAGTCGATGGTCGGCAGGTCGGACGGGCCGGTGTGCGGGTCCACCGCGACGATCGGCGCGCCGTAGTTCACGTCGATCACGGTGGGTGTCACGAGCACGGCTCCGTCGACCAGCGTGCCGGACAGCCGCGACAGGTACCGCCGCTCCCAGCCCACGTGATCGCCGGCGCGCCCGCCGGCCGAGTAGACGACCAGTTCGAAGCCGCTGCCGCGAATCGCGTCGGCGATGCCCTTGAGCAGCTCGGTGCTGAACGGCTCGAGGTCGGCCACGAGCACGCCGATCACGTTGGTGCGGTGATTGCGCAGGCTCTGTGCGACCAGGCTGGCCTCGTAGCCCATCTCCGCGATCACCGCTTGCACGCGCGCGTACGTTGCCGCGGCGACGCCGTAGCGCTGGTTGATGACCTTGGACACCGTCGCAACCGAGACGCCGGCCCGCGCGGCGACGTCGCGAATGGTGACCCTGCTGCTCGGCTGCACCGGCCGAGGATAGCCTTATAAAACGTTATCGACAACGATTGACAGGGCTGCAATACGCGCGCAAACTCTGCGGAATCGCGGGCCTTATCGGGCCGAGACGGCGGCGAGGAGATGACCCACATGCGCAGCATCCGAAGCACAGCCGCTCTGGCACTCGTGGCGACCGCGGCACTGGTCGCGGCATGCAGCAGCAGCAAGAGCGGCAACGGCAACGGCGGTGGCGGCGGTGGTGGCACCGGTGGCGGCAGCTCGAACGGCGCCGCCTCTGTCACGCTCACCTGGTGGCACAACGCCAACCAGGACCCGGGTCGTAAGACCTGGCAACAGATCGCCGACGCCTATCACGCGGCCCACCCGAACGTCTCGTTCAAGATCCAGCCGATCCAGAACGAGCAATTGAAGGCGAAAGTCCCGCTCGCCCTGCAGGGCAGCAACCCACCGAGCCTGTACAACCAGTGGGGCGGCGGCGCGCTGATCACCCAGGTGCAGTCGGGCAAGGTCATGGACATAACCCAGGCAGTGTCGAGCTGGGTCAATCAACAGATCGGCAACGCCGCGAAGGGCTGGCAGCTCGACGGCAAGCAGTACGGCATCCCCTACGACCTGCACGTCGTCGGGTTCTGGTACCGCAAAGACCTCTTCCAGCAAGCCGGCATCACCGCACCGCCGACCACCATGGACGAGCTGAACGCCGACGTCGTCAAGCTCAAGTCGGCGGGCATCGCGCCGATCGCGGTCGGCAGCAAGGACCAATGGCCGGACGCGTTCTGGTACGACTACTTCGTGTTGCGGGAGTGCCCGCAGAACACCGTCCAGGACGGCATCAAGAACCAGAGGTTCGACGACCCGTGCTTCGTCAAGGCCGCCCAGGACCTCCAGACCTTCCTCAACACCAAGCCGTTCCAGCCGAGCTACCTGGCAACGTCCGCCCAGCAGGGCGCTGGTAGCTCTGCCGGTCTGGTCGCCAACGGCAAGGCTGCAATGGAGCTGCAGGGCGACTGGGAGCTGCCGACCATGATTCCGCTGACACACGACAAGAACTACGCGAGCAAGCTCAGCTGGTTCCCGTTCCCGGCGGTCGGCGGCGGCCAGGGCGACCAGCGCGCGGCTCTCGGCGGCGGCGACGGCTTCTCGTGCACCAGCAAGGCGACGGACGCGTGCCCGGACTTCCTGAAGTACATCTCCAGCACCGAGGTGCAGACCAAGCTCGTGCAGACGACGACGGCAACCTTGCCGTCCAATCCCGCCGCGGTCTCCGCGATCACGGACCCGACGCTCAAGTTGGCCGAGAACTACCTCAAGGACACCCAGTACAACCAGCTGTACTTCGACCAGGCGCTCACGACCGACGTCGGCCTGGCCCTCAACAAGGCGATCGCGGACTTCTTCGCCGGTAAGGGCTCGCCGGAGGACATTCCGAAGTCGGTCGCCGAGGCCGCCGCGCAGCAATAGCAGGAATGGCTACTGCCGCTCCTGCGAAGACGACCCCCCGGGCCGGTCGTGCCGTCACGGCACGGCCGGCCCGGCGCCGGCGAACCAGCCTGCGCACCCGGGTCGAACTGATCGTGCTGCTCGGCCCAGCGCTGCTGCTGTTCATCGGTTTCGTGCTCGCGCCGATCGTCGTCGCCGTCTACTACAGCTTCTACAGCTATCACGGCTTCGGCCCCCTCACCGACTACGTGGGCTTCCGTAACTACCACACCGCGCTCTCGGATCCGACTTTCCGCCATGCGATCTTGAACAACATCCGGATCGTGGCTCTCTCGCTGATCATCCAGGGCCCGCTGAGCATCGGGCTGGCCCTGCTGCTGAATCGCAAGATGCACGGGCAGGCGTTCCTGCGCCTGGTGGTGTTCGCGCCGTACGTGATCGCCGAGGCGATTACTGCGGTGGTCTGGCTACTGATGCTGCAGCCGGACGGTGTGGTCAACCAGACGCTGACGAATCTCGGGCTGGAGAGCCTCATCCGTGACTGGCTGGGCAGCCAGGACCTGGTGTTCTACACGGTGTTCGTGGTGCTGACCTGGAAGTACATCGGCTTCGGCATCATCTTGCTGCTCGCCGGACTACAGGGCATACCCGGCGAACTGCGTGAGGCAGCAGCCATCGACGGCGCGACGCCATGGCAGTCGACCCGGCTCGTCGTGTTGCCACTGCTGGGGCCGACCCTTCGGATCTGGATCTTCCTGACGGTGATCGGCTCGTTGCAGCAGTTCGACATGGTCTGGGTGCTGACCCAGAACGCTCCGGCCGACGCACCGACGACCATGGCGACGTACATGTTCGAGCACGGCTACCAGCGCTACTCATACGGCTATGGCAGTGCCGTCACCGTGATCCTTTTCGTGATCTGCTTCGTGTTCGCGGTGTTCTACCAGCGATTCGCGCTGCGGCGCGACGTTCAGGGCGCGCTGACCGGGAGGGCCGCATGACTGCCGCGGAGGCGAGGCAGCGCTCCGTACCATGGGGTACGGTGGCGGCGTATGCGGCGGCTGTGGTGATCGTCATGATCACGATCGTCCCGCTGCTATACGTCGTGCTGGGCGGGTTCCGGACCACAGCGGACATTAACGAGTCCCCGGCGGCCCTGCCCAGTCACTGGGTGTTCAGCAACTACCGGCAAATCCTGACTTCGGGCGACTACTGGCGCTACTTCGGTAACAGCGCGCTCGTGGCCGCGATCGCCACCGTGCTGGCGGTCGCGCTCGGCGCGATGGCAGCGTTCGCATTGTCCCGGTACACGTTCAAGGGGCGCGAGGTCATCTATACCCTGTTCGCGATCGGCCTGCTGTTCCCGATCGGAGTCGCCTCGCTGCCGCTGTTCCTGACGATGAAGCGCCTCGGCCTGCTGGAGAGCCTGTACGGACTGGCACTAGCCGAGGCGGCGTTCCAGCTGCCGATCACGATCATCATCCTGCGGCCGTTCATGCACGCGATCCCCGTCGAACTCGAGGACGCGGCGGTGGTGGACGGCTCGACCCGGCTCGGCTTCTTCTGGCGGGTGTTGCTGCCGCTTTCCGCACCGGCGCTGGCGACCGTCTCGATCCTCGCGTTCGTCACCACGTGGAACTACTACTTCCTGCCGTTGCTGGTGCTCAACGACCAGCAGCACTACACCCTGCCGCTGGGCGTGGTCAATCTCCAGACGGAATACACGCAAGACACCGCCCGCATCCTCGCGTTCACCGCGCTCTCGATGCTCCCGGCGCTGGCATTCTTCGTCTTCGCCCAGCGTCGCATCGTCGGCGGGCTCACCGGCGCCATAAAGGGCTAGCCCCCATCACTTTGCATTACACTCGCCCGTGATCTTGGCAGGTTGACCCTAACCGGCGCTGCTGAAGGTGACCATGTTCCACGACGCCGGCGGCAGGGTGACGTTGAGCCACCTGTCGCTGGCCGGTGTTAGCGTGCCGCGGCCGAGCAGAACCCGGTTGGGATCGTGGCAGGTATTTCGCGCGGTGAGGTCGTCATCGGTGAGGACGGCGTGGCGGGCAGCCCCGATGCGTGGCAGGTTCTGTAGCCGGATTTCGACCCCGAGTGCGTGGCCCGGGTGCCGGTTCACCAGGAACACCGCGACGGAGTCGCCGCTGACGGTCGCCGCGACGTCGATGGCGGCGACAGTGCCGTGTTCGGCCGTGTCCAAGCGTGGCGCGTCGATTGCCGGACGCAACGTCGACCCGCGAGCTTTAGTGGCGGTTTCCGCGAACGGGTAGAAGATCGTCTGTCGCCAAGCCGGCTTGCCCGGCTCGGCGCGGATCGGCGCGATGACGTTAACGAGTTGCGCCTGGCAAGCTGCCGTGACACGGTCGCTGTGGTTGAGCAGCGAGATCAGCAACCCCCGACCACGACAGCGTCAGCGACGGTGAACGCGTTCTCGATCAGCCGGGGCGCCAGTGTCCAGTCGAGTTAATCCTTACCGCCGAACTGCTCCTGGTACCAGACGTCCCACTCGTCGAAAGACAAGTTGATCTGTTTGGTGTGCTTGCCGGCGACACGGATGTGATCGGCGGTTGCGATCGTGCCCTCGATGAACCGGTCCATGCTCGCCCCGCTGCCGAGGAAGCTGCGCAGGTCGTCGCCGTGCGGCTCGTAGTAGGCGTGCAGGGACAGGTAGTCGACCACGTCGTAGCAGTGCATGAGCACGGTCGCTTCCCAGCAACCGAACGTCGGCATATCGGCGCTACTACTGCCGCAGGCCACCAGTTGCGCTGTCGGATCCAGCCGCTGGCGGTGTTGCGTTGGGAGATGTCGGAGACGTGCCGGAAGCTGATCCGGTGATCGGTTCGACGTATGGCTTCTCGGCTCCGGCTGGCTATCGGTTCCCCCGTGAGGTGATCGCGCTGGCGGTGCGCTGGTACCTGCGTTACGGCCTGTCGTATCGCGATGTCGAGGAGTTGTTGGCCGAGCGATGTGTCGAGGTGGATCACGTGACGGTCTACCGATGGGTGCAGACGTTCACGGCGGAGTTCATCGACGCCGCGCGGCCGTCCCGGCACGCTGCCGGGGATCGGTGGTTCGTGGACGAAACGTACGTCAAGGTCGCCGGCCGCTGGATCTACCTGTACCGGGCGGTGGATCAGCACGGCCAGGTGATCGACGTGCTGGTCTCGCGCCGCCGGGACGAAGTGGCGGCGCGGGCGTTCTTTGCTCGCGCGTTACAGCTCGGCCCGGCTCCGGTCGAGGTCACCACCGACCGGGCGCCGGTCTATCCGCGCGTAGTGGATGAGGCGGCGCCGACGGCCCGGCATGTCACCGAGCGGCACGCGAACAACGCTATCGAGGCCGACCACGGTCGGCTCAAGGCGAGGCTGCGGCCGATGCGCGGCGTCAAACGTCTCGCGTCCGCGCGCACCATCGCCGCCGGGCACGCGTTCGTGCAGAACCTGCGCCGCGGCCACTACGCGATCACAGCGGACCTGCGGGTGCATGATCGCGTCCGCGACGCCTTCGAGAAGCTCGCTTGGTCCCTCTGAGCGCAGGGACGTCCCGGCGCGATCCAATACTGTCGCGCTCTGCCTTCGCTCAACGCAACAGCGCCCTCGGCAGCGATCGCGAGCGCGCGCGCAGCCACTTGCGACGTCGGCTGCTGGTTGCTGTGCATTGCGCGGTTCCTGGGTGTGACCAAGTTCGCCTTCATGTCGGCGGGCAACCGCACGTCGCCAGTCATGTTGCGGACGAGGGGCTCGAGAAGTCCGAGGGTTCGTTGCTCGTCGAGAAGGGCTTGGCGTGACACCTTCGGGAGCCGGGCCAGCTTTTGCTCGAACAGTCGGTTCAACGCGAGTTCGGCTGCGGTAGCGGCCTCGATCACGGCACGCCGGTACTGCCCCCGAATCATGGCTGCCCGTGCGCTCACCAGGGGCAGGTGCCCAGCCGGGGGCACTTCGCCGCGCTCTACCAGCCCGAGAATGCGCTGGACTGTCGCGAGCGTAAGCATGTCCGCGTCTTGCAGGTGGATCACGGACGATTCTGCGTGAATGAGGTGGGACCAGACCCCACCGTCGATCGCCCAGACGCTCAGACCGTGGCCTCTTCCGCGCAACGCCTGCAGCGGCGCGTCGACGTCCATGTCCTGACGGGTAAGCACGGCGACCCAAATGCTGAAGGCGTCGAACCACGGCCCGATCGACTCGAACAGTGCGTCTACTGTCGGCCCGGTTGGAGCTCCTCGTCCATACCGGGATTCGCCGTAAGCCACGTTGTCGTCAGGAACATCGACGAACCGCAGTCCGACGGTGATCAGCGTTCCGGCCGTGACGAGATGCGTGTCCGACCACTGTGTATGGGTTGCTCCCCAGAAGAAGCGGACGGCCTCGGGTCTGAGCCACCTCGGGGCCGACTCGCTCGCCGCGCGAAGCGACGGCGCGCCCATAACCGGCTCGCGACCATGCCAGGTCAGGTTTGGCATTAGGAGCGTTCCATCGAGGCCGCCCAGAGCGATGGGAAACTCTCGACCGAACAGGTCGCTGTCAATCATCAGCGGGACCGGCAACTCGTATGCCGCCTCCAGTTCGATCGCCGCCACGGTCGCATCGTCCCATCTGCGCCAGCTTGGCCCGCACACGGCCGATCAGCCGGTGGGCACTGCGAAGATCACCGCCGCAGGTAGACCAAGCAGCAGCGCGGCGGCGGCGAGCAGCATCATCCAGGTGATCGGACCCGCTGGCTCGGCGTTACGGCTGTGGTGCGCCGCCGAAGCCGGGCGACTCGCTTGACTCAGGCGTATCAGTTGGCGGCGTGCGCCGCCGCCCGAGGGTGTCGAGTAGCTGATCGAGCTTGTCGTTGACCTCGTCCCGGAATGTCTGTAGCTCGTCGTGCAGCTCGCCAAGGCTTTCGTCCAGTGTCTGCATCCGCGCGCTCACGATGGTCAACTGATATTCGAGACTGCCCACCTTGCGTTTCAGGTCGTCTATCTCGTAGTCATACGTCATGCCGCTCCGTTTCTGGTTCGCTGGCGATCGCGGCGGCTGCTGCCTACGTGGCGGGTCAGGCGGTCGTCATCCTTCCGGATCTGCTAACGCCGTTGCTCACAGACGAGCCACGACGAGCCGACGTCGGTCGAGGTCAGTCGAGCCGATGACCCTTACGAATCAAGGCGAGTCGAGACCAGTCGACACTAGTCGACACGTGCGATATCGCATCAGCAATGCAATCGACTCGGTCACGGGCAACACGAAGTAGCGTGCTGGGCCGCCAAGGCGGATCTGCGGTCGTCGAGTTCGTCGTGATCGCCGTGCTGTTGATCTTTCTAGTGTTCGCGGTGTTGGGTCCCGGCCGAGACGTCACCAGGCATGCCGCTCGCAGTTGTGCAACTGCCAGAAAGCTTGTCAAGTCGATCTTCCGGCCCGTTGGGGCGGCTCGACCGGTGAGCCCACACTCCCAGTGCGCTTCACAGCGATGTGTGTGGTTCACGCGTCGATGTCTGGTCGAGCTGAGCACCCGATGAGGTCAGTCCCGTTTGTCGCCAGCCACAGTCCGGGAAGGGTGGTAGCTGATGCGGTCCTCGCCGAAGGGGCCGCCGGGTTGCTTGGCTTTGTGAAGGTGGATTTCGCTCCAGGCGAGGCGGAGTAGCGCGCGGCGGCCGTCGGGCGCGTGTTCGGACCAGCGTCGGGTGAGGTAGTCGCGGTCGTGTAGTGGCGTGGTGTCGATGGTGGGTTCGGCTGCGAGGATGGCGTCTTCTGTTCGTGCGATCATGCGGGTGAGTCTCTCGGCAATCAGGGCATGGCGCCGGGCATCGAGGTCGGCGCGTACGTAGTAGGCGTCATCGACATCGTCGAGTCGGGCTGTGAGTTCGCGTAGTTCGGTATTCAGTTGCGCCCAGTGTGGCGGGGTGTGGATCGGGGTCCAGCGTTCGGCGATGGCGCGGCGCAGCGGCTCGGCCTCGGTGCCACCGGTGCAGACGAGGTTGATCCACGCGTCTGTGACACGCCGATCGACGGGGGCGACCATGGCGCGCACGGGCTGCCGACAGGCGAGTTGCCCGTTCTTGTCGACGGGGAAGCAGCGGTAGCCGTTGTTGGTGATGACAGGCCTCTGGCAGCTGGCGCAGCGGCCCAGGCCGCGCAGCAGCGCGTAGCCGGGTCGGCGGGCGACGCTGCCGCGGCCGTGCTGCCGTAGGCGTGCTTCGAGGATGTTGAGCGCCTGCAGCTGCGTGGCGCGGGAGATGATCGGTTCCGCGCCGGGGGTGAGGCAGCAGACCGGTTCGCCGGTGTCACGGTCGCGGTAGACGGCCGGTGTGCCGGCGGCGTGTTGGCCTTTGGCGTTGACGTGCCGGGCGGGGGTCAGCCCGGCGTAGGCGGGGGTGCGAATCGCGGTGGACAAGACGGTGGTGGTGAAGTGCGAGCCACGTGCGTTGCGTAGCCCGGCATGGTTGAGCATGGCGCAGATGGTGTAGAGCGTGTGCCCGGCGATGATCATGTCGAACACGCTGCGCATCAGCGTCGCGGCCGGCTCGACGGGGCGAAGGCGCCGGTCCTCGGCGATTTCGTAGCCGTAGGGTGGCTTGCCGCTGAGCCACTCGCCGCGAGCCCGCTGGGCTTCCTTGACCGACTTGATCCGCACCCCCATGGCCTCAGACTCGGCGCGGGCGAATTCGGAGAGCAGGGCAATGATCATGCGGGCCTGCGGCTGGGCGGTGTCTAGCCCATCTTTGACCGACACGAGTCGCCCGCCGGCGTTCTCCAACTGGTCGAGCAGTGGCCCGACTTGCCCAATGCCGCGGCGGGAGAGCCGGTCTAGCTTCCACACGACGAGCGTGCTCGTCTGGCCGCAGGCGACCGCGTTGAGTGCTGCGGTGAACCCGTCGCGCTGTGCCTGCTCACGCTCGCTGTAGCCAGACACACCCCGATCGACGTGCACCCGGCGCACGGACAGCCCGTTTGCTGCACACCAGCGGCGACACTCGGCTCCTTGACGTTCGATCGCTGTCGCGCCCGGGTGATCCAGCGACAGCCTCAGATACAGGTCCGCGGTTGTGGTCATCCCGCAGTGTGGCGTCCGGACTGCCAGGCTGAAAGACCTCGACGGGTGGCTGTGCCGTTCTTGGCGCGCGAGTCGAGTCCCTACGAGAAGGTCAGGTCCAAAGATCGTCAGGCGCAGCCACCGTGGCAGGGTCATGGTGATCAACCGTTCCGGAGATGCTGTCGCTGGCTGGGCTGCTGCTCGGGGCGCGCGCCGGCCCGACGGTGGCTCGGAGTCGATCAACATCTGCGAAACCTAGGGAAATCCCCGCCGTCGAACAGCATCCACGCAACGCGTCCTCGGAACGGTCGTGGTTCGGAAACCTAAATGGACAAGCCGTAGAACCCGCAGACGGCGTAGTGGGTGGACGCGTCCTCGCGCCCCGCTCGTGGGTCGAGAGCTCCGCCACGAGGGCGCGATAGTGTCCGGCGCGCTCTCGCCACCGTGCATGCCGTGTTTCGTCAGTCCGGAACCAACCCGGCTGAGGCTACGCGCTTGGCTGCCATGTATCCCTCGAGGCGTTCGCGGCCTTCCTCGAAGCGCTCGCGCATGAGGTGGGTGTAGACCTTCGCGGTCAGGGTTGGGCTCTTGTGTCCGAGGCGCTGCTGTACCTCGAAGAGTGTTAGGCCTGCGTCGAACATCAGCGACGCGGCGGTGTGCCGCAGCGTCAGCCAGGTGACCCGCCGGCCCGTCAGGCCCGCACGGGCGACGGCCGGCTTGAGGGCGTCACGGGAGAATGTTCCGCGGAGGATGTGCCCGCCCCTGCTATTCGTGAACACGAGGTCGTCGCGCTGAGCGCCGGAGCGGAACTGTGCGATGTGTGCGGCGAGCACGTCCATGATGGGCTGAGGCACCGGGACCGTGCGCCAGTCACCGCTTTTGGAGCCGACCTCCGCGAAGGTCGTCGATCCGTTCTGGTTGATGACCTGGCGTCCGAAGGTGATCTCGCGGCGCAGGAAGTCGATGTCGCGGATCCGCAGCCCAATCGCCTCATTCCAGCGTGGGCCGAGCCAGGCTCCCATGAAGACGAGCGCCTGGTAGCGGCCGTTAGTGCGCAGGCCCTGATACTTGGCTTGGGGATCGTGCAGGCCATCGCCGAGACGGTCGACCTCCGTGGCGGAGAGCACGTCGTCGAACGTCTTCGTGATGTCGGGCAGCTTCGGCAGGCGGATGTCGATGCACGGGTCGGTGATCGTCCGGTCGCGCGCCGCGCGCCGCAGCGGGCCGCGCAGCATTCCATAGCACGCCCGCACGGAGTACGGCCCGAGCGTCTGGGTGAGATCGGCGATCCAGTCGTCGATGTCTGACGGGCGGATCGTGGAGATCGGCCAGTCGCCCCAATGAGGGAGGACATGTTTCGCGGCGCGCTGTGCGTCGGTGTGCCGCCGAGTAGCGCTGATCTGACGCGTCGCCCACCAACGCTGGTAGATCACGCGAAACGGCACCTCGCGGTCCTCCCGGGTGACGTAGGTGCCGCGGAACATCTGCGCGTCGACCTCGGCGCGCCGCTCCTGTGCCTCGACCGGCGCGCGGCGAGGGGTGCCCCCGGTGAAGCGCTCCGTCCGCTCGACGCCCTGCTTGTCGCGGTAACGCAGGTCCCAGCCATTGGCGCGGTAACGAAGGCTGGCCACCGTCCCTCCAACTTGATCTTGACCACAGATTGACCACATGAGCCGGGTTGACGGGGCATCACCGGCAGACACGAGCTAGCACGAGATGGCACGGAACCCCTTATTTCATAAGGCATTCTGCCGCACAGGGCGTGCGAAGTCTAGAGAGAGAATCGGGCGGAGAAGGCCCTCTCAAGGCGGTAGCGGCGGTTCGAATCCGCTCGGGGCTACAAGCACGAACTCCCCAGTTCATGGGGTTCGCTCATTTTCAAGATCTTCACCTGCTAGACCGAATCGGCGTTGGATCACCACGGTCGTGTAGGCGCCGACATGCCACCGGCTCGCGTACAGCCGCGACTCACCTCGGTCCCCTCTCACACGCTGATGCCATCACGCGCCACAGCGCCGGCCCTCCGCAGGCGGATGATCCACGCGTGCGTCGGAACGCACTCACCTGCCGCCGTCAGCGCGCTCAGCCGAATTCCGGATGTTGCGGATGATCTTGATCTGAGGAACTGTGCAGCCGTCCGGTCAGACTGGGCAGGCCCTGACGCCGGTAGCCTCGCCTCGACGAGCCAGACAGTCTCGATCGGAGGTGGCGCTGATGTGGTGGTCGATCCTGCTCAGCGTCGTCGCAGGGCTCGCATTGATCTACCTCGTGCTTCTCGCGCTGTTGTGGCAAACACACCGCCGCCACTCCGGCACGGTGTCGATGCGCGACACCCTGCGCCTGCTTCCCGACCTCATTCGGCTGTTACGGCGACTGGCTGCCGACCCCAATCTGCCTCGAGGCGTGCGCCTCCGCCTGGCTCTCCTGCTCGCCTACCTGCTCTCGCCGATCGACCTGATCCCCGATTTCGTACCGGTCCTCGGCTACGCCGATGACGTCATCATCGTGGCTATCGCCTTGCGGTCGGTTACCCGAAAAGCCGGACCAGACGCCATCGAGCAACACTGGCCAGGCACGCCCCAGGGCCTACGAGCCATACGCCGGCTTGCCCGCATCTGACATTGAGCACGGGGTAACGTGCGCACGCTCGCAGCCGATGAGCGTGTCGGCCGTCGGCGGAGTGCCGCAGCGTTTTGGTCGATCTCTTGGTATTGCGTGACCGCTGCTGGACTTGCCGGACCTCGGACACGGCGAAGCCCCCGCCCCGTGAGGGACGGAGGCTGTGACGTCAGCCGGGCGCTGACTGACGGGATGTGCCGGATGGTCCTCCTGGTGACCGGCATGCCGGAGCCCGTGTCCATGACGGACACGGGCTCCAGCCCGGATCAGTTGACTGCCGCTTGGCGCTCCGGTCAGCCCGAGACGGTCTGCGGGCCATCGACGGTCAGGCCGCCCCGGTCGAGCACCGGGCCGGTGTTGCCGGTGTAGGTGAAGCTCCCGGTCACGTGCATCGGGTAGCCGGAGTACAGGCCTCCGTCGTTGCCGGTGAAGCTGAAGTTGCCATCCACCTGCGACGCACCGTTGTACTGGGTCCAGTTCCCGAAGGACGTAGTACCAGGGCCGCCCGTGTAAATCCCGGTCGAGTTCTGCACAGTCAGGTTGCGCGCGAAGTGGCTGGCGTAGTTGGACAGCCCGAGGAAGCTGCCGGGACCGCTGACGCTCACGTTGCCGTCTACGGTGTCGGCGGACAGGAACACCTTGCCCTCGATGGTGACGTTGCCGGTGATGTGAGCCCATTGAAGCCAGATCGGGCTTCCGTCGGGACGGGCAGTGTCGGCGGTCACGTCGACGTTCTTGTTGATCGTGGTGCCGGACAGGGCGTCCGCCTGGTCCTGGGTGGTGATGTGGACGCCGCACTGTGTGTCGGTGGCCTGCTGGGTCTTGGTGCCGTCCCGGTGGTATGCGACGTCCGCACCCTTCCAGGTGAACGTGGCGGGGAAGTTCGCGGGTGCGTTGTTCACGGTCCACATGGTCGGGCCGGCGTTGCTGACGTTGGGCACCCACTTGTAGTCGGTGTGGGTGGTCACGCCCGGCGTGCAGTTCGCGGTGTACGAGACGTAGTCCGGAGTGTCCAGGATCGGAGTCGCCGGAGCGTCGACGGCGTTGGCCGAGGAGGCGAGCGCGATCGAGCCGCCGATCGCTGCGGTGGCCAGGAGGCCGCTGAGGAGGATCTTCTTGCGCATGGTTCTGCTGTGACCTTTCGCTGGTTTCGTGATCAGCGGTGGCTGACCATTGGTGGGAGCTTCCAGTGCGTCGCCCGTCGCTGAATGTGCACTCTATCGCAGCGCTATTACGGGATGTTAAGCTTCCGTATAAGTGATCTCTGGCACACAACGTGCTACTCTCGAACTCGTCTACATCGCTATAGAGACCGTGTGGAGATCCTCATCTGCTCGACGTGATTACCGAGTACGAGGTGACTGAGCATCCGGTATATCGGGGCAGCTGATGGGTCTCGCATTCGAGCGGCAGGCAGACTGATTTCAGAGACGTTAAGGGCCGGTCAACGACTTGGCCGACGGGCCGAGCCCGTGTTGTGCGCGTTGTGCCTGCCGCTCACGCGCTCAACGCAACAACCCCCACCGCAGCTCAACGCCCGACTCGCGTCGACAACTGTTCAAGGACGCAGGCAGGCGGTTGGGGTGAGATCGATGGACACCCGTGATCTGCGCAGTGAAGATGTCCGTGTGCGTCGCGCGGCAGTGCCTTTGCTCGCGCTGACCGTGGGGTTCGTGCTCGCCGACTCGGCGATCGTGACGCTAGCCCTGCCCGAGATCCTGCGGCGTCTCGGCGGAACCGTGCCGCAGGCGGCGTGGGTGCTGATCGCGTTCAACCTCGTGCTCGCGCTCGTGGTTGTACCTGCTGCGTGGGTCTGCGGGCACCGGGATCCGGTGCCGCTCTGTGCGGCCGGGATCGCGGTGTTCGCCGGGGCCTCGTCGGCCTGCGCGTTGGCCGGGTCGATGCCGGTGCTGATCGCGGCGCGGTGCGTGCAGGCGCTCGGCGGCGCCTTTGCGTTGGTCGGCTGTCTGGAGTTGCTGGTCGCGACGATCGGCGAGCGGCGCGGGATTGCCTGCTGGATCGCGGCCGGAGTGATCGGGACGGCGGTCGGGCCCGTTGCCGGCGGACTGCTCACCGAGACCATCTCCTGGCAGGCCGTCTTCGTCGTCCAGGTGCCGGTCGCGGTGCTCGCCGTCCCGGCCGCCCTCACAGTTGGCGGCGGAGCAGCTGACCGCGGAGCAGCCCGCCGCGGAGCGGTCCAGCGCGCTGACATGCAGCGCCCGGCCGTGGCACCTAACGTCTCGCTGGTTCTGTTGTCGGCGGCGCTGACCGCCGCGCTGTTCCTTCTCGTCCTGCTTCTCGTCGAGGGTTGGCGCCGGTCGCCGGCAATCGCCGCGCTCGCCGTCTCGGTTGTGCCGGTCGCGGCGTTCGTGGCGACACCAGTGGCCCGGCGGGCCCGGGCGGCGCCGCGTGCTGAGATCGCAGCTGGCTGCTTGCTCGTCGCCGGTGGGCTGGCCGCGCTGGCCCTACTGCCATCGGCGCAGCTCGCCTGGACGATCGCACCGCAGGCACTGATCGGGCTCGGGCTCGGGCTGAGCCTGGACCGCCTGACCGTCGACGCCCTGCGCGATCGATCGCCGCGGGTGATGCATGCCGGATGGACGATCGGCGCTCGACATGCCGGAGTCGTGCTCGGGCTGGCGATCCTGACCCCGGTGTTCACCGCGGACCTGCGCAACGCTCAAGTACCGGCGCAGGAAGCCATAACGGCGCTCGTGCTGGATGCCCCGCTACCGGCCGACGACAAGATCGCGCTCGCCCGAGGCCTGAGCGATCAGCTGACGAAGGAGCACGGCCGGGTTCCCGACCTGCACCCCGCGTTCGCCCGACTGCAGCTGGCGCCCGCGGAACGTCCCGCAGCCGATCAACTCGAACGCGACCTGAACGCCCAACTCGAGCGCGCCGCCACCCAGGCCTTCCACGACTCGTTCCTCATCGCCGCCGGGCTCGCGCTGATCGCATTGGTGCCGATGCTCCCGCTGCGCCGGCGGGTCACGACATGACGTCCGCAGCGAAGCTGCGAGCTGTGGCGCTTCCTGTTGTCGCCGCAGCCCTGGTAAGCGGTGTGCTCGGCGTGCAGATCGCCAACGGCGGCGGCGACTTCACCCCAGCCCGGTCCGCCTCGCCGTGTGCTCATCGAGCGGTCACGTCGGTATCGACCGGAATCGAAGGACTCACCGAACAGCTCGTGCTGCTCGGGCTCGACGGCGCCGCCTGCCGCCTTCACGTGACGCGCGAAGCTCTCGCACTCGACCTCGCCCAGTCACGCACGCCCACCGACGCCCAGGTCGACGCGCTGCGGGCGGGTTTGCTCGAAGCAGTGGACCGCCTGAAAGCCGAGGGCAGACTGCCGCCCGCGTCCACGCTCACCGACGAGGCACTCGACAGCGCAGACCTGAACAGTTTCGTCAAGGCTGCGATCCGCGCGTTGCCCGACTCGCTGATCAATAGTGTGCTGAAGACCGATGATGTCCTGCGGCGCACCATCAACGGACTCGACCTGCGCTCGTTGCTCGCCAACCTGAACGACCCCGACCAACTCAGCCAGCAGATCAACGCCACCGTCACCAAAGCCGTCAAGGACGCCCTCGTGGCCCGGCTCCGCGACCTGCTCTGAAGCTTTGAGAGGCCCCTGCCTTGAGCGCGTCTGTCAGGTCGCTCCAGGCCGAGGTGGCGGGGGAGGATGTTCAGCGAATAGGTCGCTGATGGACAGCGGGACCGTCCACAGCGGTTGGCCCGGCTCGACCAACCACAGCCGCATGGCGGACGCTTTCGTCAGCCGGAGGGCGCTGCCAATCAGCAGTGCGGCAACCGGCAACTCGACAAGCAGCGCCGTGGCCGCCGAAAACCACCGGTCGCTCGGGGCCGCGGTCATGACGTCGAACCACGCGTCGCAGATGAGCAGCACGCCGGTGCCGAATGCAGCCAGCACCAATAGCTGGCGGCGCAACAGGCCGAGGATCGCGGTGAGAGCGAACATCACCAGCAGCAACACGTCAAACCCCACCCAGGCCGCGGCCCAGTTTCGCGCGACGTAGTGGTCAGGCAGGCTCAGGGCCAGATAGGCGATCCACGGCGGCAGGACGAGCATCGCGGCGAGGGTGAGAGCGAGGCGACGCCGCCGGATCTGACGTGCGTGTGGCACGATCGTCGAACTCGCCCGGGCCAGCCGCATTAGCAGGTCGCGGCGTTCGTGGGCGGACATCGCGGCGATCTGTTCCTCGCTGATCTGCAGCCCGCTCATGCTCATCGCCACCAGACAGTTTCTCGTCGTCCCGTCGCCTTGCCTCAGTAAACAGTCAGCCAGGCGGTCACGCTTCCTAACCATCGCAGGCGTCGTCCTCGCCGACCGCCGCGCGGGTGGCTTCGATTACGGTCGGCGCGCTGCAACCGATCGCCCACCATCTTTGGCCTAACGCCGTACATCTTTGGGTGGAGTGCGAATCAATCCCCGGGGCGATGCGCGAGGCCCCCGGGCCGTCGATTATGAGGTTGGCACTGCGGCGACAACCGATAAGGAGGCCGGGCACATGTCCAACAGGACCTGCACCCCAGCGCTGCGGCCCGCGCTCCGGCGCCGAGCCGTCCAGACTTCAGAATGCCCACGCCCCGCGCTGGCCGAGAGTTCGGCTGCGCCGGTGTCCAACCGCCGGTCTTGCCGGCTTGGTCATCAGCCCGCAGTCGGACCGGGTCGGCTGGTCATGGCACGAGAGCTGCGTCCAGGCGACGTCGTCCAGCAATACGACTGGTCGCTGCATGTCCGCGAGGTCAAAGTCAGCCAGGCAGCCGTGGCGATCGGCGTCACCGAGTTCGGGTTCCCGCTGCGCTACGCCGCCGACGCGCAGGTGCGACTCGCGGCCTGAGCACCGGCCTCGCCGGGCAATGGATTGATCAGGGCCGCTGGTGGGCCAAACTCGTGCGCACCAACGCCGGTGACTGCATGGGAAGGAGGCGACGCACCCGAGGTTGAGGAGCGCGCTCCGCCAAGCGTGCTCCACGCCGCTCACCCGAGCCCACGTCCGACCGGAGAACAGATGGGCGACATTTCGCTTGAACACCTGCGAAGGCGGCGCGGGGTCTAGGGCGGGTCGAAGTGCTTGCATGGAGATGAGTTGCAATGACTAGGCCGATCTATACCGACCAGGGCGTCGAATATCCGGATCTACGGCAGCCTCCTGAGCCTTACATCGTCGAAGCGGAAGCCGAGCTCGCCGGTAGGGAGGTGACGTGGCCGCAGGTGGTGGCGCTCGCCTGGAGGCTTGCCGAGGCCGACGACGGCTGACAAGGCCGCTCGCACAACGTGAACGCGAGGCAATGTCCACCGGCGGCTGGTCGATCGGTCGCCGGGCAGCCACTTGCGAGTCGGTGCACTTGGCCGGGCGCTAGTCGTGTTCGTTACTGTCGCCCGGCGACGGACCTGGGTACTGCTCACCGAAGCCCCCCGAACGCTGAGCTGGTCCAGAAGGCCCGAGCGGAACTCGCATCGTCGGAAGGATCAACGACGTAGGCGACGCATGGCGCCCCGACGCGAAACAGAGTGCTGGAGGACCGCATGGGCAGCGATGTGATCATCGGACACGACACAAAGCCCCGTTGCGCCTGGGCCGGCTCCGGCGACACCGCCTTCGCCCGATATCACGACGAAGTCTGGGGCACCCGCACCTACGACGAGTCCGCGATGTTCGAGGCACTAACGCTCGGCGTCTTCGAAGTCGGGCTGAGCTGGGCGATAGTGTTCGGAAGGCGCGACGCGTTTCGCAAAGCATTCCGAGACTTCGACGTCGCCGCTGTCGCGGCAATGACCGAGCGGGACGTCGACCGACTCGTTCAGGACGCCGCGATCATCCGCAACCGCGCCAAGATCCAGGCCACGGTTGACAACGCCCGCGCGATGATTTCCGCACCGACGAGCCTCAAGACGCTCGCGAAGTCCTACGAGATCAACCGCAAGCGCGCACCACGCTCGATCGCCGACCTACCCAGTTCGACACCGCAAGCGGAGGCGTTTGCGAAACAGCTCAAGTCGCAGGGGTACCGCTTCGTCGGGCCTACAAGCACGTACGCGTTCATGCAGAACGTCGGCATCGTCAACGACCACGTCCGCGGGTGCTTCCGCGCCACCGACTACTCCCAATAGCCACGGACTCACATGACATCGGATGTATGCGGCCGACGGCCGGCCGGCGTCGTCTTCTACGTCGGCACCCCGCCGGTCGACGCCCGGATCAACGACACCGACCTCGGCTTTGTATACAACCAGCTCGACT
This sequence comes from Jatrophihabitantaceae bacterium, assembly GCA_036506155.1. GTDB lineage: Bacteria > Actinomycetota > Actinomycetes > Mycobacteriales > Jatrophihabitantaceae > DASXRA01. Next base: position 29,150 of record DASXSF010000067.1, read on the forward strand.
ACTCAGGCAATCGCGGCTTCGGCGACTACCAGGACGACCTGCACTACGCGACCAGCAACGGCGCGACCGTCACCTACGCCTTCATCGGCACCAAGATCACGGTCTACGGGAAGAGAACACGGGGTCGACGTCGCCAACGGCTGATCCTCCACTGGGCTGACGCCGGCCCTAGGAGCCTGGGACTGTTGGGCTGTTAACGGCGACGTCGGCATCGTCGAACGCGCCCCAGCGGTCTACGGTGCTGCCTGAACCCACCCGCAACCGACTCTCGCACGAGGTGGATCAGTTCTCGGTTCCGGCCGGGGGACCTTCGACTCTGGACGTCAGGCTAGCGCCACGCCTTACGCTCGGCGCGAACAGGAGGGACCTCCATGGCAGCTGAGGCCCGCCACCCATTTCGCACGTTCCTCGTCATCCTCGGGGTGGCATTCGTCGCTGCCTTGCTCTGGGCCGCGGCGACCGGTGACCACCAGACCAAGCGCAGTGGCGTGCCGCTCGGCAACAGCATCACTGCTGCCATGCCGAGCGGCGCCTTGCCCTACGGCAGGGTCAGCGGCACCTGCTCCCACGCGAGCGTGCCCGACGCCAGTCAGGGCCACGCAGCAGACCTGGTCGGCCACGCCGATGTCAAGAACACCGGCAACATCGGCATCACGGTCACGGTGACCATGACGTGGCCGCAACTGGGTCAGCGGCCGATCGCCGCGACCAAGCAAGGCGTCAAGGTCGATTACGGGCAGACAGTGTCGGTGTCGTTCAACCGTGCGGTGAACCAGCAGCAGCTCACGAACTTCAAGAACTGGCAAGACAAACAGAACGAGGACGGCTGTACCTACACCGGGACAATGACCAACACCTACGGCGACGTCCACTGAGCGGCCCGGCCTCGTGGTGCGCCTGTTCGGTCCCGGGCCGGGTGTCGATGCTTCCGGGCCCCACGATGAGGTCTGCGAGGTCGCCGCCTGGGATACCCGCGGGCCACCTAGTGGTTGATCAGTTGCCCGAACGCTCGTTGGTTGCGGATAGCGTCCAGGTCTGAATCGAGCTTTGCATGCCCACGAAACTCCTCGGACATGTCGATCGCGCGCCGGAGGTGCTCGAGCGCGGCGGTCGTTCGGCCGGCGAGGCTCTCGCAGCAGGCCAGGTTGTAGAACAACAATGCGTACTGCGGATGAGCTTCAACCAGAACCCCCAGCCGGTCGGCGACCTCGGCGTGCTTGCCCGACTCGTAGAGCGGGGCGAGCGGCGCCCACAGCTCCCAGCCGCGGGGCTCGTACGCCTTTCCCGGCGTCCCCTCGATCAGCATGATGACAGTCTCTGCCTCCTCGGCGGACGCCCGTCGCCGCAGCCGCGGAGGAGCGAAGATCAGCGTCCCCGCCGGGGCGTCCACCCGGTCGCCTTCGAGCTCGAACACGGCGTGGCCCCGGACCACGAGGAAAAGCTCCTGGTCAGCGCTCGGGTCGCCCTCGTCGTGCTCGTTGATGATCGGGTCGCCCGCGACATGGGCGGTCCAGGCGGTGGCACCGAAGGACGTGATGCCGAGGTGGTGCCGGACCGGCCGGTACCGGTAGCGCCCGTCGGCCAGTTCGTCGATCTCGTCCAGATGTGCGACTGCATAACGAGCCATGAGACCCCCTCGGTCGCCATTCGCCGCGGCCATAGCCGTGCGGCGCAGACTACAGTTCGGCACCGACAAGCTCGGCCACCACGACATGCCGGCCGAAGGCGGCCGTTTCCCTGATCGAGTGTGTGGCGATTGAGGGCTGCTGAGTGAACGCGTCGGCGTGGGGTCGCGCGCGATGCCTGCCGCTCGTCGGGAACGGCGGGTCTAGCGGATGAGCAGGGTGATGGCGACTTGGCGGTGGCGGTGCCGGTCATCGGCGACCTCGCGGTGCTAGGGGCCAGCAATCGAGGGATCGGCGTTGTGATGATCCGCCTCGGATGCGGTGAAGCCCCCGCGGTCCGAGTTGATCGCGGGGGCTCGGTAACGCCAGTGGCGGACCTTAGATGGGGCGGACGTTCGCTGCCTGCGGGCCCTTCTGACCCTGGGTCGTGTCGAACTCCACCCGCTGGTTGTCCTCCAGGCTCTTGTAACCAGCGCCGGTGATGGCCGAGAAGTGGACGAACACGTCAGCGCCGCCGCCATCAGGTGTGATGAAGCCGAAGCCCTTCTCGCTGTTGAACCACTTCACGGTGCCCTGCGTCATGTTGCTGACTCCCTTGATGCGATGGACGAGGCTCGTAGGGCACGGAGCCTCGGGTCGATGCGTATTGCCTGTCTCACCGCAGAGTCGAGAAAGACGAAATGCGCGGGCAAAGCCTCAGCCATCCGGGGAAACCTTGCGAACAACCGCCGACAGGTTAACACCCCCGGTCTCAGCCGAACCGCTGAGACATCGCCCGTGGAGATGGCTCGTCATAACGGGTCGGGGCTGTGTGAGCTTGGACCCGCTGAGATAGGCGTCGCGTGCGGTGCGGGCCGCCGAGAGCCTGTGGGGCGGAGGAGAGTTACGGCACCCCCGTGGTCGGGCTCGCGAGGCCACGGGGTGCCCGGGCGCCGAGCGCATCCTAGGTGCCGCATTGACCTGAGCATCTCTCGGCGCCCGCTTATGTTCTGCCCGGGTGGGGCGTCGGGCAAACGCAGAGCGCCCGGCCATCCGGAGGCAGCGCCCGCCTCGTCGCGCCGGAGCCGGTCGCGGCAGCGCATCGGCCAGCCGGCCCTACCGGACGTGTACGGCGACGTCGTGATGGCTGACGCGGTGGTCCCAGCGCCCCAGCGCTGTTCGGGCGGGTTCGTCCACCACGGCCCGCTCGTAGTCCTCCCCGGCGAAGGCTCGGACCGCGTCCAGGTCGGTGAACCAGGTGATGGAGGTGAACGCGACTTCCCCGTGCTCGTCTCGGCGGAGGAGCTGGGCGCCGCGGAACCCGCTGACTTCCTTAAGGTGCCGGCTGACATCTGTCTCGTAGTGGCGCTGGTAGTCACCGGCTCTGTCCGGCGGCGCCCACCCGCGCCAGATCCGCGCGATCATGAGCCCATTCTGCGGCCGAGGGATTCATCGGGACTCGGGTGCCGGACTGACAGTACGGCCTTCCCGAGCACGCTGCGGTCTTCGAGGTCGCGCAGCACGCGTGTGGTTTGCGTCCATGGCCTCGCATCGTGGCGATCGATATGCAGCACGCCGCGCGACACGAGATCGATCAGCCACGCCAGGTCGGTGGCGGGTGGCGTGTCCAGCACGTCGCGCAGCAGGTGGTATCCGCGCAGCGTCGCTTGCTTGGCATAGAAGGAGCTGACCGGCACGGTGCTGTCGCCGCCGGCGGACTTGCCAAAGCTGACGATTAGACCGCGATATGCGACGAGGTCGAATGCGCGCTCGAGCGACAGCCCCCCAACGGTGTCGAGAACGACGTCGAGCGGATCAGCAGGCCGCTCGGCCCCGACCCACACCGTATGCGCGCCCAGATCGCACAAGCCGAGGCGACGTTCGGGACGGCTCACGTGAGCATGCACTGTCGCCCCGAACAGCCGGGCAAGCTGCACCGCGAATCGGCCGACGCCGCCAGCGGCTCCGACGACAAACACGCTACGGCCGCTGAGATCGCCGGCCAGTCGTAGCACCCGCAAAGCGGTCAGGCCCGCAACCGGTAACGCAGCCGCGTCGAGCGGGTTCACCGCCGGTGGAACCACGGCCAGGAAGTCGACCGGCGCGGCGATCTGTTCGGCCCAGGCGGACTCGACCAGCATGCCGCACACCTGCGTCCCGGGCGGCAGGCCGGCCTGGCCGCGTGGCACCCGGCCGACGAAGTCCCAGCCCGGACGCCATCCTGCGCCTGCTGCTGCGAGGCGATGGAGCTCACCGCGGTTCACCGAGATGGCCTCGACGTCGACGATCACGGAGCCCGTCGTTGCGTTCGGAGGCTCCACGTCACGGATCTCGACAAGCCGGCTGTCCCCGGTGGCGACCAGCGCACGCAACCTCAGCCGTGCCTGTCGGTCCGTGCCGGCGCGCCGTCGGGCCACAGCGGTGATGCGGGCTCTAGCTGCGGGAGCACCGCCCAGTCGGCCCGTCCGGGCGCGTACGCCTCGGCGACGACGGCGCCGCGCGGTCCGACATCGACGTGGTGCGGGACATTGGAGAAGATGCGCCACGTACCACCCGGCCCGAGCTCGCGCACCTCACCGCCGACCGTGAAGGTCACCGAGCCGTCGATCACGAATCCGATCTGCTCGTTGTCGTGTGTGTGCTCGGGGACGCGCTTGCCGGGTGCGATCTCCACGATCGCCAATGTCATGCGCTCGCCCTCTACCATCCGTGCCGTCACGCCGTCCCAGATCTCCCGGCGGCTGAGTTGGTCGATCGGTCTCATTGCGTCCATGGTCAGCCCTTCTCGTAGACGGGAGTGGTCCACTCTGGGTGGCGGTCGTCATCCCGCATGCTGATGGCCCACAGGTCTTCGCGCACTTTCGTGCCGAGCGCGCCGACGGTGCCGTCGCCCACCCGCCGACCGTCGATCGCGACCACGGAAACGACTGTGGCAGCCGTGCCGCACAAGAGGATCTCGTCGGCGCAGTAGAGCTCCGAGCGGTGGATGCGCCGTTCGGTGACGGCCCTCCCGGTGTTCTCTTCGATGAGGGCCATGACCTGAGCCCGCGTGATTCCTTCGAGAATGTCGTCGGTCCCCGGTGGTGTGCTCCATGTGTCGCCGAAGCGCACCAGCACGTTTGCGGTTGTCGCCTCGGCCACGAAGCCGTCCAGTGTGAGCATCAACGCCTCGTCGAAGCCGGCCCGGATGGCCTCGGTCTTGGCCAGCGCCGGGCCGACATAGCTGCCGATTACCTTCGCGCGGTTCGGGGTCGTCGCGTCCGTCGCGCGACGCCAGGTGCTGACCATGCAGCGCACCCCCGTCGATGCGAGGTAATCGCCCGGAAGTGGCGTCACGGCAATCGACAAGCGCACCTCGATGTCGTGCATTCGTACCGGGAGAACGGCCCCCGACTGCAAGAGGATCGGTCGAACGTAGGCGTGATCGTGAACGTCATTGGCGTGCAGCAGCTCCCTTGTCATCTCGACGAGCTCGCTGACCGAGAACTCCAGTGGCAGGCCCAGGATTCGCGCGGAGCGATGCAGGCGTTCGAAATGGCGGACTGCCTCGCCCAGGTACAGCTGTTCGTGGCGCGGGTTCCAGTAGGCGCGGATGCCCTCGAACGTTCCGGTGCCGTACGACACCGCGTGCGCATGGACGTCAAGCGCAGCGTCACCGCGGTCCAGCACCCGGCCGTTGACGGTGACCAACGGGCACGGGGTGCCGAACGGGTTGGCGGTCGCTGTCGTCGTCGCGTCGACGCAAGTCATCATCTAGCCTCCGAAAGTGCTGGTGAAACAGTCGTTTCAGTAGGAGGCTAGCAGAGGACAGCCCGACTGTTAAGAGCATTCTGCTCAGCCCCGGCGACGCATCGGCTGTCAGGTGTCGCTGAAGTACGAGCGCACCGCGGCGGTGACCCGACGCTCATCGCCAGTGGCCAGCAAGTCCAGGAGCGATCCGCGCAGGACCGACAGGGCCAGCGTCCTTTCCGTCGCCCCGGCTCGCGTGCGCCGCTGCGCCGGAGGCTGGGCCGCGGCGAGAATGTCCAGCCAGTCGTCTACCGTCTGGCGGGCGAAACCGGCCCACGGTCCGGCGGGATCGATGAGCGACCGTGCATAGCCCTCCGCCCAAAGCATCAACAGCCGCCGATGCCCGGGTGAGGAAAGCCATCGCCAGACACGCAGCGCCGTGCCGGACACTCCACCGGCCGAGCTGATGTCGATCTGCTGAAGCGACGCCAACTCGTCCTCACGAGCCCGAGCGAGCAGCGCCTGGATCAATTGATCCTTACTTCCGAAGAGAAACAGCATGACGCGTGGGCTGGACCCGACAGCATCGGCGAGCGGCCGCAGGGACATGTCGACCATCCCGTGCTCGGCGACGTACGCGTATGCGGCATCTAGCAGTTCGCGCTTCCGCGCCGACTCCCTCACGGGAACCGTCACGTGACAACCCCCCTGAACCCAGCCTGCCGAGCCCGGCGATCCGATCGAAGGCGTGACCGTGCGGATAACCATACGTGAAACGCTGTTCCGGCGCTGACGCACCAGCTACGCTCGGATTGGACTGGAACATTCGTTTCAGTAGCTGCTCGAGAACCGGAACGGCGAGATCGCTTGCGGCGGTGGCGCCGAGTTCGTTGCCGACGCGTAGGCAACGGCCGCCGGGCTGTTGACGGTCCGTGGCGATGTCGACGGGCGGGGCATCGGCGACCGTGACCCGTACACTTTCGGTGCCATCGCTGGGCAGCGAGCGGTTCCGCTACCGCCAGCTGGGTACCAGTGACGCCGACGGCACGGACGCCGACGGCTGCTCCTACGTGGTCGACCGGGAGAACGACATGATCAGCGCAGACGGCTGCGAAGTAGGGCCGCGCGAGGTGGGGGGCGTGCTGCCCGCGGACCCCGCGGTACGTCGATGACAGTCGGTCTTGCCGCGCTGGAAAGCGCCGCCGCTGCGCTGCTTCCCGGTTACCGCGATCTGGTGCCGCTTCCGGGCGAGCGGGACCTGAACGCTCGGGTGTGTTCCGCAGATGGGCGGCCGGCCGTCCTCAAGCTCGCGGCGGCCGATGCCGATCCGGACCGCGTCGAACTCGAGGATGCCGTCCTGCGCCACCTTGCCGGTCGTGCGCTGCCGGTGCGGACGCCGGCGCTGCTCGACCGCGCGGCGATCGACGTCGAGGGCCGGTGGCGGGTCGCCCGGATGCTGACCTGGATCGACGGCGCGCCGTGGACCGACCGGCCGCTGAGCGACATAGACCTGCGCGGCGTGGGTGCGGCAGTCGCCGCGCTCGATGCGGCGCTCGCCGGCTTCGACCATCCCGCGCTGACCGTGCCGCACCGGTGGAGCATGCCGGCCGCTGGGCAACTGAGTTTCGATCCGGCGCGCCTGCCCGCCCAATGCCGGGAATTCACCGTCGCCGCGATGGGGCGCTTCCGCAACGAACTGGGCGCGGCGCTGGATCGACTGCCGTCGCAGGCGATCCACAACGACGCCAACGAGCACAACGTGCTCGTCGACGACAACGGTGCACCGGCCGGGCTGATCGACTTCGGCGACGTCGATCGGGCTCCGCGCGTGTGTGGACTTGCGACGCTGTGCGCCTACGCGGTGCTACACGCGGGTGACGACGTCCTCGCACCGGTGCTGCCGCTCGTGGCCGGCTATCACCGGGAGGCGCCGCTGACCGTGGCGGAGGTCGCGATTCTGCCGGGCCTGATCGCCACCAGGCTGGCGATGAGCGTGGTCAACGCGGTGCGCCAGGGTGACGACGATCCGGGCAACGCCTATTTGCAGGTGAGCCAAGGCCCGATTCGCCGGGTGGCGCCAAGGCTCGGTGAAGCGCTCGGCGCACTCGCGGTGTGCCGTCTGCGCGACGCATGTGGCTACCCCGCCGTGCCGGAGTCGCGGACGGTCGTTGCCTGGCTGTCATCGGCCGCTGCCGACCCGGCGCCCGTCGTGGCGGCGGCCCGTCCCGACGCGAAGGTGCTCGTCCTGCCGTCGGATGCGGACCTCACCGGAGCGGCGGTGCTGCCTGACGGTGTGGACCTGGCCGTGGGCCGCTACGGCGAAGACCGCCCCGTGTACACCGTCGACGAGTTCGCGGGCGCCGATGGCGAGCGCCGCACCGTCCACCTCGGCCTGGACCTGTTCGTGCCCGCCGGCGAGCCGGTGTACGCACCGTTCGACGGCGACGTCGTGGCGGTTGCGGTCCGTCCGGCGGCGCTGGACTACGGCGGGACCCTGCTGCTGCGGCACGAGACCTCGAGCGGCGCGCCGTTCTGGCTGCTGCTCGGGCACCTGGCCCGCGAGGTGACGACGCGGGTTCGGCCGGGGCAGCGGGTCGCTCGCGGCGAGCGGGTCGCGACCGTCGGCGCCCCGGACGAGAACGGCGGCTGGCAGCCCCATCCACACGTGCAACTGTTCACGACCCTGCTCGGCCGCTCACACGACCTGCCGGGTGTAGCGCGGCGCAGTGAGCGGGACGTGTGGCAGTCGATCTCACCGGATCCGAATCTCGTCTGCCGGCTGCCGATCGAGCCCGCACCCGCGCAGCGCGATCGCGACTGGATCGTGAGCCGCCGCGGCACCAACTTGTCCGCTACGCTCTCGCTCAGCTACGCGACGCCGCTTTCGATCGTCGCGGGGGAGGGCGCGGAGCTGATCGACTCAGACGGTCGCCGGTACCTCGACCTGGTGAACAACGTTGCGCATGTGGGCCACTGTCATTCTCGAGTCACCGCGGCGCTGACCGAGCAGGCGCGCATCCTGAACACCAACACCCGCTACCTGCACCCGGCGATCGCCGAGTACGCGCGCCGTCTCGTCGCGCTGTTTCCCGATCCGCTCAGCGTGGTCTTCCTCGTCAACTCCGGCAGCGAGGCGAACGACCTAGCGTTGCGCCTGGCCCGGACCCACACCGGCCGGGACGTCGTGCTTGCGCTGGAGCACGCCTATCACGGCCACACCAGCGCACTGATCGAGGTCAGCCACTACAAGTTCGCTCGCGCGGGGGGTGCCGGCGCCGGTCCGCGGGTGCGGGTGTGTCGCCTGCCCGACCCATACCGCGGTGAGCACGGCGACGACGGCGTCGCATACGCCGAAGAGGTGGCGCGGCATTCGCACGGGGCCGCCGCGTTCCTCCACGAATCGATCCCCGGTGTGGCCGGGCAGGTCGAGCTCGCCACCGGTTACCTGGCCGCGGCTTATGCGTACGCGCGCGCCGCGGGCGCCGTCTGCATCGCCGACGAGGTGCAGTGCGGCTTCGGCCGCGTCGGCGACGCGATGTGGGCGTTCGAGCGCCACGGCGTGGTTCCCGACGTCGTCACACTCGGCAAACCCATCGGCAACGGGCACCCGCTCGCTGCTGTCGTCACGACGCCGCAGATCGCGAGATCGTTCGTCAGCGGGATGGAGTACTTCAACACCTTCGGCGGCAACCCGGTCAGCTGCAGGATCGGCCTGGCCGTGCTCGACACGATCCGCGACGAGCGGCTCATGGCCAATGCGGCGGATGTGGGCGGCCATCTCGCGGCAGGTCTGCGCGAGCTGCAACGCCGGCACGCCTGCATCGGCGACGTGCGAGGTCGAGGGCTGTTCCTCGGAGTCGATCTGGTCACCGATCGTTCAACGCGCGAACCTGCGTCCGAGCGGGCGCGCGCCGTGGTCGAAGCCGCGGTTGCTCGACGAGTCCTGCTCTCGGCGGACGGTCCGGGTGCGAACGTCCTGAAGATCAAGCCGCCGCTCGTGATAACCGAACGCGAAGCCGACCGCGCCTTGCACGTCTTGGAGGGCGCACTGACAGGCTGAGCAGATCGACCGACGCGCACGTGTCTGTCTGCGCCGGCGCCGTTCGTCAATGAGGTGATGGTGGGCACAGGGCACGCCGGTTGTTGAAGGGGCGATCGACATGGCGAAATTCATCTATCTCTACCGTGGCAAGGCGACTCCGATGTCCGACCTCACGCCTGAGCAGGGCGCGGAGCGGATGGCAGCGTTCGGCGCTTGGATGGAGAAGGTCGGCGCGGCGCTCGTCGACGTCGGCAGCCCGTTCGGGACGAGCGTGTCGGTTCGCGATGACGGTAGTGAGGGGACAGCCGGCGACCTGATCGGCTACACGATCGTCGAGGCCGATGACCTCACTGCGGCGAAGGCGCTGACCGACGGCGTCCCGTTCCTATCCAATAGTGATGGCACGTGCGCGGTGGAGATCTTCGAGCTGCTGCCGATGTAGCAGAACGCGGGCCCGCGGCGCTGACCCGTCAGTACAGTACGTCGATGACCAACCAGCGTCAGCGGATCCTCGCCGAACTTGGGGTCAAGTCAAGCATTGTTCCCAGCGTCGAAATCCGGCAGCGGATCGAGTTCCTCAAGGACTACCTGCGGTCGACCCCGGCGAAAGGCTACGTGCTCGGGATCAGTGGCGGTCAGGACAGCACCCTGACCGGCAGGTTATGCCAGCTCGCCAGCGAGGAGTTGCGTGCGCAAGGGCATGAGGCAACCTTCGTCGCCGTGCGGCTGCCCTACGGCGTTCAGGCCGACGAGCACGACGCGCAGATCGCGCTGGGGTTCATCCAGCCCGACGTCTCGATCGCGGTGAACGTCAAGCCGAGCGCCGACGCCGTCGCCGCTGAGGCGGCGCTGGCGTTACGGGAACTGCTGGGCGAGGAACCCGAGCTACGGGACTTCGTGCGCGGCAACATCAAGGCCCGCGAGCGCATGGTGATCCAGTACTCGATCGCCGGACAGCTCAACCTGCTCGTTGTGGGAACCGATCACGCGGCGGAGGCAGTGACCGGCTTCTTCACGAAATACGGCGACGGCGGTGTTGACATCACACCGCTGGCCGGACTGACGAAGCGCCAGGGCGCTGCCCTGCTGCAGGCGTTGGGCGCGCCGGAGAGTGTCTGGGAGAAGGTGCCCACCGCCGACCTCGAGGACGACCGGCCTGCCCTGCCCGACGACGTGGCACTCGGTCTGACGTACAGCGAGATCGACGACTATCTCGAAGGTAAGGACGTCACGGCGGATCTGGCGGCAAGGGTGGAGTCGGTCTACAACGCGACCAGGCACAAGCGTGCCGTTCCGATCACGCCATTCGACGACTGGTGGTGGCATTAATTCCGCGGTACTCCGCGATCGATCTTGCTCGGGCCCGCGATGAATGGTTCGCTGTCCGGGTGTCGCAGTGCCGGCGCCCACACACGGCTCACCTGGACGGAATTTCGCGGTGCTGATCCTTGCCGAAGGAACGATCCACCGCCCGATCGAGGGCGACCAGGTCGATGCCGTTCGGGCATGGCTTGGTCCCATGGTCGACAGCGGCTTCATGCACAGCGGGTATGTCGATGTGGCCGGTGCCCGTCTGTGGCTAGTGCTTACCAGCGACACCCTCGCCGACGCGGAGCAGCGGCTCGACGACCTCCCGGTGGTCCAAGACGGGTCGGTGAGCTTCACGACCGTGGCAGTGTCCGCCGCGCGGTTCCGATAGGTCGGCGAACCACACGACTCGCGCACGATGACCCCGGAAGCGTTGGCGTAGGGACTGCCGACGTGCGGATCGAGTCGTGCTCCGATGCATGGAGGCCCCGACGAGATGCCATATCGGGGCCTGCTCGTATGTGCGGTGTCAGCGGACCCACCCGCCGGGCTGCGCGGGAAATGCCGCGCGGGTCGTGCGATCCGCGTGCCTGCCCGCGCTACACCAACCCCGCTACACCATTGACGACCAGCACGGCGCCCAGCACCGCCAGCACGACCGCCATGATCGTCGCGTTGTGCGCGGTCATCCACCGGTCGGCTGCTGCGAGCACCGCGCCCGACCGCTCGCCGAGGACCCGGCTGGCGATCGCCGGCGCGGCGACACCGAGACTGGCCACCGCCACGAAGACAACCAGTGCGATGACCTGCTCATGCACGCGTGGCGTCGCAACTGCGATCACGGTCGCGCCGGCCACCACGAGCACCAGATGCTTCGGGTTCACCGATGCGAGCAGCAGCGCGAGCCCAAACGCCTTGCCCACCGTGATGGTCTCGGCCGCGGCCATCCATTTCGGCACCGTGGCCTGCTCACCGGAGCGCGGCCGCGCCCGCCACTTCCGCACGGCCAGGACGAGCAGTACCACGCCCAGCCCGATCTTGATGCAGCCGGCCCACCACGGCGACTGCGCGGGCAACGTCAGCAGATCGGCGACGGCGACGACAACTCCACCGACCACGGCCAGCCCCAGCACCCAGCCGGCGAGGAAGGCGACCGCCACCGCCGCCGGGCGCTTGATCACCAGCAGCACGGCGAGAATTACCATCGGGATCGCGGCAAGCAACAACCCCACCGCAATCGGCAACGACTGCCCGATGGCGGCTAACACCGTGACCGACTGCCCGCCCCGGCCATCGCAGAAGACTAGCGGCCACGTCGTCGACGACATCAACTCGACCGGCAACTATGCGAAACCGGCCGTAGCGCGTGGTGGGATTGTGCTGTGGCGCGGTTCGTGGCGTTTCTTCGTGCGGTGAACGTCGGCGGGCGAAGGGTTGCGATGCCCGCAGCCCGTAAGGTTTTGGAAGAGCTCGGCCTCGGCGATGTCAGCAGCTACGCCAACAGCGGCAACCTGCTGTTCAGCGCGACCGGAACCGCGTCCGACCACGAAGCCGCCATTCGCGCAGCGCTGGAGGACGTGTTCGGCTTCGAGCTCACGACATTCGTTCGGACCGCACGACAGGTGAATGACCTCGCCACGGCCAAGCCCTTCGGCGTCATCGCCCCCGGCCATACACATTTCGCGCTGCTTCCGCTGACTCGGCTCACGGCCGCGGAGAAGAGGGCAGTCTTGGCGCTGTCCAACGACCACGACGAGGTCGTGGTCTGCGGCCGCGACGTGCACTGGCTCATCCGCTCGAGGTCACCCGAGACGACGCTAGGGCCCAGGCAGTGGAAGCACGCGCTGCCTGACAATCCGACAACGGCACGCAACACCACGATGCTTGAGAGGTTGGCAAAGAAGATGTGACGTCGCTCGGTGAACACGCGAACTGTGGTCCGTGACCGGTAGCCGGATAGATTGCTTGCGTGGCGGACCCCATTGATCTGGTGCTGTTCGACCTCGGCGGTGTGCTCATCGACGTGCCCGGCGTGCAAGGCATGCTGGAGCTGACCGGCATGGCGAGCGAGGATGACCTGTGGCGGCGCTGGCTGACGTGTCAGTGGGTTCGTCGCTTCGAGAGCGGTGGCTGTTCCGAGACTGAGTTCGCCGACGGGGTAGTCACCGACTGGCAGCTCGAACTTAGCCCGGCAGCGTTCCTCGAGGCCTTCCGTAGCTGGCCGAACGGACCGCTGCCTGGAGCAGCGCAATTGGTCACCCAGACCAATGCGCGGGTAACCACGGGCTGTTTCAGCAACACCAACGCGATGCATTGGGATGATCACATCTCCACGTGGCCGCTGGTCGCCTTGTTCGACCATTGGTTTCTGTCCTTCGAGATGGGCGTGCTCAAGCCGGATGTTGCCGCCTTCACCCAGGTCGCGGCTTCACTGCCCGTACCGGCCGAGCGAGTGTTGTTTCTCGACGACAACGCGCTCAACGTTGCGGGCGCCGCAGCCGCAGGCTTCTCGGCCGCTCGCGCGGTCGGTGTCGACGAAGCTCGCGAGCGCCTTGTCGAGGCCGGCGTGCTGAGCCGTGACGGCTAGACGTCTCCAATTCTGGGAGTTACCGGAAGAGTGTCCGGCGAAGGCCGGTGCGGGCGAGGGAGCCGCCGAGCGGGATCGGGTGAGGGTGACGCGCGGTCATCAGAGGAATTCCGTGCGGTAGCCGTGAAGGAATTCGGCGCCGGGGCGTGGGGGGTGGGCGGTGATCTGCTGGAAGGTGCCGGTGGTGTAGTCGTTCTCGCCGGCGAGCATCGCCCACTCGCGCGCGATGAGCAGTCGCTCCTAACGCGGCTTTGCCAGCAGGTCGGCCGGCACGTGCTCAGCAAGGCCGGCCGCGACCGCGGCGGCGGCATCGTGCGCCGACGCGGCGTCGTCCGCGAGCTCCGCGCACCGGTCGGCGAGGATGGACGCACGTTCGTGCAGTACCGCCCATGCCGGCTCCCGCCACGGCACGAGGTTGCCCATCGCGTAGAACATCTCGAACGAGAAGCCAGCCGCGCGACCGGGATGCTCAGGTCCGATCGGCAGGGTGGTCAACGTCGTCGCGAGCGGGCGCAACACGCTGGCCATGGTGTCGATCGCGGAGTTCACCAGAACGTCCAGCTGCTGCTCGGTTTCGTCGGTGTGTGTAAAGAAGCGCGTCAGCAGGTGCACCACCAGCTCGTAACCGAGCGCGGCCAGTTCGGCCACCCCGCGCGTGCGCGGATCGGTGATAACCGCCACCGGGTCGACGACGTCGAACGGCTGCCGGGAGTATGCGGCGACCACGGGCCGGGTCGGCTGGAACGACGGGTCGCGCTGGCACAGGTCGTGGTAGTCCTGCCACATGGCGAGGAACCGTCCGTAGTGCGCGTCCCTCCAATCGCCACGGGCCCCCTCGCCCTGCTCGATGATCTCGTCAACCGCGGACTGCGCGGTGGCGAGGTCGGTGACCGCGATCACCTGCGGCCAGCCGAACCGTTCCGGTGTTGCCTGCGCGCGCGGTGAGCCGACGAACAACGCGCGTTCACCGAGCCGATCGGCGAGCATGGCCAACCCGCGCTCGATGCCCCGGTAGAGGTGACCGACCGTCGCGAACTCCTGCCCGTGCGGCATTGCCTCAGTGGCATCGAGAGGTTCGAGCGGCGGGGCAGCCGGGACGAAGCCCTCCGCGTCCTGGCGTTCCATGCCCTCCGGTCGTTCCAGGTAGAGAAAGTGCAGCAGCGCCTGCTCGCCGAAAGGCAGCAGGTCCAGTTGCACGCTGGCCGGGAAGTATCCGGAGCGCCGCGGGAAGTTGGGGCGCCCGAATGTAGGCGCCGCACCTATCGCCGCCATGAGGTTGGCGACCAGTGCGAGGTGCAGCATCTCCTCGACGGCGATGCCGCGTAGCGTCTGACGCCACCTATCGACCACCTCGGCCTGATCCGCGGTGAGCTCGTCACCCGACTTCAGGCTGAACTCGGCGAACAGGTACTGGCACATGATCATATGCTCGAGCTGCGCCGCCTCGGCCAGCAGCCACCACAGATGTTCTCGGTTCGCGACGACGATCTCGGGCTCTGGCATGCGACGATTCTGGACGCTCTGATTACTTAATTACAAGGAGCGCCGGCATGACCCAACAACGCAGCGACGACGCAGCCGTGCTCACGCCGAGCGGAAGGCTCGAAGCATTCAGCGACGGGGTGTTCGCAATCGCTATCACCCTGCTCGTGCTCGACCTTGCTGTTCCGGCGCGGGATCAGGTCCGCACAGGCGGGCTCGGCCCCGCCCTGGCGCATCAGTGGCCGTCGTACTTCGCCTACCTAGTCAGCTTTCTGGTCATCGGCATCATCTGGGTCAACCACCACACGATGTTCAGCAAGGTCAACCTGGTCGACCGGCCCGTGCTGTTCGCCAACCTCGCGTTGCTGCTCGTCGTGTCCGCGCTGCCATTTCCCACCCGGCTCCTCGCCGAGTATCTGACAGCGGGCTCGGACGCGCACACAGCTGCGGCGATCTACAGCAGCACCATGCTTGCGATGGGCCTCGCGTACAGCGTGCTGTGGATCGCGGTCACCCGCGACGTCGGGTTGCTGCACGAACACGTCGATCCGGTCGCCAGCAGGGCAGCATTACGCCGATTCGGTCTCGGCAACGTCGTGTACCTCGCCACGATCGGGCTGTCATTCGTCAGCGCGATCGCGACCCTGTCGGTACACGGGGCGCTGGCCCTTTACTACTGCTTCGACCAGCTCGCGACTCCGCGCGCCAACCGGCCCGGGAGGAGCGCCGGCTAACAGGTATGCGGGATTCCCAAGCGCGTTCACTGCCGCCGGTTACGGTCGGTGGTGGCGCGGCTGCCTGGAGGCCAACGATGCGCGAATGGGCCTCATGCCAGCGCAGGTATCGAGGTAGGAATCGTTCGTGCATGTTTCCGAATCCGCCGCTACGACGATCCGCCGCATCGAGCCGGCCGACGTGCCGAAGGTGGTCGACGCCTGCCGATGGCTATTCGATCCACCCGGCGGCGTGCCACTGCGATGGGACCCGCGGGCAGCCGCCATCCGCGTCAACGACCTGTGCACCGCTCGCGATGCGACGGCCTTTGTCGCGCTGAGCGACCGCAGCCTGATCGGCTTCTGCACGGTGTACCTGGACCTGGTGTCGATCCGAAACGGCCAGCGCGCCTGGCTGAACGAGCTGGCCGTCGACCCGGCGCACCGTTCCCGGTGCATCGGTCAAACTCTGCTTGCCACCGCCCGTGACTGAGCCCGGGATCACGGCGCCACCCATCTCATGCTCGACTCCAGCGTGGCGCGAACCGAGGCGCACCGCTTCTACCGGCGCGAATTGCCAGCCTTCGAGGCAGTCTGTTTCGGCTGGAGCCTCTGACGCAATCGGTGCACGCGCCGACGGCACACAGGGGTGGCGCCGTCCTCACGCCATGGCCTTCTCGAGCAGGTGGATGATGATCTGTTGCTCGCGTTTGGCTGCCTCGGACCCGACTCCGCCACGCCCGGTAGTCCATCGTGCGAGATCGGATGGTGTCGAGCCGTGGTCGTTCCTCGACCGCGGGTCGGCGCCGGCGCGCAAGAGCGCCTCGACCGCAGCTGAGCACCGGTTCCTGACGGCTCGATGCAGCGGCGTTACCCGCCCCCGGGCCGGCGCCCGCATCAATCAGATAGTCGATCACCGCCCGCTGGCGGGTCGGGTCCCAGTTCGTCGCGCCAGGCTCACCGATGACCGCTGAGTGCAACGGTTCGGCACCACGGCGGTTGCGGGCGCGGACGTCGGCGCCTCGCGCAACCAGGTCACGCGCAACCTCGACGTCGTACGCGAACGCCGCAGCGTGCAGGGCGGTATCGCCTTCATAGACCTGCACGTGACACGCGGCGATGAAGAATTCGTCAGCGCGCGCCAAGGTGTCCGTCGCCAACAGCGGCGCACCGTCAAGCGACACCGTAACGACCGAGTGATCGCCCACCGCGATTGCTACCAGCAAGCTGGCAAGGTCGTCGCCGTTGCTCACGCATCACGCTAACGCGCCGCAAAAGTACGCGAGTACCTCGGCTCGCTGCACGTAGGTAGGACGCACAACGGTGCGACCCGTCCTACGCGATCACCGGTGGGTTGGCACGACGGCGACCGGGCAGGTCGCGTGGTGCAACACGCCCTGGGTCACGGAGCCCAGCGCGCCCACCCTGCGGCGGCTACGGTGGCCGACGACCAGCAGTTTCTGATCGGTCGCCGCGAGGACCAGACCTGCCACCGGCTGCTCGCGCACCACTTCGGGGTACACCTCGACGTCCGGGAACTTCTCCCGCCAGCCGGCGACGGCCTCCGACAGCCATGCCTCCACTTTGGCGGGGGCGGGCGGTTCCGCGCGCCAGCCAATCAGCGCGCGCGGGTCCGCGCGCCAGACCAGGACGGGACGCAGCGGCACACCATGCCGGCTGGCCGTCGCGAAAGCGAAGGCCAGCACCTGTTCGCTGGTCTCGGTGTCGTCTACCCCGACGACCACCCCGGCACCCTCCTGCGAGCCGGGGGTGCCGCGCACCACGACGGTGGGGCAGGCGGCGCGGCCGACGGTGGCATTAGCGACAGATCCGAGTACCGCCGCGCCGAGCGTCTTGAGATGTCGTGAGCCGAGCACCAGCTGGCTCGCCCGCTGCGATTCGTCGACGAGGACGTCGCCGGGGTCGCCGTCGATCGCGGCGCTGCTGATCTCGACGCTGTCGTCGAGATCGCGCGCGCGTGCCACCAGCTTCCCGACCGTATCGTCGATCATGCGTAGCGCCAGCTCGACGTCGGAGTCCGGTCCCTGCGGGGCGTCCTCGGTCGGTGGCAGCGTCGAGGCGCTGTACTCCCAGTGGTAGCAGTACACGAGCCGCAACGGCAGTGCCCAGGCGCGAGCCTCTGCGACCGCCCACTGGAGCGCCGCGTCGGTGCCGGGCGACTCATCGACGCCGACAACGATCGGCTGGATCCCGGTCATGGCAACCTCCGCGGCGAATGTCCCGAGGCGAGGCTAGCGCTGACCGCCGGCGGCGGCGAGATCGGGACCATCGTCCCTGCCGTACCCATCGCCCGGGGAGAAGACTTGGCGCTACCGGGGAAACCCGGACTGGGACGATCCGGGGGCAGACCGATAGGAGGGCGGCACCGCGCCGCGCGTTGACCCAACGTCTACGACGGGGAGTCTGCCCCGGATCTCCTGAAACTGCTTCGGATTCCGTGCATCACTGCTCACACGCAAACACCGGCCTCCACGATGAAGTGCGGAGGCCGGTGCCTGCGTGCTACGTCAGCTCGCCAGCGCCGGTAGCAGCGTCGCCGCGTTGGGCGTGCCGAGACCGGTGACCGGATCCCATCCCGTGCTGGCGTTGAAGCCCGGCACGTCCGGGTCGGCCTGGTTGTTGCCGGTGGTCACGTCATAGAAGTACGTGCCGTAGTTCGGACCGGATGCCAGCGTGTACAGCTTCGGGTTGATCAGCCCGAGGCCATGACCGGCGATCTGGTCGGCGATCGCCACGAGGCCAGCCCACTGCGGGGCGCCCGACGACGTTCCGCCGACGACGTACCAGCCGGCGCTGCACGGGTCGCCGCCCGGGCAGCGCACGCCGCCCTCCGCGTCTCCGGGAGCCGTGTCATAAACGAGCACGCCGGTTCGCGAGCTTGCCTGGTACGCGATATCCGGAACGCCGCGCATCGATCCGATCGGGGTGGACCCGGCTGGCAGGCTGGTCTGGTAGCCCGGAGTGGCGAACACGTGGCTGAAGCCACCACCCGAAGCGATCCAGCCGATCTCACGGTTGGGCTGGTTCTTGCACTCGTTCGGCGGGTCGGTGTTGTCAACGCCCATACCGGTGATCGGGTCGGTGCACAGGTACGTGCCGCCGACGCCGGTGACCAGTGGGTCGGACGCCGGCCACTCCACCGTCGGGAACGGGAACACGGGCTGCGTCGGTACGGGGTGGAATGAGCTGTTCGCCGAGCCGCCGTCGCCGGAGCTGCCCAGCATGGTGACTCCGTTGGCGGCCGCCGAGATGAATGCGTGGCGCAGGTTCTGCAGCGACTGGGTGCTGGCGAATGCATCCTCGGCGGAGGCGAAGCTCTGCGAGATCACCGTCGCGAGGTGGTTGTCGACGATGTACTGCTCGGCGTTCATCATCGTCGGGAATCCCTGCACGCCCAGCGTCTCGGCCGGGTTCGTCGTCACGTTGAGGATGTTCGCACCGGGCGCGATCGTGTGCGCCCACTCCACGTCCAGCGCCACCTCGAGCGCCCAGATGTTGCGGGTCTGCTGTCCGGTGCCGTTGCTGTTCGGCGGCGGTGCCTTCACCATGGTCTTGCCGTTCCAGTAGACGTGCTGGAACGTCGGCATCCCCGACGAGCAGGTGACGCCGGGTTCGCCGCACATGTGCGGCGTACCCATCTGGGTGTCGAACACGTTCAGGTCCGACGCCATGTTCGGGTTGCCGAACGAGTCGATGATCGCGATCGTAACGCCCGCGCCGTTGTGTCCCGCCGCGTACAGGGGCCCCAGGTTGTAGGAGTTCCGCATAGACGTCGGCGTGAAGCAACGCCGCTGGACGGGCACGGCCGAGAAGCACTGAGCTTCAGTCGGCGGCGTGATCGAGCTGGAGAGGAGCTGGAAGTCACTGATCGTGGGCGCCGGCGCGGGCAATGCCTTGGCGGCAGCACCAGCCGGACTGCCCGCGGCCAGACCCGCCGCAGCGAGAGCGCCTACGGCAACCATTACTGCTAGACGTTTGCGATTTCGCAACCACGCCATCCGAACCCCTAACACCGACGGACACGCCGTCGCACGAACGGCGTGCTTGACTCGACGGATAGTGCCCCCCTATCGGCGACTTGCCAAGGCACGGGGGTGACGTTGGCACTGGTGGGTTACAGCCGGGTGCCGCTCCTGGTCCGACCAGGCAGGCGGTTTCGCTGTGACTCGCTGTAAAGGAAGATGAGTGCGGCTGCGACGCCGATCTCGAGCAGGATGGTGAGCAGCCGGCCGGTGCCCAGGACGCGGTAGCCGACGAACCCGCCGATCACCGAGCCGATCCAGCCGAGCAGCACCGTCCCGAGCACTCCGACCCTCTGCTGGCCGGGAAGAATCAGCCGGGCCAGCCCGCCGATCACAATGCCGACGATGCCGACGCTGACGATTGCCCAGAGCGCGATCCCGATCACCGAGAACACCACCGCGAGGAGGATCAGCGCGGCGACCAACGGCAGCACAACCATGCAATGGACAGTACCCGCGGCGGGCGGCCGCGAGCTGTGCGCTAGCTGAGGCCGCGTTGTGCGGACGCCCCAAAGCCGAGCGTGAAGGTCGAACCGCCGGGACCCGTTTGCACGCCCAGCGTGCCGCCGTTCGCCTCCGCAACGCTTCCCACGATCGCGAGGCCCAGTCCGGCACCGGGCATCCCTCGCGCGGTCGGTGCCCGGTAGAAGCGTTCGAAGACGTGCGGCAGATCCGTTTCGGAGATACCCGGGCCGTGATCGGTGACCGATACCCGCCCGTTCTCCACGATGACGCGGATCGGGGCGCCCGGCGGATTCCACTTGATCGCGTTGTCGATCAGGTTCGCGATCGCGCGGTCGACCGCCGCCGCATCGACCTCGACGAGGCTGGGTTGCAGCTGTGTCTCGATGGCGGTGCCGGGTGCCCGCTGCTGCAGCCGGGCCACCACCTCCAGCGTGAGCAGGTCCAGTCGCACCGTTTCCCGGTGTGGCGCTGACTCGCGATAGCGGGCGAGATCGAGCAGGTCGGTGATGAGCTGGTCGAGTTCACCTGCCTGCTCGCGCGCGGCCCGGACGAGAGCGGGTGCCTGCGGATCGGCGAGCCCGGCACCGTCCTCGAGCAGGTCGAGATTTGTGGTCAAGCTGGTCAGCGGGGTGCGCAACTCGTGCGAGGCGTCGGCCACCAGTTGGCGTTGCGCGGTCACCGACTCGGACAGCGCGCCCAGCATCGTGTCGAACGCCGCGCTGAGCCGGCCCACCTCGTCGGCGCCACCGTTTCGCAGACGCGCGGACAGGTCGCGGGTTCGACTGACGTGTTCGGCGGCCGCTGTGAGGTTGCCGATCGGTCGGAGGATGCGACCGGCGGTGAGCCGGGCGGCGGCGTATGTGACGGCAGTGGCAGCTGCGGTCAGTGCTACGAGCAGCAGCGCCGCGGTACGCAGCGCCGCGTCGTCGGCGTTGGCCGCACGGCTGGTGCGCACCAGAGCGCCGCCCGCGCCGTTCGGCATGGCTGCGCTGTAGACGCGGTACCGCGTGCCACCGTCCCGCGCGGCAGCGAAGTATGCGGGCTGGTCGCCGTTGGCGACCGCGACGTCCCGGCTGCTGAGCGGGCCGAATCGGGTGGTCTGGCCGGCGACTGGGCCGGGGAACAGTTGGATGTCGACGCCGCCAACCGTGACCGGCGCGCTCACGTCGGGGACGACTCTCTTGTCGCTGACCGCATGCTTGATGCGCTCGGCGATCGTCGTGGCTTGCTGCGCGGCATCGACCAGCGCGGGGTCGACCCGGGAGCGGAGGCTGGCGTCATACGACAGATACAGCACGATGCTGACGGCACTGACCACGATCAGCACGCCGGCGGCCGCCGCGACCGAGATCCGGTTCCGCAGCGTCATGGCGCATCCCGGAGCACGTAGCCGAGTCCCCGCACCGTATGCAAGAGGCGCGGTTCGCCCCCGGCTTCCAGCTTCGCGCGCAGGTAGCTGACGTATACCCATAGGTTGTTCGAGCGCGGACCGAAGTCGTACCCCCACACCGCCTGGAAGATCTGCGAGTGGCTCAGCACCCGGTCCGGGTTGCGCAGGAACAGCTCCAGGAGCAGGTACTCGGTGCGGGTCAGGGGGACCTCGCGCCCGCCACGGCTCACCCGTGCCCCCGCCAGATCAAGCACCACGTCGGAGTAGCTGAGCTGTTCAGCGCTCGCCCCGTTGCGGCGAAGCAGTGCCCGAATCCTTGCCCGCAGCTCCGCGAGCGCGAACGGCTTGATCAGGTAGTCGTCGGCTCCCGCGTCCAGGCCGGCGACGCGGTCGTCGATCAGGTCGCGGGCGGTGAGGATCAGGATCGGAGTTCGGTCGCCTCGGGAGCGCAGCCGCCGGCACACCTCCAGACCGTTCGGTTCGGGCATTGCGACGTCCAGGACAATCGCGTCGACAGTCGCGAGCGAGGTCTGGGCGAGTGCAGCCCCGCCGCCGTCGGCGGACACCACGTCGTAGCCGTCGCGCCCGAGCGCCGTGGCAAGCGATCGGCGGACGGCTGCGTCGTCGTCGACGACGAGAATCCGCACGCGCCTATTGTGCGCGGCGCTCACGCCGCACGGCCCCGCTTACCTGCCAGCCATGCTCTGCTTCACCGCGTCCAGGCCAGCAGCCAGACGTGCCGGGCTCACCCCGAGGCCGTGGGCGACCCTGGCGAATGCCGCGCTGTGCGGGTCCACGCCGTTCTCGCGGGCAAGCGCAGCGACTTGCTGGAGCGCGCGCTGCGCCACAGCCTTGCTGACCCCGAGGTGGCTCGCGAGAACGGCAGCCGCCGCCGCTCCGGTCGGGCTCGGATTGCCATTGGCGCCAAAGACGGTGTCCACGATCCGGTGCGCGGTCGCGTTCGACACACCTGCCGCGGCGGCGAACGCGGCGATGCCCGCTGCGTTGTTGCCGCCGGCCTTCTTCGCCGCGATCAGCCCGGCCTGGAGCCGGCTCACACTGATACCCGTTGACGACGCAAGACGAGACAGGTCAGGTGCAACTGCCTCCGACTTGCCGGATGGTCCGGCGCCGGAGCCAGGCTTCGGCTTCGCGCCCGGCGAATTTGCGCCGAAGACGGTGTCCACGATTCGGTGCGCGGTCGCGTTCGACACACCTGCCGCGGCGGCGAACGCGGCGATGCCCGCGGTCGTGTTGCCGCCGGCGGGCTTCGCGGCGCGGAGCCCGGCCTCGAGCCGGCTCACGCTGATACCCGCCGACTTGGCAAGGGCAGTCATGTTGGGCGCAGGCTCCGAGCTCCCCGATGCGCCCACGGGGTGCTGCGGTTTCGGGTGCGGCGAATCGGATCCGGCCGCCAGCGCAGCGGCGGGAACGGCAATCGCCGCAGCCGTGAGGATTCCGGCGACGGCGAGCCGCCGGTGTGTGGTTGGCATTACGGGCTCCTTCTGTCTGGTCCGATACAGCCAGCCCAGCAGCACAGCCCAAGACCACACGTCCGCGAGCCTTAAAGGAACCTTGGAAAATAGCCGGCCATGGGCCCGTCGCCGGAATCAACGCGTTGACGCCGGCGCCGACTTCACAAGCTCATATTTTGGATTGGCAATGGCCAGGTGGCCCTTGTACTCGCCGGCTCGCCCGGTGGCGCGAATAGTCGCACCCGGGACCACGCCGGGGATCTGGGTGCGCCCGAAGAAGATGAGCCGCATCCCCCCGGTGGCGTCGAATACGTGGACCTCGAGCGATTTGCCGCCGAGGGTCCCGACCTGTACCTGCTTCACGCGGCCCTCGATGGTGGCCTTGTCCTTCCAGGTCAGCAGGCCGATCGGAGTAATCCCGTCAGCAGAGGGCACCTGACTCGGTTGCGGTGGCACCGCCTTTGCTCGTGGCTCGCGGGCACCGACCGCGACCATCGCCGGCGCTTGGGCCGCCTCCCGTTGGCGGGCTTCCAGTCGGTCAGCCGCTTGGGGAGGCAACGTGGTGTCGAACGGGACGATGGTGGCCGCGACGTGAGGGATCCGGCCGACGGCTTCAGCGATTCGGTCGGCGGTGCGGTCATGCAGGATCCGCTGGGATAGTCCGCGGAATGTTCGGCGGGGGAGCAGCACAGTTACTTCGGCGCGGTCACTGACGACGGTGTTGTACGCCAGCTCGACGACGCTTCGGACGAGGCGGCGGTCGGGACAGTCGATGACGATGAGCGGAAACCGGTCGCCGAGGTTGCGCTCGATCCAGTCCTTTTGCAGCCGTTCGGTCACAGCCGGATCGAGCATGACGTGCACGACACGAATATCCGTGGGGCGGATACTGCCGGCGTAGCGCAACGCCCTGAGCACAGCCAGGTCGAGCCGATCGACGAGCACCAGCACGGTGTGCCGCGCGTAATGCGGCGCATCGGACTGGTCCGAACGTGCGGCGCTGACCAGGTCCAGGGAACGGGCTTCGTCGCGGTACTGCCGGTTGAGCCGCATCAGCGCCAACCACAGGATCGGGAACAGCACTACGACCAGCCAGGCGCCCTCGCTGAACTTTACTATGGCGAAGATCAGTACGACGCCGGCGGAGACGATGCCGCTCGTTATGTTGATAGCCACCTTGTAGTGCCAGCCCGGCTGACGGTGGGCATGGTGGTATTTGGCCATGCCAAGGCCGGCCATAGTGAAACCGGTGAACACGCCGATGGCGTAGAACGGGATCAGCTTGTCGACGTGTGCGCCAACGCCCAGGATCAATGCCATTGCGAAGGCCGTGAGCACGATTATTCCGTTGCTGAAGGCGAGCCGGTGCCCGCGACGCGTCATCTGCCGCGGCAAGAACGAATCCTCGGCGATGAAGCTGGCCAAGAACGGAAAACCGGTGAACGGCGTATTCGCACCCGTGAACAGGATCAACGCCGTCGCTACCTGGACGACGACGAAGCCGACGTGGCCATACCACGCCGTACCGAATGCTGCCTTGGCTACCTGGCTGATCACAGTCGGGCTGCCGTTCTGATACGGCGTGGCATGCGTCTGCCAGGCCAG
This sequence comes from Jatrophihabitantaceae bacterium, assembly GCA_036506155.1. GTDB lineage: Bacteria > Actinomycetota > Actinomycetes > Mycobacteriales > Jatrophihabitantaceae > DASXRA01. Next base: position 53,593 of record DASXSF010000067.1, read on the forward strand.
GAAGGAGATGCCGAGCACCAGGCTGCCGAGAATCACGCTCATCGTCGACAGCGTCCGCCGAGCGTTGATCCCTTCAGGTCTCTTGAATGCGCTCACTCCGTTTGAGATGGCCTCTAGGCCGGTCAGCGACGCACCACCGTTGGCGAATGCCTTGAGCAGCACGAAGATCGTGAACGCAGAGAGCACTGCACTGTGCGTGCCGTTCACCGAGATGAGCGGGTTGTTCGGGTCGTTCGTGTAGGTGATCTTTGGCAGATCGCCGAACAACTCGCGGACGACACCGACGATGATGACCAGACCGGCCGAGACTACGAAGAAGTACGTGGGGAGTGCGAACGCTTTACCGGCCTCTCGCACCCCCCGTAGGTTGCCGTAGGCGAGCACGAGGATCACGGCGATTGTGATCACCGTGGCCTTGGTCGGTGAATTCAGGGCCGGCATGAGAGAAGTGATTGCCGCAGTGCCTGCCGCCGACTGCACCGCAACCGTGACGATGTAGTCGATCAGCAACGCCACCGACGCGATCTGCGCGACCTTGGGGCCGAAGTTCTCCCGTGCCACGACGTAGGAGCCGCCCGCCCGCGTATAGGTCATGACGACTTGGCGATACGACAAGGTCGTCAGCACCAGCAGGCCCAGGATCACCGCCGTCAAGGGCATAAGGATGTGGAAGCCGGCCAGCCCGAAGACAGGCAGCAGCACGATGAGCATTTCCTCGCTGCCGTAGGCCGAGGAGGAGATGCAGTCACTCGACAGCACCCCGAGCGCCGCCTTCTTCGACAGCTTCTCCTCGTGCAGCCGTTCGCTGACAAGCGGAGGTCCGAGCAGCAATGTCTTGAGCCGATAGCCCAGACGCTCCGGTAGATCGATACTTTGCACGCTCACGGACGTGCGCCTCTCCTCGGCACGCGCGCGTTCATCGGGCAGCTTCACTGCCCCGGGCACCGCCACTACGGTGCCCTCTGCACGGCCGTGCTCACATCACCGACAGTAGGAACGCCGATCGCCCGGAGACGTCAATGCGGCGTCAAGATCCGAGCGTCCCGCGCAAGGAAACCGTCAAGATCGCCCGATCGGCGCGAGTAGCCGCGTCCACTGGGCGAGATGACATACCGCCGGGGAAGGCCCGTCGCGGCGGCGATTGTGCTGCCGGCCGCGTTCGGCGGGCTGCTGCTGATCGGCGTCATCGCCGTCGCCGCCGATCTTCACGGGACGTCGGTACTGGCATTGGCGTGCGTACTCGTCGCGACCACCTCCTTCGTCGCGGAACCCCTTGTTGCGCTGCCGCTCGCAGTGATCGGCTGGTTCGCAGTGGCCGGGTTCGACCACGCGCCCTACGGCGACCTGCACGCCGACGGTGCGATCCGGGCAGGTGGGGTGCTCGCCTTTACGGCAGGGGTGGCGGCGTGCGCCGGCATTGCCACCCGGGGCACACTCGAATCCGTGAACAGGTGGGGCGCTATCACCCCGCGCCGGCTGGTGGCCGGGCTGGGCCTGGCGGCGGTGCTGCTGCCCGCGCTCACCGCCGTGCTGGCCGCGCTGCGTGCGCATCTCGCACTCGTCGACGACCTGCTGCTCTATCTGCTGGCGGTGCTGGCGGTCACGATCGTCGGCGGCTTCTGGCCGGCCGTGATCGCTGCGGTCGCGGCCGGGCTGCTGCTGAACTGGTTCTTCACGCCGCCGGTGCACACCTGGACGATCGAGGCACCGGAGAACATGCTGGCGCTGCTGCTGTTCGTGACGGTGGCCGTCACCGTCAGCAGCGTGGTGCACCTCGCCGCTCAGCGAAGCGCGCTGGCCGCCGAGCGCGCCAAAGAGGCGAGCACGCTGCTCGTGCTCGCGCGCACCGTGCTCGGCGGCGACGACACGCCGCAGGCGGTGCTCGATCACCTCAGTGCGTCACTCGGCGTCCAGGCGGAACTGCGTGAGAACAGCGGCGGGCGGTGGGTGCGCGTCGCCGGGGCCCCGCTGCCGCGTATCGATCGCCAGATCGACGTGGGGGAGGACCTGCGGCTGCTCGTCGCCGGCAACCTCACCGGCGTCAACGGCCGGATGCTCGAGGGCTACGCAGCGCAAGCGGCGGCGGCGGTCGAGCGGCACCGGCTGCGCATCCAGGCCGGACAGGCCGAGGCGCTGGCCGAGGGCAACCGGATCCGCACCGCGCTGCTGACCGCCGTCAGCCACGACCTGCGGACCCCGCTTTCCGCGGTGAAGGCCGCCGTCACCACACTGCGCCAGACCGATGTCGTGTGGAGCCCCGAGGACCAGGCATCCTTGCTGGCCACCATCGAGGAGGGTGCCGACCGCCTCGACTCCCTGATTGCCAACCTGCTCGACATGAGCCGCATCCACACGGGATCGCTGTCGCCGTTCATCCGCCCCACCGCACTCGACGAGGTCGCGCCGCTGGTCGTGCACGGCCTGGACGATGCCCAGCGGTTGAATGTCGCGATCCCGGACGCGCTGCCGCTGCTTACCGCCGACCCGGGGCTGCTGGAGCGGGCGCTGGCGAACCTGGTCGCGAACGCGTTGCGGTACTCCCCGCCCGACCGCCCCCCGACGCTGACCGCGCAGGCCGGCGACGGCATCGTCAGCATCAGCGTGATCGACCACGGTCCGGGCATCGCGCCGGAGCAGCGCGAGCAGGTGTTCGAGCCGTTCCAGCAGCTCGGCGACCAGCGGACCGGGGGTGGCGTCGGTCTGGGCCTCGCCGTCGCCAAAGGCTTCGTCGAAGCCCTCGGCGGTCGCATCACCGCTAGAACCACCCCTGGCGGCGGGCTGACGATGCGCGTGGACTTGCCGACCGCCGCCTCGACCCGCGACGTCGCGGGCGCCGCGCAGTGACCAGCGTGCTCGTCATCGACGACGAGACCGCGCTGCTGCGCGCGCTGCGCATCAACCTCAGCGCTCGCGACTACACCGTGCACACTGCCACCGACGGGGTCAGCGGGCTTGCCGTCATGGCCCGCGACCACCCCGATATCGTCATCGTCGACCTCGGCCTGCCGGACATGGACGGTGCCGACGTCATCGCCGGTATCCGCGGTTGGTCCACCGCGCCGATCATCGTGTTGTCGGCACGCGGCGACGAGGCCCAGAAGGTCCATGCGCTCGACATCGGCGCCGACGACTACGTCACCAAACCGTTCGGCATGAACGAGCTGCTCGCCCGGCTGCGCGCCGCGACGCGCCGGATCGGCCCGACCACGGACGAGCCGGTCGTCGACGTGGGCGACTTCGTCATCGACCTCGCCAGCAAACGGGTCGCTCTGCGCGGCGGCGAGCCGGTACGCCTCACGCCCACGGAGTGGCAGCTGCTCGAGGTCCTGGCCCGCCACCGCGGGCGCCTGGTGACCAGCAGGCAGCTGCTGCAGCAGGTGTGGGGGCCCGCGTACGAGAGCGAGACGCACTACCTGCGCGTGTACATGGCCCAGCTGCGCCGCAAGCTCGAACCCGATCCCGCGCGACCCCGCCACCTGCTCACCGAACCGGGCATGGGCTACCGCCTTCAGGACGACTGATCCGCCCGCGACGCGCGTAGCGTCATGGCCGTGGAATACGTCAATCTCGGCAACACCGGCCTTCGCGTCTCGCGGCTCTGCCTCGGCATGATGAGCTACGGCAGCTTCGAGGGCCGGCCATGGGCGCTCGATGAAGGCACCGCGCGCCCCATCGTCCAGCGGGCAATAGAGGCCGGCGTCACGTTCTTCGACACCGCGGACGTCTACAACGGCGGCCAGAGCGAAGTCCTGACCGGGCGGATCCTCGGCGAGGCACTCACCCGCGAGGAGTTCGTCGTGGCGACCAAGGTGAACGGGCAGACCATGCCCGGAGAGAACGGCCGAGGGCTGAGCCGCAAGCACATCATGGCGTCCATCGACGCGTCGCTTCGACGGCTCGGCCTCGACTACGTCGACCTGTACCAGATCCACCGCTGGGACGACCGAACGCCGATCGAGGAGACCATGCGGGCGTTGTCCGACGTGGTACACGCCGGCAAGGCTCGCTATATCGGCGCGAGCAGCATGCACGCCTGGCAGTTCGCCAAGGCACAGGCTGTTGCCGATCGCTCCGGATGGACGCCGTTCGTCTCGATGCAGAACCACTACAACCTGATCTACCGCGAAGAGGAGCGGGAGATGATCCCGCAGTGCGCGGACCAGGGTGTCGCGATCCTGCCGTACAGCCCGCTGGCCCGCGGCCGCCTCGCCGGCAACCGAGGCGCGCAGAACGAACCGTTGACCCTGCGCGCGGAGACCGACCCGTTCGGCGAGTCGCTCTACCCCGAAAACGAGCTCGACCAGCCGGTGATCGAGCGGGTCAACGAGGTCGCGGCCGAGCGCGGCGTCCCGCCGGCGCAGGTGGCCCTTGCGTGGCTGTGGCACAAGCCCGCCGTCACCGCACCGATTGTCGGGGCCACCAAGGTGGCGCATCTCGAGGACGCGCTCGCCTCCGAACTGCTCTCACTTGACGACGCGGAGATCGACCGGCTGGAGAAGCCCTACCGGCCGCACCCCATCTCCGGTCACTAGGGACGCTCGCCGTCTCGGCACTGTGTCCGTGCGTGGTGCCGGCGTCGCGACGCACGGACAACTCGTGACGCGGCGCGGAGAGGGAATGTGCCGGAAGTATGGTTAGTTAACCTAACTAGACTTAGAGGCTCATTCGTTGAGGAAGTGATGGCGCGTGGTCTCGCCGACACGCACGCTGGCCCGGCTCACGGTTGATCGAGAGCATCCGCACTACAAGTGGGTAGCACTGTCGAACACGACGCTCGGCATGCTGATGGCGACGATCAACTCGTCGATCGTGATCATTTCGCTCCCGGACATCTTCCGGGGCATCAATGTCGACCCGCTACAGCCCGGCAATGTCAGCTACCTGCTGTGGATGCTGATGGGCTTCCTGCTGGTCACGGCTGTGCTGGTGGTGACGCTCGGCCGACTGGGCGACATGTACGGTCGGGTCAAGATCTACAACCTGGGCTTCGCCGTCTTCACGGCCGGGTCGATCGCGCTTGCCCTCGACCCGCTCACCTCAGGCAGCGGCGCCCTGTGGCTGATCCTCTGGCGGCTAGTGCAGGGCGTCGGTGCCGCGATGCTGTTCGCCAACTCGACCGCGATCCTCACCGACGCGTTCCCGGCCGAACGGCGTGGCCTGGCACTCGGCATCAACCAGGTCGCGGCCATCGCAGGTTCGTTCATCGGACTCGTGGTCGGCGGCCTGCTGGCGCCGGTGCACTGGCGACTGGTGTTCTTCGTGTCGGTGCCGTTCGGGCTGCTCGGCACCGTGTGGTCGTACCACAGCCTGCGGGAGACAAGCAGCCGCGCGCCCGTCCGTATCGACTGGTGGGGCAACCTGCTCTTCGCCGGCGGGCTCACCGCGCTGCTGGCGGCGATCACCTACGGCATCCAGCCCCACGGCGGACACGACATGGGCTGGACGAACCCGTGGGTGCTGGCGGGGCTGACCGGCGGCGTGGCGCTGCTCCTGGCGTTCTGCGTGGTGGAGACGAGGGTCGCCGAGCCCATGTTCAACACGTCCCTGTTCCGGATCAGGGCGTTCTCCGCGGGCAACCTGGCCGGCCTGCTCGCCTCGGTGGCACGCGGCGGCCTGCAGTTCATGCTGATCATCTGGCTACAGGGGATCTGGCTGCCGCTGCACGGCTACAGCTTCGAGCAGACCCCCCTGTGGGCGGGCATCTACCTGCTGCCGCTGACCGTGGCGTTCCTGGTGGCGGGGCCTGTCTCCGGGTTCCTGTCCGATCGTTTCGGCGCCCGGACGTTCGCCACGGGTGGCTTGCTGCTGGTCGCGGCGAGCTTCCTGGGCCTGATGCTGCTGCCGGCGGACTTCAGCTACTGGGCGTTTGCCGGGCTGCTCGTCCTGAACGGCATCGGTTCTGGGCTGTTCTCCGCGCCGAACACCACCGCGATCATGAACAGCGTCCCGGCGAACCAGCGCGGTTCCGCGTCCGGAATGCGCGCCACGTTCTTCAACGCGGGCACGTCACTGTCTATCGGCATCTTCTTCACGATGATGATCGTCGGGCTGGCCGCCACACTGCCGGGTGCCCTCACTGCCGGGCTCGCCGCGCACGGCGTCCCCCAGGCGACGGCGGCCGCCGTCGGGCACCAGCCGCCGGTGGGCAGCCTGTTCGCCGCGTTCCTCGGCTACAACCCGATCGGCACCATGCTCGGCGGCCTGCCCGCATCGGCCACCCAGGGCGCCGACGTTTCCGGATTGACCAGCAAGCAGTTCTTCCCGCAGCTGATCTCCGGCCCGTTCCACCACGGCTTGGCGATCGTGTTCACGGTCGCGATCGCCATGTCGCTGATCGGTGCGGCAGCCTCCCTGTTCCGCGGCGGACGCTACATCCACGCTGAGCAGCCGGCGCGGCAGCACGCCGCGGCCGGCCAGCTCAGCCGCGCCTCCTAACCCGTCGTCAGCGCGAACACGTGCATGGCGGTGATGCTGCCGCCGACCCGGTTGGAAACGCTCGGGAACGTCACCGAGGCCACCGTCTTCGCCGAGTTCAACGGGACCTCCGCCGCGAACACGTACATGGTGATCGGCTGCGAGCTACCACCCGTCGAGTTGCGATACGGCATGGTGGCGACGGTGATGTTGCCGTTCGACGGGGACTGGGCCCAGTCGCCGAAGAACAGCGTGGCTGTGGTCGACGTCCCATCGGTGTAGTGCACCGTAATGGTGCCCTGCGAACTTCCGTTGGTCGACGAGCCGAGCAGGCCGAGCTTCGTCGCGCCCGACGCGCCGTTCACCAGCATGGTCTGCCCGGCGGCCAGGATGTTGTCCAGCTGGCAGGACTGGGCATTCGGCCACGTGTACGTCAACCCGTCGGCGGTCGCCGTGCCGCCCGGAGTGAGCCCGGCCGTGGCCAGTGCGTCCGCGGAGTAGCTGAAGCCGTCGCCGTCGTAGTTCGCACACGCCTGGTTACTGTCGGACGAGATGCCGGCGTTGTTGTAGTAGTCGGCCGGGTTGGCGGTGGCCGAGATCCCGAGCGCCGCGGTGTCGGAGGTCTGCGCGGAGGCGTTCACCACGGTGACCATCGCCGTGGTGCCGGGCCACACGTGAAACACCACCCCGTTCGTGCCACTCGGGGTCGGGACCGTGAACGTGATCTGCGTGTCGCTCCAGCTGTCGACCTGGAACGTCGCGGTGTTACCCGGGGCGCCCCAGTTCGTGCCGTTGTCGGAGAACGCGACGTAGCCGGTGCCCTGCGTGGCGCCGAACCCGGATCCGTTGATCGTCACGACGTCAGCGGCATTCGCGGAGGCCGGTGACAGGGAAGCCACGACCGCGCCACTCATCGCTGACGTTGCCGTGCCGATCGAGAAGATGTGCAACTGCCCCTGCGTGGCGCCGTTCGGCAGGGTCACGCTGGCGAGCGTCTTGTTGGGATCGACCGGCAGCGCAGCCGAGAAGATGTGGGTGGCCGTGTTGTCCCGGCCGCCGCTGCAACCGGCGCAGTTGCGGTACGGCGTGTTGATCGCGACCACGTTGCCGTACGACGGTTGCGACCGGTTCGCATTGAGCGTCCAGTCGGACAAGCCGAGCCAGAACTGCGACGTGCTGCCGTCGGAGTAGGTGAGCGTCGTCAGTCCCTGACTGGGTCCATTCGTGGCCGCGCCGAGGAAGCCGACCTGCTGCGTGCCGGTCGGGGCGTTGACGGTCACGGTCTGACCCGACGCGATGGCGTCGCTCGGCAGGCCCGGGTCGGACGGGGGCCACGCGTAGTTGATGCCGCCGGCGGTGACTGTGCTGCCCGGCGCGACACCCTGGGCGGCGAGTGCCTCGGCCGAGTAGCTGCGCACGCCGCCGTCGAAGTTGCCCTGGCTGACGTTGCCGTCGTCGGACACCCCGGCGTTGTTGTACGCCGCGAGCAGGCTGCCCGGCTGGGCGACCAGCACGGTCAGCGTGAGCCCGGGCAGTGATGTGTCGCCGCTGCTCAGCGTGATCGGCACCGAGTAGAAGTTCTGCGCGGTGCTCGCGCCCGGCTTGATCGTGAGCGTGATCGTGCTGCGGCCGTTCGGGGGCATACGGACGACGCCCTGATTCGACGCGGTCACGCTGACCCCGGCCGGCGCCGAGGGGCTGACCTGCATCGTCTGCGCGGCGGTGGTCGCGTTCGCCCCGCCGAGCGTCACGGTCGCGCTGCCGCCAGGCGCGACGGTCATCTGCGGGCTCGCGAGGTACCCCACGACCGGGTGCAGCCCGTCGCTGTAGGACGGCGGGGCGTCCTCCGGGGCGGTGCCCCACGTCGTGGGCGTCGTGCTGAGCGTCCAGTCGAGCGTGGCGCCCTGGCTCAGCGTCGAGAACGGCACGTACAGCTTGTGGTACGGGCTGCCGTTGAGCTTCAGGTTGGCCACGTAGAAGTTGGTGGATGACGCGCCGGGGGCCGTTGTTGGTGACCGCCTTGCCGTTCGGCAGCGTGATCTGCGTGTAGGGGAAGGCCGGGCTGTTGAAGACCAGGTTGTCGCTACCCGAGTTCTCCGGGTACATGCCCAGCATCTCCCAGATGAAGGTCGAGCTGTTGGCACCGAGGTCGTCGTTGTTGTCCAGGCTCGGACCGGGCTGGTACATGGTGTTGCGGATGTTGTTGACAGCTTGCTGCGTACCGGCCGGGTCGCTGGCGTAGAGCCCCATGTATTGCTCACCGAAGTCGAACTCGTTCGTCAGCTGCGCGAACATGCCGAACCCGTTCGGCTGTGACAGATAGTCGCGCAGCATGGGCGCGACCTGGGAGTTTCCGCCGAGCAGGGAGAACAGCGCCGCGTAGCTGTTCGGGGTGTTCCATAAGTACTCGTACGCGTCGCCCTCGACGTAGCGGTCGGTGGTGGTCCCGGTGATGCCCGGCACGAACTGGCCGTTGGCGTTGCGCGGGTTCAGCAGGTTGTTCACGGGATTGAAGACGTTCTCCCAGTTGTTCGCCCGGGCCCGCAGCATGGCTGCATTCGTGTGATCGCCGAGCGCGTCGGCGAAGAACGACAGCGCGAGGTCCTCCGTGTTGTACTCCTCGAGCGTCGGCACGTAGCCGTGCGGGTTGCAGCAGCCGTAACTGCCGTCCTCCGGGAGATAGCCGTACTTGTCTTCCAGTGCCTCGCCGGGCCGCACGTCGTTGACCGTGGTCGCCTGCGCGAGCATGTCCTTCAATGCCGTGGCCGTATCGAAGTTGTGCGCGCCGAATGCGTAGAAGTCGGCGATGATCGACTGCATGGGGTCGCCGACCATCACGTAGTTGTTGTCCTGGTTGTAGCCCCACTGCTGCAGCAAGTGATCTTCGCTGTAGTAGTTGAGTTGCGACTGAACCATGTCACCAGCCGGCGCCGGGTCGAGCATCGCCTGCAGCTGGGACAGTGAATGGTAGATTTCCCAGCCGGAGTACATCCCGTACTGGTCGTGCTGCCCGTTCGCGACGGTGTGCATGGCCATGTCGGCGCCCATGAACTGACCGTTGACGTCGCTGCTGATGTTGGGCTGGATGAAGTCCTTGTACAGCAGGCTGTAGAACATCTGGGTCTTCGCGAACGTGCTGCCGGAGACCTGAATCCGGCCGAGCAACGTGTTCCAGTCCTGCTGGGCCGCGGCTTTGACCGTGTCGAAGTCCCAACCCGGGTTCTCGCTCTGCCAGTCGAGCGCGGCGTTCGCATCGCTGACGTAGGAGATGCCCAGCTTCGCCTGGACGGTCTGTGCCGTGGTCGTGTCGAACGTGAGGTAGACCGCCGACGGCCCGCTGGATCCGGTGATCACCTGCGAAGCGGTGAACGGCTGGTCGAAGGTGATGTCGAAATGCACCGTGTAGGTCTGCGGCTGGCCGTCGTTGGTGCTCTCGCCGCAGAAGTGGCCGCTCGTCTCGGACCCGGAGATCTCGTGGTTGCTGACGACCGTCGCGGTGCTCGGCGCGAACTCGCCGTTCTGGGCATCCCGGAGCTTGATCAGGAAGCCGGCCTGTGTCGTGGCGGGATAGGTGAATCGCGCCATCGAGCTGTGGGCTGTCGCGGTGAACTGCGAGGTGATCGTGTTCGGCTGGTTGGACTGGGCCGCGTAATAGCCGGCCTGGGCCACCTTGTTCGTGTTGCTGAAGGCGCTGAGCACGCTGTTCGGGTTACCGCTGGGGAGCGGGCTGGTCAGGGGAGCATCGGCACGTCCTCGCCGGCGCCACAGCCCGGGCCGCTGACGTGGGTCAACGAGTATCCGGTCATCGACGTGTCGCCGAAGTTGTAGCCGCCACCTGCGGCGCGGTTGGGCATGGTGTCCGGGCTCCACTGCACCATGCCGAACGGCACCTCGGCTCCGGGGAACGTGTTGCCCCCGCCGCAGGTCCAGGTTCGGGTATCCACGAGAGTGGCCGGGTCGCTCACGGGCTGGCTGAGCACCGACGTGTTGCGCGCGCCGGCCGGACGCTTCGACGGCGGAACGGGCTCGGGACAGTCGGCCGGCTTCCCGTTCGGGCCTTTGGCGCACGGCACGGTCGTCCCGCTCGTTTGGGTCGCAGCAGCGCTCGGGCTCGTCGTAGAGGGTGGCGCTCCTGGGCTGGGCGCGGGTGACGGTCCGCCTGAGCGGTGGCCATCCCGGCGACCAGGATGCAGCTTGCCGTCAACGCCACGAGGCTGAATTTGCCGATCACCGACCGTTCCTTCCCCGACGGGGCGGCGCGAGTGGCCACGCATGTGCCCAAAGCTCGCCAAGCGACCGCGCGACAACGTTGTCAGTGGTCGGAAATTACGCCTTGGGGCGAGTTGCTGTCAATGTGTCACGAGGTGTACCAAGGAAAGTCTTCGCCGGACGGAAGGAGCGACAATTGGCCGTGCCGATTCTCCGATCCTCGGGCGGCGCCCCATCAAGGCAAGCGAGGCAGCGGTGGAGACCAACGACGTCGTACAGCTGTCACAGGAGTTCGCCGCCCTCGGACGCGAGCTTCGCGGACCAGGTGACAACCAGGCCGCGCTGCAGCGCATGGTCCAGCTCGCCGTCAAGCACATCGAGCCGTGCACCGGTGCCAGCATCACCGTCGTCCGTGGCGGTCGGGGCAGCAGTGTGGCCACCTCGGACCCGGTCGCCGCGACGGCAGACGATCTGCAGTACGAGCTGAACGAGGGACCGTGCGTGCGCTCGGCCGAGCGAGACGCGAATTATCTGCTGATCGACGTCAGGGACGACCGGCGGTGGCCGCGCTTCAGCGCCGCGCTCACGGAGCACACGCCCTATCGCTGCGTGCTGAGCTACCAGATGATCGCCGGCGACTCGGCGGCGCTGAACCTCTACGCCGAGCGCCCGGGCGCGTACGAGACCGACGACATCGACCTTGCCACCGTGATCGCCGCGCACGCCTCGAGCCTGGTTGCGCTCTCCGCGTCGGAGGACCGGGTCGCCAACCTCGAGACAGCGTTGGAGTCCAACCGCGAGATCGGCGCTGCCATCGGCGTGCTGATGGCCCACCACAAGGTCACCCACGACGAGGCGTTCGCGTTACTTCGCTCCGCGAGCCAGCGCATGCACCGCAAGCTGCGTGACGTAGCCTCCGAGGTTGTCGAGACCGGCACGTTGCCGGAGCTGTCGACCGACTGAAATTCGTTCCGATTCTGTCGGTGGGTCGTGCCACGCTCGTGCCATGCGACTCGCCGGGTACAAGCGCGTCCTCGCAAATCGCGGGGCGCGTGTTCCTCTCGTGCTCGGCGTACTCGTCCGCGCGCCGCTTTTCGCGGCCGGCGTGGTCTTGACGCTGCACGTCGTCTCGACGCTGCACCGTAGTTACGGCGAGGCCGGCCTCGTCACCGCCGTCGCGTTCGCGTGCGTGTCGATCAGCGGGCCGTGGCGGGGGCGGCTGCTCGACCGGCTGGGGCTGCGCCGCGTCGTGCTGCCGTCGATGGCCGTGCTGGCGGGGTGCTGGTCCGTGGCGCCGTTCGTCGGCTACTGGCCGCTGTTCGGGCTGTCCGCCATCGCCGGACTGTTCGCGGTACCGAGCTTCTCGATCATCCGGCAGGCGGTGCTCGCGGCCGTGCCCGAGGACGACCGGCGCGCTGCGCTGGCTCTGGACGGCGTGCTCGTCGAGGTCGCGTTCATGATCGGACCGGTGGCCGGGGTGTTGGCGGCGACCACCTGGCCGACATCCTGGGTGCTCTTCGGCGTCGAGATGTTCGGGGTAGGCGCCGCGGCGCTGCTATGGCTTGCCAACCCGGCGATCACGCCCGAGGCTGCGAAGGCTCGTGAGGCGGTACCGCGACAGCAGTGGCTGCGGACGGGCTTCGTGGCGATCTGCGCGGCCGCGGGCACGGCAACGTTGGTGCTTTCGGGCACCGACATCTCCATCGTGGCGGCGCTGCGGCACTTCGACGCCGCGTCGCTGATCGGCCCGGTGCTGGCGGTCTGGGGACTGGGCTCGATGGTCGGTGGGTTGATCTATGGCGTGCTGCATCGGCCGATCCCGGCGTATTGGCTGCTCGCGGCGCTCGCCGCGGTGACGTTTCCGATGGCGTTCGCGGCCGATCCCTGGTGGTTGGGGGTGCTGGCATTCGTCGCTGGGCTGCTGTGCGCACCGACAGTCACCGCCACCGTCGATCAGCTCAGCCGCCTCGTCCCGGAGGGGGCCCGCGGCGAGGCGCTCGGCTGGCACGGCTCGACGATGACGATCGGGGCCTCGCTCGGCGCGCCGCTCGCCGGCGTGGCGATCGACTGGTGGGGCGTCGGCGGCGGGCTGGTCGTCGTCTCGGTAGTAGGGCTCGCCGTGGCTGTGCTCGGCGCCGCGGCGACGGTCAGGCGGCCCGATCCCGCTCTGGGAGCACGTGTCGCCCCAGCAGCTGCAGCTGCTCGTTGACGTCGGGTCCCGCCGGCATGATGTTGAACGCCGTGAAGCCGAGCTTTGCGAACGCGTGCAACTGCTCGAGGACGGCCTCCGGTG
>DASXSF010000068.1:0-3546 GCA_036506155.1 Jatrophihabitantaceae bacterium
GGACCACCTGGCCCGTGCCGCGGTGCGCTACGACCAGGCCGACGGTGGCCGGCTGGCCGCCGCGATGACCTACTACGCGTTCTTCGCGACGTTCGCTTTGGCCCTGCTCAGCTTCGCCGCGTTCGGGTTCGTCCTCGACGACCCGGTGGTGCTGCGCGACGTGCAGTCCTACCTCGCGGAGAACCTGCCCCGGGTCGACGTGCGGGCATTGCGCGACGCCCGGGGCACCGTCGGCGTGATCGGGTTCATCGGCTTGCCGATCTCCGGATGGTTCTGGATCGACGCCCTGCGGTCCTCGATCACCAGCACCGCCGGCCAGGTCACCGACCTGGCCGCACGCACCACCGACGCCGGACGCCAGCCGTAACCCACGGTCACCGGTGCGATCACGTCGTGGCGCCCGACGGCCGCGACACGGTGGAGACCCGCCGCCAAGCCAGCGATCGACACTCGAGAAGATCACCCATCGGGCTGCCGCGCGACACCTCGCCAACTTCGACGCCGCCCGTCACCCGGCGCGAAAGAGCATCGCGGTGCGGAGGTCGGACCGGCTCAACTACGCCTACTCGAACGCCGCGCTGCAGCTGGGGTGCCCGCCTGGAGGGTAACCGCCGGTCTGTCTGAAGACGTTCGGTTCGTTCGACTGGGCTGCGTGGTCGCCGACCATCGCGTGAGCGACGTGGCAGCGGCGGCCTAGTCGACGATCTGGCTCGCCGTCGCTGCGCCGTAACGGCTCCGCTTCTGGGTGATCATGGCGCCGAAGCCGGTGGTGGGGCGGCTGAGGAAGTGTTCGGCGGCGGGCCTGGCCGGTGCGGTCCGGTGACCCGCCTTAGGTGTGCGCCTCCCGCTGCCACCGCCGGACGGCGGTGGCAGCGGGAGAGATCGGTGGGGTGGCGGGTTGTCAGCTGCTGATCTCGGCTTCGGTGCCTGGTGCCGGGTCGGCGTGTTTCTGGCTGGCACGTACCTGGATGCGTTTGGCCTGCACTTCGACCGCCTTGGGCACCAGGATCTGCAGCACGCCGTCCTGGACTGTGGCCTCGATCGCGTCCGCCATGACATGACTAGGCAGGGTGATCGAGCGACGGAAGGGGCCGTAACGGCGCTCGACGCGATGCATCTTCTCCTCGGAAGAGTCGTGCGCGTTGTACCGTTCGCCCTGGATCGTCATCAGGCCGTCCTGGAATGTGATCTCGAAGTCGTCGATCCCGACGCCGGGGAGCTCGACCGTCACCAGGTAGGCGTCCTTGCGCTCGGAAATGTCGACCGTCGGCATCCACGCGCCTTGGGTGGCGCCGCCGTCGTAAAGCTGGCCGGCCTGACTGAGCCGGTGGGCGCGCAGTCTGTTTAGTCGCAGCATCTCGTCCTGCGCATCACGTAGGTCTTCGAACAGGTCCCAGCCGGTAGCAACTGTCATGTCGTCCTCCCTTTGCATCTGGCCGGACCGGCGGCCCAGCGGCCCGGCAAGAAACGACTAGTGAACGGCATTCGCTTGCGAGCTATGCTGTTCACATTACAGTGAACGCCGTTCACAGTCAACCTGCCCGGAGGCGAACGTGGCGCAGCGACGACCGGCAGCCGCCGAGGATGCGGGCTCGCGCCCGCTGTGGTTCATCCCTCCAGCCGGTGACGAGCACCGTCGCCCGGCGCTTACCCGCGAACACGTCGTCGCCGAGGCCCTCGCGGTCATCGGTGCTGGCGGCGTGGACGCGTTGAGCATGCGCGCCCTTGCCACCCGTCTGGGCGTGGTACCCGGGGCGCTGTACCGCCACGTGCGCAACAAGGAGCAGCTGCGGGACCTCGTCCTCGACGGGGTGCTAGCCGAGGTCGACTGCCAAGTCGATCACCGCCTCGCCTGGACCGAGCGGGTCAAGGTGCTCGCGCACCGGCTGCGGACGGTCCTTGAGAAGCACCCCGGCATCGCCGGACTGCTCAAGACCCGCGACCCCCTCGGGCCGCACTCCCTCGCCCTCGCCGAAGCGTTCCTGGCACCGCTGCACGCGGCCGGCCTACCGGAACGGGAAACCGGCCTGGCCTTCTCCCTGGTCTACGACTACACCCTCGGTTTCGCGCTCAGCAGCCCCCACTCCGTCAACGAGCAGCGCGTCCAGGACACCGAGACCAGAAACAAGCTCCACGCGTTCCTGCGGTCATTGCCAGCCGACCGCTTCCCCACGCTGGTCGCCCTCGGCGAACACGTTTGGCTCAACAACCGCGACGAACGGTTCGCAGCCGGCCTCGACACCCTCGTCGCCGGACTCGAAACGGCGGCCCCGCGCCGGCGCGGCGGCGGACGGCAACCGCAGCGCTGACCAGGACCGGGCGGCACCACAACCAACCACCACACCCGGTAAAACGGAAAATGCTCCCCGGGTCGGCCCCCGCCCGCCCGCCGATTAGGGCGGGCACCGGTGGCCCCCACGCGGAGTGGCGGTTACGGGCCACACCGCCGCCACTCGGCCGTGGCAGCGGCGGCAGCGGGAACCGCCCCTGTCACGACGGGCAACGATGCTTGCTGATGAATGTGCCCCCCGAATGTGGCCCAACGACGACGGCGCGTCCACGGCCCTCGTGGCGGTGTCGACCGTGCTGCAACGGCGCTAACCGATGCCGCTCACGAATGGCGGGTGGAGGGCCGGCGGTAGCATCAACGACGAGCGAGACATGCGGGTTGTGCGGCAGCGGGCCCGCATGCATACCAACGGCTCTGTCCCGCATGGTGCGACGACCACGAGAGCGAGCTGCAGTGAGCATCCATCTGTCCAGCGGAGGCGGCACGCTGCGGCGAGTAGTGCTCAGTTGCGACGTGCCGGGATGTCCGGTCCAGTTGGAGCCGCCAGCTATCGAGGCGTGGCGCAATGACACGGATGCCCGATCCTGGGCTCGTGATCACGCCGTCGGCTGGACGTTCGATCCGATCCGCCAGACCGATTACTGCCCCGAGCACGCGCGGTTCAGTACAGCCCCGGCTGCCGACCTCGTCCCGCCACGTCCGACGGCAACCGTTCGGGATCGTGCCGGTAACCCGCTCAACCGCGACGAGTACGCCGAACGGCTGCGGGCACGGCTCGCCGACGGTGGCCGGTCTACGGGACCGACGGTGATGCTGACGGCAGGTCAAGCTGCGGTCGCGGCCCGTCTGCTCGACGAGCTGGCCGGCGTGTACCGCGGTGAAAGCCTTGGCCTGCTCGCCCGCGAGCTGTCCGCGCTGCTCGACAGCCGGTCCGGCGACCGGGGCTGACTGTCGATCAGCAAGTCACCAGCGGCGGGACCCTGTATTCGCGACGAACCAACGGCACAACTCGAGTCTGCCGATCGCCGAAGGGGCCGAACGGCCTGCTGTCCGGTGGTCGACGGCGCTGCGTGCATGAGGTGACGCTTACGCCTGCCCGACCGGCACGCTGATCGAGGTCGTCATGTCCCGGTACGGCAATGGGGCACGGAAGGCCGTGGGAGCGGGTCTTCGGCGCCGCCCTCGGTGGTGAGGCAACTGTCGACAGATTCGGCCGCTGACCGTGCCCTCAATCCCGCGTCGTAGCAGCCCACGGC
>DASXSF010000069.1:0-16320 GCA_036506155.1 Jatrophihabitantaceae bacterium
CGACGTCAGGGGTTGCGCCGTTTGCAGCAGCCATCCGACTGGCTGCGGTGTCAATCCGAGCGCGCTCATCTCCTTCTCGGTGATCAGCGTGTTGGGTGCCGACGTGTAGTTCGGCAGCAGGTGCGAGACCTCGACCCTCACCGGACGGAATGAGGTGCGAATTCCGTAGTTGAGCACCGTGCCGGACAGGTCGGTGTGCGCGGTGACGATGTCGGCACTCTGCTCGAGGGCACTGGCCGGGATGCGGTAGAAGTCGAGGATCGCCGGCGTGGCCACGAACGGCGTGGCGATGAGGCTGAATCCTTCCTGACCGTTGACGGTCATGCGATCGACGAGGATGGCCCGGCTGAGATCCGGAGGCGACCCGGGCGGCGCGTCGCTATGCGGGTTCACCGCGGCGTCGAGTTCGAGGGCGTGCTGTACTCCCAGCGACTGCGCGATCGCGTTGGCCGTGCTCTGCGCGGTCGCGATTACGGCAGGGCTCAGCCCGGGCGCGGAGCCGCTGCCCTTGGCGGCGATCGGCCCGTCGCCAGGGTTGCTGGGGTTGCCCGCGACCCAGACGACGAGCTGGTTGTTGGGCAGGTTCCCGTCGCTCAGCGTGTGATCCGCCGCTTGCTGGGCGGCGGCGTTGATCGCGATCGTCGCGGCGATGCCCACCGCAAGGCTGGCCGCGGCCAGGGCCGCCCCGGACCGCGCCTGGTACCTCGCGAGATCGCGCAGCGCCAGGCGCACCGCGACCGGGGCCAGGCGGGCGCTTGCCGCGAGGACGCGGATGCCGAGCGGCGCGAGCAGCAGGATGCCTGCGGTGGTCGCGAGGATCCCGGTCATGATCAGCGGTGCGTGCTTGGCATGGGCGAGCACGAGCGCGACGAAGCCGCCCGCGGCCAGCGCCACGCCGAGCAGCGCGAACCGGTGCGCGGGTCTAGGCGGGTCCGGTCGCCCCGAAAGTGCCGCAACGATCGGCATCCGGGCGGCCGACCGGGCCGGCCACCAGGACGCGGCGAGCGCGGTGACGATGGCGAGCGCAGCAGCGCTGATGACCGCCCACCACGGGATCCGGAGCGGGTCGATGCGGTGTCCGACGAGGTTCTCGAACGGCCCGCGGAGCGCGAACCATGCGAGGAGCCCGATCACCGTCCCGGCGCAGGCAGCGACGGCGCCGACGGCCGCGCCGTTGGCCAGCATTACCCGCCGGACGTTGCGGTCGGTCGCGCCGATCGCGCCGATCATGCCCAGCGCCCGCAGGCGTCGGTGTGCCATCACGGTGAACCCGGCAACCGCGAGCAGACCGATGAAGGTCAGCCCGATCGTGGACATCAGCAGCACCGCCAGCGCCTGGCTGCGCTTCGCCTGCGCCGCGCTGGCGCCGTTGGACATGACTGACCGCTCGGTTGTGCCAGGCGGTTCGAACTGTGATGCCGCCTTGCCTCCCGCGTCCGTCAGCAAAGTCAGGCTGGACGGAGAAGTGATCTGGCCCGGGGCCACTAGCGCGAACGCGTCCTGGAGGTTCTTCGGGTTCTCGACGATGCCGACGACGCGCAGCGTGCGCCCGTTCACCCGCCACGTGTCGCCGATCGTCAGGCTGAAGATCGATGCGACAGACCGGGTCACGGCGACCTGCCCTGTTCCGCTCGGGTAGCTGCCGGATACCAGGTGGAGCATCGGCGCTCCGTAGACGCCGTGCGGATCCTGCGCGCGTAGGTCGACGGGCGTGACCGAGCCGGGCACCGGGATCGTTGCGTGCTCGATCGCCTCGACGCTGCCGAACGCCCGCCGCGCCGCCGCGATATCGGCGCTCACATTTCCGCCGGGACGGATGAGGTCGATCCGGGTGGTGGCCGTCCCCAGCAGCGCCTGGTCGGAGCTTTCCACGTTGACGACGAGACCGAGACCGACCGTGGTCGCAGCGACCGCGACTGTGAGCAGTGCGAGCACCAGCAGTTGCTGGCGCCACTCGCGGCGCAGCAGCCGCCAGGCCCAGCGGGTGATCGCCCGGCGTGCGGTGCGGCGCCCTCCCGGGGTGGGTCGCGAAGCAACGGGAGCCGGCCGGGTCAGGGTGGTGGTCATCGCGCCGGGTCGGCTTCCAGGAGCGACTCGGGGCCGTCCGGCTGGGCGGTCTGGTCCACGATCCGTCCATCGCGGATGAACACCACGCGATCCGCCCAGGAGGCCAACTGGGCGTCATGCGTGACGACCACTCCGGCGACGCCGTCCTGACAGGTGGCACGGACGACGCGCATCACCGACTCGCCGTTGACCGAGTCCAGCGCGCCCGACGGCTCGTCGGCCAGCAGCAGCCGTCGTTCGCCCACCACGGCGCGGGCGATCGCCACCCGCTGCCGCTCGCCCCCGGACAGATCGTCGGGGAACCGGTCGGCGCGATCCGCGAGGCCGAACCGGTCCAGGGCTTCCAGCGCCGCCGCGCGCGCTGCCTTTATTGATGTGCCGTCCAGCTCCAGGGGGAGGGAGACGTTCTCGGCTGCGGTCAGCCCTGCGAGCAGGTTGAAGTCCTGGAATACGTACCCGATGCACCGACGGCGCAGCGCCGCCCGCATGTTGCGCGAGAGGTGCGACAGGCGCACGCCGAGGACCGTGACCTCGCCGCTGGTGGGTTCTTCGAGGCTGCCGGCGATCGTCAACAGGGTGCTCTTGCCGGAGCCGCTCGGCCCCATCACCGCGACCAGTTCGCCCGGCTCGACGGTCAGTTCGACATCGCGGAGCGCGTGCACCTGGCTCGCGCCGTTGCCGTAGATCTTGCTGACCCGGCTCAGTTCCAGCGCGCTCATCTGCGTGCCCCCGCCTCTAGCTGCTGCGCGGGCGCGGCCGATGGCGTATGGCCGTCCCGCAGTGGTTTCGCCACGGCCGCGGAACGGCGCAGGCGACTGTCGGCTGCGTCCAGCCACCGGACGACGGAGTCGAGCCGGAACAACTCCGCATCGACGACCAATGCCAGACTGACGTCCTGGGCGCCGGCGTCCCGCTTGAGCCGGGTCCACTCCTGCATCAGTTCGACGACGCGCCGGCGGTGTGTCTGGATGACGTCATGCACGTCGACCCCCGGCACCCGGACCGCGACCAGCACCTTGATCACCAGCTCGTCCCGCGGCGGTGAGCTCAGGTCCGGCGGAGTGCGCAGCCAGGCATCGAGCTCGGCCACGCCTGCACCGGTGATCTGAAACGCCTTCTGGGTACTCGATCCGCCGTCCCCGTCGGAGGCGACGAAGCCATCGCGCTCGAGCCGCTGCAGGGTCGTGTAGACCTGACCCACGTTCAGCGGCCACACCTCGCCGGTCCGCTCCTCGAACTCCTGCCGAAGCTGGAGCCCGTACTTGGGCCCCTCGCTCAGCAGTGCCAGCAGTGCATGTCGAACGCTCATCGTGGCTGCTCCTGACTCGGTATACCGGGTATATATACTCGGTATAACCACGGGTCGCAAGTGTATTTACCGCGAAGCGTCAGGGGTGTTTCGCAGAGTGGCCGGCCCGGGCTCAGGCCACGGTGATGACGACCTTTCCTCGCGCGTGGCCCTGCTCCACGTGCCGCAAGCCCGCGGCGGTCTCGCGCAGTGGGTAGGTGCGGCTGATCACCGGCCGGAGCGTGCCGTCCTCGACGAGGCCGCGCACCGCGAGCAGGTCGTCGCGGTTCTGGTTGGTGGGGACGGGGCGCAGGCGCTGGCGGACGACGCCGTTGACGATGACCAGTGCCGCGAACCTGCCGACCGCCCCGATGACCTTGCCGGGAGGACCGCCTGCGTTGAACGCGAGCGTGCCGGTCGGAGCCAATGCGTGACGCAGGCGGCGCAGCGGATGGTTGCCGACGTTGTCGAGGATGACGTCGTAGTACCCGAACCTGCTGGTGAAATCGGTGGTCGTGTAGTCGATCACCTCGGCGGCTCCGAGTGAACGGACCAGGTCGATGTTGCCCGTGCTGCACACCCCGGTCACCTCGGCGCCGAGCGTCGCAGCGATCTGCACGGCGAGGTGGCCGATACCTCCGGCGGCCCCGTTGATCAGCACCCGCTGCCCGGACTGCACCGCCCCCACGTCTCGCATTGCGCGCAACGCAGTTGCCCCCGCCATCGGGAGTGCTGCCGCCTGCTCAAAGGTCAGGCTCGCGGGCTTCGGTGCGAGTTTGTCCGGGTCGGCACGCGCGTATTCGGCGAACGCGCCAGGGCACAGGCCGAACACCTCGTCTCCGGGCTGTAGGCCGCGCACGTTGGCGCCGACGCCCTCGACCCGTCCGGCCGCGTCCATGCCCGCCACGCGCGACTTCGGCCGGGTCAGCCCGGTGGCGCCCATGAGCCTGACGACGTACGGATCGCCGCGCAGCATGTGCCAGTCGTACGGGTTGACCGCGGCCGCGTGCACCTTGACCAGGACGTCGTCGGCCCCGATCTCGGGCACGTCGGCGTCCACCAGTCGCAGCACGTCCGGCGGGCCGAACCGTTCCTGGACGATCGCCTGCATCGAGCCCCCGTGTCGTCGCGCCGCGCACCGGCAGCCTACGGGCCTGCTAGAACGTCGACCAGGTGCCGCCGTCGTCGGTGACGGCGACGACGCGGTACCCGGGCAGGCCTTCGGCCCACTCGCGGGCACCACGTCCCATGGCGAACCCCGCGGTCGCGTAGGCGTCCGCCTCGCTCAGGCGCGGGCCTACGACCGTGAGGCTGAGAAGGCCCGACGGTGGCGCACCGGTATGAGGATCGACGATGTGTGCACCACGCCGCTCGATTCCGGACGTGGCGACGGCGTAGTCGGTTCCCGACACCACCGTGATGATCGTGCCGGCCCGGCGCGGGTCGGCGATGCCGATGCGCCACGGCGTGGCCGTCGTTCCACCGACGCACTGCACGTCGCCGCCGCCGTTCACGCAATGACGCGCCGAGCCGGCCGCCCGCAGCAGGTCGCTCATCCCCTCGATCGCCCAGCCCTTGACGTACCCGGACGGGTCGAGGCTGCGCGCGGCGTACGCGGAGAAATACCCGCCGGTCAGCAGCCGATACCGCTCGCATTCGCCGAGCACGAAGCGCACCTCGGCTGAGCACGCCTCGACAGGCAGCTCGCCACGCCCGAGCCGACTGATCTCGCTGCCCTCGCGATATGTGGAGAAGGTCGCGTCGATCTGGCCGAGCAGCGCGGCGGCCTCGTCGAGCACGGTGCCGGGCACCCCCGGCTCACGGACGTCGAAGGAGAACACGGTGCCCATGCAGTGCACGATCCGCCGCGTCGCGCTGGCGCTGGTCGCCGTCATCGCAGTCCCGCCTGGTCCAGCGCGCTCTGCAATGACTGCACGTATCCCTCGCTGGTGTACGTAGCCCCGGATACGCCGTCGATCTGAGAGCTCTGCGCGGCGAGCGTCTGCTGAAGCAGAATCGGGCCGCGGCGCTGTTGATCTCCTGCGAGCGAGGGTCGTACGCGGTCAGCTGCAGGAACGAGACGTTCTTGATCTTGTTGCCGGAGACGACGACCTGCACCTGGACCACGCCGTACTGCGTCCGGATCGCTTGCCCGGCAATGGTTTGCGTCGCGCCGGACGTCGAAGGCGCGGACGTCGAGGGCGCTGACCTCGACCTCGAGGGCGCGGACGTCGAGGGGGCCGACGTCGAGGGCGTGGTGCTGGGCAGCGACGCGCGCCGGGAAGCGCTCCACGGCCGGCCAGCGGGGCATGCGACTTGAAGCTCAGTAGCGCGGCCAACCCGGCGGCAGTCCCGGCGATTGGCGAGCGCGATGCGTTTCGTGCGGGTGGTCCTGTCAGAAGGTGAACGATTCGTGGTGGATCTGCCGGCGCGGCACACCGGCCTGGCATCACCGGTGCGCTGATCACGTTCCGCTCGTTGCCGTTCGGACTCGCTCTCGGCGTCAGCCGGCGCTCCTACTACATCGGCACCGCAGTGCTTGCCGCCGCCACGGCCGTCGTCTACGGACTCGCGCTCACGGTGCTCAACGTCATCGAGGGCAGCACCGGAGGCACCTGGGCCGATGCCTGGACGAGCGTGGGCCGCTTCTCAGCGGGCTGACCGCGTCCGGGCTGACCGGCTTGCTTGCCGCGTTGACAGCTGCCCTACTCGCGGGCGGACTCGTCACGATCCGCCACGCCACCGTCTGATCCGCGAGTGGTCCGGACCGGCCCGCCAGGGGCCGGCCCGGACACCGGCATCAGCGCACGTCGAACCGATCGAGGTTCATGACCTTGTCCCACGCTGCCACGAAGTCATGCACGAACTTCTCCTGCGCGTCGTCGCTTGCGTAGACCTCAGCCACCGCGCGCAGCTCCGAGTTCGAGCCGAAGGCGAGATCGACGCGACTCGCAGTCCACTTGAGCTCACCCGTGGCCGAGTCACGGCCCTCGAAGGTCTCGGCGTCCTCGGAGGTCGGGGTCCACGTCGTGGCCATGTCGAGCAGGTTGACGAAGAAGTCGTTGGTCAACGAGCCGCGGGTCGCGGTGAAAGCGCCCGTCGGCGATCCCTGATGGTTCGCACCCAGGACGCGCAGGCCTGCGACCAGGACGGTCATTTCGGGGGCGCTCAGAGTGAGCAGGTTCGCCTTGTCTATAAGCAGAAACTCGGCCGACAGCCGGTTGCCTTTCCCAACGTAGTTGCGGAACCCGTCCGCGGTCGGTTCGAGCACCGCGAAAGCCTCCACGTCGGTTTGCTCCTGCGCCGCGTCCATGCGTCCGGGCGTAAACGGAACCTGAACGTCCTGCCCGCCGTTCGTCGCCGCAAGCTCGACCGCTGCGCATCCGCCGAGCACGATCAGATCGGCGAGCGACACCTTCTTTCCGCCGGTCTGGGCGCTGTTGAAGGCTTCCTGGATGCCCTCCAGCGTGCGCAGCACCGTCGCCAGCTCGTCCGGATTGTTGACCTCCCAGCCCCGCTGCGGTTCCAGACGAATGCGCGCACCGTTCGCGCCGCCGCGCTTGTCGCTGCCCCGGAACGTCGCCGCCGACGCCCAGGCGGTGGAGACCAGCTGGGAGACCGACAGCCCCGAGGCGAGGAGCTGACGCTTCAGGGCGGCGATGTCCTCCGCGTCGACGAGCTCGTGGTCGACCGCGGGAACGGGGTCCTGCCAGATCAGCGACTCGGTCGGGACCTCAGGGCCGAGGTAGCGGGCGATCGGCCCCATGTCGCGGTGCGTCAGCTTGAACCACGCCCGGGCGAAGGCGTCCGCGAGCTCGTCCGGGTGTTCGAGGAAACGCCGCGAGATCGGCTCGTAAATCGGGTCCATCCGAAGCGAGAGGTCCGTCGTCAGCATCGTCGGACGACGCCTCTTCGCCGTGTCGAAGGGATCCGGAAAGATCCCGCCGGTGTCCTTCGCCACCCACTGGTGGGCGCCGGCCGGGCTCTGCGTGAGCTCCCACTCGAAGCCGAACAAGGTCTCCAGGAAGGTGTTGTCCCACGTCGTCGGGGTGGGCGTCCAGACGACCTCGGGCCCGCCGGTGATCGCATCCTCGCCCTTGCCGGTGCGGAACGAGCTCTTCCAACCGAGCCCCTGCTGCTCGAGTGGCGCCGCCTCGGGCTCCGGGCCGACGAGCGCGGGATCACCGGCGCCGTGCGTCTTGCCGAACGTGTGCCCGCCGATGATCAGAGCGGCCGTCTCCTCGTCGTTCATGGCCATGCGCCGGAACGATTCGCGGATGTCCCGGGCCGCGGCGATGGGGTCGGGGTTGCCGTTCGGGCCCTCCGGGTTGACGTATATGAGGCCCATCTGCACGGCGGCGAGCGGCTTCTCCAGCTCGCGGTCGCCGGTGTAACGCTCATCGCCCAGCCACGTGGTCTCCGGGCCCCAGTACACGTCCTCCTCCGGCTCCCAGACGTCCTCCCGCCCGCCGCCGAAACCGAAGGTCGAAAAGCCCATCGACTCCAGTGCGACGTTGCCGGCGAGGACCATCAGGTCGGCCCACGACAGCTTGCGGCCGTACTTCTTCTTGACCGGCCACAGCAGCCTGCGCGCCTTGTCGAGGTTCGCGTTGTCCGGCCAGCTGTTCAGCGGCGCGAAGCGTTGCTGGCCGGAGCCCGCACCGCCCCGGCCGTCGTGGATGCGGTACGTCCCCGCGGCGTGCCATGCCATCCGGATGATCAGCGGGCCGTAGTGGCCGTAGTCGGCCGGCCACCATTCCTGCGAGGTGGTCAGCACCTGCTCGATGTCTCGCTTCACACCGGCGAGTTCGAGCGTGGCGAACTCTGCAGCATAGTTGAACTTCTCGCCCATCGGGTTGGCCACGGCCGGGTTCTGGGCGAGGATCTTCAGGTTGAGCTGGTTCGGCCACCAGCTGCGGTTCCCGCCGCCCTGGGTGGGGTACGGGGCGCGGCCATGCTCGACCGGGCTGCGCGACTCGCTGCCCGCCTCGGCGTCGTGAATCACGGCATCGTGGTTCTCAGTCATGACAGTCCTTCCAGGATCAGGTGGATCACGAACTCTGTGCGGTGGAGCAGTCGGGGCACAGACCCCAATAGATCACCTCGGCCTCGTCGATCGCGATGCCGTGGTCGTCGGACGGCGTCAAGCAGGGCGCATCGCCGACGGCGCAATCGACGTCGGCGATGACACCACACGACCGGCACACCACGTGGTGGTGGTTGTCCCCGGTCCGGGACTCGTAACGCCCCACGGAGCCCGCCGGCTGGATGCGCCGCACCAGTCCGGCCGCGCTCAGCGCCCGCAGCACGTCGTAGACGGCCTGGTGGGACACGTCGCCGAGATCGTCACGCACCACACCGATGATCGAGTCCGTGTCGGCGTGGGGATGGTGGTGCACTGCGGTCAGGACGGCCAGCCGTGGGCGCGTCACACGCAGCGCGGCTCCGCGCAACATCCGCTCGAAGTCCGTGACAGTCGGCACCCGTCGCAGTATCGTCCACTTTCTTGAATCAATCAAGATTTCGGCAGATCACCCCGTAGCAGAAAACCCGTCGAGCGATGTCGGCTTGCTGCGACAGACTGCGATCATGCTGCGGCTGCCGAGACCGGTGCGTCGCCTCGTCGTCGGCAACGCGGTCTCCGCCTTCGGCACCGGGTTGACCCTGCCGCTGTTGCTGATCTATCTGCACCGCGTCCGGCACATCGAACTTGCGACTACGGGCCTGCTGCTTGCGGTCCCAGGGGTCGTCGGACTCGTCGCTGTTCCCGCGTCCGGTGTCCTGATGGACCGCATCGGCGCGCGGCGGGTGCTCGCCGCGGCGATGCTGCTGTTGGCGGCCGCGCAGGTGGCGCTGGCCTTCGTGCACACCGCGGGGTGGGCCGTGCCCGTGCTGATGCTGCAAGGCATTGCGCTCGGCCCGACATTCCCTGCCTACAACACACTGATAGCGAGCCTGACCAGCGGCGAAGCTCAGCAGCGGGCCTTCGGCGTGAACTTCACCGTGCTCAACGCATGCATCGGCCTCGGCGGGCTCGTCAGCGGTGCCGTCGTCGACGTCGCGCAGCCGCTTACGTTCCAAGCCCTGTTCTTGGGCAATGCGCTCGCCACCGCCCTCGCCGCGGCCATCGTGCTCTCGATCGCGGAACCCCACCGGCCCGTACCGGCCGGCGACGACGGCCGCCCGGTGGGCTATCGCCAGGTCGTTGCGAGTCCACTTCTGCGCCGTGCTCTGGCATTGACGCTGCTCCTGGCCCTCACCGGCTACGCCGCGCTCGATTCGGGACTACCCGCCTACGCGAACGTGGTCGGCGGCGTCTCGGCCAAGGTCGTTGCGCTCTCGCTGTCCGCCAACACGCTGCTGATCGTGCTGGCGCAGTTGCCGGTCTTGCGGTTGTTGCGCGGCCGGCGACGCAGCTCGGCGGTGGCCGCGGTGGGGGTGATCTGGTGCCTGTCCTGGGTGCTGTTCGGTTTCTGCGCACTTCCCGGTTCGATGGCTGCGCGTAATGCACTGGTGCTCGTCTTTGCCGCGCTGTTCGGCCTGGGCGAGACGTTCATGGCGCCGAGCATGGCGCCGTTGGTCAACGCGATCGCACCGGAAGAGGTGCGCGGTCGGGCGAATGCGCTGACGAGTGGCATGTACTCGCTGGCGTTCGTGATCTCACCAATGATCTCCGCGGTGTTCATCGCAGGTGGTGCGGGCGGGTTCTGGATAGCGCTGCTCGCGCTGGGCTGCCTGACCGTGACCGCGACTGCGCTTCGCCTCGGCCGGCGCCTTTCCCGGGCGCAGGACGTCGCTGACGACACGGTTCCCGACCGTGATCACGAAATGGCAGGCGGCTGACGCCGCGTCGGATGATCAGTTGGTGCTGAGAACGTCGCGCAGCTTGCGGGCAAAAGCTTCGGGTTGGCCGGCGTATCCGAAATCGCCGCCGAGGAAGCCGCCATGGTGACTGGGGAACACCGTTGCCTGCTGCCCGAGCTGCAGAGCCGTGGCCACCGCGGTGCGACCGGTGAACGTGTGGAGCGACTCCTCGCCCATCGCGATCACGATGCGCGTCGGCGCGGCACCCAGCGCCTCGATGTCGGGACGATAGCTTGTGATCGCCGCGGAGCGGTCGGAGAGCAGCGGGTCGTCGCGTGAGCCGTCGTCCTCGGTCGGCATCCCATACACGGCGGGATCCGGTACCGGCTGGGCGAAATAGTCGTCGGTGAACTCGCCGCGCCACGACGTCATAACGATGAATGCCGCCATGCCGGCACCGCGCCCCTTGGCCACGTACATGTCGCGAAAGCCGTCCCGGGCCCGCTGCGCCGCAGCGGCGTCGGGCAGCACCGGGATGATCGGCGGCTCGTGGGCGACCAGCGTGGTGACGTCATCGGGATACGCGGCCACCAACGCGAGCGCGGTCACCGCGCCGCCGCTGCTGGCGAACATCTCCACCGGGCCGACGCCGAGCGCCTCTATCACTGCGTGCACGTCTTCGGCCTGGACCTCTGGCACGTTGTCCAGCCCGCCGTCCTTGCGGACACTGCGGCCGAGCCCGCGTGGGTCGTAGGTGATCACGGTGCGGTCCGGGAAGTACGATGCGAGGGTGGCGAAGCCACTCGCGTCCATGGGTTGGCCGATCATGAACAGCGGCGGCCGTCCGTCGGCGGTCGGCAGCGGACCGCGGACGTCATACGCGATGTCGACGTCCGCGGTATCGAGCACATGCGTAATCGTCATGCCCGTTACGACTGCTCCGGCGTCACAAACTCATCGGGCACGACGCGAGTGGCAGGTGCTGCCGTCGGCTACTCGCGAGGTGTCTCGGACGGCGGGTAGGGCTGCCCAGGCGGCGGCGCCCCGTATGGGCTCTGTGGTTCGCCTGCGGTAGGTGGTGGCGGGGCTGCGGGCGCTCCTGGCGGGTACTGCTCGCCTTCAGCGGTCGCCTCCATCGGCGCAGCACCCGTCGCGGCCGGCGCAGCGGCCTCCGCCCGCGCGGCGCGCCGTTCAGCGACGGCTACGTCGCGGATGCTCTGGACGGAAAGCCGCCCTAGCGCAACGGACGCAACGAAGAGGATCAGCGCACCCACGCCGTAGAAGAAGAACAGCTCTTCGAGCGCCTGGACGTTGGTGCTCGACGCGGGATCGGGCGTGCCGATCGACTTGTCGAGCACGTCGGTCAGCGACGGGCCGACGATCAGCCACGCGCCACCTGCGATGGCCAGCCAGCTGCCCAAGATGGCGACGGCGCGATTCGTCGTGGTGAGCAACAGCAGCCCGCCGACGAACGCCGCCGCGCCCGGCGCCACTTCGAACCATCCGCGTGACTCGGTCCATATCCAGGCCGTGTTCGTCGACGGCGTGTACGCGAAGTGCAGATACGGCCCGATGAATGGCACTATTGCCGCCCAGGCGCCGAAAATAAGAAGCAGCACCCCGCTCGTCGCGCCGCGGGTCCACGGCACCCGCTTCTTGCTGAGCTGGACGCCCCGATCCGAAGGCGCGAGGCTCATATCGTGGCCGACCGCGGTCATCTGCGACCTCCTAGGGTCACCCCAATCGATACGCCTTACCGTACCGACGGCTGACGACTGTGTCCCGTAACCAACCTGATCGCGGGGTGCCGGGCTGTGGTCAGAAGGAGCAAATCGGGCGGCGCCACGTCAGCCGGCAGGCTGATCGCCCGGCATTCGGCAGACTAGTGGGGTGCCGACGCAGCGAGAGGGTGCCAGCGCCGGTTGGTTGGTGCTGATCTACCGGATTCCGAGTGAGCCGACGCGGCTGCGGTCTGCCGTGTGGCGTCGGCTGAAGGGGCTCGGGGCGATCTATCTGCAGAACTCGGCGGCGGCGTTGCCGGCGAGCACCGCGGCCGAGCGTGCGCTGCGCAGGTTGCGCCACGAAATCTTGGAGATGTCCGGGTCTGCCGTGCTGCTGTCCTGTTCGGTGCTGCAGGGTGAGGCCGAGATCCGGGCGGCCTTCGAGGCGGCGCGCGATGACGAGTACGACGAGATCGTCGACAAGTGCCAAGACTTCCTCGCCGGCATCGAGAAGGAGTTCGCGGCGCGGCACTTCAGCTTCGCCGAACTGGAGGAGAACGAGGTCGATCACGCGAAGCTGGTGAACTGGCTGGCGAAGGTGGAGGAGCGTGACGTGTTCGGCTCGCCGGGACGCGCGGCCGCGGTCGAGGCGCTGGGCAAGTGTGCGCAAGCTCTGGAGTCCTACGCGCAGCGGGTGTACGCAGAGGAGCCCGAGCTGCGGTGACGCCGCCTGGCTAGCGGGTTCGCCGCGCGACCAGCCACAGACTGGCCGGAAGCACGACGGCCACCGCGACCGGCAGCACCCACCACGCGCTGGTGCCGGTGGTGCTGACCGCGTAGGTGATCGCGAGCGCGGCGACGACGCCGACCGCGATGCGCCAGTCGTCGCCGATGACGAAGTCGTACCAGAACCGCCCGAAGGCACGGACGCGATCCATGTCAGGACACCTCCGCCAGGCTCCGCACCGGCCCGACGGCTCGGCGCTGATGCACCACGCGCAGCGCGGCGACCAGGCCGAGCGCAAACAGCGCGATCGCGGGTACGAGGACCAGGAGCGCGGCATCCGAGCCGGGCCATCGCGCTCCGGCACCCTCGGCGCCCCAGAAGACGCCGAAGCCGCACAGCATGACCCCCACCGCGAACTTCATCGTGTTCTCCGGGACCCGGGCCAGCGGCGTGCGCACCGCCACCGCGGTCGCGGTGACCACTGCGATGGCCGCCACCGCCGCGATCGCGGCGAGCGGGACGTCGTGCTGGTTGCTGCCGAACGTGAGCGCGATGAATGCCACCTCGAGCCCTTCGAGAACGACCCCCTTGAACGAGATGGTGAATGCGTACCAGTCCGGGACGCCGGCCCGGGCGCGGTGGTCGGCCCCGCGCGCGGCGGCTACCTCGTCGGCGTAGATCTGCGTTTCGTCATGCAGCGCTTTGTATCCGCTGGCCCGCAGGATCGCCTTGCGCAGCCATTGCAGGCCGAAGATCAGCAGCAGGCCGCCGACGACGAGCCGGAGCGGGCGAAGCGGCACCGCGGACAGCGCCGGGCCGAGCGCCGCAACGATCACGGCCAGCACGACGAGCCCCGCGGTGACACCGCGCAGCGCGGAGCGCCAGTCGCGGGTCGTCCCGGCGGCGAGCACGATCGTCGTCGCCTCGACGGCTTCCACCATGCAGGCCAAGAAGACGGCACCGAACAATGCCGCGGCGTTCATTCCGGAAAGCTCCTCGGTGTGGATTGCCCTGTCGGTCGAGGACTTGGCAGCTCAATGTTGCAGCTCGATCCTAACAGCTGTTGCATCGACGATGCAGCTCCGGCGGTGCCTTGCACCGTAGGAGGCGAGGCCAAGACATCTGGCCGAATCCGGCCACTAATGGGCGGGACGTCACATGGCGGTCCGAACGACTGAACGGGCGGGCCGGTCCTGCGGGCAGCTGCGCCGACTGCGGGCGCGACGCTAGAAGCGAGGTTCGAACGGGTAGCCGTGCGGAGCTTCGACACCCGCACGCAGGTTGGCCCGCTCGTCGGGGAGACGCCAGCGCCGGTACCAGCTGCGCAAGCTGAACCGCCGCCGGTGTTTGGCCGGGGCGTCCCGGTTGGCGGCGGTGCGGCGGGAGGTGCGAGCGTTCGGTTGACTGGGCATGCTCATCTCGCGGGACGAGCCGGCGGCGCGCTGCTGTGCCAGCTCCTATGTTACGTCGCCAACGGCAGCACGCGGACGCCCAGCAGCCCGCGCGTCGGTTCCGTACGCGTCGGTAGGTGCATGGGGTTGACCACGCGAGACATTGGGCGAGCGATCCCTGATTGCCGCTTGGATGCCGATCTGGAATCTGCTGTGTGCTCCGAGGTCGCGCATCAGGGACGCGACGTGGCGTTGCACACTGCGATGCGCGGCGCCGAGTTGGCGTGCGATCGCGGTGTCGGTCAGCCCGGAGAGCAGGAGGGTCAGTAGTCGCTGCTCGTCGATTTCCGAATTGCGGTGCGGCGCGGCCGTCGCGTGCGGCAGGCTCGGCCCCGGTAGTGGCAGCGCCCGTTGCCACAGGCCGTTGAATGGCGTCACCAGCGCGTCCAGCAATGCGGATTCGTGAACGACGACAGCGGCTTCAATGGCGGACGGGTCGGTCTGGAGCGGCGGCATCGCGTAACGGTGATCGGCAAGGCACAGGCGCATCGGCAGCGCGGGCAGGATGCGTACCTGCTCGGCACTGGGCCAGCGCCGTGAGACGTCCGCGGCGTGCTCGACCGAGCCCGGTTCGCAGATCGTCCGGCCACGGACGCCGGCGCGCAGCAGATCCGGTTGCGGTCACCTCATAGCACCGCGCCGGCGAGGCGGCGAATCGGCTACTGCAGCTTGATCTCCGGTTGCTTGTCGGCGCGTTGGCTGCGTGATCTTGGAGCAGTGGTCGACATTTGGCCGTAGGGCCAAGATCACGGCCGGAACCCGACTTGGGCGTGCCGCCTTGCAGGACGTCGTCTGCGAGCCGGAGCCTTATGTACCTGGACGGGTACGTAACTATCTTGGTACATTGACGCTCGGGGACAACGCGAGCGAAGGAGCCCGAGATGACCAGCAACTCAGGGGGAGGCGGCCGCATCCTGGGCAGCCTGCGCTCAGCCGACGGCAAAGGCGTCGTGCGCATCGAGGACCGCTACAACACCGATATCGACGACTTGTGGTCGGCCCTCACCGATCCTGGCCGCCTGGCCCGCTGGTACGGCCAGGTAGCAGGCGACCTGCGCCCGGGCGGACAGTTCCGCCTGTACATCGAGTCCAATGACTTGGACGGGACCGGGCGCGTTGAAGCGTGCGAGCCCCCGCGTCGGCTGCTGGTGACGACCCGGGAATCGGACGAGTCGTGGCGGAAGGGTCGCGGCGTGCAGCCCTTCGACGCGGCCATCGAGGCCACGCTGATCGCCGACGGCGACCAGACCATCCTGGTCATCGAGGTCCGGGGCATGCCCCTGGACAAGATCGCTTTCTACGGGGCCGGCTGGCAGATCCACGTCGAACATCTCGCCGCCCACATTGCCGGGCGGGAGCGCGGCGACATCGAGGCGCGCTGGGACGAGCTAGTCCCTCCGTATCAGGACCTGGCCGCCAAGATCGGCTAATACCGCGGCAGACCTGCCGCAGGCCGCAACTGCCACGCCGCCCTTTGCCATGATCACCTGACGCCAGGGTGCGCACCAACCTGCCCCAAGTCAGATAACACCGCGCCGGCGAGGCGGCGAATTGGCTACTTCAGCTTGATCTCCGGCTGCTTGTCGGCGCGTTGTTGCTTATTGAAGGCCACCAATTCGTTGTCGGCGCTGCCTTTGCGACTTCTGCACTGCCACCGAGCTGGCTTCACGCTGATCTCAAGGGGTCTTTCCGTCGCTTGTTCTCGGACTTGCCCTGATTCGTCAGATCGGTGTCCCGCGCTTGTACCTGCGCGTCGCAGACGGCCTTGTACTTGTCTGCCGCGGCCTTGATCTTGCTTTTCGTCTCACGCAGGGGCTTCAGCGTGCGATCGTCCAATATGGGGTAGTACCGCGCCACCTCGCCGGCACCCTTGAGGTACTGGCGAAACTGGTCGAGCAGCGGACCGAGATCCTCTTTCGGGAGCCTCTTTAGGTCCGCGCCCTTCTTTGCAGCGTCCTTCTTCGCAAGCTCCCATTTCAGATGCGCGGGGCTGTGTCCGCTAACCTGTCGTTTCATGATCATGTCTACGGACGGTTTCGTCATGGACGTTGTCTCCTTCTCGACGATCGGATAACCGATGATTGATGTGGCTAGTTGACGATCAGGCTCGTTCTCCCTGGACTAGTGGTCACGCCCGTTAGTTCGTCGGGGGTCATGCTGCGATGCGCTCGAGGAGGTGGTTCAGGTCGTCGCGACCGAATCGCCAGTCGAAGGGCCGTGCGGCTTGGTTGTACCGATTTTCGAATGCCGTGATCGTGTTGG
>DASXSF010000070.1:0-2160 GCA_036506155.1 Jatrophihabitantaceae bacterium
GTTCGTCATGGGCAACGGCTGCTCGGGCGGGTCGATCCAGCAGAACACGGTGGCGTCGATCTACCCCGGCCTGCTCGACGGCATCCAGCCGAGCTGCGACTACCCCGACTCGATCACCACCGGCCTCGAGGTCACCGACTGTGTGCTGCTGGTGAACTTCTATGCGAGTGCGGACTGGCTGGCGCTGCAGGGCGGCCTCACGCAAGCGCAGATCAACGCGAAGAAGGCGGCGATCAACGGCCACCTCGACCAGCGGGGCTGCCAGTCGTGGAACAACTCGTTCGGCTTCAACGGCAAGCCGGGCAACTACGTGCCCACGCTCGTGATCGACCAGAACACGGGCGCCATTGCGCCGATGGGCGCGCCGCGCAACAACTGCCTGCTGCCGGCCGCGCTCGTTTACGACCCGGTGACCAACCCGAACGGCACGCGCTGCGGCGACGCCGACCTGTCCACCGCGGTGTGGGGCACGACCGCCGGCATGACGCCGGGCAGTGTGCGTGCGCGCACGACGCTCGACAACGTCGGCGTGCAGTACGGGCTGAAGGCGCTGCTGTCCGGAGCGATCTCGGCCGAGGAGTTCGTGACGCTGAACGAGAAGATCGGCGGCTTCGACGCCGACGCCAACCGCACCGCGGCGCGCACCGTCGCCGACGCGCAGGCGCTGCCGATCGCATACCGCGCGGGCATCGTGTCGAGCGGCGCGAACCTGGGCAAGCTGCCGATCATCGACTCGCGCGGCTTCGACGAGCAGGGCATCCACTACATCTGGCGCTCGTTCTCCGAACGTGCGCGCATCGACGCCGCGAACGGCGATCACGACAACCAGGTGATGTGGCGCTACGGCACCGGCCTGCTGCCCGCGACGGCGACGCAGGTGGCGGCCGTGACGGTGAAGTCGTTCCTCACCATGGACGAGTGGCTCAGCAACCTGGTGGCGACGGCGCCCAAGTCGGCGCTCAACGACCCGCGCACGCACGCGCAAGTCGTCGCGGCCAAGCCCTCTGCGGCGTTCGACCTGTGCTTCTTGACGGGCGACACGAACTTCACCGCGCCGGTCACCGACATGGCGAAGTGCGACGCCGACCCGCGCTTGCAGAAGCACGCTTCCCCGCGCCAGGTGGCCGGCGGTCCGCTCGAGGAGAACATCCTCAAGTGCCAGCTCAAGCCGCTGAACCCGTCCGACTATGCGCCGGTCGCCTTCACGGCCGTGCAGTGGACACGCCTGAACGCTGCGTTCCCTGGCGGCGTGTGCGACTGGAGCAAGCCCGGCGTCGGCCAGCAGGAAGCGATCTCGCCGCTCACGTTCGCGGCCGGCCCGGGCGGCGTGCCCCTCCCGCCGGCACCTACGGCGCAGCGCCGGCAGCACTAGGGGCTGTTGCAGAGCCTGGGACGCAGCGCGCTACGTCCCAGGCTCCGCCCCCCTCGAAGCGCGGCTCTCCCGCGTCTGCGTGCGACCAACAAGCGTCAAGTGTCCCCAGGATGTGTCCCGACGCGTGGCGTGATCTGCGGAAGGGCACGCGTCGCTCCGCAACCTCCCACGATCACACCTTCGGTCCGCCGCCTCCTGGTGTGCTGTAGGAACGGCGCTTCGTAGCGCGCTTTCCCTGCACATCGCCTGGTTTGGCTGCTCCTCTGCACGCTTCCCTTGAACGACCCTGAGCCTCCCCGGAAATCCCCAAACCGGTCCCCAAAACCCGTCCCCAAGGGCCGGTCGGCCGAGACTCGGGTGGCTGATCTAGTGAGCGCCGAGGCGGGCTCGTGGCATCGGTGGTGACGCAGGAGAGCTCCGTGTCGCCTGGGTTGTAACTGGTCGACGCAGACGCGTAGAACATGCTCGAGCTGCTTGCGGCTGCTGATGGAAGTTCGCGCCGTCGCGTTCGTCCGAACCGACGAAACCCGTCGGCCTAGACTGAGGCCAGGTGAGACCCTCGCTCGCATCCGACGCAGAGGCGGCCGGCCCGCGCCCGTTCGAGAATATGCGCTGGATTCCCCCGGGCGAGTTCCTGATGGGCTCGCAAGACTTCTACCCCGAAGAGCGGCCCGTCCATCGCGTCGCCGTGGACGGCTTCTGGCTGGACGAGCGGCCCGTGACCGCGGCGGAGTTCCGCCGCTTCGTGCGCGAGACCAGCTACATGACCTTCTGCGAGCGGCCGCTCG
>DASXSF010000071.1:0-2136 GCA_036506155.1 Jatrophihabitantaceae bacterium
GCGAGCCAAACGAGAAAGGTGGCCAGCCCGCCGACGAGCGCGACAAGGACGAGCCAGAACGCCGCTCGGTCGGCCAGCCGCTGCCCAGGCGCCTTGGAGTTCTGTGCCTCTTGCACCAGAGCGACGATCTGTGCCAATGCCGTGTCGGCGCCGACCTTGGTGGCGCGAATCCGCAGGGTGCCCGTTGTATTGACGGTGGCCCCGATCACCTCGTCGCCGGGCTTCTTCTGTACCGGGAGGCTCTCCCCAGTGACCGTCGATTCGTCGATTTCGCTCTCGCCGTCTTCGACAGTTCCGTCAACCGGGATCTTGGCGCCGGGACGTACCAGCAAGAGGTCGCCGACCATCACCTCAGCGGTTGGCAGCTCAACCGGCTGGCCGTCGCGTAGCACCACCGCTCTCGGCGGGGCGAGGTCGAGCAGCGTCTGAATGGCATCGCTGGCGCCACCCCTGGCGCGCATCTCGAACCAATGGCCGAGCAGCACGAATGCCGTGAGCACTGTGGCGGCCTCGTAGAACACATCGCCGCCGCCCGTGAGCGTCACCCCGAGTGAGTACAGCCAGCCCGCACCGACCGCGACGGCGACCAGCACCATCATGTCCAGCGTCCGGGCACGCAGCGCTCGCCATGCGCCATCGAAGAAGATCCACGCCGAGTAGAAGATGACCGGCAGGCTGAGGAGCAGCGACCATACGTCGTCGCGCAGCCCGAACGGTGCGGCCGCATCGAAGCCCAACACGTCACGGCCGATCGGCGACCACAGCAGGATCGGCACCGACAGGACCGCGGCAACCAGGAACCGGTTGCGCATGTCGCGCTCCATGTCCTCCATCGACATGCCCGCATGCCCGCCATGGCCCGTCGCATCTTCGTGTGTCATTGCGGGACCGGGCGCCGCCACGTGCCCGGCATGCTCGCGAGCCGGCGCATGAGTGCCGGGCGCAGCGTGCACGCTCTGACCCCGGTCCGCCGCACGCGGATGCGCGGCATGTGGCTCGACGAGTGGATCGCAGATGTGCCGCGGAACGGACTGGCCGGCGCAGTGGAAGCCGCAGTCACGCACCCACTCGCTGAGTTCGACCACCGAGGTACGGTCCGGGTCGTAGGTGACCGTTGCGGTCTGCGCGACCGGATTCACCTCGACCGCCAACACCCCCGGCCGACGCGACAGCACAGCCTCGGCGATCGCCTTCTCCGACGCCCAATTCACGCCGGACACTTCGATCACCGCGGTTACCGGCTCGGGGTCGGGATGATCGTTCATAGCCTGTTTGCCTCGACCTCAGTCGTGTGCGTCGTGGTGGCCGGCCGTCTTTAGTCACGCCGATAGATACCCTACCAGGGTATACACCAACCCCTGGCGGTATCAGGACCCTCATGGCCAATCCACCGCCAACCGACCCCGGGGAGGGCGCTCGTGCGCAATTCTGATGTCGTGAGTTTGAACCGCCGGGCTTGGCTGTCCGTGGTTGTACCAAGACGTCGTCGCTCATATCGACTGCCGGGTCCCTGGCAAGTGGACTCGCGCAGGCGCCGGTCCCATACAAGACGCGATCCCACAAGATCGCCTGGAAGCACGACACAATCGGAGGGACGGAATCATGCGCAGAGCGATCGTGCCGATTCTGACGCTTGGGCTTGCACTGCTGGCCTTAGCACCGTCAGCTTCCGCGACCGATAGCTTCGTCGCCACACTGTCCGGCGGCGATGAGGTCCCAGCGCGGGACACGCAGGCCGTCGGTGTCGCGAAGTTCAAGCTCCGCGACGATGGAGCCGTGCTGCTGTTCAAGGTCAATGTGGCCAACCTCGACAACGCCGTCGCAGCGCACATCCACTGCGGCGCCGTCGGGGTTAACGGACCCGTCGGCGTCACCCTGTTCGGCGGACTTCCGGCCGGCGGCGTAGTGAACGGCACCTTCGCCGAAGGCACGATCACGGCGCCAGACCCCGGAAACGCGTGCGGATGGACCGACCTGGCCGCGGTGATCGCTGCACTCCAGAGTGGCAACACCTACGTCAACGTGCACACCAACGATGGCGTGGCACCCCCCAACACCGGACCCGGTGACTTCCCCGGCGGCGAGATCCGCGGCCAAGTTCGATAGCGGTCCGTCCGCTGCGGGTCCACCTCCTAT
>DASXSF010000072.1:0-7620 GCA_036506155.1 Jatrophihabitantaceae bacterium
GCGCTCATCGCCGTGATGAGCTTGCGCGCCTCGGCCCGGCGCGGCGACCCTGCGGTGCTCGCTCACCACGCCCTCCGCTCGCAGCGCTTGCGCTCATCGCCGTGATGAGCTTGCGCGCCGCGGCCCGGCGCGGCGACCCTGCGGTGCTCGCTCATCGCGCCCTCCGCTCGCAGCGCAAGCGCTCATCGCCGTGATGAGCTTGCGCGCCTCGGCCCGGCGCGGCGACCCTGCGGTGCTCGCTCACCACGCCCTCCGCTCGCAGCGCTTGCGCTCATCGCCGTGATGAGCTTGCGCGCCTCGGCCCGGCGCGGCGACCCTGCGGTGCTCGCTCATCACGCCAGCCCCAGCGCCAGAGCGGCCTCATGGCCGTCGATCGGGACGGTGATCGGCTTGGGGGCTCCGGAGATGGCCCACTCGGGGTCCTTGAGCCCGTGGCCGGTGAGCGTGCACACGACGACCGAACCGGCGGCAAGCCGGCCGTCTGCGGCGGTGGCAAGCAGCCCGGCGACGCTCGCCGCAGACGCCGGCTCGACGAACACGGCCTCCGAGCGTGCCAACAGCCGGTACGCCTCGAGGATCTGCTTGTCGGTCACGGCATCGATGAGACCACGCGACTCGTCGCGCGCGGTCTCGGCACCCGTCCACGACGCAGGGTTGCCGATCCGTATCGCGGTAGCGATCGTCACCGGAGCCTTCACCGGGGCACCGATCACAAGCGGTGCGGCGCCCGCCGCCTGGAAGCCGAACAGGCGAGGAGTAGTTCGATACTCGCAGTAGCCACGCCAGTACGCAGTGATATTCCCCGCGTTGCCAACCGGGATGCAGTGCACGTCCGGGGCGCGTCCCAGCACGTCGCAGATCTCGAATGCGGCGGTCTTCTGCCCCTCGATGCGGTGCGGATTGACCGAGTTGACCAGCGCCACCGGGTAATCGACGGCGAGCTTACGGGCAAGCTCCAGGCAGTCGTCGAAGTTGCCGTCGACCTGGAGCAATTTGGCCCCGTGCACGAGCGCCTGCGCCATCTTGCCCAGCGCGATCTTTCCCTGAGGGACGAGTACCGCGCACGTCATGCCCGCCCGTACCGCATACGCCGCGGCGCTGGCCGAGGTGTTGCCGGTGGACGCGCAGATCACCGCCTTGGCGCCCTCTTCGGCCGCCTTGGAGATCGCGACCGTCATGCCGCGGTCCTTGAACGAGCCGGTCGGGTTGGCGCCCTCGACCTTCAGGTATACGTCGCAGCCCGTCCGGCGCGAGAGCGTGGGAGCGGGAAGGAGCGGAGTGCCGCCCTCCCGGAGGGTGATCACCGGCGTGACATCGGTGACCGGCAACCGAGAGCGGTAGGCCTCGATGACGCCGGGCCACGCTTGCGGACGCGCGTCCTCATTCACCGGGCATCCCCTCGACGCGCATGACACTCGCAACCCGCCGGATGAACTCCATCCCGGCGAGCCGGTCGACCGTCTTGGCCAGTGCCGCGTCGGCAGCGCTGTGGGTGACGATGACGAGGGTCGCCGCGTCGCCGCGTCCTTCCTGCCGGACGGTCTGGATGCTGACCTGCTGCTCGGCGAACGCCCCTGCGACCCCCGCCAGCACGCCGGGCCGGTCGGCCACATCGAGCGCGATGTGATAGCGCGTGGCGACATCTCCCATCGGCAGGATCGGCAGTTCGGCGTACGCGCTCTCGCCGGCACCCCGGCTGCCGTTGCGCCGGTTGCGGGCCACCGCGACCAGGTCACCCAGCACCGCGCTCGCCGTGGGCGCTCCCCCGGCGCCACGTCCGTAGAACATGAGCGAACCGGCGGCGTCCGCCTCGACGAACACGGCGTTGAACGCGTCCCTGACACCGGCCAGCGGATGGCTGCGCGGAATCATCGCCGGGTACACCCGCACCGACACCGCATCGCTCGCCCGCTCGCAGATCGCCAGCAGCTTGATCGTGCAGCCCATCGCCTTGGCGCTGGCAACGTCGGCGGCGCTCACGTCGCCGATGCCCTCGCGGTATACGTCGCCTGCGGTGACGCGGGTGTGGAACGCCAGCCCGCCGAGGATCGCCGCCTTGGACGCTGCGTCGAAGCCGTCGATGTCCGCGGTCGGGTCGGCCTCGGCGTAGCCCAGAGCGGTGGCCTCGGCGAGCGCTTCGTCGAAGCGTGAACCGGTCGCGTCCATGCGGGAGAGGATGAAGTTCGTGGTGCCGTTGACGATGCCCATGACCCGATTGATGCGATCGCCGGCCAGCGATTCCCGCAGCGGGCGCAACAGCGGGATCGCCCCGGCGACGGCCGCCTCGTAGTACAGGTCCACCTCTGCCGCCGCGGCCGCGTCGTGGAGCGTGGCGCCGTCTTCAGCAAGCAATGCCTTGTTCGCGCTGACTACGCTCTTGCCGCCGCGGAGTGCATCCAGTAACAACGTCCGCACCGGCTCGATGCCGCCGATGACCTCGACCACGATCTCCACGTCGTCGCACGCCACCAGACCGGCCGCGTCGGTGGTCAGCAGCTCGGCCGGGACATCCGGGTGCCGGTTGGGCCGGCGTACCGCGACCCCGACGAGCTCGAGCGGGGCCCCGATCCGGGCCGCCAGATCATCGGCCTGCTCGCGCAGTAGGCGGACGACCTGCGAGCCCACCACGCCGCAACCCAGGATCGCGACCTTCATGGCGCGATTCCCGTGTCGAGGCGAAGCAGATCGTCCTCGGTCTCCCGCCGCACCAGCACATTTGCCGTACCGCTGCGTACGGAAACCACGGGCGGCCGGGGAACGTGGTTGTAGTTGCTGGCCATGCTGCGGCAGTACGCCCCCGTGCCGGCGACGGCGAGTAGATCGCCGGGCTGGACATCGGCGGGCAGCCACGTGTCACGCACGACGATGTCGCCGCTTTCGCAGTGCTTGCCGACGACGCGGGCGAGTCTTGCCGGCGCGGTTGAGGCACGGTTGGCCAGCGCGCAGGTGTAGTTCGCGTCGTACAGCGCGCTGCGGATGTTGTCGCTCATACCGCCGTCGACGGAGACGTACGCCCGGGTATGGCCCCCGTCGAGCGCCACGGCCTTGACGGTGCCCACCTCGTAGACGGTCACGCCGGCCGGGCCGACGATGGCACGGCCCGGCTCGACGGACAGCCGCGGGCGGGCGAGACCGGCAGCCGCGCACTCGCGTTCGACGATCGCCGTCAAGCGCTGGGCGATCTCCTTCGGCGACTCGGGATCGTCGCCGGGGACGTAGGCGATGCCCAACCCGCCGCCGAGGTTCAGTTCGGCGACCTCGAGGCCGTGGCGGGCGCGGATTGCCGCCGCCAGTCCGACGACGCGATGGGCCGCGATATCGAAGCCGGCCGTGTCGAAGATCTGCGAGCCGATGTGCGAGTGCAGGCCGGCGAGATGCAGCGCAGGAGTAGCCAGTACCGCCGCCACCGCCTCTTCCGCCTGCCCGCCCGACAGCGAGAAGCCGAACTTCTGGTCTTCGTGGGCCGTCGCGATGAACTCGTGGGTGTGTGCCTCGACGCCGACGGTGACCCGCACTAGCACGTTCTGCCTGATGCCCGCCGCCGTGGCCACCTCGGCGAGCCGGTCAATTTCCGCGAACGAATCGACGACGATGCACCCCACGCCGGCGGCCACGGCGCGCTGCAGCTCGGCACGCGACTTGTTGTTGCCGTGCAGGGCAAGGCGTGCCGGCGAGATACCGGCGGCCAGCGCCACGGCGAGCTCTCCCCCGGTGCACACGTCCAGGCCGAGCCCCTCGTCGGCGATCCAGCGGGCGACGGCGGTGCACAGGAACGCCTTGCCGGCGTAATAGACATCGCCGCCGGCGAAGGCGGTCGCGTACGCCCGGGCGCGCTCACGCAGGTCGTCCTCGTCGAGGAAGGTTGCGGGCGTCCCATGTTGCGCTACCAACGCCGAAGCCGTCAGGCCGCCGAGGCACAGCTCGCCGTCGACCCGCCGCGCGGAGGCCGGCCATATGCCCGGCGCAAGCGCGTTCAGGTCGTCCGGCGGAGCAGAGGGCAGCTGCTCCGGCAACACGTCGGCATGCCGAGGTCCTGCCGGATGTGCCGACCTACTCATTGCTGTACTTCGCGGTCGCGATGAGCGCTCGCGCGAACAGCCGCCTCGCCCGCTCCGTGCGGGTGGGCGCCGTGCGCGGAGCCCACGCGAGGCAGAGTGATACAGCGCGAGCGCTCATCACATCCGCTCCGGGGCGGTGACCCCCAGCAGGCCGAGTCCGTTCTCGAGGACTACCCGTGTGGCCTCACAGAGCCACAGCCGCGCATCGGTGAGCGGGGTCGCCGGGTCGTCGCCCTGGGGCAGCACCCGGCACGCGTCGTAGAAGCGGTGGTAGTAGCCGGCGAGGTCCTCCAAATAGTGCGCGACTCGGTGGGGCGCGCGCAGCTCGGCCGCTGAGGCGACGATGCGTGGGAACTCGCCGAGCGCGCCGAGTAGCTCGGTCTCCCGTTCGTGATCCAGCAGCGAGAGGTCCGGAGCGTCCGACCGGGAAATCCCCGACGCGGAGGCATTGCGGGCGAGCGACGACAGCCGGGCGTGGGCGTACTGCACGTAGAAGACGGGGTTGTCGTTGGTGCGCTTGACGAGCACGTCGACGTCGACGTCCAGCGCAGAGTCCGTCGCGCCGCGCTCCAGCGAGTAGCGCGCGGCGTCGACACCGACCGCGTCGACGAGGTCGTCCATCGTCACGATGTTCCCGGTGCGTTTGCCCATCCGCACCTGCTGGCCGCCCTTCACCAGCCGCACGATCTGCCCGATGATCACCTCGAACGCGTCGGGATCGTCGCCGAGCGCCGCCGCGGCTGCCTTGAGCCGTCCGATGTAGCCGTGGTGGTCGGCCCCCAACAGGTATATGCACAGCTCGAAGCCACGCGCGCGCTTGTCCTCGGCGTAGGCGATGTCGGCCGCGATGTAGGCGGCGCGGCCGTCGCTCTTGATGACGACGCGATCTTTGTCGTCGCCGTACTCGCTCGAGCGCAGCCACCACGCGCCGTCCATGAAGTAGATGCTTCCGCTGTCTTTGAGCTCCTGTACCACCTTGTCGACGGCACCCGACTCATGCAGCGAACTCTCCGAGAAGAACACGTCGAAGTCGACCCCGAACGCGGTGAGCGACCTGGTGATCTCATCGAGCATCAGCCGCACGCCCTCGCGGCGGAACACCGTCTGCGCCTCGTCGCGGGGCAGGTCGAGGACGCCGGGCACCTCGGCTATGACACCGGCGGCGATCTCGTCGACGTACTCGCCCGGGTAGCCGTCGCTGGGCGTGGGCTCGCCGTGCGCGCGCGCGAGCAGCGACGCACCGAACCGGTCGATCTGCCCGCCTTGGTCGTTGATGTAGTACTCGCGGGTCACGACCGCCCCGTGTGCCGCGAGGACTCGGGCCAGCGCATCTCCGACGGCGGCCCATCGGCTACTCGCGAGGGTGAGTGGGCCGGTCGGGTTGGCGGAGACGAACTCGAGGTTCACCCGCCGCCCGGCGAGCGCATCACCACGCCCGTATGCGGTACCGGCGTCGACGATTGTGCGGGCCAAGTCGCCGAGCGAACCGGACGCGAGAGTGATGTTGAGGAAGCCCGGGCCGGCCACCTCGACCGTCGCGATGCCATCGGTGGTACGCAGCCGGGCGGCGATCGCCTCGGCGACCTCGCGTGGCGGACGTCCCGCTTCCTTCGCCATGCGGAGCGCGACATTTGTGGCGTAGTCGCCGTGCTGGCGGTTCTTGGGCCGCTCGACAACGACCTCGCTCGGGCGCGTCCCCGTGAACTCACCCGCGTCGAGGCACAGGGCCACGGCCGACGACACCGCGGTGGCGAGTTCCTGCGGGTTCACTCGGATGATCCTAGTGGGCTTTGCCGCCCGGATTCGCTGCGCAGCCGGCGCCCGGACGACGGCTCACACGGCGACAACTTACACTGAGCGCGATTTCCGTCGATCCGTGCCAAAGGCAGGCCCATGGCCCAGCGCAAGCCGTCCACCACGCCCGCGTCGCGTAAGGCGGCGCCCAGGTCCGCACCTGCGAAGCGACCGCCGGCGAAGAAGCCGGGCAAGTCGATCGTCAACCAGAAGCAGACGCCCTGGGCGCTGATCGCGACCGTCACGGCCGTCGTGCTGTTCGCCGCCGCCATCATCGTCTACGCCGTGGTCCACAGCAGCTCGAAGAAGAGCGCCAACGGCGGATGCACAGCGATGATCGGCAACAATCCGACGACGTATCTGAACGAGCTGCAGTGCGCCAGAGACATCCAGGGCGTCACGTTCACGCCGCAAGCCAACCGCAACCACGTTCAGGGCACGATCAAGTACGACTCCTCCCCGCCTGTCGGTGGCAACCACAGCCAGTACTGGGCGGACTGCACCGGCACGGTGTACGCGGCGGCGCTCGCGAGCGAGAACGCCGTGCACATGCTCGAGCACGGCGCCGTGTGGATCACCTACCGGCCCGGCCTGGCGGAGTCCGAGGTCTCGAAGCTGGCGACGTTCGTCGAGGGCAAGGACCGGATGGCGATGAGCCCGTACCCGAACCTTAAGACGCCGATATCCCTACAGTCATGGGGCTACCAGCTGTTCGTCAACTCGGCGTCAGACCCACGCATCGAGAAGTTCATTTCCGCTCTGCGCTACAACCCGAAGACGACGCCAGAGCTCGGCGCCACGTGCTCGCAGCCCACGTTCAAGGAGCACCCGAGCACGTTCGGACACCCACTGTGGGAGCCCGCATCAGCGGGCACCGGCTGAGCATCGAGCCCGTGACCACCATGACCGCCGACCTCGACACCGCGACCGACCTC
Organism: Jatrophihabitantaceae bacterium; assembly: GCA_036506155.1. Classification (GTDB taxonomy): domain Bacteria; phylum Actinomycetota; class Actinomycetes; order Mycobacteriales; family Jatrophihabitantaceae; genus DASXRA01. The sequence goes on from DASXSF010000072.1 coordinate 6,788, forward strand.
GACACTGACGAGCCCGCGCCGTCGCGTGGGCTTCGGGCGGTGTTGATCGCCGTGCTCGTCGTAGCCGCGCTCGCGGTCGCCGGCGCGACCGGCTGGCTGCTCGGCGACCGCGGTTCGGCCTCCGTCAGCGCCTCGTCTGTCGACGCGGGCTTCGCACGGGACATGTCGGCGCACCACGACCAGGCCGTACAGATGGCCGGCTATACGCGTGACCACACGAGCAACGAGTCGATCAAACTCCTGGCGTACGACATCGAGACGTCCCAGTACGTCGAGATCGGCCAGATGCAGGGCTGGCTGGACAGCTGGGGTCTGTCGCGGAGCTCGAGCATTCCCCAGATGTCGTGGATGAGCGGCCACCATCACCTCGAAGCCGACGGGCTGATGCCCGGCATGGCCACCCAGTCGGAGATCAACAAGCTACTCAGCCTCACCGGCACTCCGCTGGACATCTACTTCCTGCAGTTGATGATCCGCCATCACCAGGGCGGCATCCCGATGGCGCAGGACGCGGCGGCGCACGCCGGCCAGTCCTACGTCCGTGATCTCGCGCGGAAGTTGGTACAGAACCAGAGCAACGAGATCGTCACGATGGAGCAACTGCTGCGCCAGCTGGGTGGGTCGCCGCTACCTGCGCCAGACTGATGACTACAGGTACGCTGCGCATTTGGGCGGGCTGCCCAAGTGCGACCAGCCCTCGTTCCGGGCTTCGCGGCAGGGAGGCCCATATCGGACGGCTGCTACCCTGACGTAGTTCCGGCCCCCGTAGCTCAGGGGATAGAGCACCGCCCTCCGGAGGCGGGAGCGCAGGTTCGAATCCTGCCGGGGGCGCC
>DASXSF010000073.1:0-55323 GCA_036506155.1 Jatrophihabitantaceae bacterium
AGTGCGGGTTCGATTCCCGTCGCCCGCTCCAGGCGAGAGGCCCCGCCGCGGCGCGCTATTTGTATCGAAAGCCGTCGAGAAAGCGGCGGAACACGCCGCCGCTGCGCGGCAGTGGTGCTGCCGGCGGTGGCGCAGTGCGGCGCTGCACGGCGACCGGCTGGTCGTAGTCGGTGCGCGCGATGGCGTCCACGACCTGCTGCTCGTCGAATGTCTCCGAGCCGTCGATGGACGGCACGAAGCCGACCAGCATCCCGTCGCGCATCACCTGCGCCTCCAGGCCAGCAGTGCCATCGCTGTCCCAGACGGCCTCGCGTCCGTCGCGCAGCGCGATGCGCACGCCGAACTGATAAACACCCTCTTTCGCCGTGCGTGCGTCGATGCCGCGCTCACGCAGCGCATCGACAACCCGACGGGCCCGGTTCTCCTCCATCGCCGGACTACGGTACGTGAGCCGGCTATGTGTTTGCTGCGAGGCAGAATGGTCTGCCATGACGGCTGAACGTCCCCAGCGGCGGCGACGCCGGCGAGCCGTGTGGCGCCCCGGTGTAGGAATCACCCGCACGGACGAAGTGAGCGCCGAGACGAGTGCGCCCGCTGACGAGCCCGAGACCGAGCCGGCCGCGGCCAAGCGGCGGCGTCCGGAGCCGAGCGAGCGCGGGTTGCGCGACCTGGTCGGCAGCGGTCCGTCCCAGGTCGGGCCTACCCGGGCGATGCGCGCCCGCGACGCCAACCGCCCGACCGAAGCCGATCTGGCCCAGGCCGAACAGGAAGTAGCGCTGGTGCGCCGGCACTGGAAGCCACCCAAGACGTAGGGCGCCGCAACCGCCAGTCCCTAGACGTGTCCGGTGCGCTCGTACTCGCTGATCTCGTCGATGCGCCGGATGTGGCGCGGGTCGAATGAGAACGGCGTGGCGAGAAAGATCTCGACGAAACGCTGCGCGTCGGCCCCGGGGTGGTTACGGGCGCCGATCGCCATGACGTTGGCGTCGTTGTGCTCCCGGGCGAGCCGGGCCGTCTCATCGCTCCACACCAGCGCGGCCCTGACGCCGGCGACCTTATTCGCCGCGATCTGCTCACCGTTACCCGAGCCGCCGATCACCACGCCCAGGCTGCCCGCGTCGGCGACCGTGCGGCTGGCCGCCGCGATACACGGCGGCGGGTAGTCGTCGCCCGGGTTGTACGTCAGGGCGCCGCAGTCGACCGGATCGTGGCCGATGGCCTTCAGGTGCTCCATCAGGGACGACTTGAGCTCGAAACCCGCGTGGTCGCTGCCCAGGTAGACGCGCATACGGGCATCATCGCAGGCGTGCCGTACGCGGCGCAGTGTGCTCGAGGTCGGCTAGTCGAAGCGGGGACGCTCGGTGCGGGTGCGCTTGAGTTCGAAGAAGTACGGATAGCCGGCGAGCAACCGGGCGCCGTCCCAGATGCGCACCGCGTCGTCGCCGCGCGGGATTCGAGTCAAGACCGGCCCGAAGAACGCCACACCGTCGACGTGGATGACGGGGGTCCCGACCTCGTAGCCGACCGGGTCCATGCCGACGTGGTGCGACTTGCGCAGTGCGTCGTCGTATTCCGTGGAATCGGCGGCGTCGGCGAGCGACTCGGGCAGGGCCACGTCGGCGAGCGCCTCGACGATCGCGGCGCGATCGAGTTCGCGGCCCTCGACGTGCCGCCTCGTGCCGAGCGCCGTGTAGAGATCACGCAGGACGCTAGTCCCGGCTGCCTGTTCGGCGGCGATGGCGACTCGCACGGGCCCCCACGTCCGGTCCATCACGGCGCGGTACTTCTCCGGCAGGTCGCGCCCCTCGTTCAGTACGGACAGGGACATCACGTGGAAGCTGAGGTCCATCGGGCGCTGCCGCTCGACCTCGAGGATCCACCGCGACGTCACCCATGCGTAGGGGCAGGCGGGGTCGAACCAGAAATCGACGGCACTACGGTCGGAATCGCTCACAAAGCTCAGCGTAGCGCGATAGTTGAACGCGCGACCGCCCTTGCGTGGTCACTGCCGCGCCCGGAGCAGTGCGAGCGCCTCGTCAGCGTGTTTGTCCATGTTGAGTTCGCTGGCGATCACGCCGAGCACTCGGCGGTCGGTGTCTATCACGAACGTGGTGCGCTTCACCGGGACGGGACCGAAGCGGCGCTTCACCCCGAACAGGCGCCCGACGGCTCCGTCCACATCGGACAGCAGCGGGTAGTCGAAGCCGTGCAGGTCGCTGAACTGCTTCTGCTTTGCGACCGGATCGGCGCTGATGCCGACGCGCTGCGCCCCCACTTCGGTGAACTCGGCGGCGAGGTCGCGGAAGTGGCAGCTCTCCTTTGTGCACCCGGTGGTCATGGCCATTGGGTAGAAGAACAGCACCACGGGACCGGCGGCGAGCAACCCGCTCAGGGTTCGGGGCGTACCGTCCTGGTCAGGCAACTCGAAGTCGGGGACGATGTCGTTCGGCCTCATGCCCGCCAGCGTATTGCCATCGCGATCAGTACCATCCGTGGCGCGAACCCTGCTGATCTCGACCCCGGGAGTCTCGTGACTGTACCCAATCTCACCCGCGAGGACGCCGGCGTCCGCGCTGCCCTGCTGCGCGTCGAGTCCTACGACGTCTCGCTCGACTTCACCGACGCCGACGGCGCACCGACGGACAAGACGTTCCGCTCGGTCACTACGGTGCGCTTCGCAGCCGGCCGGTCCGGCGCTTCGACGTTCCTCGACCTGGTCGCCGACACCATCGACAAGGTGACGCTGAACGACCAGCTCGTCGACGTGTCCGGCTACGAACCAGACCGGGGCGTCGTGCTGACAGGGCTTGCCGCCGACAACGTCGTGGTCGTCGAGGCCCAGATGGCGTACACGAACACCGGCGAGGGTATGCATCGCTTCGTCGACCCGATCGACGGCGAGGCATACCTGTACAGCCAGTTCGAGACTGCGGACGCCAAGCGCGTCTACGCCTGCTTCGACCAACCGGACCTGAAAGCGAGCTTTACGTTCCACGCGACGGTGCCGGACGCCTGGGAGGTCGTGTCCAACAGCAAACCGGCGCACACGCAGCAGCACGAGAACCGCAGCAAGACTGTGCACTTCGTCCCGACGCCGCGCCTCAGCGCGTATATCAGCGCCCTCGTCGCCGGCCCGTACCATGTGGCGCGCGATCATCATGACGGCATCGATCTCGGCGTGTACTGCCGCAAGAGCCTTGCCGAACACCTCGATCCGGACGAGATCTTCACGATCACGAGGCAGGGCTTCGACTGGTACCACGCTAGCTTCGGGGTGCGGTACTTCCTCGACAAGTACGACCAGCTCTTCGTCCCGGAGTTCAATGCCGGCGCCATGGAGAACGCCGGCTGCGTGACTATCCGCGAGGACTACCTGTTCCGGGGCAAGGTCACCGACGCGCGGCGGGAGCGGCGCGGCGAGGTGATCCTGCACGAGATGGCACACATGTGGTTCGGCGATCTGGTCACGATGCGGTGGTGGGACGACCTATGGCTGAACGAGTCCTTCGCGACGTACGTCGCGGCCTTGTGCCAGGCGGAAGCAACGCGGTTCACCAACGCCTGGACGACGTTCGCCAATGTCGAGAAGACCTGGGCGTACCGGCAGGATCAACAGCCGACCACCCATCCGATCGCCACCGACGCGCCGGACGTGCAGACAGCGGAGATCAACTACGACGGGATCACCTACGCGAAGGGCGCGAGCGTACTGAAGCAGCTCGCCGCCTACGTCGGCCGCGACCACTTCCTGGCCAGCCTGCACGAGTACTTCACCGAGCACGCGTACGGCAACACCACTCTCACTGACCTGCTCGACGCGCTCGCGGCCGCGTCCGGACGCGACCTCGGCGCGTGGTCGAAGCTGTGGCTCGAGACGGCAGGGCTCGACACCATGCGCGCCGAGTACGAGCTGGACACCGACGGGCGGTATTCGCGCTTCGAGCTCGTCCAGGCCGCGCCGACGGACGTGGCCGCGTCGAACGTGCTGCGCCCGCACCGATTGGCAGTAGGGCTGTACGACAATGACCCTGACGGCAATCTTGTGCGCACCCGCCGTGTCGAATTGGACGTGATCGGCGAGCGCACGCCGGTGCCCGAGCTGATCGGGGTAAGCGCTCCCCCGCTGCTGCTGGCCAACGACGACGATCTCACCTACTGCAAGCTGCGCCTGGACGACCGCAGCCTGCGCACACTGCGCGACGGTGGCATCGCCCGACTGCCCGAGTCGCTGCCGAGGGCGCTGTGCTGGTCGGCCGCCTGGGACATGACCCGCGACGGCGAGCTCGCCACCCGCGACTACCTGGCGCTGGTGCTTGCCGGCGCGGACGTGGAGTCCAACATCGGCCTGCTCCAATCGCTGAACCGCCAGGTCCTGCGCGCCCTGGAGATCTACGCCGACCCGTCCTGGGCGCCGGCCGGCTTCCGCGCGCTGGCCGAAAAGTCGTTCGCCGCCCTGCACGCCGCAGAACCCGGCTCCGACCACCAACTCGCCTGGGTACACGCCTTCCTCGGTGCCGCACGCGACGCCGACCACCTCGAGGTCATCCGGGGGTTGCTCGACGGAAGTCATATCGTCGCCGGCCTGTCCTTGGATGCCGAACTGCGCTGGGCCATCCTGCACTCCTTGTGTGCGCACGGAATGGCCGGCGACGAGGATATTGCCGCAGAGCTCGAACGTGATCCGTCGGCCGCCGGGCACCGGCACGCCGCGACGGCCAGGGCGCTGCGACCGCTCGCCGAGGCCAAGGCCGAGGCGTGGCGGCTGGCCACCGAGGACGACACAGTTCCGAACGCCGTGCAGGAGGCCGTGATCCGCGGCTTCTCTCATCCGGCGCAGGGCGATCTCGTTGCGCCCTACATGCCGCGGTACTTCGAGACGGTGCCGGACGTGTGGCGGCGGCGCTCCAGCGAGCTTGCGCAGACCGTCGTGATCGGGCTCTTCCCGAGCTGGACGTCGACCATCACCCAGGACACCCTCGACACCGCCGACGAATTCCTCGCCCGCTCGGAGCTGGCGCCGGGGCTACGCCGGCTGGTGAGCGAGGGGCGGGCCGACATCGTCCGCGCCCTGCGAGCGCGCGCCACCGATACAGCAGCAGGCTGACACCTGGCCACCGGTGCGAGGACCGCTCGCGCGAAGAGCCCGCGGCTGTGCGAGCGCAGCGAGCTTGTTACGGCCGGCCGGCGGCGTCGGCGAGCATGCGCAGTCCGGTCACGATGCCGCCGGCAAGGTCGCCGGAAGAGAAGGCCGCGCGCATGCCCAGCGCGGCGAGAGCGCACGCGCGGTTCGGCAGCCGTGGTGCGGACGTCTCGCCGGTGACGATGTGCAGCTTGCGCTGCCCCGGTGACACGGCGACGAGCACGGCGCCGTCGACGTCGGTCGCCAGCTTGCCGAACAGTCCCTCGGCGGTGGCGCGCGACGGGTCGGCGAGCTCGCCCACATAAACGGAGAACGTCAGGCCGGTCTCACGGCTGGACAATGTCAGCGCCTCGTCGATGCGCGCCAGCTGCCGTGTGGTGAACGGGCTCGTGTCGTCGCGACCCGCCGTCGGACCGTGCGCAACCAGTTCACCGGCCGGCTTGGCGTCACCACTCACCGCTGGCACCTCCCACCGCGTTGGGGGTGGGCGCCTGGTCACCGGACTCGATCGCGGGACGGCTGGGCGCGCCGACGGCACGATGCGGCGCGGAGCTGTTCTCGGGTAGAGGGCGCGGGATGTACCAGACGGGGGCGTACGTCCAGGGCTTGCCCGGCCGGTAGCGGTTGGGCTGGCGGAGCTGGCTTGGCCCGAAGATCAGCAACGCGAACACGGCAACGACCGCAAGCGGGATGCCGGCAAATACCAGCGCCGTCTGCGCAACACTCACGTCGACACGGTAGCGAACGCGGGCATGTCCCTCGCACTCAGGCGGCCCATGGCGGCGCATGTCGATCGCGCCACGGCGCGGCTGACTCGAGCTGGACGGCGAGGCTCACCAGCGTGGCCTCGTCGGCACGCCTGCCGACGAACATCATGCCGATCGGCAGGCCTTCGGCGCTCTGGTACAGCGGCAGCGAGATCGCCGGCTGGCCGGTCGCGTTGATCGCGGCGGTGAACGGGGTGAACCGCTTCTGCCGCTCGAAGTCCGCAGCCGGATCGGCGTCCGTGAACCAGCCGATGGACGGTGGCAGCGTCGCGAGCGTCGGCGTGAGCACCGCGTCGAACGCGGCGCTCGCCGCCATGGCCTGCCGGGCGAACAGCCCAAGTGTCCCGACCGCCTGCGCGTATTGCGGTCCGCTGACGGCGCGGCCGCGTTCGCGCAGGTACCGGGTGAGCGGGCGCAACTCGGCTTCGCGAGCCGGATCGACGGGGGCAGTGTGCGCAGAGACGGCCCACACCGTCTCGAACGCCGGCACCGCGTCGGCAGGTACCGGGGAGTGGACGTCAGCTACGTCGTGGCCGAGGCTCGACAGAAGCAGACTGACCTTTTCCCAGGCGTCGCGCACCTGCGGGTCGATGTCGGCGTCCATCGGCGGCTGGATGAACCGGCCGATTCGCAGGCGCCCCGGATCACGCTCGCAAGCGCGCAAGAACGGCTGCGGCGGCAGCGGCAGCGGATCGGGGTCGCCAGGACGCGGCCCGGCCACCGCGTCCAGGAATGCCGCCGCGTCCCGGACCGTGCGGGCCAGGCCCCCATACACGGAAAGCCGCGAGGAGTCGATGTCGAGCGGTCCTTTCGAAACCCGCCCGCGCGCCGGTTTGAGCCCGACCAGCCCACACGCGCTGGCCGGGATGCGGATCGACCCCCCGCCGTCGCTGCCCTGCGCGAACGCGATCAGACCGGCAGCCACCGCCGCGGCCGCTCCTCCGCTCGACCCGCCCGGCGTGCGCGAGAGGTCCCACGGGTTGCGTGCCGGCGGGCCGATGTCGGTCTCGGTGTAGCACGCTAGCCCGAATTCGGGAGTGGCTGTCTTGCCCACGCTGATTGCACCGGCGTTGCGCAGCGCCTCGACGACGTAGTCGTCGATGTCGGGCACGAAGTCCCGGTACAGCGTCGAACCCAGCTTCGTGACGACGCCCTTGGTGAGGTTGAGGTCCTTGATCGCGGTCGGGACCCCGAGCAGTGGGGGCAGATCGTCGGGGCGGTCTGCGGCGAGCACGGCTGCTTCGGCGGCCTTCGCGTGTTGCAGCGCGGCGTCGGCGGTCACGGTGACGAAGGCGCCGAGCCTGCCGTCCAGACGGGCGATGCGGTCGAGTGCGTGCTCGACCAGTTCGACCGGGCTCACCTCGCCGCGCCGGACCGCAGCTGCCGCCTCGAGCGCGGTCAGGTCGTGCAAATTCATAGCGGCACGCTACCGCGCCCCATATCTTTGCCTCGGTCAAAGATACGGAGGGGTGCTGTGGACGAGACGGTCCCAGCCGTGCGCAGATTCAACCGCTACTACACGAACGTGATCGGAGCGCTCGGTGAGGGGCACCTCGAGACCGCGTTCACGCTCACCGAAGCGCGGGTGCTGTACGAGCTGGCGCAGCACGACGCATGCGACGTCGTGCAACTGCGCCGTGAACTCGGCCTCGACGCCGGCTACGTCAGCCGGATCCTGACCCGCCTCGAGCGCGACGGGCTGACCATCGCACACCGGTCAGAAGCCGACGGCCGCCGCCTGGTCGTGCGCTTGACCAAGTCGGGCCACGCGACGTTCGCCACGTTGAACCGCCGCGCAAACCGCGACGTATCGCGGCTGATCGCGCCGCTCACGCCCGCCGAGCGGCGTCAGTTGCGGGACTCACTGGAGACCGTGCGCATGCTGCTGGATCGCGGTGGGCGCACCGGCGAGGTGGCGCTGCGCTCGCCCGGCCCGGGCGACCTCGGCTGGATCGTTGCGCGCAACGCCGAGCTGTACGCGGCCGAGTACGGATGGGACGCCACCTACGAGGTGCTGGTCTCCCGTATCGTCGCCGACTTCGCCGCATCGCAGGATCCGGCGTATGAGCGCGCGTGGATCGCCGACGTCACGGGGCTGCGTGCGGGTTGCGTGCTGTGCGTACGCGCCGACGAGCACACCGCGAAACTTCGGCTGCTGCTCGTCGAGCCGGCGTTTCGTGGGCTGGGCGTGGGCCGCCGCCTCGTCGATGCCTGCGTCGCGTTCGCGCGCGAGGCCGGCTACCGGCGAATGACGCTGTGGACGCAAAGCGTCCTTGGCGCGGCTCGGCGAATCTACGACGCCGTCGGGTTCGAGTTGGTCGAGTCGGCGCCACACCGACGCTTCGGCGCGGACCTGGTTGAGGAGTCCTGGGAGCTGGATCTGTCAGGCTGACGCCGCCTCGGCACTCGTCCAGTCCAGCGCCAGGTAGCGCTGCCATGCGGGATCACGTTTCGCCCATCCCAGAACAACAGCCACCGTTGCCGGTGGCCGTGTGGGAGAGCTAGCCAGATGCCAGCCGAGTTCGGCGAGCAGGCGGTCGCCCTTGCGATGGTTGCACCGGGCGCAGGCGGCCACCACGTTCGACCATATGTGTTCGCCGCCACGGGAGCGCGGCCGCACATGGTCGATCGTGTCGGCGCGGGTACCGCAATAGACGCAGGCATGCCGGTCGCGGTCGAGGACGGCACGGCGGGTCAGTGGCACCTCACGCCGATACGGCACGCGGACATAGCGCGACAGGCGCACCACGCTGGGCACCGGCATCGACGTGCGCGCCGAGCGCATTACGCCGTCGCCGGACTCGACGACAACAGCCTTCTCGGCCAGGACGAGGACCACGGCGCGGCGCAGCGGCACAACGCACAGCGGCTCGTACGTCGCGTTGAGCACCAACGCACCCGGCATCGGCAGACCTCTCGAGCCCAGCCCCGACGAAGACAGTCAACCGGACGATGGCGCCGTGCGCACGAACTTTCGTCGTATCCCACGCTCGGGAGTGTCGCGCTCAGGACAAATCCTGATATTACGCACCACCCCGGTCCATGCTTCTGGGCTTGCCCCGAGCTGGCACGCTGGTGGGCCGTGGACAGTCACCTGGCCTTGCCGCAGTACCTCGAGGACCACAGCAGGGCGCTGATCGAGACTCCGGCGCGCATTCTCGCGATCATTGTCGTGGCGCTGATCGTCCGGTGGATCCTGCACCGAATGATCAACCGGCTGGCCCGCCCGGTCGAGCGGGGTGGGTTGCCGCGCGTCCTGCGGCCGCTCCGCGAGAAGCCGGGCGCCAACGCGATCCTGCAGTCGACCGGCCTGCTCTCCGAACGCCGCACGCAACGCGCGGCCACGATTGCGTCGGTGCTCAAGAGCTTCGTCTCGGTGACGATCCTCATCCTCGCGATCCTGCTGATTCTCGGCGAGTTGGGCGTCAACCTGGCCCCGTTTATCGCGGGGACGTCCATTGTGGGCTTCGCCCTCGGCTTCGGCGCGCAGAGCATCGTCAGGGATTTCCTGTCCGGGATCTTCATGATCCTCGAGGACCAGTACGGCGTCGGCGAAGTGATCGACTTCGACAAAGCGACCGGCACCGTCGAGTCCGTAGGGCTTCGCACCACACAGCTGCGCGATGTCAACGGCACGGTGTGGTACGTGCGCAACGGCGAGGTGTTGCGAGTCGGCAACAAGACCCAGGGGTACGCGCAGGTCGTGATCGACGTACCCATCGGCGCGTCGACGGACCTGCAGGCGGCGTCGGCAGCGATGCTCGACGTGGCCCGCCAGCTGCACGACGACGAAGCCTGGGCTGACGTCTTCCTGGGCGACCCGGAGGTGCAGGGCGTCGAGCAGCTGACCCGCGAGGAGACGGTGATCCGCCTGAGCGTGCGAGTGCGCCCGCTCGAACAGTGGCGCACGGCTCGCGAACTACGCCGGCGTATCCGGGAACGGCTCGACCGACTGGACATCTCCGCGGGCGAGCCCCACGAACCGTCCTGACCGGATACCCCGATCAGGACGCGAGATCGCCGACCGCGTCGAGCACGGTGCGGTGCAGCGTCGGGTAGGCGTAGTGCATCGTGGCAAGCGTCGAGGTCGGCACCGCGGCGTGGACGGCGAGGGTCAGCAGCCCGAGGATCTCGCCGCCGTGCGGGCTCACGACGGTTGCTCCCACGAGCACGCCGCGGCCGGCGTCCTCGACAAGTTTGACCAGCCCGTCGTTGTCGGTCCCGTAGATCCACCCGCGCGTCGACGACGCGATCTTTGCCGTACCGGTGCGTATGGTGATGCCCGCCTCCAGGGCCTCCGCCTCGGTCATACCGACACGCCCCACCTCAGGATCGCTGTAGGTGACCCCGGCCAGTCCGCGGTAACCACCGAACGGCTCGTGGCGTTCCAGCAGCCGTCCGATGAGCACGCGGGCCTGCCACACCGCGACGTGGGTGAAGGCGCCACGGCCCGTCGAGTCGCCTATGCAGTAGAGCCCGTCGATCGGCGCGCCGTTGTGCACCACCCGCATGCCGTCATCGACGTCGAGGGTGCGGGCGGCGCCATCTAAGCCGAGCGTGTCAAGCCGCAGATCTAGCAGGTTGGCGCGCCTCCCCACCGCCACAAGCAGCTTCTCGCCAACGAGGGTGCTGCCGTCGTCCAGGGCAAGCGCCACACCGTCGCCGGTTCCGTCGACGCGCACTGCCTTCACGCCGGTGCGCACGTCGGCGCCTTCGCGGCGCAGCACCTCGGCGACAGTGCTCGATGCCTCGGGCTCCTCCTTGCTCAGGATGCGGTCGGCCGATTCGACGATGCTGATCCTGGTACCGAACCGGCCCAGCGCCTGCCCGATCTCGATCCCGATCGGTCCACCGCCGAGCGCGACCAGGCTTGCCGGGGCGGCCCGCGCCTGCACGACCTCGCGGTTCGTCCAGACCGGGCCGTCGACGCTCCGCTCGAGGTCGCCCAGCCCGTCGATCGGCGGCATGGCCGGGGCGGTGCCCACGGCGACGACAACGTGCGGAGCGACATAGCGCGTGTCTGCCACCTCGACGGCGAACCGGCCGTCGGAGGTGCGGCCGGCGAACCGAGCGGCGCCGCGCACGAACATCCCGCCGAGGCGCTCCAACCGATCGACGGCCACGCGGTCGTCCCAGTCGTCGGTGGCCTCGTCGCGGATGCGCCGGTACACCTTGCCGTACTCCGGGGTGACCTCGGCACTGCCGGCAAGATCGTTCACCCACCGTGCATCGGCGAGCAGCTCGGCGCCGCGGATGATCATCTTGGACGGGATGCAGCCGTAGTACGGGCACTCGCCGCCGACCAGGTGCGAATCGACGCCGAGCACCGACCAGCCGGCCTCAGCCATTCGCTCGGCAACCTCCTCACCACCAGGTCCGAGTCCCACCACGATGAGATCAACGTCAGTCATGACTGGGACAATAGGCGGGTGCGCGCACAGGAACACCCCACGTCTGTCTTCGAGGCGATCGGCGGCGAGCCGACATTCACCCGGCTCATTGACGCCTTCTACGCCGGCGTGGCCGCCGACCCGATCCTGCGTGCGATCTATCCCGAGGACGATCTGGGCCCGGCCGCGCAACGGCTACGGCTGTTCCTGATCCAGTACTGGGGCGGCCCGACGACGTACTCCGACACCCGCGGCCATCCCCGGCTGCGTATGCGCCATGCGCCGTTCGCGGTCAACGTCGCCGCGCGGGATGCGTGGTTGCGGCACATGCGCGCCGCGCTCGACACGCTGGAGCTGCCGCCCGAGTACGACGCGATGCTCTGGGACTACTTCACCCGAGCGGCCGAGTCGCTTCGCAATACCCCGGGTTGACATGCTGCGCGGGGCCACCGGGCACAATCGGTCAGGTGACTTCCGAGCGGGCGTGGTGGCACAACGCCGTCTTCTACCAGATCTATCCGCGCAGCTTCGCCGACGCTAACGGCGACGGCACCGGTGACCTGATCGGCATACGCGAGCGGCTCGACTACCTCGTCGAGCTCGGCATAGATGCGCTGTGGTTGTCGCCGTTCTACCGCTCCCCGATGGCCGACGGTGGGTACGACGTCTCCGACCCCTGCGACGTCGACCCGATGTTCGGCACGCTCGCCGACTTCGACGCGCTGATGGCCGCCGCCCGGGAGCGGCGCATGCGGGTCACCGTCGACGTCGTCCCGAACCACTTCTCCGACCAGCACCCGTGGTTCGAGGCTGCGCTCGCTGCCCCGCCAGGGAGCCGCGCACGTGCCCGGTTCATCTTCCGCGACGGGCGCGGCCCGCACGGCGAACTGCCACCGAACAACTGGCCGTCGGTGTTCGGGGGTCCTGCGTGGGAGCGGGTGCCGGACGGGCAGTGGTACCTGCACCTGTTCGCGAAGGAGCAACCTGACCTGAACTGGGAGAACCCGGAGGTCGTGGCCGAGTTCGACCGCATCCTGCGTTTCTGGCTCGACCGCGGAGTGGATGGCTTCCGCATCGACGTCGCTCACGGCGTGGCGAAGCCGGCCGGACTGCCGGATGTGGACCTGGCCAAGATCCTGCCGCGCGGCGACTCGCCGACCCCGTCGCCGAACGACATTCGCTGGGACCGCGACGCAGTGCACGACTACTTGCGGGGCTTCCGGCGCGTACTCGACTCCTATCCGGGCGATCGCATGGCCGTCGGCGAGGTCTGGGTGGCCGACGATGCACGGCTGGCCCGCTATGCGCGCCCCGGGGAGCTGAACCTCACGTTCAACTTCACCCTGCTCGAAGCAGCGTGGGGCGAGGAGACGCTGCGCAACGCGATCAACAGCTCGATGTCCGCGATGGCCGAGGTCGGTGCGCCGTGCACGTGGGTTCTGTCCAACCACGATGTGGTGCGCCACGTGACCCGTTACGGCGGCGGTCCGACCGGCCGTGCCCGAGGCCGGGCAGCGGCGCTATTGCAGCTGTCGCTTCCCGGCGCGGTGTACATCTACAACGGCGACGAGCTCGGCCTGCCGAATGTCGAACTGCCCGACTCCGCGCTTCAGGACCCCACCTGGGAGCGCAGCGGGCATACCGTTCGGGGCCGGGACGGTGAGCGGGTCCCGATGCCGTGGAGTGGCGTCGCGCCGCCGTACGGCTTCACGACCGGGAAGTCGACGTGGTTGCCGATGCCCGACGGCTGGGCGCCCCTCACCGTCGAGGCGGAGTCTTCCGATCCGGACTCGACCCTGGCCCACTACCAGCAGGCGCTGGCGCTGCGGCGCAAGACGGCCGAGCTGCGTGGCGAGGAGTTCACCTGGCTCGACGGCCCGCCCGGCTGCCTCACGTACCGCCGCGGGGCCGGCCTGGTGGTAGCACTCAATGCCGGCGATCGGCCGGTGCCGCTGCCCGCGGGCGACCTCATCCTCGCGTCCGGACCGGTGCGCGACGCGGTGCTGCTCCCCGACACGGCGGTGTGGATCCGCCGCTGACGTGCGAGCGTCAGGGGTCGGCGATTCAGGAGACGATTCCGAGCGCCATGCCTGGTCGCTCGGTGTAGACGGAGCCGTATTCGGCGGCCAGTCGGGACCAGCGCCCGGACACGTCGATGGCGACGTACGAGCCGCGCGGCAGGAATCCCATCCGGGTGAGCGCGCTCATCGCGCGCAACGTGATCTCAGCGTGCAGGTCGCCCTCGGTGGCGCTGAGCACGACCGAGTCGAGCAACGCGTCGGCGACCTCGGCGCGTGGCTGCGCGCCCGGCGCGCCTTCCCGCGCCGCGGCTTGCCGGAATGTGGCTGCACCCTTGCGGACCACGTCGCGGACGACCTCGTCGGGAACCGTCTCGACGCGCCGCCAGCCGAGCGCCGGCGGCAGCGCCCCACGCCACTTCATGTCGCGGCGTCGCGGGGGTTCGTCCACCTCGCCGTCGAGCCAGCTGATCAGCTCGCGGGCGCGCACCACGCACTGGATGCTGACGCCGCCCGGGTCCACCCTGACCGTCCGGCCCACGAGAACGCCGAACGGCAGCAAGGCATACGCTGCCGCAACCCTGCCATCGAGCCGGATCCGCAGCAATCCCCGTGGATCGAGCCCAGCTACCCGCCTCGCGAGCGGCGCAATACCGGCGAGCTGTGTGGTGACATCGGCGAGCTTTCCACGCACTACGCCGGCGTCACGGGGCTGCTCCGTCATGCCGGCTCCGCCGCGGGCTCGTCCTCATACCGCGCGAGGATGGCGCGCTCGTCCGCGGTGATGCGCCGCGGACGGTCGGAGTCGAAGTCGAAGGTGACGAGCGTCGTCGATGCCTTCGCTGCCAGCGTGTCACCGTCATACACGTCGTAGAGCACTCGAAAAGACGCTGCCCGAACCTGGTCGACCCATAGCTCCAGGCGCAACGGCTCGGGGTGGTAGACGACTGGGCGCAAGTAGCTGATCTCGTGGTGCTTCACGACGGTGCCGGCCGAGAACGACGCGTCGTAGCGGTCGAAGAACATCGACACCCGAGCCTGTTCCAGGTATGCCAGGTACGCCGTGTTGTTGACGTGCCCGTACGCGTCCATGTCGGACCAGCGCATTGCGCACCTCGCGACGAACCGGGCCATGGTGTTAATCGCGAGTCAACCTGCGATACGTGACGGCGTGTGGACGGGCCGCCTCCGCGCCGAGGCGCTCGATCTTGTTCTTCTCGTACGACTCGAAGTTGCCCTCGAACCAGAACCACCGAGCCGGGTCGTCGTCGGTGCCTTCCCAGGCGAGGATGTGCGTTGCCACGCGGTCGAGGAACCACCGATCATGACTGGTGATCACAGCGCACCCCGGAAACTCGAGCAGTGCATTCTCGAGCGAGCCCAGGGTCTCGACGTCGAGGTCGTTGGTCGGCTCGTCGAGCAGCAGCAGGTTGCCGCCTACTTTGAGCGTCAGGGCAAGGTTGAGCCGGTTGCGCTCGCCGCCGGAGAGGACGCCGGCCGGCTTCTGCTGGTCCGGTCCCTTGAAGCCGAAGGCGGACACGTACGCCCGTGACGGCATCTCGACATGACCGACCTGGATGTGGTCGAGTCCGTCGGACACCACCTGCCATACCGTCTTCCCGGGGTCGATCCGAGCCCGACTCTGGTCCACGTAGCTGATCTTTACCGTGTCGCCCACTCGGACCTCTCCGGAATCCGGTGCTTCGTCGCCGATGATGATCTTGAATAGCGTGGTCTTGCCGACCCCGTTCGGGCCGATGATCCCGACGATGCCACCGCGCGGGAGCGAAAACGACAGGTCCTTGATCAGCACGCGCCCGTCGAACCCCTTGTCCAGATGGCTCACCTCGACCACCAGGTTGCCCAGTCGCGGCCCTGGCGGGATCTGAATCTCGTCGAAATCGAGCTTGCGCGTTTTCTCCGCCTCCGTGGCCATTTCGTCGTAGCGCTGGAGGCGCGCCTTGCTCTTGGCCTGCCGGCCCCTGGCGTTCTGCCGCACCCACTCGAGTTCGTCACGCAGCCGCTTCTGCAGCTTCTGATCTTTGCGGCCCTGAACTTCCAGCCGCTCAGCCTTCTTCTCCAGGTAGGTCGAGTAGTTGCCTTCGTAGGGATACGCCCGCCCGCGGTCGAGCTCGAGGATCCATTCGGCGACGTTGTCGAGGAAGTACCGGTCGTGGGTGACGGCGAGCACGGTGCCCGGGTACTTCGCCAGGTGCTGTTCGAGCCACTGCACGCTCTCGGCGTCGAGGTGGTTGGTTGGCTCGTCGAGCAGCAGCAGGTCCGGCTGCTCGAGCAGGAGCTTGCACAGCGCCACCCGCCGCCGTTCGCCGCCGGACAAGTGAGTAACCGGCTCGTCCCCGGGTGGACACCGCAACGCGTCCATGGCCTGCTCGATGCGACTGTCCAGTTCCCAGCCGTTGGCGTGCTCGATCTTCTCCATCAGCTCGCCCTGCTCGGCAAGCAGCGAGTCGAAGTCGGCGTCCGGCTCGCCCATCGCGGCCGACACCTCCTCGAACCTGTGCAGCCAACCACGCAACTCGACCACCGCATCGTCGACGTTGCCGCGAACGGTCTTCGCCTCGTCCAGCGGCGGCTCCTGCTGCAACAAGCCGACCGAGGCACCCGCCGCAAGCTGGGCGTCACCGTTCGACGGCTGGTCGAGTCCAGCCATGATCTTGAGGACGCTCGACTTGCCAGCACCGTTGGGTCCGACGACGCCGATCTTCGCGCCCGGCAGGAACGCCAAGGTGACATCGTCGAGAATCAGCTTGTCGCCGTGAGCCTTGCGCACCTTGCGCATCGTGTATATGTACTGCGCCACTGTCTGTCCTCGCTTGTGAACTCGTCTTTGCCGCGGCGATTCCCAGATTGCCGCACCCGTCCAGTGTCCCAGTTCCAGGACCCCGCCGGCCCACAACCCCCAGTCGCGACCACCAGCCGGCGAGGCCGATTCCGCACCGGCGCCGGCTAGCCGACGGCGGCCAGCGCCGGTGTCGCGACGACCTCGACACGCTCGCCGCTCAGGTCGGCCGGGATGCCGTCGTCGTCCACCTCCACGGACGTCACGGCGTGCGGCCGCGTGACCCTGGTGAACTGCGAGGTGCCGCGCGCCAGGTCGTGGCCGACGGCGATGGCGTCCAGCTCGTAGGACATCCGCGAGACCTCGTCCTTCACGTATTCGCGCGAGTAGAAGCGACCGGTCACCATGACTGGCTGGCCCTTCTTCAGGGAGGCGGCCACGTTCTGGGCCAGCGCGCGCCAGCACGTGACGGTGGCGAACAGCCGCTCGTGGTCCTCCCAGGCCTTGGTCTCGTGGTTGAGGCGTCGCGAAGTCGACGCGATGCGGAAGCTCGCGACCGGGATCCCGGCCCCTGTCGTGCGCATCTTCGGATCGTCAACTGCGTTGCCGACGATCGTGAGGTACGTGTCGTTCATTTGCCGTGCTCCTGTCAGTGATCCGGCTGTGCCTCCGGTCGCCCGCGTTGGGCGTGTGATCACTGAAGCGCAGCGGCGGCGTGCGCGGGCCGGCGTGCGGTGATCTGTGAACAGGAGCGGGGGATGTGGAGGGCGAGGCGCGAAAGTGTCTGCGGTGCGTGGTATCGCGGCTAGCCGCGGAAGGTGCGCCGGTACGCCACCGGCGACGTGCCCACCGCTCTGGTGAAGTGGTGCCGCAGCATGGCGGCCGTGCCGAATCCCGAGCGCCGGGCGACCGTCTCGATGGGATCGTCCCCTCGTTCGAGCATCTCGCGCGCGTGGAGTACGCGCTGGTTGGTCAGCCAGGCATGCGGCGTGGCCCCTGTCTCGTCGCGGAAGCGGCGGGCAAACGTTCGAGGGCTCATCGCCGCCCGAGCGGCCATCGAGTCGACGGTGTGTTCGGCATCCAGCTCCGCCGCAATCGCATCGAGCAGCGGGGCCAGGCTCTCGGCCCGCCTGGCGTGCACCACTGGTCCGACGAACTGTGCCTGCCCGCCGTCCCGGAACGGCGGCATCACCATGCGGCGGGCCACCGTGTTCGCCACTCGCTCACCATGCTCGTCGCGGATCAGGTGCAGGCAGAGGTCCAAGCCGGCCGCTGATCCGGCGCTCGTCAGCACCGGACCGTCGCATACGTAGAGCACATTAGGGTTGACGCGCGCAGCCGGGAACTGCTCAGCGAGGCGCGCGGCATGCCGCCAGTGCGTGGTGCAATCGCGACCGTCCAAGAGGCCTGCCTCGCCGAGCGCGAACGCGCCGTTGCAGATGCTCATGACCCGAGCGCCCCGGGCGACGGTACGCTGCAGTACGGTCAGCAGCTTCTCCGGCCATACCGTCGGACCGACCGTCGCTGTCACGATCACCAGATCGGCCTGCTCGGCGACCTCCAGGCCATACGGCGTACTGATCGAAAAGCCCGCAGACGTCATGACCGGCGCCTCGTCCACTGCGACGACGTGGAACTCGGTGCCGGGCACGCCGTCGTCGGTGCGATCGACGCCGAACCCTTCACACGCCACGCCCAACTCGAACGGGCTGACGCCGGGCACGATGACCGCGGCGATGGAGTCAAGGGGCATGCGGGACAGCATGCTCCCCGGCTGGCAGTATTTCAACGTGGGATGGCATTTCTGCCACTCGTGGCAGGATCTTTGCTGTCGCATAATTCTTGCCATGTTCGCTCTAGTCCTTCTCGGCCTGTTCCTGCTCGTCGCCGTGGCCAGCCTGCTCGGCCTCAGCGCCGACTCCCGCGACCTGCGGCCGCGCCTTCCAGTCCAGGCCGGCGGCGAGCAGCCCACGCCGGCCTGGACCGAACAGTTGGCGCACACCGCCCTGCCACCGGCCCGGCACGTCCGCCTGCGCCGGCTCTGACGGCGGTAGCCTGCCGCTGGGGCCCCCGTAGCTCAGCGGATAGAGCTGCCGCCTTCTAAGCGGTAGGTCGCAGGTTCGAGTCCTGCCGGGGGCGCCCTATGTGAGTTGCCCGGACTTCCTGCGACGGCGACAGTTCCGCCGGACTGGTGCACACCCGCGCCGCTCGGTGCGAGATCGGGATGGTGCCCGCGGCATCGGGGAATGAACCCGACCTGGGCCACGGTTGCCCTACTACCCAGTAGGGCTGAATCCCACCAGAGAGTGAGCACAGGATGGCGACGGTCGATCTGACCACGGACACCTTCGAGAAGGCGGTGAGCGGTGATGGCATCACGCTGGTCGACTTCTGGGCAAGTTGGTGTGGCCCGTGCCGGATGTTCGCACCGGTCTTTGCCAAGGCGAGCGACCAGCACCCCGACATTACGTTCGGCAAGGTGGACACCGAGGCCGAACAGCACCTCGCGGCCGCGGCGAACATTCGCTCGATCCCCACGCTGATGGCTTTCCGCGACGGGATCCTCGTGTTCGCCCAGCCCGGGGCACTGCCGGGCGCTGCTCTCGAGCAGGTCATCCAGGCCGTTCGCGACCTCGACATGGACGACGTGCGCCGGCAGGTGGCCGAGCGCCAAGCGGCGCGCTCGGCTTGAGCGCTCTAAACGCCTCGCGCGCGGAGCGCCTACTGGATGATGACCCGCAGCGGAGGCGAGGCAATCCCGTTGGCAACGACGTACAGGTCGCCGGGCCCTAGATCGAGATCGGCAGGCAGCTCGACCTGCGTCGACTGTGGTGTCTTTCCCGCCGCCACTTGCTCGGAGAAACCGAACGTGCGCGCGTACTCCACGCGATGCGTATCGCTGTTGACGATCCGCACCACCGGGAAGTTCGTAGCCGAGTCGCCGTCGTCACCGTAGTTGCTGCCCTGCGACAGCCCGCTCAGTTGTGTGCCGGTCAGCGTGATCGTTTCCCCACGCGTGACGAGCTGTTGGCGGTCGTCGTGCGTCATGATCTTCGGTCGCCATTGCGGGTCGGCGGCGCCGGTCGGCGTGAAGACGTACGGCGGGATCAACGGCTCCTCGCCGCCGCCGATCAACGTCGCTAGTACCTGCCCCGTCGGAAGAAGCACGCTGTCCGGCGAATACGAGCTGATTTGGGAGTTGGCGCTATCGGGCAGCTGCGAGTCCAGCGGCGCTGTGTGGGTGCCCAGGGCGGAGAACTCCATCGACGGCCGCTGGAAGACGCCTGGACTGGCGATCGAGATGACGTGGCCGTCGGGCAGCACGCTCGCTGTGCCGTCAGCCATCCCGAAGATCTCTCCCGACGGCGCGATAAACGGGTCGGCAGCCGACCAGCTGCCCGTGCCGAGGAGGGCCGCGGGCGGGGTGTAGACGGCGTTCTGGCCGTTCGCGCCCGCCTGAAACACCGTCCCGTCCGGGCGCAGGACCGCCGGGCCCATCTCGGTGCTGATCGAGAGGTGCGTCGGCAGCATGCCCGCCGAGATCCACTCCCCGTTGGTGGAGCCGTCCAGCCACGGTGGGATGTAGCGCTCGGCGCTGCCCTGTTGGCGGACGTCCACGGTGAGGAGCGTCCCGTCGGGCAGCAGGGTCCAGTTCTCCTCCGTGTTGCTGTTGTTCAACTTTCCGGACGGGGTCAGCGTCGTCCACGTCATCGACGCGGGATCCAGCTCGAATATGTTGGCGCCGGTGCGGCTTGCAAGCAGCAGTTTGCCGTTCGGCATGACCGTGCAGGCCCTGTCGCCAATGTTCGTGGCGCCCGCAGGCGGAGCGACCACCTGCCAGCTGTCGGTCACCGGGTCGTACACCGCGCCCTGGTTGGACTCGACGGGGACCGGGTTCGTCCCCTGGTATTCGCCGCCCTCGACGAGCATGCGCCCGTCGGGGAGGATGGCGCGGCACGGGTAGGTCGGCGCGTAGCCATTGGGTGCCGGCGGTGTTTTCTCGTACGTGCCGTTCAAGTAGTTGCCGCTCGCGTCGGGTCGCAGCCGCCACCACTGGTCGGAGGTGACCTCCTGCAGCATCACCGACCCGTCGGTGAGCAGCATGGCCGCCTGCGGATAGAACGGCAACTGGGTCGCCGACAGCAGCTCCCACTGCCCGCCCGCCGACACAGGAGGAGTGGCGGCCCCAGCACCGGCAGCGAACGAGTTCGCCAAGCCAACCAGCACCACTGATGCCGCAAAGGCCGCGGTTACTGTGCGGAAGCGACGGGCCACGCTCATTGGCTCTCCCCGATGTTTAGTGGACCGACCTCTGGCCACGTCCGCCCGTCACCCGTTGGACGACCGTCACTGCCGACACCCTAGTGGGTTTGGGCGTCATTGTGACCAACTTCGTCAATGCAAGTTGTTGACCATCGGCGAGGTATAAGTGGGGCTGGGTCGAAGGTCACGTCGCGAGGCTTCCCAGACTGGTGACGTGCCGTCGTGGTTCCGTCCCCGAGTGGCGGACGCTGCCATCACCGAGGAGCGCACAGGAACGTGCCACACCGACGGCGACACCGTCGAGCCCGGCTAGCTTTCCAACACGCTCCCGACGGCGGGTATCCCTTTGAGCTGCCGAGCCAGATCTGGCGGCAATTCGACAAAGATCTCGGTGATGGCGTTGCGCAAACCGTCTGCGCGCGAGGCAGCGTTCTGCGCTGCTGACTGCGCGACCTCCGAGGCGACCTGGGCACCGGCTGCGTTTTGGGCGTGGTGCACCGCCTGCCGCGTGAAGAAGTAGGTGACGAAGGCGCCGGTGACGATGCCCAGCAGCGGCCCGAGCGCGCCGATGAGCTTGGCCAGGTCACCTTCTGGGTAGCGAGCGGCACCGATGGCCAGAATCGCGCCTATGACGACCAGCAGGGTGATCGCCACCAGAGTTGATGCAACGGATATTCCGTCCTGGTTGCGCTGATCGTCAGGCATGGCGTTGCTCCTGTCCGGGGCCGGGGTATGTCCAGCCGACCCCGGGCGAGTAGTACAACTCTGCAGCCAGGCTGGAGCAGACCACATGATCCGGGCGCAGGTCGTGATACTTCGCGACGGCGGGCTTGCCTTCGAGGGCCTTGCCCACTCGAATCAACTCCACGGTCGCCACCTCACTCTTTTGCGAGAGTGTTTTGACGCTGCGGAGACATCAACAGCTGGGCGTGATACATCGACCGTCCGACCGGAGCGGCGGGCCCGGCAGTCGCATATTCCTTCAGCGGACGAGGTGCACCGGGTGATGGGTCTCCTGCTCGATCTGCGCGGCGGCCGACTGGAGCAGTTCGGTGCTCAACGCAATGAGGGCGCGAGCGGCCGCGATCTCCTCGCCGATCAGGGGACGGCTCTGGTCGCGCGGGTTGCGGTACGCATCGCCGGCGGCGGTCAAGGCCTTGTCGCCGCGCACCCTGGCCCGGGCGGTCGCACGGGTGTGGGTGTCGTCCTCGTCGAAGTCGATTTCGACGGTCCATCGAGGGCTTGCCATCGTCATCACTCCCCTCGCCTCCAGCGTGCGCCCCCGCGGGCCACCGCGCTAGATGTTCCGAGGTCATAAGCGCGGCGCGCGTTGCCGGAGGTGATCAGCCTGGCAATGCGGTCGGCCTCCGCGACCGGCCAGAACTCACGGGAGATGCCGTCGTCGAGAACGGCCGAGAGTGCACGGCGAAACAGCGCCGTGCTCAGCGCGTACAGCTCGGACAGGCCGAACGCGTCGCTCGCGAACAGGACGGATCCGAAGGGCGCCAACTCGAGGAGCTCGGCAAGGAGGGCGCCCGCGCGGGTGCCGAGGTTGGACAGCGCGAGTCCCACGTCGACGAAGACGTGGTCGAAGACCTGCGCGAGATAGCCCGCCGACCGGTGGAACGGGTAGTTGTGCAGGAGCATGACCGGCACACCCAGCCCCGCCGACGCCCGCAACATCGGTGTCAGAAGCAGCGGATCGCAGTGGTGTAGGTCGAGGTCCGCGTCGCCGTAGCCAATGTGGAACTGCAGCGGCTTACGGACATCCAGTGCCGACCACAGCAGAAACCTGATCAGGGTCCGGTCAGCCAGGCGGGGCGGGGTGGTGCCGCGCCCCCACCTCGCGGCGGCGGTGGTCACTTCGCCGTCGGAGGGACGCGTCGGGTCGAGATCGAGGCCGACGCGGTAGGCCGCAATCGACTTGAACGCCACAGCTGTCGCGGCGCGCGCGTGCAAAGTCTCGCGCACAGTGTCGGCGAACTGCGCCGGGTCGGTCGTCGCGATGAGCTCCTCGGCGAGCGCTTCCAGCCGGACGACCTCGTGTCCGTGCCCGTGCGTATATGCGGCCAGCTGTGCCGGAGAGGTGATCCGCTCAGACAGGAAGCCGGTGTCCACGAGGTAGTCGCTGATCCCGCTACTCGCGAGCATGCGGCGGGCCACCTCGTCGGCACCCAGCTCAGCGCGCCGGGCGAGGTACTCGTCCGGATCGGTGAACCGTGGCAGGTCGAGCAGCGGTGCGCAGACCGCTCGCACGCCGAAGCCGGCTTGGGTGTCGAACAGCGAGGCGTGAAGCGGCCCGGGGCCGGCGGCCTCGGTGAGCAGTGCCTCGAACTGCGGGCGGTCCAGCACGTCGCGCACGATGCCGTGGCAGTGATGGTCGACGAGCCGTAGGCCGTCGATGATCACGTGCGATCCAGAGCCTGCGCGAAGTCTGCGATCAGCGCGTCGGCCGGTTCGAGCCCGCACGAGATCCGGATCATGCCGTCATCGATACCCGCGGCGCGCCGCTCCTCCGGGCGGAGCGAGAAGTGCGAGGAGTTGAACGGTGTGCTGACCAGCGTCTCCACCCCGCCGAGGCTCGTCGCTTCACACCCGATGCGCAGGGCGCGCACCACGTCGTGTGCCCGCTCGTCGCCGCCGTCGACGGTGATCGTCACCATCGCTCCGCCACCACAGTCGGGACGCATCACGCGGGCGGCAACCGCGGCACGCGAGTAGCTGGGCAGGGACGGGTGCCGCACCGCCAGGACGTCGGCCCGAGCGCCGAGTGCCGCCGCCAACGTCCGCGCGGTCTCCGTCTGCCGGGCCATACGGATGTCAAAGGTCTGGAGCCCGCGCCAGACCAGGTATGCCTCGTACGGACCGAGGCTGGTGCCCAGTGTGACGACCCGCCGCTGCACCTCCGTGATGATCGCGTCGTCGCCGACCACGGCCCCGGCGATCGCGTCGGAGTGGCCGTTGAGGAACTTCGTCGCCGAGTGCACCACGACGTCAGCGCCCAGACGCAGCGGCCGGACCACATATGGCGTCGCGAAGGTGTTGTCGATCACGAGCCGCGCGCCGGCGGCATGGGCCAGGTCAGCCAGTGCAGGCAGATCCGTGAGCTCGAGCTGCGGATTGGACAGCGTTTCGGCGTACGCGACCCCGGCACCGCCGGCGAGCTCGCGGCGCCACGCTTCGAGATTGACGGCGTCGACCCAGCGCACATCGATGCCCCAGGCGGGCAGGTCGCGGACCAGCAGGTCACGGGTGTCGCCGTACACCTGACGTGCCGCGACGACACGATCGCCCGCGCGCAGCAAGGTCAGCAGCGTGGTGGCGATCGCCGCCATGCCTGACGAGGTCATGAACCCGGCGCCACCGCCTTCGAGATCGGCGATATCCCGGGCGACCAGGTCCGCAGTCGGGTTGCGGAAGCGGCCGTACCAGTGCTCGGCGAGCCCGCCGTCCTGGATGTCCTTGTACGCCTGGTCGTCCAGGAAGTACGTGACCGAATGATGGATCGGCGGCACGACGGGCTGCGTGCGGGGCATGAAGTCGGCGGCGCGCGCGGGGCGGCCGGCGATGGGAGACTCAGACACACCGACAGGCTGCCACGAGGAGCGCGGGTGGATCAGCACGAACGCAAACGGCAGGCCGCGCGCGGCCGGCAGGTGCGAAGCGAGCTCGCAGAACGTGGCGTGGTCGCGCTCGCCACTACGTGGGTCGACAACAGCGGCGTCACCCGCGTCAAAGCGGTGCCGATACAGCGCGTGGAGTATGCCGCCGCATGGGGCATCGGCGCATCGCCGGTATTCGATGGGTTCCTCCCGGATGACGCCATCGTGGCCGGTCGATACGCCGGCGGCCCGGTCGGCGACCTGAGACTGCATCCGGATCTCACCCGGGTCACGGTGCTCGCCGAACAGCCCGGCTGGGCATGGGCGCCTGCCGTCCGCTACCAGCAGGACGGCGCGGTACATCCGCAAGATCAGCGCAGTGTTGCCCGTGCGGCGGTTGCGGCGCTCGGTGAGGCCGGATACGCAGCGCGGATGGCATTCGAGGTCGAATGGACGCTCTCGACCACCGAACCGGACTTCACGCCCGCCGCCTCCGGGCCGGCGTACGGGTACACCCGGCTGGTCGAGCGGTCGGACTACCTGCGCGACCTGCTGGTCGCCCTGGACGGGCAGGGCATCCCGGTCGATCAGATCCATCCGGAGTACGGCAGTGCCCAGTACGAGATCTCCGTCGCCAACGAAGATCCCGTCGGCGCTGCCGACACGTTCGTGCTGGTGCGCGAGACGATCCGCGCTCTGAGCATGCGCTACGGGCTGCGCGCATCGTTCTCCCCGAAGGTGGTCGCCGACGGTGTCGGTAACGGCGGCCACGTCCATGTGTCCCTGTGGCGCGACGAGGTCAATCTCTTCAGCGCCGGATCACAACGATGTGGAATGGGCAAGGAAGCCGAGGCATTCACCGCCGGCGTACTGGCCCACCTGCCCGCGCTGCTCGCGATCGGCGCGCCCTCGCCGGCCAGCTATCTGCGGCTCGTCCCGAGCCACTGGGCGGGACCGTTCCAGGTCTGGGGGCTGGAGAACCGCGAGGCCGCGCTGCGCCTGATAGCGGGATCGCCCGGCAACCCCGCTGCCGCCAATCTCGAGCTCAAGGCGTTCGACCAGTCGGCCAATCCGTATCTCGTGGTGGCCGGGCTGCTGCATACCGGGATGGCCGGCATCGCGGCCGCTGCCGAATTGCCCGACCCGGTGAACATTGATCCCGCCTCGCTCCCGGCCGAGTCTCAGGCCAGGCTGCGGCTGCCGACCTCCCTGCAGGCCGCCACCGACGCGTTCGAGGCCGACGAGGTGCTCACCAAGGCACTCGGCGAGACCCTGGCCGGCACGATCGTCGACCTCCGCAGAGCAGAGGTCGCGCGGTTCGCCGACGCCTCACCCGACGAGATTGTCGCCGCCGCTCGATGGAGGTACTAGGGCGCTACCGCGGCGGCGGGATGCAGTGCTCGACGGAGGCGACCAACGCGTTGGCGTAGCGCTGTTCGTCGGCGGTGTCCAGTCCTGACATCCCGGCGCTGTTCCCACCGGACTCGTTGTAGATCCATGGGACGTGCGACAGCAGCTGGACCTGCCAGATGTTGCCGGCCGGCAACCCGCGCGTGCCGAGGTCATAGCCGACGTTGCTCTGAAGGGCGACCGAGAGGCCTTCGACACGGGCTCGCTCGTCACGGAAGATCTGGCCGTACTTGGCGCTCAGTGCCGCCAATTTGGCGTCGGTGAAGTAGATGCGCTTGCCCGTCGTGCTGACCCGGTACGTGCGGACGGACTGGTAGTACACGATGTTGTTGCCCGCGTCGAAGCCGATGCCGCCGTTCGACCCGGCCTGGTCGTGGATGCTCAACGCCAGCGCCGCATGGGCCTGGTTGGCGATGGCCGCGCGCTGGCCCAGCGACACCCGGTCCATGACGCTGGACTTGGTCATGACGACCCGATAGCCGGCGCCTCGCAGTCTCTGCTTCACCAGTTCGGCCACCGCGAACACGTCTCGCATCTCGGGCTCGTTCTCGAAGGTGGAGACGTCGAGTCCGGTGGCAGGATCGATTGCCGAGATGGACGGACTGTGCCCCGGATCAAGGACAATGACCGGCGCCCCGTCCGGTGGCCGGACGACAGGCCTCGTGGTCGACGGGTGCGAACTCGACGGGCTCGGCCTCGCCGTTGAGTGGGTTGGTGCGGGTCGCGGCATTGAAGTGTGCATGCTCGCCGGTAGGGACGTGTGTGTCCGGCTGGACGACACGGTCGGGCTAGGCGTTGGTGCACTGGAAAGGGCAACCGTCGGTGCGCGCGAAGAACATGCCGCCGCGGCTCCGAGGACGCACAGGGCCCCGGCGACGAGACCCGCGAAGCGCAGCCGACCACAACGACTCACCGGGCCACCGTAGCGACCCGTCATCGAGCCGCACGTGAACCACGCCTGGACGTGCCGCCCTGCGGGTCGTCGACGTTCTGCGTCAGGCCCGTCGGGCGACACGTCCGGCAGGGGTCAGGAGTAAAGGCCTGGAGTACCGAAGAAGGTGTTCAGCGCCGAGATGTCGTGGTGGTACTCGGCATTCTGAGTCGGAGTCTGGTTCGCATCAGGCAGGGAGATCAGCTGCTTGAGCTGGGCGATCTGGGTCGCGAAGGCGCCACCGGCCGCCTTGAGATCGTTCTCGGCCTGGGTCCAGTAGATGCCCTGGTTTGCCGAAACGGCCTTGGCCCCGGCGATCCAGGCGGCCTGAGCGCCGGCGAAGGCGTTGTTGCCGCTGGTCCCGGCCACGGTGGGGTGCACTTGCAGGCGGCAGATGCTCACCGATACGGGCAGGTGCACGGTGTGCGTGGTGTTCGGCGGAGTCGTGGCGACGGAGCTCGAGAATCGGCAGGCGCCACTGGTCACCGGGTTGAAGTTCAGCCACTCCACGGTCGCGGAGGCGAAGTGGCCGGGTAGGACGGTCACGGTGCGCACGACGCCGGGTCCGCCCATAGCTCCACTCAACGTGCGCTGTGCATGCGCGAGGACGTGGCCGTGGCTGTCCAGGGCATCCAGGCCCGGGTAGCCGTACAGGCTGCACGTGCTGTGGCTGACGTTGCGGAACAACAGCCAGAAAGCGCCGTGTCCCGCCGCGCCCTGCGAGGGTGCACGGGTTACTGCCAGCGAGCTGTTTCCACAGGCCGGGGCGGCCGCTGCCGCTTCGCCCGCGGTAGCGAGGATCCCGCCGGCGATCAGCGTGCCGCCCACGGCCAGCGCGGCAAATCGAGTGGGCCATTTGGTCATGTCGTCCTCCCAGGTCGACAACAACGGAAGCACCACGCAGGAGCCGGCCCGTAGCCGCGTAATACCAAGCTGTGTGTCAGGTGCCCGCAAAGGCAGGCAGAGCCCGCTGGGTTCGCCCGCTGCGTGGAGTGGAGGACTCAAACGCCGAAGCGTCGTGGCGGCTGGTTTACGCAAGACGGGCGGGTGCTCGATGCTGTGCGCCATGACGGGTCCCGACGTGCAGTCTGCGGCGGCACAGAGCTTTCTCCGCGGCCTGCCCCGCAGTCTCGTCGAGCAGTTGCTGACGACGGGCACGTGCTTGGACGTCCCCTCAGGCACGACGATTTATCGCCCGGGCGACGGTCCCAGAGCGTTTCTCGTGGTGCACGGCCTGCTTCGCGTTTACATGAGTTCACCGGAGGGGCGGCACGTGACGGTCCGCTATACGCGTGCGGGCGACGTACTCGGCATCCCGGTACTGATCGGCGGTCCTGTGTACGTCGGTGTGTCGACGCTGGCCGACTCGCGGCTGTTCCGGATCGACGCGCAGCTGCTGATCGCCGCGGCGCGACGAGACGCCACGGTGGCATGGGCGCTCGCGGAGGAGGTGAACCGCCGCCTCTACGAGAATCTCACGCAAACCGCGGTGAACGCGTTCGGCACGGTGCGCCAGCGCGTGGCCGTGCATCTGCTCGACCTTGCTGCCGCGCGGCAACGACCGGGCGCCGAGCCGGTGGCGCGGACGTCTCAGCAGGAACTCGCCGATGCCGTGGGGTCGGTCCGCGAGGTCGTCGCCCGGGTGCTGCGGGACTTCCGCGTCGCCGGGCTGGTGGCCACCGGCCCGGACGGCGTCCACATCCTCGATGCGGCGGCCCTGCACGACGAGTGTCGCCGGCAGGGCTGAGCCACTACCAAAGTCACAGACGACGGCGCCTGCGCGGCCGAAGCTGGTCCGCATGTCTATCACCGATCCGGTCCGCGCCGTATCCGTCGTCAGCACGGGAAGCGTCGAGATCCATCCAGAACAGGTCTACGGCAGCGTCAAGCCGCTCTATTGGTGGTTGTTTACGTCGCGACAATGGCTTCCGCCGCGGCCGATCAACGTCTACGTCATCGAGCACGCAAAGGGGCTCGTACTGTTCGACACGGGCCAGGACCGCGGGTCGGTCACGGACGGTGCGTATTTCCCGACAGGGGTAACCGGCCAGGTCTACAAGCACTTGGCGCGCTTCCATGTCGGCGCGGACGAGACGCTCGAGGGTCAGCTCGCAACGCTGGGCTACACGGCGGCCGACGTCGGCACGGCGATCGTCTCGCATCTGCATCAAGATCACATCGGTGGCTTGGCCGAGCTCAGGCAGGCGGAGCTGATGGTGAGCAGAGCAGAGTGGCGCGAGCTGTCCGGCGCCGCGCCGGAGGCGCGAGGATTCCTCAGGGCGCACATCACGATCCCCGGCCTGCGCTGGACGCAGTTCGAGTTCGCGCCGGACGCGCGTGTTGCCCCGTTCACCGAATCGCTGGACCTCATGGGCGACGGCTCACTGTTGCTGCTTCCCACGCCGGGGCACACCGCGGGATCGGCGTCACTGCTCGTCCAGGGACGGACCGGTCCGCCGCTGCTGTTGGTCGGCGACCTCAGTTACGACGCCGACCTGCTCGCGCGGCGGCAGGTGCCCGGCGTCGGCAGGCGGCGCCAGATGCTGCGCTCGACGGACCAGGTACTCGCGCTCGCCGAGCGACTGCCCGGTCTGATCATCTTGCCCGCGCACGACCCGGGCGCCGCCCGCCGTCTGGTGGAGGCATCGTCATGAGCCCGGTGACGTTCACCAACACCATCACGATCAACCGGGCGCTCGACGAGGTGTTCGCCTATCTCGCAGCCTTCGAGAACCTGCCGCGGTGGAACTATGCGATCGCCGAAACGCACAAGATCACAGACGGGCCGGTGGGCATCGGCACCCGCTACCGGCAACTCCGGACCGTCCCCAATCGGGGCGAGGAGTACTTCGAGGTCATCGCGTTCGAGCCCGAGCGGCGGCTGGCAATCCACGGCGACATCGGCTCGCTCTCAGGCGAGATCGCATATCTGCTCGAGGACGCACCTGAGACCACAGTGCTCACGAACACCTGCTTCCTGCACGCGCGTGGCGCAGCGGGCGTGTTGGCGCCGCTGCTCACCCGGCAGGTGAGATCGGCGGTGGCCGCGAACCTCGATGTGCTCCGGCAGATTCTCGAACCTGGCGAAGCATAGGTGTCACGGTTGCGCACCGCTTTCCCGGCGGGCGCGGGCACGGCGCTTGCCGGCATGCATCGCCTGGACGCGAGCGATGGGGATCGCGCGGCCCTCGTCGACGAGAGCGTCGGGCAGCCGCTGCGGCGGGGGCATCATTTCGGCCCACGGGTCGCTGCTCGAGAGCAGCGCGGGCACCGTGTGCACCGTGAAGTTGCCGGGCGCGGCACGATCGAGGTCGTCCCAGGCCATCGGGAACGATACCGGCACGCCGTCGCGCAGCCGCGGGCTGTACGCCGCCACCACCGTGGCTCCGCCGGCCCGGGTCGAGTCGAGGAATACCTTGCCCTCGCGGTCCTCGCGTACGAATGCCGTGGTGGCGAGCGACGGGTCGAGACGCTCGGCGCGGGCGGCCAGCGCGCGCGTCGCGGCAGCCACCTCCTCGGTCGTCGCCAGCAGGAGCGGGACGAAGACGTGCACCCCCTTCGCGCCGCTCGTCTTCACGGCTCCGCTGAGCCCGGCCTCGGCGAGCGCCGCCCGCACCAGGTGCGCCGCCCGCACGGCGAGCCCGAACGCGTCCGCGTCGGGTGGGTCGATGTCCAGGACGAGATACGTCGGGTGGTCGTGGTCGTCGACCCGGAACAGCGTCGGGTGGTACTCGACCGCGCGCTGGTTGGCGAACCACAGCAGCGTCCGCCGGTCGTTGCACAGGGCGTATCGCACCGTGCGCTTGGACGCCTCGGCCCACACCGGCACGGTCGCTACCCACGGCGGCGTGTAGCGCGGCACGTTCTTCTGCATGAACGGAGCCTGACCGCGCAACACCCGAACGACCGACAGCGGCCGGTCGCGCAGTTCACGGATGATCCGCTCACTCACGGCATCGAGGTAGCCGACGAGGTCGCCTTTGCTGGCCCCCGCGCCCTCGAACAAGGGCTGATCGAGATTCGTCAGCTGCACTTCTTCGGGCACATCGGCGCTCATCGCCTTATCGTGCACCCCGCAGTGCGATTACTCGACGGATACGACTGTGGCGCGAAGGGTGCGGTTCGGTCCGGCCGTGTAGAAGATCGTCGACCCGGGGCGCGCCCCAGCGAGAGCTCGCCCGAGCGGGCTCTCCGGCGTGATCACGTCGAAACGATCGGTGGCCTCGTCAACCGAACCGAGCAGGAACGCCTCGGGGCCGTCCCCGAAATCGACGGTCACGACGTCACCCACCGTGACGCCGCCGTCCGCCCGCCGGGCGCTCAGCGATCCGAGTGCGGCCAGGTCCGCTTCGACGGTGGCGATGCGCTCGTCGAGCATGGCGAGCCGTATGTGGCCGTCCACGTTGGTTGCTCTATCGGCCATGTCGCCGGCGCCGCTCGGGATGGTTTCGGCCAGGGCCTGATCCCGTTCGGCACGCAGCGCATCGAGTCGCGCCGTCAAGATCTCCCGCCGGGAGGCAGTGCTGAGAGTCGCAGTCATCGTGGTCCCCTCCGGAGCCCTACAGATACCGTCGAGCCCCTCAACGGAACTCTGACCCGCCGTATGCCCACCCGGCACGTGGTTCTCATCGCTCTCTTATCGCGGGCGGCGGCGACCGGGCGTCCTACGATGCACAACCATGCTGCGTACCGTCCTTGCGACACGGTACGTGACGCCATTGCGTGAGGGCGGTTCCCTGCCCGGGCTCATGGAGGCCGATGACCTGGGGACCTACGTAGTCAAGTTCCGTGGCGCGGGACAGGGTCGCAAGGCGCTCATCGCCGAAGTCATCTGCGCACGGCTGGCCCGGGAACTGGGCCTGCCGGTACCGGAGCTCGTCGCCGTCGAGGTAGGCAGCGCGCTCGCACCCGGCGAACCCGACGAGGAGGTACAGGCGCTGCTGCGGGCCAGCGCCGGGCTGAACCTCGGTGTCGACTTCCTGCCCGGCGCGCTCGACTTCGACGCAAGTGCGTTCGGTGTCGACCGGGCGTTCGCCGGTCATGTGCTGTGGTTCGACGCGTTGATCAACAACGTCGACCGCTCATGGCGTAACCCCAACCTGCTGTTCTGGCACGGACGTCCGTATCTGATCGACCACGGCTCCGCACTCACGTTTCACCACACCTGGGCGTCCCCGGCCGCCTCGGCGAAGCGGCCCTACGACGCGGCCGACCACGTCCTGATCGGCACGGCGCCCGACGTGCGGGCCGCAGACGCCGCACTGGCGCCGCGGCTGACCGACGATCTTGTTGCGGCCGGCTGCGCGGACGTGCCCGACGAGTGGCTGGCCGGCGAGCCGGGATTCGCCGGACCGGACGATGTGCGCCGCGGCTACCGTGACTGGTTCCGCGCCCGGCTCGCGGCGCGCCGGACATGGGTGCCGGCGCTGCGGGACAGTGTCGCCGCCGGCCCCGCGCCGCGAACGCCCCGCAGGCGGCGGTGGCAGCCGTGGTTGGGTGATGCCCCGTGACCACGCTGCACCCGTTCGAATACGTCGTGCTGCGTGTCGTGCCGCGCGTGGACCGCGGCGAGTCGATCAACGCCGGGGTCGTCCTGTACTGCCAGGCGCTGGACTATCTCGGCTGCCGCGTCCATCTCGACCGGGACCGGCTCGCCGCGCTCGACCCGGGCGCGGACGCGCTCGCCATCAACCGTGCGTTGGCCGCGGTCTCGGATTTCTGCGGCGGCGCCGGCCCGGCTGCCGGCGAGCAGCTCGGACGGCGCTTCCAGTGGTTGGCCGCTCCGCGCAGCACTGTCGTGCAGCCGAGCGCTGTGCACACCGGCCTGACTGCCGATCCGGACGCGGAACTCGATCGATTGCTCGGCACGCTCGTCCTGCCGGGCTGAACCCGGTCGGTCACGCGGACTGCCAGCCGCGCAGTCGCTCGACCGTCACGTCGATGACAGCATCGAGGGCGCCCGGCTCCTCGAACAAGTGCGTCGCGCCGGCGATCACCACGAGCTCGACGCGGCCCCCGCCGGCGGTGATCGTGGCCGCGGCCTGCTCATTGAGGTCCCGCACCACCGGGTCATTGCCACCGACGATCAGCAAGGTCGGTGCGTGCACCGCCGGCAGCGCCTCCGCCGCCAGATCCGGGCGGCCACCTCGCGAGACGACGCCGTGGACCAGTCCCGGCCGATCGGCAGCACAGCGCAGCGCTGCGGCGGCGCCGGTACTGGCGCCGAACAGGAACAGGGGCGGTGGCGCGGCCCGAGAGGTCGCGGCCATCCAGTCGGCGGCCGCGGTCAACCGCTGCGCCAGCAGCGCGATGTCGAAGCGCAGCGTCCCGGTGCGGCGGTCGAGCTCGTCTTCCGCGGCGGTGAGCAGGTCCATCAGCACCGTGGCGAACCCGACCCGGTTCAGCGCAGCGGCGACGTACCGGTTACGCGGACTGTGCCGGCTGCTGCCGCTGCCGTGCGCGAACAGCACCACACCGCCGGGCATCGGCGACTGCGTGTAGTCGCCGTCGAGCAGCACGGGCCCGGCGCGGATGTGAAAGGCCTCAGCGTGCACTCTGCGTCACCACCCCCGTGCGTCAGTCCGCCAAACCCGGTCGCCACCGCCGGACGTGCCAGTGAAGCGCACCGGCCGCGGCAAGTGTGAACCCAAGCAGCGTCGTCAGCCCGGCTCGCAGCCCGAAGCTCTGCGCCACCAGCGCGACCATAACCGGCCCGACGATCTGCCCCACCGCGGCAGCGGCGAGTACCTGGCCGAGTGCACCGTCCGCGCCGCGCGGGCTTGCCGCCACGTGCAACGCGGAAGCCAGAGGGAACGTCGCACCGATCCCGATGCCGACGATGGCGAGGCCGGCGACTGCGAGCGGTGCGCGGGTTGCCGCCAGCAGCACCGGCAACCCACCGAGCGCCAGTGCCAGCGCGCCGGCGAGCAGCAGCTCGGCCGGCACGCGGTGCGCAAGCCGGCTGACCAGCAACCGTCCCGCGAGGTTCGTGAGGTACAGCACGCTGACCAGCCCCGCAGCGGTCTGGCGCGGCAGCCCGACGCTGTCACCGAGATAGCTCGCGAGCCAGAACGCCAGCGCGAACTCGAGCGCCACGATGGCGAACACCACCACCAGTGTCGCGGGCACGCCGCCGTCCCCGCCGCCGCCAGCCGCCCGTGCCGTATCGAGGCGGGGCTCGGGCAGCGGCACGAACGCCGTTGCCGTCACGGCGACGACGACTGCCGTGGCACACAGCGCGAACGCTGCACGCCAGCCGAGCGGCGTGCCGGCAGCAACGCCGACAAGCAGCGGGCTGACCACACCGCCGAGGCTGACTGCCACTTCACCCTCCGACATCGCCACGGCCCGGCGCGCACCGTGCCGGTCGGCGAGCACCGCCCACACTCGGATGAGCGCAGCCGTGCCGAAGAAGCTCACCGCGAATGCCGCGCTGACGGTCACCTCGAGCCGGTTGCCGTACCCCAGGGCGAGCCACGCGACCGCGGCGCCGAGCATGCCACCGCGGATTGCGACCCCCCGGGCCGGCATCCGGCGGGCATGCGCTGTCAGCAGCCCGGCGAGACCTCCGCCGACGGCGAAACCAACCTGGTGCAGGACGCTCGCGAGGTAGCTGACGTGCTCTGCTCGCCGTAGGTACGGGAGGGCGGGCCCCAACCCGGCGTTGAGCATCCCGAACGCGAGCAGCACAACGAACGCGGTCCACGTCACCCGGTCGCGACGGTAACCAGGAGCCGAGGCGGCTGCATCCGGTTCGATCACGTCAGCAGCCTGAGGGCCGGCAGCGCGCAGGCGAGGACGGCAAGCATCCGGTCATCCTTGCCGACGAGGTCCCTGCCACGATCGAGCACGTGACACAACACGATGCAGCTTCGATCCGCTGGGGCATCCTCGGGGCCGGCGGCATCGCCGGGCTGGTCGGTCCGGAGATCGCCGCGGAACCGGGCAACGAGGTCGTGGCGGTCGGCGCGCGCGACCTGGATCGGGCGACCCGGCTGGCGCAGGCCGTCGGTGCGCGGCGTTCCTACGGCTCCTACGCCGATCTGGTCGCCGATCCCGATGTCGACCTCATCTACATCACCACCACACCCGCCCAGCACCACGAGCAGGCGCTGCTGGCCCTTCGCGCGGGCAAACCCGTGCTGGTCGAGAAACCCTTCACCGTCAACGCCCGCGAGGCCGGCGAGGTGGTCGCCGAAGCGCGAGCACGGCAGCTGTTCTGCATGGAGGGCATGTGGATGCGTCTCAACCCGCTGATCATCCGAGCCCAGCAGATCGCGCGCTCCGGCCGAATCGGCGAGATGATCAGCGTGCACGCCGACCTGTCCCACCTGTTCGAGTTCGACCCGAAGCATCGCGTCTACGACCTGGCCGCCGGCGGCGGCGCGTTGCTCGACCTCGGCGTGTACCCAGCGACGTTCGCCTGGCTGTTCCTCGGCCGCCCCGACACCGTCGAGGCGATCGGGGCGGTGGCCCCGACCGGGACGGACGCCAGCGTCGCGATGCAGTGGGGCTACTCGGACGGCCGGTTCGCCCAGATCTCGTGCACCGCGCTCGGCACCAACCCGCTCACCGGACTCGTCGCCGGCACCAAGGGCTGGATTTCGATCGGCGGCCGGGTGCACCGCGCCCCCTTCATCACCGTGCACGACGAATCCGGCGACGAGGTGCTGAGCCAGACGATCAAGGGTGCCGGATTCAACCACGAGATCGCCGAAGTGGCACGCTGCCTGCGTGCGGGCGAGACGGAAAGTCCGCTCGTCCCGCTGGACGAGACGATCGCCATCCTCAGCGTCCTTGACGGCGCTCGCGCTGAGCTCGGGGTGCGCTACCCGGCCGACGACGGTTGACCGCAGCTGCCTAGACCACACGCAGTTCCGGCGTCGGCACGGTCTCGCCGATGACGGGTGCGCCGGCGATCTCGCCCACGAGCAGCAGCCCACCGCTGGTCTGCGCGTCGGCGAGGAGCAGCAGCTCGTCCTCCGGGAGCGTCGACTCGAGGTGAGGGCGCACCCAGTCGAGGTTGCGTTTCGTGCCACCGCTGACGAAGCCTTCGCGCAGCGCCTCGCGCGCGCCGTCAAGGTATGGCACCGCCGCGGCGTCGACGACTGCGCCCAACCCCGACGCGCGCACCATCTTGTACAGGTGCCCGAGCAGCCCGAATCCGGTTACGTCGGTGGCAGCCTCGACGCCGGCGGCGAGCGCCGCGGCCGCGGCATCGCGGTTGAGCCGTGTCATGCAGTCGATCGCTTGCGGGAACACCTGACCGGTCGCCTTGTGCCGGTTGTTCAGCACGCCGACGCCGAGCGGCTTGGTCAGGCTGATCGGGAGCCCCGGGCGGGCGCGGTCATTGCGCAGCAGGCGTCGGGGATCAGCCGTGCCCGTCACGGCCATGCCGTACTTCGGCTCGGGATCGTCAACGCTGTGCCCGCCGCCGACGGCGCAGCCGGCCGCACGCGCGACGGACAGCCCGCCGCGAAGCACCTCCCGGACGAGGTCGAGGGGCAGTACCTCACGGGGCCAGCAGAGCAGGTTCACCGCGACGAGCGGACGCCCGCCCATCGCGTAGATGTCAGACAGTGCGTTGGCGGCAGCGATGCGGCCCCAGTCGTACGGGTCGTCGACGACGGGAGCGAAGAAGTCGGCGGTCGCGACCACGGCGGTATCCGCGTCGATCGTCACGACGGCCGCATCATCGCCCGCGTCGAGGCCGACGAGGACGCTGCCGATCGGCTCGCCGATCAGGTCGGCCACGATCTCCTCGAGCTCGCCGGGCGGGATTTTGCACGCGCATCCGCCGCCGTGCGCGTACTGGGTCAACCGCCAGCCTGCGGACATGGGAGCGACCATAACCCGTAGCGTTTACCGGCGGAGGCGTACAGGCGCCTGGTGGCCCTCCCGGTCTTCAAAACCGGTGGAGCCGAGCATCTCGGCTCGGCGGGTTCGATTCCCGTCCGCCTCCGCGCTCACCGGCCAGCCGCCTGGGTCGCGGCGCGAGCCGCGTGCGTGAGCTGCTCGACCCAGGCGTCGGCTACGTCGACCGATGCCGCGCCGTACGCTCCCTGCCGGGCGCGGGCGTTGACGCCGGCCAGGATCGCGGCCAGCCGCCACAGCGCGAATGCCAGGTAATATCCGAGGTCGTCGAGCGGCCGGCCCGACGCCTCGGCGTACCGCTCGGCAAGCCGCTCGCGCGACACGTAGCCGGCGCTGCGGGTCGGGCGCGGCAGCGGCACCCCATCACCGGGCGCGCCCCAGTAGGCCACTAGCCAACCCAGGTCGGCAAGTGGATCGCCGAGCGTCGCGAGCTCCCAGTCGAGGACGGCACGCACCTCGCCCGCCTCGCCGACGATCATATTCGCGGGACGGAAGTCGCCGTGCACGATGGTGGTCTCCCGCTGCACGGGCGCGCCGTCGCGAAGGCGGGTCAGCACGTCGCGCATCGCAGCGGTAACCGTAGCTCCGAGTCGGTCGAGCTGCCCTTCCCAGCGGGTGAGCTGCCGGGTCACGTAGTCGCTGCCTTTGCCGAGGCCGGCCAGCCCGACATCGGACGGGGTGATGGAGTGCAGACCGGCCAGCACATCCACGAGGTGGGGCCCCAGCGCGGCGCGTGCCGGCAGATCAAGCGTTTGCTCGGCCACTTGCTGGTCCCCCGGCACCACGCCCGGGACATAGTCCATGACGAAGAACGGCACGCCGACGACGGCCGGGTCCTCGCAAGCGGCCACCATGCGCGGCACCGGCACCGCCGTTCCGGCCAGCGCTGACATGATCCGGTACTCACGCAACACGTCATGCGCCGACGCGATTACTCCGGACATCGGCGGACGGCGCAGCACCCACCGCGCGCCCGCCGCGTCACAGACCAGGTAGGTGAGGTTGGACCGCCCGCCGGTAAGCAGCTCAGCACGCAATGGCGGCACGATCGAGGTGTCCCGTGCGCTCAGCCAGCGCCCGACCGCGTCGACCGGCAGCGCCGTGGTGTCGCTCATGTCAGGCTCACGACGTCGTGCCCGTTCATTACGACCACACCCTCGGCGCGCATCTTCTCCAGGGCGGCGCGCGTCGACTGCTCAGCCGACGGGTGAAGCGCCGGGTCGATGTCGCCGTAGATGCGCGTCACGATCCCCTTGACATCGCTCGGACCGGCGCGCAGCACAGCGGTGATCTGCCGCTCGCGGAAGAGCCGGTGCGCCAGGTAGTAGTCGATCACCGCCTTGGGGTCGTCGCGCAGCTCCGGCCCGTGGCCCGGATACAGCGCGGACGGGCCGAGGTCGAGCACGCGCCGCAGCGACTCGAGGTAGGCGAGGAGATCACCCTCGGGGTAGGTAACAACGGACGTGCCGCGGCCGAGGACGTGGTCACCGGTCAGTACCGCCCCGGATTCCAGCCGGAACGCCAGGTGGTCGCTGGTGTGCCCGGGCGTCGCCACCGCCGTCACCGATGTACCGGCCAAGGCCACCTGATCGCCGTCGGCGAGTACCCGGCCGTCCCGCCCGGCCACCTGCGGGCGCGCCGCGCACACGCGTGCGCCGAGCAGCGTCGCCCAGGGCAGTGCGGCCTCCGCATGGTCCACGTGATGGTGCGTGACGAGGATCCAGCGGCACACCGCGTCGCCGATCGCGCCCTCAACGCGCGCCAGGTGCCCAGGCTCCGGCGGTCCGGGATCGACGACCGCCGTCTCGCCGTCGCCGTGGATCACATAAGTGTTCGTGCCGTCCAGCGACATCACGCCGGCGTTCGGGGCCAGCACCCGCGACACCAGCTCGGTAAGCCGTGCCTCGCGCGGCAGCTGTCCGAACGCGGGAAGGTCCCATCCCAGCCGGGGGTCGGCCGGCGGCTCCACCTGCGTCATCGAGCCTGCGGCAGGGTGACCGAGCGCCGTGCCGCGCGAGCAGCCGACGGTGGAGGCACGACCGGGCCGATGTCGCCGTCCGGCGCCTCGTCGAGGTCGACGATCACCGGTGCGTGGTCGCTCGGACCGGTGCCCTTGCGAGCGTGCCGGTCGACCCAGGCGGCACGGACCCGGCCGGCCACCCCTGAGCTGGCCAGCACAAGATCGATGCGCATGCCGAGGTCCTGGTGGAACATGCCGGCGCGGTAGTCCCAGTACGTGAAGACCCGCTCGCCCGGCCACCGCTCACGCACCACATCGTGGAGGCCAGTGGCTTGCAGTTCGGCAAGCGCGGCGCGTTCCGGCGGCGTGACGTGCGTCTGGCCGACGTAGGCCGCCGGGTCGAAGACATCGACGTCGGCCGGCGCGATGTTCATATCGCCGCACACCACGACGTCGGCCGGCCCGGTGGCGACCGCATCACGAAGCGCGGCCAGCCAGGCGAGCTTGTAGTGATAGTGCTCGGAATCGGGTTCCCGGCCGTTCGGTACGTACACCGAGTGAACCCGCACCCCGCCGCACGTCGCCGACACGGCGCGCGCCTCGGGATGCGGGAAACCCGGCGCGCCCGGCAGCCCGGCGACGAGGTCGTCGAGACCCACTCGGGACAGGATCGCCACCCCGTTCCAGCGCGCCTCGCCGTAGTAGCCGACGCCGTATCCGCGCTCGGCCAGTGGCGCGCCGAGCAGTTCGGTGAACGCCGCCTCGGCGAGCTTCGTCTCCTGCAGGCACACCACGTCGGGCTGTCGCTGGTCCAGCCACGGCAGCAGGCGGGGTACCCGCTGCTTGACGGAGTTCACGTTCCATGTCGCGATGCGCACCCGCTCAACGTAGCCCGGACGGGCACGATGGACGTATGCCGAAGGACCGGCTGGCCACCTACCGCGCCAAACGCGACTTCGCCCGCACGCCCGAGCCGGCGGGTGAGCCGAGGCGCGACTGGACGAAGCGGCGGTTCGTCGTCCAGCGCCACCGGGCCCGCCGACTCCACTACGACTTCCGCCTCGAGATCGACGGCGTGCTGGTGAGCTGGGCGGTGCCGAAAGGGCCGTCCCTTGACGCATCGGTGCGGCGCGCGGCGTTCCATGTCGAAGACCACCCGATCGAGTACCTCGACTTCGAGGGCGTCATCCCCGGGGGGCAGTACGGCGGCGGTGACGTCATCGTCTGGGATCTCGGCACCTGGGAGCCACACGAGGCGCCCGACCCACGTCGCGCGATCACCGAGGGCGAGCTGCATGCCGACCTTTTCGGTGAGAAGCTGCGCGGCCGGTTCGTCCTCGTCCGCACCGGGCCGCCGGCGGAACGCGAGGACTGGCTGCTGCTGCACAAGCATGACGAGTTCGCCGTCGACGGCTGGGACGCCGAGGATCACCCCAAGTCCGTGTTGAGCGGACGCACCAACGACGAGGTGAAGGCCGACCCGGACCGGATGTGGCGCTCGGACCTGCCCGCAGCCCGCGCCGCCGTTCTGCTCAAGACGCCGACGGCCAGCTCCGACGAGCTGGCCGAGCTCGACACGTTCGGCGCATCAGGGCGGTGGCACGTCTTCGGCCGCGAGCTGCGCGTCACCAATCTCGACAAGGTGCTGTTCCCTCCGCGCGGCCGGGAAAAGCCCGTCACCAAGCGGGATCTGCTGCGCTACGCGGCCCGGATCGCGCCGGTGCTGCAGCCGTATCTTGCCGGTCGTGCGCTCAACCTGCATCGCTTCCCGAACGGCACGCAGGCGAAGGGGTTCTGGCACAAGGAGCTGCCCGGCCACGCCCCGGATTGGTTGGCCCGCTGGGACAATCCAGAGGCGGACCGCGGCGAGACGCACACCTATCTCGTTGTCGACGAGCCGGCCGCGCTCGTCTGGGTGGCCAACTTCGGCGCTCTCGAGTGGCATGCCTGGACGTCGCGTACCGATCGGCCGCACCAGCCGACGTACGCGCTGATCGATATCGACCCAGGCGACACGACGCGCTGGTCGGACGTGCTCACCCTCGCCCGGCTGCACCGCACCGCGTTCGAGCACCTCGGCGTGACGGCCCGCGCGAAGGTCACCGGCCGGCGCGGCATCCAGATCTGGGTGCCGATCAAGCGCGGGCCGAGCTTCGACGAGACCCGTGCCTGGGTGGAGCAGCTGTCCCGGTCGATCAGCGACGTGGTGCCCGAGCTCGTCAGCTGGAAGTGGGAGGTGCGTGAACGCGGCGGGCTGGCCCGCCTCGACTACACGCAGAACGCGATCAACAAGACCCTCGTCGCGCCGTACAGTCCGCGCCCGGCGCCGGGCGCCCCCGTCTCCGCGCCTATCGACTGGGACGAGCTCGACGACAAGACGCTTCGCCCGGACCGGTTCACCATCCGCACCATACTGCGGCGTATCGAGGAGCACGGCGATCTGTTCCGTCCGGTACTGGACGACGCGCAGCTGCTCCCACGACTCGACTGACGTAGCAGCTCAGCGTATTGGGGCAGTATCGAGGCATGCTGGGCCTGCCCGACCACGTCCACGCCTGCCTGTTCGACCTCGATGGGGTGCTGACCGACACGGCCAGCCTGCACCGCGCCGCGTGGAAGCGAACGTTCGACCCCTATCTCGCCGAGCACGGCCAGGCGCCGTTCACGGACGAGGACTACGAGAGCTATGTCGACGGCAAACCGCGCCCCGCCGGGGTGCGTGACTTCCTCGCGTCGCGGGGGATCCACCTTCCCGAGGGTGAGGACGACGACCCACCGGCGCGGGACACGGTGCGCGGCATCGGCAACCGAAAGAACGAGCTGCTGGAGCAGCTGATCCACCGCGACGGGGTTGCCGTTTATGACGGCTCACGCCGCTACCTGGAGCTGGCCCGTAACGCCGGCCTCGCCCGCGCGCTGGTGTCCTCGAGCACGAATGCGCAGGCTGTCCTTTCGGTCACCGGCCTGGATGCGCTGCTTTCCGCGGTCGTCGACGGGCACACCGTCGAGCAGCAGCACCTCGCAGGCAAGCCTGCGCCCGACTCATTCCTTGCCGGCGCCGACCTCCTCGGCGTTGCGCCGGCAGAGGCCGCCGTGTTCGAGGACGCAATCGCCGGCGTCGCCGCCGGGCGGGCCGGCCGTTTCGGCTTTGTCGTCGGCGTCAACCGGTTGGACGCCGAGCATGCCAGGCAGCTGCGTGCGAACGGCGCCGACATCGTGGTATCCGACCTTGCGGAGTTGACATGATCCCGGAGTTGCGTTTTCCGGTGGAGCCATGGGCGGTCCGTGAGGTTGGCCTCAACCTCGATCAGCTCGCCCAGACCGAGTCGGTGTTCGCCCTGTCGAACGGGCACATCGGAGTGCGCGGCAACCTCGACGAGGGCGATCCCCACGGCCTGCCCGGCACCTACCTGAACTCGTTGTACGAGACCCGGCCGCTCCCCTATGCGGAGACCGGCTACGGCTTCCCCGAGACGGGTCAGACGATCATCAACGTAACCAACGGCAAGCTGATCCGGCTGCTTGTCGACGACGAGCCGTTTGACCTGCGCTACGGTGCGCTGCGCCATCACGAGCGAATCCTCGACCTGCGCTGCGGTCTGCTGCGCCGCAGCGTGGAGTGGGAGTCCCCTGCCGGACAGGTTGTCCGGGTGCGCTCGACCCGGCTTGTGTCGCTGACCCAGCGATCGATCATGGCGATCCGATACGAGGTCGAGGTGGTGGACAATCCCGCCCGCGTGGTTGTGCAGTCCCTGCTCGTCGCAAACGAGGACCTTCCGACGCGCGAGAACGATCCGCGGGTGGCCGCGGTGCTGGACAACCCGTTGCAGGCCGAAGATCGGCTCGGCAGGGACGGCCGGGCGCTGCTCGTGCACAGCACACGGTCGAGCCGGCTGCTCATGGCAGTCGCGATGGACCACACCTTCGCCGGCGAGGACATCGGCACCGCGCTCGAACTGCAGCCCGACTGGGCACGGGTTGTCGCGTGGACCGTGCTGCAACCGGGCGAGCGGCTGGAGGTGACCAAGTTCGTCGCCTACGGCTGGTCGAGCGTGCGCACGCTGCCCGCACTGCGAGATCAGGTCGACGCGGCGCTCAGCGCGGTCGTATACACCGGATGGGACACTC
Organism: Jatrophihabitantaceae bacterium; assembly: GCA_036506155.1. Classification (GTDB taxonomy): domain Bacteria; phylum Actinomycetota; class Actinomycetes; order Mycobacteriales; family Jatrophihabitantaceae; genus DASXRA01. Next base: position 42,283 of record DASXSF010000073.1, read on the forward strand.
TCGTCGCGGATCAGCAAGCGGCGATGGACGAGTTCTGGCGCGGCGCCGACGTCGAACTCGACGGCGACGACACAGTGCAGCAGGCAGTGCGGTTCGGGCTGTTCCACACCATGCAGGCCGGGGCCCGTGCCGAGCAGCGCGCCATCGCTGCGAAGGGCCTCACCGGGCCGGGCTACGACGGGCACGCGTTCTGGGACACCGAGACCTACGTGCTGCCTGTGCTCATCGCCACTGCGCCGCGCGCGGCGGCCGACGCTCTGCTATGGCGGCACCAGACGCTCGATCTGGCCCGCGACCGCGCGAATGCGCTGCGGCTGTCGGGTGCGACCTTCCCGTGGCGGACGATACGCGGGCAGGAGTGCTCCGGGTACTGGCCCGCGAGCACCGCCGCAATGCATATCAACGCCGACATCGCCGTCGCGGCGATCCGCTACGTCGACTGGACAGGTGACGAGGAGTTCGACCGCGGCTGCGCGCTGCCACTGCTCGTGGAGACGGCACGGCTGTGGGCGTCAATCGGCCACCATGGCGACGACGGCGCTTTCCACATCGACGGGGTCACCGGCCCGGACGAATACAGCGCGATCGCGGACGACAACATCTACACGAACCTGATGGCGCAGCGAAACCTGCGCGGCGCCGCCGACGCCGCGCTGCGCTGGCCGGACGACGCCTCGGACCTTTCCGTAACCGAAGAGGAGATCCAGTCGTGGAGAGCCGCCGCACAGGCGATGGCGCTCCCCTACGACGCGGCCAAGGGCGTGCACCAGCAGGACCGCGGCTTCACCGACCACGCCGTGTGGCCGTTCGAAGCGAGCGCGGACCCGGACGGCTACCCGCTGCTGCTGCACGCGCACTACTTCGACCTCTACCGCAAGCAGGTGATCAAGCAGGCCGACCTGATCCTTGCGATGCACTGGTGCGGCGACTCGTTCACGTTCGAGGAGAAGGCGCGCGCGTTCGCCTATTACGAGCCGCTGACCGTTCGGGACTCATCGCTTTCCGCGTGCACCCAGGCGGTGCTCGCCGCCGAGACCGGCCACCTGGAGCTTGCCCACGACTACCTGGCCGAGGCGGCGTTGATGGATCTGGCCGACCTCGAGCACAACACCCGCGACGGGCTGCACATCGCGTCGCTGGCAGGATCGTGGATCGCGCTCGTCGCCGGCTTCGGCGGGGTGCGCGACCACGGCGGCAAGCTGTCGTTTCAGCCGCAGTTGCCGCCGTCGATCAGCCGGCTGCGCTTCGCGATCCGCTGGCGCGGCGCCACCGTGCATGTCGCGATCACCCCTGACGACGTGACATACACCTTGCAGAACGGTCAGCCGGTCGAGCTCCGCCACGCCGACGAGGCGTTCACTCTCGGCACCGAGCCGGTGCACCGTCATACGTGTCACGTCGAGCCGGTCACGCCGCGGCCGTCGCAACCACCCGGACGTGCGCCTGCGCACCGTTCCTGAACCACGCGTAGCAGTGCCGCGGCGACGTGCCAGGATGCGTGGCATGGCGATCACCGTGTGCGTTGCCGGAGCAACGGGATGGACCGGGCGCGCGGTCGCGGAAGCGATCCGCGATGCGACCGACCTCGACCTGCGTTCGGCGGTCAGCCGTGCGGCTGCTGGCCGTGATCTCGGCGAGGCGTGGGGCGGGGCCCCGGCAGGAGTCCCGGTGTACAGCCAGGTTGCGGAGGCCCTCGCCGGCGTGGACGTGCTGGTCGACTACACGTCGCACGACGCGGTGCGGGCCAATACGCTCACCGCGATCGAGCGCGGCGTCCACGTCGTGATCGGCTCGTCCGGACTCACCGCGGCGGATTTCGCGGACATCGACCGCGCCGCTCGTGCCGCCGGCGTCGGTGTCTTCGCGGCGGGCAACTTCTCGCTGACCGCCACGCTCGCCACGATGGCGGCGATGCTAGCCGCGAAACACCTGCCCAGCTGGGAGATCGTCGACTACGCCGAAGCGGGCAAGCCGGACGCGCCAAGCGGCACATCCCGGGAGCTGGCAGAGCGGCTGGCTGACATCGCGCAACCCGTGGTGCAGCGTCCGATCGCCGAGACGGCCGGGCCGGTCGAGGCGCGCGGGGCGACCGTGGCCGGTACGCAGATCCACTCGGTGCGGCTCCCCGGGTTCACGCTCTCGACCGAGGTTGTCTTCGGCCTGCCGGACGAGCGGCTGGTGATCCGGCACGACAGCGGGACGAGCCCCAGCCCGTACGTCGCGGGAACGCTGGTCGCGGTGCGGGCGGTGCCAGGGCTGACCGGCCTCGTGCGTGGCCTTTCCGCCCTGCTCGGGGATGGATGACCCGACAGGTCAGTGTCCCCGCCGAGCGCGTCGCCCGGTGGCTGGACGGCTTCGCCGAGCGGCACGGCGAGACGGTGGCCGAAGCCAACGAGCACGAGGTCCGGCTCACCGGCTCGGACGGCGCCCGAGCCGGCGTGGCGGTGCCGTTTCCGCCGTTGCCGGAAGGCGCGGCCGACCCCCGCGAACGGCTGCTCGCGCATGTCGCGCGACCGCGGACGGTGGGCGTGCTGCTGGTGCGCCGCCGGGCGCATGCGACCGGAGTCTTCGACGGCGCCGAGCTCATCGCATCCAAGGTGGACACCTCGTACGTCCAGGCCACGACGAAGGCCGGTGGGTGGTCGCAGCAGCGCTACGCCCGACGGCGGGCCAACCAAGCGGCGGCAGCCTTCGCGGAGGCCGCCGATGCCGCGGCCCGCGTGCTGCTGCCGCACTTCCCGCGCCTCGACGCGCTCGTGTGTGGCGGAGACCGCGCCGCGGTCGACGCGGTGCTCTCCGACCCACGGCTGAGTGCGCTGGCGGCGCTGCGTACCGAGCCGTGGCTTGCCGTGCCCGATCCGCGGCTGCGCGTCCTTCAGGCGACGCTCGCGCAGTTCCGCGCGATCCGAATCTGGCTCGACCCCTGAGCCGTGTGCCTGGCCCGGGCTGGGCCAGAATTGTGACTTTCCAAGCAGCAAGGAGGCTGTCATGGCAACCCGGCTCAATCCATACCTGAACTTCCGGGACACCACGCGGCAGGCTATGGAGTTCTACCAGTCGGTGTTCGGCGGAGAGCTGGCCCTGAGCACGTTCGGCGAGTTCGGTGCCAGCGACGATCCGACGGAGAAAGACAAGATCATGCACGCACAGCTCGAGGCGGGCAGCGCGTTCACGCTGATGGCGGCGGACACGCCCAACTCGATGGATTACCAGCCGGGCACGAATTTCTCGGTATCGCTGAGCGGTGACGACGAGCCGGAGCTGCGCGGGTACTGGGACAGGCTCTCGGCAGGCGGCACGGTCACCATGCCACTCGACCAGGCGCCCTGGGGCGACACCTTCGGCATGTGCGTCGACAAGTTCGGAATCAGTTGGATGGTGAACATCGCGGGCAACGCACAGTAGTGAACTAGCGTTTCCCGCGTGAGTGACCTGCTGGCCCCGCGGCCGCCGGACTACGACGACGAGGAGTCGCGGACCCGCGCGATCTGGGGGCTGGTCGCGCTCGCGATCATCGCCGTGCTGATCGTGGTGGTCCTGCTGCTCATCGGTGGCGGCAAACACCACGGCGCGCAGACACCAACCGGCCTAAGTCAGCTGCCGACCGCGGTGCCGACCAGCCGCGCACAGCCGTCCGGTCCAGCCGCGTCCGGTTCGGCGGTATCGAGCCCGGCGACGTCCAGTGCGGCGACGACGACATCGCCGGCTCCGACGAGTACGGCGAACCCGTGCCCGACGCCTGGCGCGTGCGCCGTGCCGGGCGACGCCGGGCAGCTGGTCGCCGCGGTGAACGCTTTCAGAACCAGCCATGGGCAGCCCGCGGCGTCCGGGGCCGTCTCGCCCCAGGCGCAGCAGTGCGCGCTCAGCCAGGGCAACGGGCCGTCCTGCGCGCCGAGCTTCGCCTGGGAGCCGGTCCCGACCCAGGACGGCGCGAAGGTCGTCGACCTGATCGCCGGCCGCGGCGGCGATTGGCTGCTCGATCCCACGATGACGTCGTTCAGCATCGGCTGGGCCTACGCGCCGGGCACCGGCTACGAATGCGCCATCCTCAAGGTCAGTTCATAGCGTGCTGGACCGGCGGCCCACCTCGGTGCTGGCTCGCCATATGAGCGCGTGCCCCGCGTTCAGCTCCGCCGCGCTCGGCATCGAGCCGGGATCGAGCAGCCACTGCAACGCCAGCCCGTCACACACCGCGATCATCCAGCTCGCGATGGCCGCTGCGCGCGGATCGTCAGCGCTGATCGCCCCGCGCAGCGACTGCGCAACCAGTGCGGCGACGCGCATGCGGACGCCTTGGTAGTGCTCGGCGAACTGCTGCCGCAGCTGCGGTGCGCGTTCGGCCTGCGCCATGGCTTCGACGTAGGACAGCAGCAGCGCGCGGCGCTTCGGTAGGCCGGCGAGAAGCGCGCTCCAGGTGGCGCGCGCCCGGTCGAGCGGGACGGCGTCCGGGTCGGCCATTGCGATGCTGGCGAGCTGTTCGGCCCACTCGTCGAAGGCGGTGCCGATCACCTCGTTGAGCAGGCCTTCCTTCGACCCGAAGTGGTAGCCGATGGACGCGAGATTCATGCGCGACTCGGCCACGAGTTCGCGCGCTGTGATACGCGCGTACCCCTTGGTCTCGAGGAGGCGGCGCGCGGCGACGAGTAGGTCCTCGCGGTGCCCCACGATTGGGAGCATAGTCCGATATGGCTAGACCGGCGTCATATACGTAGATACGAAAGGGGTACGGTCGTCACGCCTTGGTAGCCTGCGGCAGCCCGCCGGCGACCTCGTCGACGTGGCCCGCCAGCGCGAAATCCATATCGGTCACTCCCCCGGAGCTGTGCGTCAGCAGGACGACGTCCACCCACCGCCACCGCAGCGCCAGGTCGGGGTGGTGATCGAGCTCCTCGCAGATCGGCGCCAAGCGGTTCACGAACTCCACCGCCGTGGGGAAGTCGGCGAACTCGATCGAGCGCTGCAACTGTGCCGTGGTGCCGGTCCAGCTCGGGTGCAAGCCCGCAAGGCGCTGCTCGATAACGTCCTGTGTGAGCAGTTCGCGAGACATGAGGAACCCCTCCTCGCCGGGAAATCATGCCTACCGTAGCCGCTGCGGCTACGCTCGCTCGATGAATTCGAGCGTGCGCGGGGGCGGCCCGTGAGCGACGACCGGCTGGTGTGGATCGACTGCGAGATGACCGGTCTCCAAATCACGCGGGACGCGCTCATCGAGATTGCGGTCGTCGTCACCGATGCCGACCTCAACCAGCTCGACGAGGGGCTCGATATCGTCATCCACCAGCACGACGACGTCCTCGACACGATGGTCCCGTTCGTGAAGGAAATGCATGACTCGTCCGGGCTGACCGAGGCCGTGCGCGCGTCCACGATCACGCTCGGCGAGGCCGAGAAGCTCGCGCTCGAGTATGTGCGAGGGCACGTTCCCGAGCCCAAAACGGCGCCGCTCTGCGGCAACTCGATCGCCACAGACCGCGGCTTCATCGCCCGCGATATGCCTGCCCTGGACGAGCACCTGCACTACCGCATGATCGACGTGTCGTCGATCAAGGAATTGGCTCGGCGCTGGTACCCGCGCGTCTACTACGCCCAGCCGGCAAAGGGTCTGGCGCACCGGGCACTGGCCGACATTCGCGAGAGTGTTCGGGAGCTCGCCTACTACCGGCAGACACTGTTCGTGCCGCTGCCCGGCCCGTCCACCGAGGAGGCTCAGGCGGCCGCCAAAGCCGTGCTGGGCGATCCGGCCGACACGCTAAACTGACGCAGCTTCATGCATGGTGGGCGTAGCTCAGCTGGTAGAGCATCTGGTTGTGGTCCAGAGGGTCGAGGGTTCGAGTCCCTTCGCTCACCCCAAACTACGTCGTCGGCTCGCCCGCTCGAGCGTCGCGCTACTCGTGCTGACCGCGGCCGTCTCGGGATGCACGAGCCGCCAGCGCGTCATCGACACCCCCCAGCACACGCCGCAATCGCAGCGCAGCAGCATTGTCGGGTACCGGTGGCACATCACCGAAGTCCGGCACGGTACGTCCAGCGTGACAGTGCCGCGAGGTCGGGTCGGCTATATCGCCTTCAGCCCGAACGGAGTCCTCAACGCCGACGACGGGGTGAACCACTACTTCGGACACTTCACCTCGACGGTGAGCGGGTATCACCCGACTGACGTGGCGACCACCCTCGTCGGCTACGGCGGCCACGACCCGGTCACGCTCGCCCTCATCGAGGGCGCGCAAGCACTCACAACCCAAGAAGCCGATGTCATCATCGAGAGCCTGACCGGCGACCGACTCGAACTGTCCGCCGACGGTTACCACGTGGCAGCCACGCGAGCGGCCCGCGAACCGGTGCAGCCGACGTCGGCTCCGCCCACCAATACCCGCTCTTAACCGGCAGCTCAGCTGCGTACCCGCTCGGCAAGCGCGAGGGGCGATTGGGCCAGGATCAGCGCTGCGGCGCCGAGCACTTCGGCGCGGTCGCCGAGAACGCCCGTGATGACATGCACGTCCGCGGCTGCGCCCGGGATGCTGTGCCGGTGGATGCTGGCACGGATCGGATCCAGCAGGACATCGCCGGTGGCGGCGAGCTCACCACCGATGACGACGAGCTCTGGGTTGAGGACGTTCACGATCCAGGAGACGACCATGCCGACGGCTTCGCCGGCGTCGGCGACAGCCCGGCGCGCCCCTCGGTCTCCGGCGGTGACGAGATCGAGTAGCTGATCCGGGGCCATCGGTCGTTCGACGACGTGCTCGAGCAAACGAGCCACGGCGACCGGGCTGGCGACGGTTTCGAGGCAGCCGCGGTTGCCGCACCGGCAGATCTGGCCGCTCGGCTCGATGCACACGTGCCCGATCTCGCCGGCCATTCCGTAGCCGCCGCGATAGGGCTGACCGCCGAGAATCAGCCCCGCTCCGACTCCGGCGGAGAGCCGGATGTAGATCAGGTCGTCGACACCGCGCCCGGCACCGAAGACCTTCTCGCCGAGAGCGCCCATATCGGCGTCGTTCGCGAGCTGCACGGATACGCCGAGCCGGTCCTGCATCTCCGCCACTGGCGCGACGCCGTGCCAGCCGGGCAGGATGCCGTTCGCCTTGACCTCGCCGGTGCGCTGATCGATTGGCGCGGCCAGGCCGATACCGGCGCCCAGCAACCGCTCCGAGGTGACGGCTGCGTCGGCCAAGGCCTGCCGGGTCAGATCATGCGCCAGGTCCAGCGTTTCGGACGGAGCGTCGTCGACGCGCGCTCTGGACCACTTCTCAGCGACCGGTTCGCCGGCGAGGTCGCAGATGGTGACGCGGATATGCCGGTGGCCGATGTCGATGCCGATCGCGAATGCGGCACCCGGCACGAGGGAGAGCAGGGTGGGCGGTCTGCCGGTGCCGCGCGGACGCACCGATTCGTCAGGGGCATCGTGTTCGCGAATGAGGTGGGCCCGGTCGAGCTCTTCGGCGACCGTTGAGACGGTGCCTCGCGAGAGCCCGGTCCGGCGGGCAATGTCAGCCCGGCTACACCCCGGGTGGCGGTAGATCGACTCGATCACCCGCAGCCGGTTCAGGTCGCGTAGCCCGAGCGGATGCGGCACCGGCGGGGCAAGGGTGGCCATGGGCGAGGATGTTAGTTCAAGGATGGCGATACCTGTCCGACACGCCTAGACACGCCGACAGGTTTTGCATTGTCCTGGCAATAAGCTGCCGGTTGTCTGCGCATGTGAGTTATTGACTTGGAAGATGCCCGCGCGTAACGTCCGGCGGTGCCTGACCCGGGCATTGCGGTGCGAGGAGGCCATGATGCGCTGGCGGGATCTGATGGTGCGTATCGGGATCGTTTGCACGATTGTCGGCCTGTGTGCCGCGGTGCCACTGGCCGCGCGGCCCGGCAATGCGGCACGGGCGGCGGCCGGAACGCCGATCTACCTCGATCCGTCCTACTCGTTCGCGGAACGCGCCGCGGACCTGGTCGCGCGGCTGACGCCGGAGCAGCGCGCGAGCCAGCTCGTCTCGAGTCAGGCGCCCGCGATCAGCGCCGGAGTGAATCCGCTGCTCCGGCCGGTATTCGCCGGGCAGACGACCCTCTCCAGGCCGGTAAACGCGGGCGACACCTCGATCAACACGGGCACGGTGGCCGGGATCTCCCCCGGCGCCACCCTCACCGTCGACCCGAACGGAACCGCCGAGTCCGTGACGGTCGTGACGGTGGGGAGCGGGCCGTCGGCGTTCGCGGCGTCGCTCGCGGCCGCGGCGAACCCCGGCGACACGAACATCAAGGTCAACTTCACTTTCGGCATGACCGTCGGTCACCTGATCAGCATCGACTCCGGAGCCAATCAGGAGATCGGAACGATCCAAGCCGTCGGCACGGCTGGAGCCGCCGGTACCGGCGTCACGCTTACGGCACCGCTGTCGCTGGCACATGCCGCCGGCGCGACTGCCCAAGACCTCGGCACGCCGACGACGGTCACGCCCGCATTCGCACACGCGTACCCGGCTGGGACGTCCGTGACCGTGTACGAGGGAATCCCCGCCTATGGCTGGTGGAACGAGGCCCTGCACGGCATCAACGCCGAGTCGCTCAACCCGTCCGGTAACGCGGTGACGCTCACGAACACGACCTCCTATCCGATCGACCTCTCGCGCGCGTCGAGCTGGGATCCTGCGCTGACCTACCAGGTCGCGCAGGCCGAGTCGGACGAGGCGCGCGAGATTGTACGCAACAACAAATTCGATCTCGACTTCTACTCGCCGACGATCAACCTCGGCCGTGACCCGCGCTGGGGCCGCAACGACGAGTCGTACGGCGAGGATCCGCTGCTCGAGGCGGACGTCGCCGGCCAGTTCGTCAACGGCATGGAGGGCAAGAACCAGAACGGACAGCTGCTTCCGGACGGCGGCGGCTTCTACAAGACGACGACGACGCTCAAGCACTACGCGATGAACAACACCGAGGGCTTCGCGAATAGCGACCCGAACGGCCGGTTGAACGGCTCCTCGAATGCTGACGACCGCTCGATCCGTGAGTACTACACGATGCCGTTCCGCAAGATCGTCCAGGCGGATCAGAACGGCGCGGTCATGAGCTCGTACAACGAGATCAACGGTGTGCCGTCGGCTGCGAACACGTATCTGAACGACACGCTGATGCGCGAGACCTTCGGTTTCCAGGGCTACTTCACCGGGGACTGCGACGCGGTCAACCAGATCAATACGCGCCATCACTGGCAGCCGGACGGGCTGGGGCACATCGCGAGCCCGGTCGAGCAGTTCGCATTCGCGCTCGGATCGGGCGAGGACGCCGAGTGCAACGCGGGCTACAACGGCATCGGCAACTACCGCGGTCCGACTGCGCCGTCCACGACGGCCGGTGGCGCGGAGAACGCGGTCGGCATGAACATCACGACGCCGACCGGACTGATGACGCAGAACGACGTCGACGTGTCGGCGACTCGGCTGTTCACCAACCGGATGAAGCTCGGCGAGTTCAACCCGGACAGCACCGTGCCGTGGCTCACGCAGGCGGTTGCGCGAGACAAGTCGTATGGCGTTTTCCCGTGGAACAACGCGACAGCACCGACCGAAACGGCGGCGCGGCTGGATCTGGCGCAGCGCTCGGCCGACGCGTCGCTGGTGCTGCTGAAGAACGCGACCACCACTCGCAAGGACGGCTCGACCGGCAAGCTGCTGCCGATGTCGGTACCGTCGACCGGCCCGTTCAAGGTGCTCGTCCTCGGCTCCTACGCCAACAACTCGAACTTCTACATGGGCGGCTATTCGTCGATCCAGAGCGCGGCCGGCCAGGCCAACGAGGTCACGCCGTACGCAGGTATCAAGTCCGCGATCCAGGCGATCGACCCGTCGGCGCAGGTCGACTACATGAAGGGGTTCACGGGCACCGGCACGAACGCAGCCAACTGCTGCACGACGATCGACCCGGCCGCTGTCGCAGCGGCAGCGAACTACGACTACGTCGTCGTGTACGCCGGCATGGACTCCACGGCATCAAACGGGACGACGGGCACCGAGGACCGCGACCGCACGTCGCTGGCGCTGCCCGGCCTGCAGGGACAGCTGATCAGTCAGGTCTCCGCGGCCAACCCGAACACAGTCGGGGTCATGGAAACGATCGGCCCACAAGACGTCTCCTCTTTCGAGTCGACGACTCCAGCTATCCTGTGGAGCTCGTTCAACGGCATGCGCAAGGGCGACGCGCTGGCGGATGTGCTGCTCGGCAAGTACAACCCGAGCGGGCGCACACCCGAGACGTGGTACCAGAACGTCGGCCAGATCCCGAGTATCTATGACTACTCACTGGCCGGACGTACCTACATGTACTACGGCGGCCCAGTGTCCTATCCGTTCGGATACGGCTTGTCGTACACGAACTTCGGCTTCTCGAACCTCCAGATCTCCAACCGCGACCCGAGTGCCGACGACACGATCAACGTGAGCGTCGACGTCAAGAACACCGGCTCGCAGGACGGCAACGAGATCGTGCAGATGTACGTCAATACCCCGCTTGCCGACCCGTCGTTGGACCGGCCCATCAAGCGGCTCGAAGGCTTCCAGACGGTGTCGCTCGAGGCCGGGCAGACCAAGACCGTGACGCTACCGATCAAGATCGCCGACCTGGCGTTCTACAACGAGGCGGACAAGCGCTTCGAGGTCGACCCGGGTGAGTACGGCATCCAGATCAACACCTCCAGCTCGGACAGCGACATCCAGGCGCAGGATACGATCAACGTCAGCGGCGCTCTGACGCAGCTTCCGAACGTCCTCACCGCGAAGCCGCGCATTCAGAGCAGCGATGACGCGCGTGGCATCTCGCAACGGCTGATGTTCCCCGAGGGCGTCACGATCGACCCGGGTCTGACCGTCGCGATGAACGACGACAGCCTGTACGGCTGGATCGCGCCGGGGCAGAGCAAGCCGCTCCCGGCGGGGATGACGCTTGGCTACTCCAGCAACCGACCGAGCGTCGTCGCGGTCGACGGCGACGGCACGATCCGTACCGTCGCGAACGGCGTGGCGACTGTCACCGCCACGGCGACCTACCACGGCAAGAGCGCCTCCACATCGTTCGTCGTTCGGGTGCTCTCCGATCTCGGCAGCCTGTCGGTGGACGGGAAGTTGCTCAAGGGCTTCAACCCTGACGTGACCAACTACGACGTCGTCGTCCCGAACGGCGACGACGCCGTGCCGCCGGTAAGCGCCACAGCGCCTACCGGCAGTGTCGCGATCACCCAGGCGAGCTCTGTGCCTGGAGTCGCTACGATCACCTCGACCGGCCCGGATGGGATCGTCACGACGTACAAGATCAACTTTGCGAGGCGCCCATCCGGTGACGAGTTCAACAGTTCGACACTCGGCTCACAGTGGCAATGGGTCCGCGAGTCGCCGGCCGACTGGAGCCTCTCGGCGAACCCGCACTCGCTCACCATCACCCCGAAGACGGGCGACCTCACCACCACGACGAATACCGCGCAGAACCTTCTGCTGCAGCCCGCGCTCTCCGACTGGACCCAGACGACCAAGCTCACGTTCAGCTATCGGCCGAACGCGGCGACACAGCAGGGCGGCATCATCGCCTACCAGGACGACGACAACTACCTCAAGTTCGACCTCGAGGCCACCTCACCAACGAACATCCAGTTCAACACGTCGCTCGAGGACACCCTGGTAGGCGTTCAGGTCAACCAGACGCTGAACACCCTCAATGCGAATTCAATCCTGCCCGCGAACAACACCATATGGCTGCGTATGACCAAGAACGGAGCGCACTACTCGACCTTCTACTCGGTCGACGGCGTGACGTGGGTACCGGTCTGGACAACCGGTGCGACGCTGACCAACCCGCGGATCGGCCTGTTCGCGTTCAATCGCGCGGGCACCACCACCGACCTGGCGGTCGCGTTCGACTACTTCCACGTCGCTGCCACGCCATAGCGCGCCGCACGACCGCCGCTTGCCCTACCGTGGTCGCGGTCGTTCGGCGCCCTGGCGTGCCATCGCTTCGTGTTAAAGTTGCCGGTCGGCCCACAACCGTGGGCCGCTTGTTTGAGCGCCGCTAGCTCAACTGGCAGAGCAGCTGACTCTTAATCAGCGGGTTCGGGGTTCGAGTCCCTGGCGGCGCACCCAGTGCTCCTCAGACAGATAACGTTTTCAGTTCACGATGAAGATGATCTTTGTCCATGAATAGCTGACCACCATTCAATAGAAGATCGTCGCGGCGATTCACCCGCCACGCCCCGGGGCCCGCGCGCTCACCGTCCGCGTGGCGCTGGCACAGGTACGCTCACCTCGTGGCGCTAGAGCGGATCACGGTTGACCCGGACGTGATGGGCGGCATGCCCACCATCCGGGGCCTACGCATCCCGGTCGCAACTGTCGTGGCGATGGTGGCGGACGGGATGTCGGTTACCGAGATCACCAGCGAGTTGCCCGACCTCACGCCCGAGGACGTGGCTGAGGCGCTGCGCTACGCCGCCGAGGCCCTACGCGAGCGCGAGCTGCCGCTGCGCCACTCGGCATGAGGTTCTTGCTCGACAACAACCTCTCCCCCAAGCTGGCCGAATTCCTCCGCGCCGCCGGCCATGACGTCGTCCACGTGCGCGACATCGGCCTGGGCAGCGCCACCGACATCGTCGTCATCGACGAAGCCCGCGCGCAGGGCAGGGTGCTCATCAGTGCCGACACCGACTTCGGCACCCTGCTCGCCCGCACGCACGCCATCACGCCCTCGTTCCTGCTCGTACGTCGGGCAAGCGGACGGCGCGCATCCGAGCAGGCAGCGATCATCCTGAGCAACCTCGACACGGTCCGAGCCGATCTGGACGCGGGCGCCATCGTGGTTCTCGGCGAGGCGACGCTACGCATCCGCCGACTCCCCATCGGGGCACCGGGCCACAGCGTATAACCGTCGATCGCGCGTGCACGGGCAGCAGCGGCGGCGCGCTCAGATCGGACGTTCTGGCGACGACCCAAGGTGTCGCGGTTAGCCCACGTTCACCGGGCATTTCATCGGGCGGGTCTCACGGGACGGGCCCGTGGTCGTTGC
>DASXSF010000074.1:0-4667 GCA_036506155.1 Jatrophihabitantaceae bacterium
CGTTCCGTGTTGGTGATGGCGCCGATCTGATCCGCGACAGTGTCCGTGTCGTGTTGCAGGAGCTGATCGAATTGGAGGCGTCCGAGCGGATCGGTGCCGCCCGATACGAGCGCACCGACACGCGGGTGACCGACCGCAACGGTGCACGACCGCGACTGCTGTCGACGCAGGCCGGGGACGTGCAGCTGCAGATCCCGAAGCTGCGCAAAGGGTCGTTCTTCCCGTCGATCCTCGAGCCGCGGCGGCGGATCGACCAGGCGCTGTATGCGGTGGTGATGGAGGCCTACGTGCGGGGCATCTCCACCCGCGCGGTCGATGACCTGGTCGAGGCGATGGGGGTCGAGGCCGGGATCTCCAAGTCTGAGGTGTCGCGGATCTGCGCCGGGCTGGACGAGATCGTCGGCGCGTTCCGCACTCGCCCGCTCGGGCATATCGAGTTCCCCTATGTCTACTTGGATGCGACCTACCTGCACGTCCGCAACACCACCGGACAGGTCGTATCCATGGCCGTCGTGGTCGCCACCGGCATCGCCGCTGACGGCTCCCGGGAGATCCTCGGCTGCGATGTCGGCGACAGCGAGGACGAGACGTTCTGGCGCGGCTTCCTGACCGCGCTGAAAGGGCGCGGGCTGTCCGGCGTGCGACTGGTGATCAGCGATCAGCACGCCGGCCTGGTCAAGGCGCTGCGACGCTGCTTCCAAGGCGCCGGGCATCAACGCTGCCGAGTCCACTTCGCCCGCAACCTGCTCGCTCACGTGGCCAAGGACAAGGCCGACATGGTCGCGGCGATGTTCCGCACCATCTTCGCCCAACCGGACAAGGCTGCCGTCGCCGCCGCCTGGGACGAGGTCCGCGACCGACTCGCCAACACCTTCCCGAAGATCGGCCCACTCATGGACGACGCCAAGACCGAAGTCCTGGCCTTCACCGCATTCCCGAAAGCGCACTGGCAGAAGATCTGGTCGACAAATCCGCTATCTGTTAATCGGTCTTCGGGCGACACCTTGCCTGCGGCGGCCTGACCTTCCTCGGATCCGAGCCGAGCGGTCGGATTCTGCTGGTTGACGGAGAGGGGACGCGATGGATGGGTTGAGTGTTCAGCGACGCGGTGCGGGTGAGCGGCTCGTCGGCGGCTGGTCTGGGGTTGAACTGGCCAACGCCTTCTTGGCGCATCTGCAGGGGCGGGCGTTCAGCCCGGCGACGGTGCGGGCCTATGCGTTCGATCTGCTCAACTTCGGTCGGTATTGCACGGGCGAGCGTCTCGACGTCGCGACTGTGACCGCCAGCGACGTGTTCGGCTGGGTGGACTGGCAGCAGGTCCGTCGCAGACCCGCCGAGCGGGTGATGTCGTTGCGCGGGTTCGGGTCGGCGCCCGCGACGATCAACCGGCGGATCGCCGCGGTCCGCGGCCTGTTCGAGTTCGCGGTGATGACTGGCATCCGCGCGGAGAATCCGGTGCCCGCGGCCAGGCGCAGCAGTGGGCTGCGCGCGGTGCAGCGCGGCGTGTTGGGGCACCTCGGCCCGGGCCGCCGCCGTGGTGGCGGTCGGCTGGTGCGCGAGCAGCGCCGCCTTCCGGAGTCGCTACCACCCGGCGATGTGGAGGAGTTCCTGACCAGTCTCGGCACCCACCGGGATCGGGCGATGGTGTTGGCGATGCTGCTGGGTGGGCTGCGCTCGGCGGAGGTCCGCGGGCTTCGGCTAGCCGATGTGGACTTCGGACGGCGCCGATTGCGACTGCTGGGCAAGGGGAATCGCGAACGGCTAGTACCTGTTGATGCGGCGTTCTTCGCTGAGCTCACCGCCTATCTGCGCCTGGAGCGACCCGCCCGGCTGTCCACTGCGGAATGCTTTGTGGTGCTGCGCGGCCCGACCGTGGGCGCACCGATCAGCGAGGCCGGCCTGCGCAGCGTCTTCCGCCGGCACCGGGAACTCTCCGGAGCGGCACGGGTGCGTCCGCATCGGCTGCGCCACACCTACGGCACCGAACTGGCCGCCGCGGGGATCGACCTGCTGGCGTTGCGCGAGCTGATGGGGCACGTCAGCCCCGAGACCACGGCCGGCTACGTGCACCTGTCGGTTGAGCAGCTCGCCGCCGAGTACGCCGCGGCCCGCGCGATGACGCTCGGGATCCGGCGGTGACCGCCGCCGTGGCCCGGGTCGCGACCCCGGCCGATTCCCCGCTGCTCGCTGGCTATGTCGCCCACCTCGCGCCGCTGGGCTTGAGTGACCGAGCGCTGCGTGACCGACTGGGGATCGCGCGGCAATTCCTGGGCCGCCACCCGGACCTGCAGCACTGGATGCGCCGACCGGTCACTGAGCGGGTCGAGCAGCTGCGCCGCACCGGGGCCTGGCCGCTGGTCTGCTACCTGATCGGCACCGGCGAATTGCACTTGGATCTCGAGCTGGCCGGGGCGAAGAACCTGACCGGGCTGGCCGCGATGATCGAGGCGCGCGACCCGACCGCCTTCGGCGCGGCCCGCGAGGCCGGCAGGCGACTGGGCTGGACGCCGGACTGGATCAACACGGTCCTCGGCGAATGCCTGGCCGTCATCCTCGCCTGGCACGGTGGCGCCGTCGGGCAGCTGACCACCGACGTAATCGACACCTTCGACGCCGCTCTCAACGACACGAACACCATGCCCGCGTCGTCGCGGCGGGCCTACCGCAACCGCCTCGCCGGCCTACGACAACTGCTGTTTCAAACTCACATACTCGACGCGCCACCGCGGCGCAGACCCACCGGCCGCACCGTCGAGCAGCAGTTCGCTGACGTGGTGATGGCCGAACCCATCCGGCGAGCACTGTTGCGATACGTCCAAACCCGCTCAGCGGTGCTGCGCCCCAAGACGGTGGACAGCCTGGTCAACGACCTACTGCCATTTGCCGAATGGCTCACCAACCAGCATCCGGAACTCGGATCACTGCGCGAGATACGCCGCGGCGATATCGAGGAGTTCCTGATCTGGAACCGCACCCGGTCCTGGCGCGGCCGCCGCGCCCGCGCCGGCGCCGGTCGGCAGGTGTCAACCGTCGTCGCGCAACGGGTCGTGCTAACACTGCGGAACCTGTTCGACGACATCACCGCCTGGGACTGGGCCGAGGCACCCACCCGTCGGCTGCTGTTCGCGGCCGACATCCCGAAACTCGACCAGCCGCTACCCCGCGCCCTGACCCCGGACGTTGACACCGCACTGATGGCCGCGGTCGCCGAACTCGCCGACCCGTTTGCGCGGCATGGCCTCACCGTCCTGCGCGGAGCGGGCCTGCGCGTCGGAGAGCTGCTAGACCTCGAAGTCGGCAGCGTCATCGACTACGGCCCTGCCGGGGTCTGGCTGCGCGTCCCGCTCGGCAAACTCGCCACCGAACGCAGCGTGCCACTCGACAGGCCCACCCTCGCTGCGCTGGACGCGTGGACCGCGCAGCGCGCCCCGCACCGGCCACTGCCACACCCACGCACGGGCACGCCGACCGACTTCCTGTTCACCCAGCATGGCCGCCGGCTTGGCGCGACCCGGCTGCGCAACGGGCTGCTCACAGCCATCGAGGCGGCAGGGCTGCGGGATGGGCACGGCGAGCTTGCGGTGATCACACCCCACCGACTGCGGCACACCTACGCCACCGAGCTGGCCAACGCCGGCATGTCATTGCAGGCCCTGATGGCGCTATTGGGTCATGTCACCCCACAGATGACGCTGCGCTATGCCACGCTCGCATCCCCAACTCTGCGCAGTGCCTACGATCAAGCGATCGGCAAGCTGCGCCGCCAACTCACCCTCACCCCGGTCGGCCGTCCGATCATTCCGGACAAGGTCAGCTGGCTGGCCAGCGAAATGCTCAAGACCCGCGTCGCGCACGGATACTGCTCCCGCCACGAAGCGGCCGGGGCCTGCCCCTACGCCAACATCTGCGAAACCTGCGACAACTTCGTCACCGGCCCCGAACACGCCACCACGCTCACCGCGCAACGGGACGACATCCGCACATTGCAGTCCGACGCCGAAACCCGCGGCTGGCAAAGCGAAGCCGACCGCCACCAACGCGTCGCCGCAGCCCTCGACGCCCACATCGCAAGACTCAACACATGACCACACCGACCGCCCGGTTGACCCCACCACCGAGAGCCGGTTAAACGAGCGACTCAACACCGAGATCCGCCGCCGCACCGACGTCGTGGGCATCTTCCCCGACCGCGACGCCGTCACCCGCCTGGTCGGCGCCGTACTCGCCGAACAACACGACGAATGGATCGAAGGACGCCGCTACCTCTCCCTCGACGTGCTGGCCCGCGCCCGCACACAAACCGTCGCCGCAGACCCGACCCCGGCCTCAACCGAACCACCCGAACTGGAGCACGCAGCATGACCAATCCGCGGCACGACCACGACCTCGCCCTACTCGCCGCCGGCTACGACACCGGCATCTGGGACGAATACGGCCGACCCGCGCCCTGGCCCGATGACATCACCGAATGGAGACCCGTCACAAGACAACCAATCACCGTCGACCCCGGCCAAGAACCCTTCTAACCAACCTGACCCCGAAAGATCAACCGTTACACCACGTCCAGGGACTTGACCTCAGCCCACCCACTCGTTTCGCGAACGCGAGGGCATTGCGCTCGTCGTTGTCTCAGAGGAATCGCCCTGAGCCATAACCGATCAGCTTCG
>DASXSF010000075.1:0-2235 GCA_036506155.1 Jatrophihabitantaceae bacterium
CGTCGCCGGCGGCGGTGGAGGCTTCACCCCAGAGTCGTAGCCCTAGTCCGCGGACGTTCGTTAACCCCCCGTTTAGGCCGGCGGTTCAGCTGAGCCAGAGTGGGGCCGGATGGGCCTTCACCGCAGCGGTCTTGTGCTCAAGCTCAGCTGTTCGTTCGACGTCTCCGGCCTTGGCAACGTATCGTCGACGCCGGGGAGTTGTACGGCAACCTCAGAGGCGGTCTACCAGTGCATCAACAACGGCGGCAAGAATCCGGCTGCCGGCAACAAGCACACCTCGACCGGGGAAACCGGCACAGAAGTGACGATCCCCGTCCACAACGGGCGTGCGCAGGGGAGCATCCCCGTCAATCCAGCCGGACCGGGAAGTTTCACCTGTCCGTCGGGTCAGACGCTGTTCCTGGTAAGCGCCTGCTACACGGACATCTCCTCGACCGTCGGTGGTGCAACGGTCACCGAGGCAGGGCCTGTCTGCAGCGGCCCGATCATGGTCAGGCAGTAGCGGGCCTAGCGAACGAACCATCGACCGAGGGGCGCCTTTTGACAGGCGCCCCTCGTTTGCGCAGACCACTAGAGGACGACCTTTCGGCTCGGCCGCGCTGAGGTCATTGCTGGGAGAGGACGGCCGCGATTCACTTCGACAGGTCGGGTTGACTTTTCACCCGACCGGAGGGGAGTCGTCATGGCGTCAATTTCCCGATCGGGAGAGCTCCCGGGTCCATCGAAAGGCGCAGCGTTCGGCACCTGCTCGCGCGGCTGGACCCGGCCGCGTGGCCCGTCCGTATCAGCCGAGGATGGCCGCACGACCGCTTGCGCTCTTCCTGGTTCTCGCGACGGCCAGCTCCGCGGGTGCGGCGGTGGCGCGCTCGCAGCCGCTTGGGTTGCCCTGGGCGGGAGCGCTTGTGGGCGGCGTGCAGTTGCCGGCGACAGGCGAGCACTTCTACACCTGGGATCCGGTGTTGCGACGTTCACCGGACCGCGGCTGGCGCCGCTACGGCACCGATCGGCTTGTTCGGCTGGTGCTGCGTGTCGTCGACGCCTACGCGACCGCGCACCCGACATCGCCGCGCGTCGGCATCGGCGACCTCAGTCGCCCGCACGGTGGCGATTTCGGCGTCCGATACGGCTGGCCGGGCCACGTCTCGCATCAGAACGGGCTCGACGTCGACGTGTACTACCCACGCCGAGACGGACGTCAGCGGCCGCCCGACTCGCCTGCGCAGATCGCGCGGCCGCTCGCGCAGGCCCTCGTGAATCGGTTCGTGCGCGCCGGAGCGGTCCGGATCTTCGTCGGGCCGAACACCGGGCTCAGGGGGCCGCGCCGGCGGGTGCAGATCCTCCCAAAGCACGACAATCACATGCATGTGCGGATCGCGGCACCGTCGCCGCTGTGGCGGCTGCTCGGCCGCTCCGAGGATGCACGCCCGATCCGGATCGTCGAGCGCGGCAATCCCCATGCGACGCGCGTGCTCGTGGTCGGCTGCATCCACGGCAACGAGTGCGCCGGCCGAGCGGTCGTCCGGCTGCTGGCGCGGATGCCCCAGCCGATCCACGCGGACATGTGGCTCGTCGACGACCTCAACCCCGACGGGTTCGCCGTTGGCACCAGGCAGAACGCGCGCGGCGTCGACCTGAATCGTAATTTCCCTTCGCAGTGGCGGCCGATCGGTCGCCGCGGCGACCCGCAGTATTCGGGCCCGCGGCCGCTGTCAGAGCGAGAGACGTGGATCGCCTGGAAGCTGATCCTGTGCCTGCGACCGGCGATCACGATCTGGTTCCACCAGCCACAGGGGATCGTGCGCGCCTGGGGCGGCAGCATCGCCGCCGGGCGCCGTTACGCACGACTCGCGCAGGTTCCCTTCCAACGCCTGCGCTGGCCATCCGGCAGCGCGTCGAATTGGCAGAACCATCGCTTCCGCCATGCGAGCTCGTTCGTCGTCGAGCTACCGTCCGGGCCGCTCTCCCCCGCCGCGGCGGAGCGCTACGCGCGAGCAGTGATCGCGCTCCGCTAGCGTCCTTCGGCGTGCCGCCGGGACCACTGACGGTCGCGCGCTCGTACTGCATGGGATGACTGCTCCCGGATCGAAGCGCCCAGCGGAGGACCCGGGGCTGCCGATCAAGTTCGGCCCCTGCTCGAACGGCGAGTACGTGCCCGCGCCGCTGACGGCGGTCGAGCGCGAGGCGATCAAGCGCTCCCGCTGGGCGTCTGACGAGAACGCCAAGCGCGTGCGGATG
>DASXSF010000076.1:0-54022 GCA_036506155.1 Jatrophihabitantaceae bacterium
CCCAGCCAGGCTGTGCCACCTCGACCACGCCCAGCCCTGGGCCGATGGGGGTGAAACGAACAGCGCGAACATCTCCGCCCTCTGCACCAGACACCACCACGCCAAGCACGACGCCGGCTGGCAAGTCACGGGCCGACAAGACGGGAGCCGACAGTGGACCAGCCCCACCGGGCACCGCTACCTCGTGCCACCGCCCGATAGCTGAGCGGCCGGTCCGGCGGTGAGGCTGGGCGTCCTTTCGAGAGAGCTGTTCCGGAGCGGTGCCGCCGGGCAAGATGAGCCCGTAGTTCACGACCCGGGAGGCCGGCGATGCGCAAGTTTGTGATTATGGGCATCCAGGGCAGCGGCAAGGGCACCCAGGCGAAGCTGCTGGCGGACGACCTCGACCTGGAGCACATCAGCGTCGGCGATATCTTTCGGTGGAACGTCCAACACCACACCAAGCTCGGCGCTCAGGTGCGCCGCACCGTTTCCGCGGGACGGCTCGTCGGCGACGACGTGGTGGAAGCCGTCGTGCGGCAGCGGCTGTCTGACCACGACTGGAACTACGGGTTCATCGTCGACGGCTTCCCTCGCAACGCGCCGCAGGCAGAGTTCTTCCTGGAGAGCTACGACATTGACGGCGTGATCAACCTGGAGTTGCCCGACGAGGAGATGCAACGGCGGGTGCTGGCCAGGAGACTGTGCACCCAGTGTGGGCTGGACTACAACCTGATCGCGCACCGGCCGAAAGTGCCCGAGGTGTGTGACGTGTGCGGTGGGCGTCTCGCCGCCCGCGAGGACGACAACCTCGAGGCACTGGCGGTCCGCGTCGCGGACTACCACGAGAAGACCAAGCCGTTGATCGAGATCTTCCAGCGCAAGGAGTTCGTCGCGAGCATCGACGCTTCCGCGCCCGTCCGCGAGGTGCAGGCGAAGATCCGCCAGCACTTCGACCTTCCGCCCCTCGCCGGCTAGCCCTGGCTCGCGAGCCAGTCGCCGAGGACATCGACCGCTTCGGCGACCTCGGCGGTGTCCCCGGCGAACGACATCCGGATGAATCTGCCGCCGTCGATTGGATCGAAGTCAACGCCCGGGGCCACTGCGACGCCCGTGTCGTCGAGCAGACGTGCACCCCACGCCAGGGAGTCCGACGTCCAGCGCGACACGTCGGCGTAGATGTAGAACGCGCCGTCCGCAGGAGCGAGCCGGTCGAGGCCGATCGTGGGTAGGCGGTCGAGCAGCAGGTGGCGGTTGGTGCGGTAGCGGGCAACGTTCGCGTCCAGCTCGGCGTACGCGTCGAACGCGTGGACCGCCGCATGCTGGGCGAGGGTGGGCGGGCACAGCGCGAAGTTGCTAGCCAACCGGTCGACCGAGTCGAGCAGCTCGTCCGGGACAAGCAGCCAACCGAGGCGCCAGCCCGTCATGGAGAAGTACTTCGAGAACGAGTTGACGACGATCGCATTGCGGCTGGTGGACCAGGCGCATGACGGCGCGCCGGTATAGGTGATGCCGTGGTAGATCTCGTCGCTCACGAGGCGGACACCATTGACGTCGCACCAAGCGGCAATGCCTGCCAGCTCGGACGGCGTCAGCATCGTGCCGGTCGGGTTGGCGGGGCTGGCGACAACGACACCCGCGGGCACTTCCGAAAGCGCCTCCAGCGCCACGACGGTCGGCTGGAAGTGGGTGTCCGGCCCACACGGCAGCTCGAGCACCCGGCAGCCCAGCGACGCGAGCACGTTGCGGTAGGCCGGGTAGCCGGGGCGTGTCAGCACGACCAGGTCGCCCGGATCGAACGCGGCCAGGAACGCGAGCAGGAAGCCGCCGGACGAGCCGGTGGTCGCCACCACATCGTCGCGCGACACGGAAAGCCCGTACCAGTGCCGGTAGTGGCCGGCGATCGCGTCGCGCAACGCGGGGATGCCGACCTGCGACGTGTAGCCGAGCCGGTCGGCGTCGAGCGTCCGGCGAGCGGCCGCCAGCACCGGCGCCGGGGCGGGCGTTCCGGGTTGCCCGGCGTTGAGGACGTACACCGGCAGCCCAGCAGCGCGGCGAGCATGCGCCAGCTGAAGGACTCGCATGGCGTGGAACGGCGGCACCCGGCCGCGGTCGGCGATGGTCATGTCAGGACGTCCACCCATCCGCCGGTTCGCCAGTAGACGCCGGCCTCGCGGCTGAGCAGCCCCTCGTCGACAAGATAACGGCGCAACGCCGCGACGTCGTCGTCGTAGGCGCGCAGCACCGCGTTTACCTCGGACTCGGGATAGCGCACGCCCGGCTCGAACCGGGCAGCGAGATAGTCGAGTACGATCCTCCGCTTAGCGCCGCGGCGCGGCATCGTGTGCAGTCGGCCGCCGGCCAGGTACGTGCGCAACACCCGGCGCTCCGCCAGATCGCTCACGCCGAAGTCACTCATCGCTTGGACGGTAGTCGACGCAGACGAGGCTCCACGGACGTCCCTGCTTGCGAGTCATGACGAGCGTGGCCTTCGCGCCGCCGCGCAGCTTGAGCCGCCGGTGCAGCTGCTCGACGTTACCCGCGAGGCCCCGGCGGCGGATGTCCACGGCACCGAAGCCCAACGCGGCAAGCCGGCCGGCGAGTGCCTTCTCCTTCCACGGCGCTGACTCGATCACCCGCATGGTGCGCGCGAACGGTGTGCGGACCGGGGCATCCGCGGCGAGGAAGGCGATGTGCTCGTCGATCTGCCAGGTGCCGGTCGCCCGGGCAAGCTCCGCGACGAGGCCGGCCCGCGTCACCGCTGGGTTGGGATCGAGCAGGTACTCCCCCGGCTCGCCGACGGGGATCGCTGCGCCGTCCCCGGCAACCAGCGTGTCGCCGGCCGGGAGCACCGTCGCCCGTCGCGTGGCGGTGGCCAGCGTCGGAGACCAGGCGGTGGCCTCCTTCAGCTCGCGGCGGTCCGCGACGAACTCGAGTTCCCATCCGGGAGGGACGGCGCCCCGGTCGACGCCCGGCGCGAGCTTGACCGCTACCGCCGGCACCACGTCGGCGAGTCCCAGGCACCACGAGAGCGGCGGTTCGCTCTCGCCGCTGGGGAGGCGACGTTCGCCGAGCCGCCGCGCCGGATCCACGAACGCCGCGTCCACGCCATTCAGGTCGAGGGTGCGCACATCGGCAAGTCGCGCGGCCACATTGCCGGCGACCCCGTACGCCGCAGCATTGAGCTCGGCCATCCGCAGGTGCACAGCATCGCTGTCGACCGCAAGAACCTCGTGGGACGCGGCAAGCGCGATCAGGTCGCCGCCAATGCCGGTGCACAGGTCGGCGATCCGACCCGTGCCGAGCAACCGCAGCGCCCGGTGCCTGGCGATGATCTCGGCCGACGCCTGCTCCAGGCCGGGACGGGTGAAGAACATCTCCGCGGCACGGCTGAACTTCACCGCCGCCGCGCGGCGCAGCTCGGCCTGGGTCAGTGCGAGGGCCACCAGGTCGCCGGGATACCGCCGCCGCAGTGAGGCCGCGAGCCGCATCGACCCGAGGTCGTCCGCGCTCTCCAGCTCGGCCAGCAGAGCCCGGCCCGGCGGCGAAAGCAACGCCTCGATCACCCGAAAAACGTTAGTGTCTCCCTGATGTTCAGGGAGTGGTTGCCGGTCTGGTCGAAGCCCGCCGCGTTGCGGGCCGTCCGTGCCACGCTCGTGGTGCCCGGACTGTTCGCGCTGACGTACGAGGTCATCGGCAACCTCCAGATGGCGACATTCGCCGCGTTCGGCGGCTTCGCCACGCTGGTGCTGGCCACGTTCGGCGGCACCAGGCGGGACAAGCTGATCGCGCACACCGGCCTGGCAGTCACCGGCAGCGTGCTGCTGATCATCGGCACGGCGGTCAACTCGAACACGGCCTTGGCCGCGTCGGTCACCCTCGTCGTCGCGTTCGCCGTGCTGTTCGCCGGGGTCGCCGGGCCGAACGCCGCGTCGGGCGGCGCCGCTGCGATGCTGGCGTATGTCCTCCCCGCTGCGTCGCCCGGCACCAACGACATGATCCCCGACCGGCTCGCCGGCTGGTGGCTGGCGTCGGTTGCCGGAACGATCGCGGTGCTCGTTCTCTCGCCGCCGCCGCCCGGCGACCGGCTGCGCAGCGCGGCTGCCCGGCTGGCCGCAGCACTGGGAGATCAGCTCACCGCGGCACTGTCCGGCGACGTCCGGCCCGAGCACCGCGCTGCCACTATCGACGCCAAGCACGAACTGATGGCCGCCTTCACGGCGACCCCGTACCGGCCCACTGGACTGGCAACAACCGACCGCGCACTGGAAAGCCTCGTGGGCCTGCTCGAGTGGTGCGCCTCGGTCGTCAACGACAGCCTGAGCGAGTATACGAACCTGTGTGCCACGGAGCCGGTCGAACGGGAGCTGCTCGGTTCCACCGCCGATGTGCTGCGCGACACCGCCGCGATGTTGTCGGGCGAGCGCCGTCGTCCCGACCTGGATCGGCTCAACCGCACGCTCGCGGAAAGCATCCAGCACCTGCGAGACATGCGGCCGGACCGCCCAGAATACAGTGACGCTGTACACCTGTCCTTCCATGCGCGAACGGTCGCGGTGACCACACAGGCCGCGGCCTCCGACGCGCTGATCGCCACCCGGATGGCCGACCCCGACACCATCGCCGCGCAGCGCATGCGCTGGGCCGGCGGCCTGCCCGTCGGTGGCGGCCTCACCGACGCGCGCCGGCTGGTCGCCGGGCACGCCAGCGTGCGCTCCGTATGGTTCCTCAACAGCCTGCGCGGCGCGATCGCCTTGGCCGCCGCGGTCGCCATCGCCGATCTGGCAAGCGTGCAGCACGGGTTCTGGGTCGTGCTCGGCACACTGTCGGTGCTGCGCACCAACGCGACCGCGACGGGCTCCACGGCGCTGCGCGCGCTGCTCGGGACCGTGTTGGGCTTCGCGGTCGGCGGGCTGCTGATCGCGGCGATCGGCACCGAGCACTGGGCGCTGTGGGCGGCACTGCCGGTCGCGATCTTCGTCGCGTCGTACGCGCCCGGAACTGCGCCGTTCGCGCTCGGGCAAGCCGCGTTCACCGTGGTCGTGTCCGTGCTGTTCAACCTGCTCGTTCCGGAGGGCTGGAAGATCGGCGTAGTGCGCATCGAGGACGTCGCCATCGGCTGCGCCGTGAGCCTGGTCGCCGGTGCGCTGTTCTGGCCGCGTGGCGCGGCGGCCGTCGTCGGTGACGACCTGGCCGACGCCTTCCGCCTCGGCGGCGCTTACCTGGCGCAGGCGGCGCGGTGGGCCCTCGGGTTGCGGCACGAGACGCCCCGTGCGGCACCGGCCGTCACCGCGGGCGTCCGCCTGGACGACGCGCTGCGCGGGTTCCTCGCCGAACAGGGTTCCAAGCGGGTGCCCAAGAACGACCTGTGGCGGCTCGTCACGGGCGCCACCCGGCTGCGCCTCACCGCGCACTCGCTGGCCGGCCTGCCCAACCCGGCCACCGCGCCCGAGCCGGCCGGCGGTGAGCTCGGGGCGCGGGCGGACGAGATCGCCAGCTGGTTCGACCGACTGGCGGCCCACGTCGAACGCCCCAACGGCGCGAGCCCGCCGCTCGAGCCGCCGATGATCGACCCGCTCGGCACTGCGACCCCGATCAGCTACCCGTCCTGCACGTTGTGGGTCGACCAGCATCTGCAGCACATCACGCCGCATCTCGCCGAACTGATCGAGCCCGCCGAGGCGGTCGCCACGCAGCGCCGTACACCCTGGTGGCGTTAGAACACCTTCCGGATCGCGGCGACCGAGCGATCGACGTCGGCCTCGGTGGTAGACCAGTTCGACACCGAGATGCGCGCCGCGGCCATTCCCTTCCACACCGTCCCGCCGAACCACGAGGTGCCGTCGTCCTGCGCCGCGGCGATCACCCGGCGGGTGACCTCGTCCGAATCGCCGAAGCGCACCAGCACCTGGTTGAGCACGACGTCGTTGAGGATCTGTACACCGGGCACCTCGCCGAGGGAGACCGCGAAGCGGCGCGCTAGCACGCAGCAGCGGTCCACGAGCTCGGCCACCCCGGAGCGGCCGAGTGTGCGCAACGCCGCCCACACCGCGAAGCCTCGCGCCCGGCGCGAGCTCTCCGGCACGAACGCGTCGCCGTCACGCTCACCCGGGCGCTCGTCCGGGAAATAGCCGGCCGTCTTGCGCATCGCGGCCCGGTGCGCCTCGGGGTGGGCCACGAAAGCCAGCCCCGAGTCGTACGGGACGTTCAGCCACTTGTGGGCGTCGGTGGCCCAGGAGTCGGCGGCGCCCAGCCCGGCGACCAGCGGCCGCAGCGCGGGGCTGGCTGCCGCCCAAAGGCCGAACGCGCCGTCGACGTGTACCCAGGCGTCGTGGGCATGGGCCAGCTCGCAGATCGGCGCGATCGGGTCGACGGCGCCGGTGTTCACATTGCCGGCCTGAGCGCAGACGATCGTCGGCCCGGCACACCGGGCCAGCACACCGGCCAGCAGGTCGGCGCGCATCCGGCTCTGCTCGTCGGCCGGCACGACGTGCGCCGTCGCCTCACCCAGGCCGAGATAGCGCAGCGCGGCGTCGATGGTGACGTGCCGCTCCTCCCCGACCACGACATGTACGTGTGGGGCGCCCTGCAGTCCGTCCCGCTCGACGTCCCAACCGGCCTTGGCGAGAACGTGGTGCCGGGCGGCGGCCAGTCCGGTGAAGTTGGCCATCGTCGCGCCGGTCACGAAGCCGGCCGACACACTCGCCGGCAGCCCGAGCAGGTCGCCGATCCAGGCCAGCGCGACGTCCTCGGCGACGCCGGCCACCGGGCTCATCACGTAGGCCGCCGCGTTGACGTCGGCCCCGGTGGCCAGCCAGTCCGCAGCGACCGTCGCTGGCAGGGCACCGCCGGTCACGAAGCCGAAGTAGCGCGGTCCGGAGGTGGCAACCCCCCCGACGTCCAGTGCTTCGGCCAGTGAGGCGATCACGTCGGCCGGCTCGGCGGGGCCGTCCGGAGTCGGCCCGCCGAGCAGGGTGCGTAGTTCGTCGACTCGGGCGCGTGCCCGCACCGGCCGGTCGGCGAGGCCGCGCTGGTATTCCGTGACCAACGCGGCCACCGCGGCGAGCAGGTCGTCAGCCATGGGCCTCCGCAGGAGCGACATTCTGATTCAGGTGGAAAACATTCTCCGGGTCGTAGCGCCGCTTGACGTCGGCCAATCGCGCGTAGGTGGCCGGTGGGTAGACCGCGCGGGACCGGTCCGGACCGGTGTCACCGAGGAAGTTCAGGTAGGTCTGCGTGGCCGAGTACGGCTCGAGTGCCGCCGCGAAATCGCGCGCCCAGGTGATGTTCTCGTCGGCGTCGGTCGGGTTCGCCCAGCGGCTGATGATGTTCGTCACGTACGGCACGCCTCGTCCGGCGTAAGCGGTGCCGTCCGGGCTGACATCGTCAACCGCTCCGCCCATGTGGTGCACGTGGAACTCCGACACCAGCCCGGCCGGGCGCCGGTCGACGAAGGACCGCACCGTCGCGGCAACGTCGGGCCCGAGCCGGGTGAGGAAGCCGCCCCGGAAGTAGTTCGCCATCCCCGGTCCCCACAGCGGGTCGAGCAGGCCCTGCAGCGCGACGTACGGCATCGGGCCGAGCAGGTCGGCAATCGGTGGGCCGAACTTCTTCAGCGCCGTGTAGTGCCTCTCGCCGTCTTCCATCGCTCCGGCGTAGCAGCCGGCGACGATCGCGATCGGCTTGCCGTGCACGTCCGCAGGCAGGAACGGCAGCGGCGGCGCCACAGTCAGCGCCATCAGCGAGTTGACCTCCCTGGGCTGGTTCGCGGTCCAGTCCTGGTACGCCGCGAGGAGCTCTTCGGTCTTGTCGCCCGTATAGAAGATCGGCCCGCCGTAGATCATCGGACCGTGCGGGTGCAGCCGGTACTCCAACGACGTGACGATGCCGAAGTTGCCGCCGCCGCCATGCAACGCCCAGAACAAGTCCGCGTTCTCCTCCGCACTCGCCCGCACCAGATTGCCGTCAGCGGTGACTACGTCGGCGCCGATCAGGTTGTCGCAGGCGAGCCCGTGGGTGCGCGCCAGGTGACCGAGGCCGCCGCCGAGCGTGAACCCGGCAATGCCCGTGCTCGACACCAGCCCACCGGTGACCGCGAGGCCGAACGCCTGCGTCTCATGGTCGAAGTCGTGCCAGGTGAGCCCGCCCTGCGCTCGCGCGGTGCGCGCCGCGACGTCGACGTGCATTCCCTTCATCGGCGACAGGTCGATGACGATCCCGTCGTCGACGGTCGAGAAGCCCGGGATCGAGTGTCCGCCGGAGCGCACCGCGATGGTCAGCCCCTGGCTGCGGGCGAATCGCACCGCCGTGATCACATCGGCGGTGCCGGCGCAGCGCACGATGACCGCCGGGTGCTTGTCGTGCATACCGTTCCAGACGGCGCGTGCAGCGTCGTAGTCGGCGTCGCCGGGAACGATTGCCGTGCCGCGCAGCGTCTCGCGCAGCTCGCTGATCGTGGCGTCGCCGAGCGCAGTGGTAGTCATGGAGTCTCCCCCTCGGAGTGGTTGGTCGGTACGTGTCTAGTCGGCCGCTCTTACAGCTCGCTTACAGCGGCGAGGCCGTCGGCGCGCCCGGTCTCTGCGAACAGCCGGCGTGCCTCGGAAAGGAACGGCGTGGGATCGTCGCCGGCGCGGCAGGTCGCCTCGGCCAGATCGACGAGCACCCACGCGAGGTGCATCGGCGAGTCGAGCAAGCGCTCGACCTCGACCTCCTCCGTGAACGCCCGCCGGGCCGCGGGCACATCGCCCTCGACCAGCGCCAGCGCACCGAGATGCGAGAGGGCGGCATAAAGCCCGGGACGGTCGCCGTGCTCACGGAACATCGCTTCGCTGCGCTCGACCATGGCGCGGCCACGACCCAGGTCGCCGGCCATCGCGATCCAGTAACCGAGGTTGGCGATCGTCTGGCCGATGCTGCGTGCGTCCCGGGTGCGCCGGAACATGCGCAGCGCCGCCTCGAGCTGGGCCTGCGCGCGAGGCATCTCATTGGTGGCTCCGGCCAGGTTGCCCAGCCGCGACAGCGCAAGCGCGATGCCCGCGTCGTCGTCGGCATCCTCGAAGATCGCGAGCGCTCGCTCGTACCTTTCCCGGGCGAGCTCGTGGTCGTCGGCCTCGCGGGCGACGCTGCCGAGATTGGCGAGGACGTAGCCGACCGCCAGCCGCCCGGTCGGTTCGATGAACGAGGTCGCGGTTTCCTCGAAGATCACGTAGCGCGGGTCTCGTCCGCGCTCGTGGCGCGGGATGGGCATGACGTTGAACACCGGCACCGGCTCGCCGGACAGCCGCTCCACCCGGTCCAGCACATCCGTCAGCACAGGCTCCGCGTCGGCAGGCCGGCCCTGCATGGACGCGATGGCGGCCATGCCGAAAAGTGCCGCGGCCGCCTGCGCCTCAAGGCCGTGCTCGGTGGCCACCGCGAGGGCCGTGTCGAAAGCCGCCAGCGAGCGCTCGAACTCCTGGGTGAGCCAGGCCTGCACACCCACGTAGAACTGGGCGCGGCTCACCCCGGCCGGATCGCCGAGTTCGGTGAAGATGCGCACCCGCTCCGCGGCGTAGACGTCCCAGGCGCTGATGCGTCCCGCCCGGTTGGTGAGCCCGCACACGCCGAGAAGGGCGCGCGTCCGGTCCGGCGTCGGACTCGGCGTTGCGTCGACCGCTCGCTGCAGCGCCTGCAGCCCCTCGGCCAGCCGCCCGGAGCGAAACCAGTACCGCCACAGCAGCCCGGCGAGGCGCAGTGCGGCGGCCGGGTCCGTCTCCTGCAGCCATGCGAGGGCAGCGCGCAGGTTGCCGTCCTCGACGGCCAGCAGCCGGAACGCGCCTGGCCGGCCCGTATGCGCGAGCTCGGGCTCGGCCTGCTCGGCAACGGCAAGCACCCACGCCGCGTGCCGGTTGCGCAACTGTCCCGTCTCACCGCTTCCGGTAAGCCGCTCGGTGGCGTATTCGCGGATCGTCTCCAGCAGCCGGTACCGTGGGGCGCCCTCCACGGCAGTGACGAGCGAGCGGTCGACCAGGCCGGTGAGCAACTCGGCGACGGACGCGCGGTCTAGCCGCTCGTCAGGGCATACCGCCTCGGCGGCGGCCAGCGTGAACCCGCCCGCGAAGACGGCCAGCCGGCGTAGCAGCAACCGTTCCGACTCGATGAGCAGGTCGTGACTCCAGTCGACGGTGGCGCGCAGCGTCTGCTGCCGGGTGAGCCCGATCCGGCTGCCGCCGACGAGCAGTGCGAACCGGTCGTCCAGTCGGGCCACGAGCTCGGACAACTGCAGCGTTCGCAGGCGGGCGGCGGCGAGCTCGAGGGCGAGTGGCAAACCATCAAGGCGGCGGCACAGCGTGACGACGTCTGCCGCATTGCCGTCCTTGAGCGCGAACCCGGGCGCGGCCGCGGCGGCGCGCTCCAACAGCAGCCGCACCGACTCGTAGCGCTCCGGCGCGGTGGCCCCATCGGGCAGCGCCAGCGACGGCACGCGCCAGACGACCTCGCCCGGCAGCAGCAACGGCTGCCGGCTGGTGGCGAGCACGGTGAGGTTGGGCGCGTTGGTCAGCAGTTGGTGTGCGAGCGCTGCCGCGGCGTCGACGAGGTGTTCGCAGTTGTCGACGACGAGCAGCATCGGGGCAAGCTGGCGCTTGATTCGGTGTGCGATGGCCGCCGTCGGATCGACGTCCGGGGTCTGCTGCACACTGAGCGTGGCGGCGAGTGCTCGCGGCACCGCATCGGACGTCGACAGCGGCGCCAGCTCGACCAGGTGCACGCCGCCCGGGTACTCCTCGAGCTGTGCCTCGGCGAGCTCGACGGCAAGGCGGGTCTTGCCGCAACCGCCGGTGCCGGTGAGCGTCAACAGCCGGGTGTGTCGCAGCAGGGCCTGCACGTCGGTCAGCTCGCGCTCCCGGCCGACGAAACTCGACAGCCGAAGCGGCAAATTGTGCGGCGTGGCGACAGGGGCGTGTTCGGGCCGCGCGGCGAGCTCGCGGCCGAGCTCTTGTGTTTCGGCGGCCGGCACGACGCCGAGTTCGTCGCGCAGCGACTCGACGAGATGGTGGAACGTCGCGACCGCAGCCGAGCGGCGTCCGGCGGCCAGTTGCGTGCGGATGAGCAGCCTGGCGACCCCCTCGTCGAGCGGGTCGGCGGCGTGCACCGGTCGGAGCAGGGCGAGCGCCGCCTCGTGGTCACCGGCATTCACCTGCGCGACCGCGAGGTCCGCGACCAGGCCGTGGTGGCGGCGGCGCAGCTCGGTGCGGCGCGGCTCGCTCCACGGCTCGTAGCGGTCCCCGGGCAGCAGCTCGCCGCCATACAAGGCGACGGCCGCTTGCGCGTGGTCGGGGCGGCCGGTTCGCTCTGCCAGCTCGGCCGCCGCCTCGAACTCGTCCACGTCGACTGCGACCGGTTCGCCCAGGACGATTCGTTCGTCGCGCAGCTGCAGGTACGCCTCGGCCAGCACCGCGCGGCGAGCGGCGAACAGCGCCTGGTGCAGGTTGTTGGCACCCGAGGCAGCGTCCGGCCACATCGCCTCGATGAGCTCGTCGCGGTGCCGGACATGTCCGGGTGCGAGCGCCAGGAGCTTGACGAGGGTGCGTGCCTTGCGGCGCCGCCACGCAGCGTCGGCTACTTCGCGTCCGTCCACTTGGACCGCGAAGTCGCCGAGCAGCCGCACGCGCAGCACCGCACCCCCCGGTCGCAGTATGAGCGCGTCCCGCACCCCATGGATACCTCGGTACCGTGCTGCCGTGGATGATCTCGCGCTCGCGCTGTCGTTGGCAGACGCCGCAGACACGATCACCTTGGGACGTTTCGGGGCACGCGACCTCGTCGTGCACACCAAGCCCGACCTGACTCCGGTGACCGACGCCGACCGTGCCGTCGAGGAGTCGCTACGCCACCGGCTGGCCGATGCGCGACCGGAGGACGCGGTCTGGGGTGAGGAGTTCGGCCGCTCCGGCGATGCCACGCGCCACTGGGTGATCGATCCGATCGATGGCACGAAGAACTTCGTCCGCGGTGTGCCGGTGTGGGCGACGCTGATCGCGCTGCTGGACGGCCCCGACCCGGTGGTCGGAGTGGTGTCGGCGCCGGCGCTCGCGCGACGGTGGTGGGCCCGGCGCGGCGGCGGGGCGTGGGTGAGCGCCCTGGGTGCCGAGCCGCGGCGGCTGGCGGTGTCGCGGGTGGCCTCGCTCGCCGACGCCAGCCTGTCCTATGCGTCGATCGGCGCGTGGGCGGCGTCGCGGGACCGGTTCCTTGCCCTGGCGCGCCGGGTGTGGCGAACCCGGGCGTACGGGGACTTCTGGTCGTACATGCTCGTCGCCGAGGGCGCCGTCGACGTCGCCGCTGAACCGGAATTGTCGCTGTGGGACATGGCCGCGATCGCGCCCATCGTCGTCGAGGCCGGGGGGCGGTTCACCGGCTTGGACGGCGTCCCAGGTGTCCAGCAAGGCAACGCCGCAGCCAGCAACGGCCTGCTGCACGACGCGCTACTGGCGGCGCTTGGGCAGTAACAGGCAGCTGTCGCCGAATTCGTGCCACAAGTAGCGGTGCCGCAAGGCCTCCTGATAGGCCGGAGCCACCAGCTCGGCGCCGGCAACCGCTTCGAGTAACCACAAATGGGAGGCGCCCGGCGCGTGCCAGCCGGTGATCAGTCCGTCGACGACCCGGGCGGGACGATTCGGTCCGAGCACCAGGTCCGTCCAACCCGATCTCGGGCCGACCCAGCCGTCGACGTGCGCCACGGTCTCCAAGGCGCGCGTCACCGTCGTGCCGACCGCGACGACGCGGCCGCCGGACGCACGGGTGAGGTTGACGAGGCGTGCCGTCGCGCGTGGAACGCGGTATCGCTCGGGCAGCGGCGGCTCGCCCTCCTCCAGCGACGAGACCCCCGTGTGCAAGGTGATCGGTGCGACGATCACGCCGGCGCTGACCAACTCCGTGACAAGACCCGTCGTGAATGGGCGCCCGGCGCTCGGCATCTCTGCGCTGCCGGGATCGCGAGCAAACACGGTCTGGTATGCGTCGAGCGGCCAGCGGCCCTTGACGTATGAATACGTTACGGGCCGTCCGTGTCTCGCGAGGTAGTCGAGGACGTCGGCCTCGACGCCGACGCCGGCTCGCCAGAGTCGCCCGCGCGACTCCATCAGGGCGACGATCACGCCTGCCGGCAGCGTGATCCGCTCACCGGCCGACGCGTCGGGCACCGGGCCGGTCGCGTTCGCCGCCGGACGCACCTCGACGAGCCACGTCCCGTCGTCGAGCGCCGTCGAAAAATGGACGGTGACTTCGCGGCCGTCCCGGCGCGTGCCGTCGACCGCGGCGGCGAGCGTGGCCGACGTGTTCACCACGACAAGATCGCCCGGCGCCAGGAAGGCCCCGATGTCGGCGAATCGCGCGTGCGCCATGCCGTCGGGCCGGGCGACGAGCAGGCGCACCTGGTCGCGCAACTCCGGCGGCCTCGTCGCGGCCAGCTCGCCCGGCAACTCGAATTTCATGCCGGCTCCAGCGCTTGCGCGCGGTACCGGCCGCTGGGTGGGCGCTCGTCGAGCAGCCGCAACAGGCCGGGCACCACGGTTTCCGGGTCCGGCCGGTCCGAGATGTCCTCGCCGGGAAACGCCGCCTGGTGCATCTCCGTGCGCATGTCGCCCGGGTCGACGGCGTACACCGATAGTTCTGCGTGCTCGGCAGCCAGAATCGCGCTGAGGTGGTCGAGAGCCGCCTTCGCCGAGCCGTAGCCACCCCAACCCGCGTACGGTTCGACGGCAGCATCTGAGCTGATATTCAGTACGGCTGCATGTTCTGCGAACACCGGCAACACCTGCTGGATTAGCGCCAACGGCGCGATCACGTCCACCTCGTAGACCCACGCGAACTCGTCCAGCGGATACTCAGCCAGGCTGGGCATCGGACTTGGGCCGAGATAGCTGGCGTTGTTGACGAGCAGGCTGAGCCGGCCCCGTTCCGCAACCGCGGCGGCCAGTGCCTTGCGGTGCCGCGGGTTCGTCACGTCGCCGGGGATGGCGACGGCATCCGGCAGCTCCTGGGCGACGGCCTCAAGGGCGGCCGCTCCGCGAGCATCGAGGACGAGCGTCCAGCCCCGGTCGGCCAGCGCGCGCGCCAGCGCCCGACCCAGGCCCTTCGACGCGCCAGTGATCAATCCGATGGGCATGTGCCCTCCTTGCGATCTCGACGTGTTGCCGTCATCCTGATAGTTGAAGTCAACTTCAAGTCAAGTCAGGAACTTCGCTCCATGCGAACAACAGACCTGCTCACGGTCGGTGAGGTGGCACACCGCAGCGGATTCGCCCCGTCCGCGTTGCGCTTCTACGAACGGGTCGGCTTGGTGCACGCGGCCCGCACGTCGGGCGGGCAGCGCCGCTACCAACGCAACGTGCTGCGGCGGCTGGCGTTCATCCGTGCGGCGCGCAACGTCGGGCTGTCTCTGGACGAGGTAGCCGCCGCGCTGGCGACCCTGCCCGACGGGCGCGCCCCTACGAAGGAGGACTGGTCGCGGCTGTCGCGGAGCTGGCGGGGGCGCCTCGACGAGCAGATCGCCGCGCTGACCAAGCTGCGTGACGGACTCGACTCGTGCATCGGTTGCGGGTGCCTGTCGCTGCGCACCTGCGCGATGTCGAACCCCGATGACACACTTGCTGCGCGTGGGCCCGGCGCGGCGTACCTGCCTCCCGCGCTACGCGCGCACTGATGCTCGTCGGCCGGCGGCGACCGGCGGAGCCAGCGCCCGGATGGCGGCCAGCGCCCGCCGGGTCAGCGCGAGCGGCGTCTCCTCCCCATTGAGCGGCAATTCGAAGTACTCGACCCGCAGCCGCGGCCGCTTCGGGAACCGCGCGATGTCGACGGAGCCGGTCAAGACCCCGCACACCACGCGGGTCTCCGGTACCGCCACCGCCAACCGGCCCGCTCCGCTGTGGGCGCGCAGAGTCGCGCCCCGGGAGATCGTGCCCTCCGGGAACACCCCCACGCAGGCGCCGGCACGCAACTGCTCGATCGCAGCGCCGAGCGCCTCGGTGTCGCCGCGGCCGCGCTCGATCGGGATCTGCCCCATGGCGCTCAGCACCCACGCGAGCGGCCGGGACCGCCACAGCGACGCCTTGGCAAGTGCGCGGATTTGCCGCCGCGGGGCGGTCGCCACCCCGGCGACGACCGGGTCCCAGTAGCTGTCGTGATTGCCCATCAGCACGGTTGGCCCGCTCAGCGGAACGCAATCAAGGCCGACCACCTCCAGCCGCCCCCACCACCGCACGATCGGGGTGGCCAGTGCCATGACGAGCCGGTACATAGGCAGCGAGCGGTCACCAGTCACGAGGGCATCATCGAGGATGTGGTGGCGCCGGTGCAGGTCGGGGCCCGGGTGTCGTGGCCTATCGGCGCGCTGAGCGTGCCTTCGTGGCAAGTAGGGCGTACGCGCACAGCGCGAGCACGCTGACCTCGATGAACGTCGCCACCAGCACCGACGGCTCCAGCCAGTTGCCGACGTCGTCGTGGTCGAACGGCAGGTCGGCGCTGCGGGTGACCACATAGCCGACGATCGGCCCGAGGGCGACGAGAGCGCTCAGCTGCCAGACCGGCGTGGCGTCCTGGTAGACGAGTGCACCGCCGACGACTACGGCGGCGATGACCAGCACGAGGAACAGCGCGCCCAGCCCGGGCGACTCGCGCCAGGTGTCCGGGAGCTCGACCAGATGGATGAGGGCGATTCCTGCCAGGCCCACGACCGTGAGGCCACGGACGAGCAGACGGCGGGCGTCAGTATCGATTTCGCCGGCGCGCTCGATCTGGGTCGCATTCCATACTGCGGAACTGGGCGGGTGGGTCATCGCGAGCCTTTCGGACGAGCAATTCGGCATCTACCACTCATCACGTGACACGCCGGTCCGCGGTTCAGCTCGCCTCAGGTCGCTAGGCCGTCGATCACCTCCGCGGCGGGAAGCCTGCCCAGAGCCTCGGCCGGAAGCGCGAGCTTCGAGGCGCGGATCCCGCTGCCGATGACCACGACATCGCGCCGCAGCACAGCAGCGTCGATTAGCACCGGCCACTCGGCGGGCAATCCGATCGGAGTGATGCCGCCGTACTCCATGCCGGTCAGCCGCACTGCGTCATCCATCGGCGCGAATGACGCCTTGCGGGCGACGAGCCTGCGGCGCACCACGCCGTTGACGTCGGCGCGTGTCGCGGCCAGCACCACGCAAGCCGCATACGACGTGTCGGAGCCGCGGCGACCGGCGATGACGACGCAGTTCGCCGAGTCGTCGGGCGAAACGCCGTACCGCTCGCAGAACGCCGCGGTGTCGGCGAGCGACGGGTCGATAGGGGCTACGGAGACCTCGGCGTCCCACGAGGCCAGCGCCCTGGCGACCGGAGCGGCGACCAGTTCGCCGTGTGCCGGGCGCCATTCCAACGTGCCGAGAGCGATCACCCCCGTAGTCTTGCCGACGTGAGTGTGGACATCACCAGCCGGGTACTTCCCGGCATCGGTGTGTGTGTGCCACGAGTTGGCGCTGCACGAGGGCCGGCACGTCGGCATCGTGATCCGGCGGACCGGCCAGCGCGACTTCGTGATCTACGACGACGAGGGCGACGGCGCCGCCGCCGGCGTCACGCTCACCGGCGAGGAGGCGATCGCCGTC
Organism: Jatrophihabitantaceae bacterium; assembly: GCA_036506155.1. GTDB lineage: Bacteria > Actinomycetota > Actinomycetes > Mycobacteriales > Jatrophihabitantaceae > DASXRA01. The sequence continues at coordinate 16,602 of DASXSF010000076.1, forward strand.
GCCGAAGTCCTGGCCGCACCGCGGGTGGTGTTCCCGTCGCCGGTCGAGGGCCTGGTCGTCGAGCAGCTGCCCGTCCCGGACGGCTCGCCGTTCGCGGGCCGCCCGCTAGGTGAGACGCATGCGCGCACGCGCACCGGCGCGTCGATCGTCGCAGTGCTGCGGGAGGGCACCGCGCTGCCCTCGCCGACGCCCGAGTTTGTGCTGCACGTCGACGACCTGGTCGTCATCGTGGGGACGCGGACCGCGATCGACCAGCTGGCACGCATCCTGGACGGCAGCGCGGAGTGAACGGCGGCCACGGCGCGACAAACGTCGCCGTGCTGCTCATCGAACTCGGCGCCGTCTTGTTCACGCTGGGCCTGCTCGGCCGCCTCGCGCGGCGGTTCCGGATTCCCGTGATCCCCTTGTACCTGCTTGGCGGTCTGTGCTTCGGGCAGGGCGGGGTGCTGGAGCTGTCGGCCAGCGAGGACTTCGTCCGGGTCGCCGCGGACATCGGAGTGATCCTGCTGCTCGTCATGCTCGGCCTGGAGTACTCGGCCAGCGAACTGCGCGCCAGCCTGCGCACCCAGGCGCCGATCGGCGTGCTGGACGGGCTGCTCAATGCAGTGCCCGGCGTCCTGGTGGCGTTGATCGCGGGATGGGGCGGGGTGGCGGCGGTGGCGCTCGGCGGTATCACGTGGGTGTCGTCGTCCGGTGTGATCGCCAAGATGCTCACCGACAACGGACGGCTGGCCAACCATGAGACGCCGACCATCCTGGGCGTGCTGGTCATCGAGGACGTCGCGATGGCTCTGTATCTGCCCTTGCTGACTGCGCTCCTCGCCGGCGGCGGGGCCGGCAAGGTGGTGCTCGCTGTCCTGATCGCTGTCGCAGCGGTAGGCGCCGTCATCGTGGTGGCCACGCGCTTCGGTGGGCACGTCACGAAGCTGGTCGCGGCGCAGGACAACGAGTCGTTGTTGCTCGGCGTGCTGGGCCTCACCCTGCTGGTGGCGGGCCTCGCCGAGCGGCTGCATGTCTCCGCTGCGGTCGGGGCGTTCCTGGTCGGCATCGCCGTTTCGGGCAGCGTGGCGGAGACGGCCGCCGAGGTGCTGGCGCCGCTGCGGGACGTTTTCGCAGCGGTGTTCTTCGTGGCATTCGGCCTGGCGACCAATCCCCATACGCTTCCGCCGGTACTGCCGCTGGCACTGCTGCTGGCCGCGCTCACGGCTGGCACCAAGATGGCCACCGGGTACGTCGCCGCAAGGCGAGCCGGCGTCAGGCGGCGCGGCCGCTGGCGGGCTGCGGTCACGCTCGTCCCGCGCGGCGAGTTCTCCGTTGTGGTCGCCGCGCTGGCGGTCAGCGCGGGCGCGGAGACCAAGCTCGGCCCGACCGCCGCATGCTACGTGCTGATCACGATTCTGCTGGGCGCCGCCGTCTACCGGTGGCCGGACAGGTTGCATCCGGAACAAACTGCCACCCCTTGAGCGCTATGCGAGGCGTGGACGAGACCGAACGATTGCTCCGCAGCTACGACACGATCACGGTGGTCGGCGCCAGCCGCGACCCGGGCAAAGAGGCGCATGCCATCCCGGCGCAGATGCAACGGCACGGTTGGCGAATCATCCCGGTCAACCCGTACGCGGACGAGCTGTTCGGCGAAAAGGCGTATCCGACGTTGGCCGACGTGCCCGAGCCATTCGGGCTGGTCGACGTCTTCCGCCCGTCCGAGGACGCCGCGGAAATCGTTCGGCAGGCCATCGCCGCAGGTGCTAGCGCAGTATGGCTGCAGCTCGGCATCGTCTCCGCGGAGGCGCGCGCGCTGGCGGAGGCTGCCGGCATCGCCTACGTCGAGAACCGCTGCCTCGCCGTCGAGCGGGCGCGTTATGCCCTCAGCGCGAAGTCCAGGACCTGATCGACCACCAGGCGCAGTGCCGCGGCGATGTGCTCGAGCAGCACGCCGCCCTCGGCGAACACCGGATCGGCAGAATTCACGGTGACGCCGTAGGGCGTGGGCCAGCCGCGTAGCGCATGAATCGTCGAACGCAGCGACGCGAGCGTGGTCCCGCACGCCTGCCATCCGGCCGCGGTGACGATCGTGCCGACGGCCCGCCCCGACAGGTACGGCCGCCCGTCGGCGCGCAGCGATTCGAGGTGGTCCACGCCGTTCTTGACCAGGCCGGACATCCCGCCGTGATAGCCGGGCGTCGCGATGATCAGACCGTCGGCGCTGGCCACCGCGGTGACCAGCTCGCCCGCAGCGGCCGAATCCTCGTCGACGACGTAGATGGGCAGCTGCGCCAGGAACGCGCCGCCGAACGCCATGGTGCGTGCACCGCGAACCTCCGCCTCGGCCAGCGCCGTGCGCAGCAGCTCGTCGGTGAGTGACGTCGCCCGGGTCGAGCCGCCGATCCCGACGACGAGCTGCCGGGCATCCGCGTCCATGACCCCGACCGTAGTGTGTGCCCATGACCCTCGAACGTCCGCCTGCACCGGACCCCTACTCGCTGCTCCCCGTCGTCGGCACATTCACCGTGACGAGCACGGACGTCAGCGAAGGCGAGCAGCTCGCGCGCAAGCATCTCTATCCCGGTGCCGAGCCCGAGGCGGGCAATATGTCGCCGCAGCTTGCCTGGTCGGGATTCCCCGAGGGCACGAGGAGTTTCACTGTGACGTGCTACGACCCGGACGCCCCGACGCCGTCCGGTTTCTGGCACTGGGTGCTGGTCGACCTTCCCGGATCGACGACCTCGCTCGCCACGGGCGCCGGGCACGTCGACGCACCCTTGCCCGGAAGGGCGTTCCACGTCCGTAACGACTGGAGCAGCAAGGACTACGGCGGCGCCTACCCGCCACCTGGCGACCGCCCGCACCGCTACTACTTCGTGGTGCACGCCCTGGACGTCGACTCGCTCGGCGTCGACACCGACACGAGCGCCGCAGCAGTGTCGTTCAACATGGTCTTTCACACGCTGGCCCGAGCCCACATCGTGCCTGTCTTCTCGCACTAACCGGGCTGCCCGCCTTTTCGGGCACGCGCTTTCGCTGACCGGCAGTAGTGCTGCGCGGCGCCTGGGCTGACCTTCGACGTAGGCCATCTCGGCTACGCGCGGCAGTCGCAGTGCTCCGCTCGGCAGCTGCCGAACAGATTGTCCAGGTAATGGCTACTGCACGCACGCTCTACCTCACATCGGGTCGCCGTGCAGCAGCTACTGTTTGCCCAGCGGGGGCAGAGAGGGACCGGTATGCACCATCAGGGCCGGAATGGCGCGACCTTCGGTGATGTCGTGCGCGTCGCCGAGTTCCGCGCGATCTGGCTCGCCGACGCGCAGTCGATTGCGGGCGACCAGATCGCCCGGGTGGCCCTCGCGATCCTCGTCTTCGAGCGCACCGGATCGACAGGGCTGACCGCGCTCGTCTATGCCCTGACGTACCTGCCGGCCATCCTTGGTGGCGCGCTGCTCGCCGGCATCGCGGACCGGTTCCCGCGGCGCGACGTCATGGTCTGCTGCGACCTCATCCGCGCGGCGCTGTTCGGCGTGGTCGCGATCCCGCAGATGCCGCTGGGCGTCATGTGCGCGCTGATCGTGCTCGCAGTGCTGTCAACCTCGCCGTTCTCGGCCGCCGAGTCCGCGCTGATCCCGACGATCCTGGAAGACCACGAGCTGTACGTCGTCGGCGCCGGTCTGCGCGCTACCACGGCGCAGCTCGCGCAGCTTTTCGGATTCGCCATCGGCGGGGTGCTAGTCAGTGCCATCGGCGTGCACTGGGGGCTGGCCATCGACGCCGCGACATTCGCGGTGTCAGCGGTGCTCGTGGTGCGCTTCGTCCAGCACCGTCCGGTACCTGTGCGTACGCATGACCTCGGCGGTGCGCCGCAGCGCCGCCGCATGCTCGACGGCGCACGCACCGTCTTCGGCGACGCTCGTCTGCGTACGCTGATGCTGCTGGGCTGGCTGGCGGCCTTCTACGTCGTACCCGAGGGGCTCGCGCCCTCATACGTAGCAGCGATCGGCGGCGGCACCGCAGCGGTCGGCGCGATAATGGCGGCCGATCCCGCCGGCAGCGCAATCGGCGCAGCGCTGTTCGTGCGGCTGGTACCGCCGCATGTGCGCGCATGGATGATGAGCCTGCTCGCCTTCCTTGCCGGATTGCCGTTGATCCTGTGCGGCTGGGCACCAGGCATCGGGGTATCGGTGTTGCTGCTCGCCACCACCGGGCTATGCAGCGCGTTCCAGGTGCAGGCGTCCACCACGTTCATGCGCGTCGTCCCCGACGACAACCGCGGGCAGGCGTTCGGACTTGCCCAGTCGGGGCTGATCGCGGTGCAAGGTCTCGGCATCGCCGCCTTCGGCTTCATCGGCGACCACGTCGGGGCTCCGCACGCGATCGCATTAGCCGGTGCGATCGGCTCAGTGTTCGCCATCGTGCTCGGCATCTCGTGGGAACGCGCCCGGCGTTCCCGCGAACACCCCGAACGCCCGCTGCCGGCCGGTGTCGGGCTCGACCGCGATGCCCGCATCGAACGACAGGCCGAGGATGTCCAGTGACGCGCACGTCTGAGGTCCCTCTCGAGACGCGAGGTATACCGACCGCGTCAGCCGGTGCCGGACAGCTCGTTGCTCAGTGACTGTTGCACATAGGCCATCGCCTCCTTTGCGGATTGATCTGCGAAGCGATCCGCCAGCTCCCCGGGGTCGACGTCTTCGAACCGCTGATGCACCCACCACAGATGTCCCTGCGGATCGCGTAGCCGAGCGACGCGTTCACCAAACGGCAGCTCGGTCGGCCGCGTCACGGCCCGCGCGCCCGCCGCGACTGCCCGGTCGAACACGTCCTGCACGTCTGCGACATACACCCGCAGGTGCGCGGGCGTCGGTGGCCACCCGGCGTGTGCATCGAACAACATGACGACGGACTCGCCTACCTCCATCTCGACGTGCGCGATGCGTCCAGCTGCGTCGAGCATCCTCGAACCCGGAGTCTCGACCGCCCCGAACACGGCCTCCAGGAACGAGATTTCAGCTGCGGTGTCGCGGCTGATCACCCACGGGTCGACACGCGAATACCGCGCCGGCACCGGCACGATCGGTTGCGCTTCAGCCATGTCTGGAGCCTGTCACCGGCCACCGACAATTTCCGGCCGGCGCATCATGCGGGGAATCAGGGCAGCGGCTCATGCTGCGTGCTGACAATGCGCTCCACGCGACGCAGCGTCTCACGCAAGTTAGCTTCGCTGGTCGCGTCCCGTGCGTCGGCCAGAGTGAGCCAGCGCAGTTGCGCGGCCGGCCGCTCGGGGCGGGCGCGCGCGGGCTCGCTGGTGGCGAGGAGGAAGCGCAGGTCGGCGTGCTCGTGTGCCGGATCGCTATCCCTTGCCGGCACCCGGACGATCACCGCGTGAACGAGGCGCGCGTCCGGCCACGGGGTCAGGTCGGTGAGGCCGGTCTCTTCCGCCCCCTCCCGCAAGGCGATCTCGAGCGGGTCGGACTCGCCCGGCTCGCCGTGTCCTCCGACCTGCAACCACGCCTGCTGGCGCTGATGCCAGCGCAGCAGCACCCGCTGCGTGGGTGGATGCACGATCAGGGCGGATGCGGTTACGTGCAGGGGCATCGAGCGCCACGGGTCGTCCACCGTCTGCGAAAGTTGGCGGATGCGAGCGACGTCGGCGACTTCGTTGTCGCCGCGCGATCGGTGCTCGTGCAGCACATCGACGATCGTTCGGGGCCGGCTCACACTGGGCGAGGCTACGTCGTGCTCGGCCAGTATGGTCCGAATATGACAGCAGCGCCCGGCCCGTCGGTCAGCCTGCACCGCGTCACCGACGACGACCTCGGGATGTTCCGCCGCTTCGCCACCGAGCCCGGACTCGTCAGCTACCGAGCCGGCGCACGGCGTGACGGCTACCACCACAGCCGGCTGCGCGACGATTCCGCGTTGCCGTGACGCCGCCGGATGAGCCCTCGCGGGGCGACCTCGCTGCCGGGAGGCTGCCAGCGCCGGCAGGCGCGGAGCGGATACGCCCAGGCGGGATGTGCACTGTCACCGCCCGGCTTCGCGCCACCGGGTGCGTGTTCGCCGAGGACGAGGCGCGCCTGCTTGTCGCCGCGGCGCGCACGCCGGGTGAACTCGAGACCTCCGTCGGGCGCCGCGTCGCCGGGGAGCCGCTCGAGCATGTCCTCGGCTGGGCGGAGTTCTGTGGGCTGCGTATCGCCGTCGAGCCCGGCGTGTTCGTGCCGCGCCGGCGCACCGAATTCCTTGTGCACGAGGCCGCACGGCTGGCCCAGCCGGGTGCGGTGATCGTCGACCTGTGTTGCGGCACCGGCGCGCTCGGCGCTGCGCTCGCGGTGTCCGCCGACCGTGCCGAGGTGCACGCTACGGACATCGACCCGGTCGCGGTGCGCTGCGCACGGCGCAACGTACCCGGCGCGGTCTACCACGGCGACCTGTTCGAACCGTTGCCATCGACGCTGCGCGGCCGCATCGACGTGCTGCTCGCCAACGTGCCGTACGTCCCGACGCGGGAGCTGGAGCTACTGCCGGCAGAGGCGCGCTTGCACGAGGATCGGGTCGCGCTCGACGGTGGCCCGGACGGGCTTTACGTGCTGCGTCGGGTGGCCGCCGATGCGCCGCGATGGCTGGCGCCGGGCGGGCATCTGCTGGTCGAGACGACCGCCGCCCAAGCACCGCAGGCCCTCGCGGCATTCAACCCGCTCGCGGCGCGGATCGCGCACAGCGACGACTATGACGCGACGGTGGTCATCGGCACCAACGACTGACGGCTGCACACGTCCGTCGTGCTTGGTTGCCGGTCGCAGGTCGTTCGATCACCTTATTTTGTAGGGATGAACAGTGCCGGTGGCACTGTTTGCACAACACACTGGCGCGCCATGCATGCGACCCGACAACGGGTAGCCGTTCGCCTAGGTAACGGTATGACCGCCATGCTCGTCCCTTGCTTGACACCTCGTTCGCGCCGTGCCAAGAATCGCCCGGCTCGCGCTGATGTGCGCGGTCTCCACGTTCGGCTGCCCAACCGAGGAGATTGAATGAGAAGAATGCGTAGATTGGTGTTGTTTTCAGCGCTGTTCGCGGCCATCGCCTTCGCGGCGGCTCCTGGATTCGCCGCGAGCGATCAGCCGAACAAGGATGCAGGTGAAGAAAGCCAGGACGTCGCGGAAGCGACCGACTGGTTCATGGCACAGCGACTGGCGCCCAACGGCGCGGTTGATCCGAACGCGTACGCCGCCGGCGCCGCGCAGGCAGCCGCGCTGCCGACGGTGGGTGGCGCCTGGACCGAGCGGACGGGGCGGGCAGGCACGGACGGCAACGACTTCTCCGACTCTCCCCAGTACATCGACCCCACAAGCGGATTCAGCAACTCGGGCGCGGGCGACCGCTGGGTGTCCGGCCGGATGACAGCACTCGCCGCCGCCCCGGATGGGACGGTGTTCGCGGGTGGCGCAGACGGCGGAGTGTGGAAGTCAACCGACGGTGGCCAGCACTGGACGCCGGTGACCGACACGCAGGCGACGCTGTCGATCGGGGCTCTGCTCGTCACCGGCTCGGGCAGCAACTACACGGTCTACGCCGGCACCGGTGAGGCGAACACCAGTCAGGACAGCTACGCCGGCGTCGGGGTGCTGGCCTCCACGAACGGCGGTGCCACGTGGCACCGCGTCGGCGGGCCCGAACTCAACGGCGCGTTGATCTTCCGCCTGGTGCAGGACGGCACCACGCTGTTCGCCGCGACGTCGCACGGCCTTTACAGCTTCGACACCACGTCCAGCACGACGTGGACCGCGGTGCTGCAGCCCGCCGGTCCGCCCAGCGACGGCAAGAACTTCAACCTCGTGGTGGGCAACATGATCACGGACGTGGCGGTGCGGCCCGGCACGAGTGGCAAGCAGGTGGTGGCTGTGGCGGGTTACCGTGGCGGCTGGCCCACCAACGGCTTCTACGTGTCGAACGACGCCGGCGCACACTTCAGCTACCTCCCCAACCCACAGGGCTGGGTCCAGCCGAAGGACGAGGGCCGCACGACGCTCGCGTACTCCGCTGGCGGCGATCGCGCGTACGCGATCGTGCAGAGCCCTTATCTGCTCAACGTGGGTACCAACGGCAAGACGGTGCTGCAGGGCGTCTACGAGTCCCAGGACGGCAACCCGGCCGGCCCGTGGACGCTGATCGCCAACTCCAGCAAGCTGCAGCAGAGCGGGTCGGCGCAGAAGATCTCTCGCATCGGCAAGGGCTATGGACCTGGCATCCAGGCCTGGTACAACCAGTTCCTCGCCGTCGACCCGGGCAACAAGGACCACGTCTACGTCGGCCTCGAGGAGGTCTACGAGACGTTGAACGCCGGCGCCGGCTGGAACACCATTGCCCCGTACTGGAACTTCGGGTTCAACTGCTTCTCGTACACGCCGTTCGAGGGGACGTGTGACCACAACCAGGCGCACTCCGACCAGCACGCGGCCGTCATCTCCGCAGGCAAGCTGTACATCGGCAACGACGGCGGTGTCTATGCCCGGGCGCTGACCAATCACAAGGTCGGTGACTGGACGAACCTCAACGCACACATGGACGCGCTCCAGTACTACGGCGCACAGGGCAGCGGCGACTCGACGATCTACGGCGGTATGCAGGACAACGGCAGCAACAAGGTGTTCCCGACGACGGGCACCGTGCTCGACGACACCGGCAAGCCGATCAACGTCAGCTCGGTGCAGGTATTCGGCGGCGACGGTGGTTACACCCTCGTCGACCCGAACAACTCGAACAACGTCATCACCGAGTACACCGGGCTGACAGCGTTGAAGTCGACCGATGGTGGCGCCAACTGGCACTTCATCACGCCGGCCGATCCCGATCCCCGCTTCATCGCCCCGATCAACATGGACCGTACCAACCCCAGCCATCTGGTGGCCGGTGGCGCGTTCGTGTGGAACTCCGAGGCGGGCGTGGCCGGCACGACAGCGGGCACGGGCGCGGCGACGGACTGGCAGAACATCTTCGACGTGCGCAGCGCCCTCGGCGGGAACGCGCTTTCGCAGGTGACTGCGCTGGACGCGATCACGGTCGGCGGCAGCCAGTACGTCGCCGCGGCGTGGTGCGGCCCGTGCAACCCGAGCTTCCCGAGCGGCAGCGGCTTCGCGGCCGGGATCGTGATGCTCAGCAACAGCGGTGGCACCTGGCACGCCACGGCGCAGGAGTGCACCGGTAGCTCGGCGTGCCCGAACGGCGGCCTGCCGAACCGGTACATCACCGGTGTCAAGATCGACACGGCGAACCCGAGCCACGCCTACCTGTCGCTGTCCGGGTACTCGCGGCACTGGATCGTCGGGCCGGACGACCCGGGCGTCGGTCACGTCTACCAGACCGCGAACGGCGGCAGCACGTGGGCGGACGTCTCCGGCAACCTACCCGATATCCCGGCGAACGACGTCATCCTCCACAACGGCGCGCTCACCGTGGCGAATGACATCGGCGTGTTCACGTCGTCCGACAACGGCAGCACCTGGAGCAGGGTGGGCACCAACCTCCCGAACGTGGTGGTCGCCCAGCTCACCGTCGATCCGAACGGGACGCTGGTCGCCGCCACCCACGGTCGCGGCATCTGGACGATCTCGGCTCCCTGAGCAGGGCGGGCCGGCCGGCGGTGACAAGCGCGCACCGCCGGCCGGCGTAAATCTACCGACAGCACAATTTGAGAAGACACCAGTCAGACCCCATTCCTAGGCTGGCCGCCGACCGATGAGTTCGGCGGCCGGTGCTCGTCGTAATGGCGAAGGCGTGCGCCGGCACGCTGGAAGGAGTGGGGCATGGAATCGAGAGGACGGTACGACACGCCGGTCGCCGTGGACGCCGTCGGCCTGGTGAAGACCTACACATCGCGCAGCGGGGACGTAGACGCTGTTCGCGGCGTCGACCTGCAGGTGGCGTCCGGCGAGCTGTTCGGATTCCTCGGCCCGAACGGGGCAGGCAAATCCACGACGGTGAAGATGCTGACGACGCTGCTGTCGATCACCGGCGGGTCGGCTCGCGTGGCGGGCGTCGACGTCGCCGCCGACCCGGATGCTGCCCGCCAGCGCATCGGCGTCGCGTTGCAGGAGGCCGGCCTGGACGTGCGCCAGACCGGGCGGGAGCTGCTGCTGCTGCAGGCCCGGCTGTTCGGCATGTCGCGCCCGGCGGCGGCGGAGCGGGCGCAGGAGCTGCTCGAGCTGGTGGACCTGCTCGACGCGGCAGACCGGCGTATCAAGGGATATTCCGGCGGGATGAGGCGGCGGCTGGACCTGGCGTCCGCGCTCGTTCACCGCCCGGACGTGCTGTTCCTCGACGAGCCGACGACAGGCCTCGACCCCGCGAGCCGGCTGACGGTCTGGGACGAGGTGCGGCGCATCAACCGGCTGGGCACCACGGTGTTCCTCACGACGCAGTATCTCGAGGAGGCAGACCAGCTCTGCGACCGGATTGCGATCATCGACGACGGCCGCATCGTTCGGGAAGGCACGCCGGCGGCGCTGAAGGCGCAACTGCGCGACCGGCTCGGTCTTGCCGCCGAGCCGACACTCGACGACGTGTTCCTCGAGGCGACGGGTCGCACCCGCGATCGCATCGAGGGCGAAGTACAGGCGGTGGTGTCACCATGACCAGCCCGGCACTTGTGCTCGGCGGGCGCGCGATCCGGGAGACGTGGCGCACTCCGGAAGCGATCGTCCCGACACTGTTCATCCCGCTGTTCTTCCTGGTCGTGAACGTGGGGCAGGCCGGGCGGATCTTCCCCGCGGGCCACACGTCGTTCCTGCACGGGCAGGGCTATGCCGCGTTCCAGTTGCCCGCCTCGCTGCTGCTGGCAGCGTCGTTCGGGTCGGCCGCGATGTTCCTGGTCGAGGACATCGAGGGCGGCTACTTCGACAAGCTGCGCGCTACGCCCATCCCGCGTACCGCGATCGCGTTCGGTCGTCTGGCCGCCGAAGGCCTCAAAAGCCTGGTGCTGACGGCGGCGCTCACCGTGGTCGCGATGGCGTTCGGGGTACGACTGGCGAGCGGCCCGTTCGGGTTCGTCCTGCTCCTGCTGCTGACCGCCGGCTGGGCCGTCGTGTTCTCCGGATTCATGCAACTGATCGCGCTCAAGACACGAAGCGCCGCTGCCACGCAGAGCGGCGGGCTGGTGTTCTTCCCGCTGCTGTTCCTCACCCCGAACTTCGTGCCCCGGCACATGCTGACGCACCCGATGGAAATCGCCGCCACCATCAACCCCGTCACCTACATCATGGAGGCGATGCGCTCACTCATCCTGGTGCACTTCGACTGGGCGGCGATCGGTAAGGGCTTCCTCGTCGTCGGGCTAGCCGGGTTGGCGATGGCCGCCCTCAACGCCCGCGCCATCCGCGCTTACGACTGATGGACGAGGGCTGGGTGGCGGGCCTATCCCCCGCCACCCAGCCCTCGGCTCAGCCAGTCGCCCCGATCTGACCCATGTCGGCGTAACCGTTGGTGGCCGGGGTCTCGATGTAGTTCGTCACGCCCGAGCCGTGCAGCCGCAGGAACTTCCGGTTGTTCAACGGGATGTAGGCGACGTCCTTGGCAAGCGTCTCGGACAGGTCGCCCCACATGCCGTTGCGCTTGGCCGTGTCAGTTTCGTTGTAGGCGGCGTCGATCGCGGAGTTGACGGAGTTGCTGGTGTACCAGCCGTAGTCCTGTCCGTTGGACTCCGACGAGAGGTTCACCCGGCTGTCGAACAGCGGCGGGATGTCCGTCGAGGCGTTCGGCCAGTCGGCGCCCCATGATGCCCACACCACGTCGTACTTCTCCGCGTTGTGCGGGTTCTGGATCACGTCGTAGTAGGTGTCGGAGAGGCTCTCCAGGGTGACCTTGAAGCCGGCCTTCTCCCACGCGGCCTTCAATGCCGACGCCTGCGCGTCCGTGGTCGGGGTGCCTCCGTTGTAGGTGTAGTGGATCGGGTAGGGGATCTTCACGCCGGCTTGCTGCAGGAGCGCTTTCGCCTTGGCCGGGTCGCCGCTGTCCGGGGCGCCGAACGGGTTGGGGAAGTCCTTGAAGCCGGCCACCGACTTCTGGATGATGCTGTTCGAGGGCACCGACATCGCCGGGCCGCCGTATGCCGTGATGTAGCCGGCCTTGTCTGTGGCCACCGCGAGCGCCTGGCGCACCAGCGGGTTGGTCATCGTCTTGAAGTTCGGCAGCAGGTAGTCGACGTATGGAGTCACCGGGTTGGTCATGCGGCCCTTCACCTGCGCGACCCGCGCCTGGTACGCCGGCGGCGCGGACCGGTCAGTAATTGCTGTCTTGTCCGGACCGCTGTCCTTCAGCAGCCGATCGAAGATCGTCTCCTCGGTGAGCCCCTCCTGCATGACGATCTTTTCCGGGAGTGCGTTACGGATACCGCGATAGTCAGTGCTCGGGTCGTAGTTGGGGTTGCGGACGAATGTGCCGCCATGGCCTTCCTGCCAGGTGCCCTGGAGCATGTACGGGCCGTCCGAGAAGACTTGGAAATTCGATTGCGCCGCCTTGTCCTGCGACTGCTTGAACGGCGCAAATGCCATTAGCGCACCAGATGCCGCGTAGTTGAAATCACCCACCGGTTTGCGCAGGTGGAACGTGATCGTGTTCCCGTTGCACACCACTGCTTTGTCATATGCGGCTTGATTCTTCTTGGTGTACGGGCCCGAGTAGATCGAGCTGCCGTCCGGATTCGTCGGGATGTTCAGGAACTGGATCTGATAGTTCGGGCCTCCGGTAATCGTGTTCACTGCGAAGGTGCGCGACACCCCGTATTTGATGTCCTCGCAGGTCACGGGCGAACCGTCCTGCCACTTCGGGCCCTGCTTCAGCGTGAACGTCCACGTCTTGTTGTTGTCGCTCGCCCTGCCGGTGTCGGTTGCCAGGTCAGGCACCAGCTTGTTGTCCGACGTCAATTGCGTCAGAGTCCGGTAGAACATCCGCGTCGCAAAGGCCAAGTCACGCCCGAGGTACATGCGCTGCGGATCCCAGTGCTCGGCGTTGCGCTTCGTCAGGTTGTACAGCGTTCCACCGCGCTTCGTGCTGGACGGCGACGATGCCGATGCCGATGCCGAGCCGGTGCCTCCCCCGGTCTTCTTGGACGAACTGCACGCTGTCAGGATCATCGCCACAGCCACGCCGGCCACGACAGCGCCCTTAGAAATGCTCACCAGACAACCCCTTTACTCAGCATTTACTCAGCCGCGCACGGGCATGCGCCGGCAGACCACCTATTGGGACGATTACGGTGCTGAGCAGTTGTCGGCAAGCTCTGCGAAATTCCTCGAAGAATGCGCCTCATCGTTCTGTGACCCAACCGTTTCCCGTCTGCGACATCACCGTTCTTAAGCTCGTCTTAAGCGACGAGAGGACACGCAGTGACGGCTGCGCCGGGCCAGGTGGCCCGGGGGTACCGCTTGGCGATCGGGGAGGACACCGTCCCCCATATATCGGTCGTCAGGTCGCCGCACGTGTCACTCGCGCCACTCATGATCGGCGCCAGCGCCGGCGTGGGCGGCACGGACGGTCGTTACCTCGTGCGCGCTGTCCGCAAGGCGTTGCCCTACGGCGCCGGATTCGCGCTCGCGCCCATGGTGGCCGCACATCGGGCAGGTGACGAGCTGGTCGACGCCTTCATGCCGATCCTTCCGTACGCCGACGTGTCCGTTGCCGAGCAGATCGAGAGCATGCACCAGGCGCCGGACGACTTGTTGCTGGACGAGTTGCGCCGCATCTACGGCGATGCCCTGCCGCGCGCATGGCAACCTGCTGCCGAGCGCCCCCGCACCTGGTTCGACAGCTTGGCCCTCGCGACCGCGCACACTTTCGACGCGGTCGCGGCGAGCTGGCACGCCGCGGCCCCCGCGATCGACCGCGAGATCCAGCGGGTCGGTACCGCCCTGGTCCGGGGCGGTCACGACGTGCTGCTCAACAGCCTGCATCCCCGCCTGCAGTACGCCCACGGGATGCTGAGCTTCGACATCCGGCTCAGGCGAATCGTGAGCCTCGGCGGGCGCCGTCTCGTGCTCGTCCCACTGATTGGTGATTCCCACGCCCTACTGGCCGGCTTCGAGCTGCCCGGCCTTGCTTACATCGGTTACCACGTGCCAGGACACACGACGTCGCGGTACGCCGGTAACGGCGATGAGCTGGCGTTGCTGCTCGGGCCGCTGCGTGCGCGGGCGCTGCGGCTGCTCGCACGTCCGATGAGCGCAGGCGCACTGGCAAGCGCACTGGACTGCGCCGCCAACACCGCTACGTACCACTGCAACCACCTCGAGAAGGCGCGACTGGTCGTCCGGGAACGGCGCGGGCAATCGGTGTGGATCTCCCGCACGCCTCGCGGCCACGAACTGGTCGACCTGATGGCGTAGTTCGACGCGGCTGTCAGAGTCGCGTGATCGACTGAATCCATGTTCGACGGGTTCGAGGAGTTTGAGGTGGTCGTTCGCGGCACGACGATCCACGGCCGCCACGGCGGGGCGGGTCGGATCCTGGCGTTGTGGAGCGACACCGAACCTGACCAGCTTGCTGCTTGGGCGGCGTGGGCCGACGACGTGCGGGGCCGCGCGATCGCCGCCGGGCACTTCCTGCCCGAGGAGGCACCGGGCGAAGTCGTCAAGGAATTCGTGGCATTCTTCGGCGAGTGCACATGAATCCCGAACCCCGGGTCGCCGAGGTGGCGGAGGCCCGAGCGGTCGCGGAGTTGCTCGACGCCTTCAATCGCGAGTTCGGCACTCCCACGCCGGGCCCCGACGTGCTCACCTCCCGACTCTGGACGTTGCTCGCGGGCGAGGCGGTGGTCGCGTTCGTGTCCGGCGACCCAGCCGTGGCCGTCGCGCTGGTCACGCTGCGACCCAACGTCTGGTACGACGGGTCGGTGGCGCTTCTCGACGAGCTCTACGTGGCGCCGGCACTGCGCGGACGGGGCATCGGCTCCGCGCTGCTGGCGCTGGTCGAGGCGACCGCCCGGCAACGCGGCGCAGAGCTACTCGAGGTCAACGTCGACGGCGAAGACACTGACGCCCGGCGGTTCTACGAGCGGCACGGCTACACGAACACCGAGCCGGGCCAGCACGAGCCGATGCTGTACTACTACCGCGAGCTGTCGTGATCAGGGCCCGAGTAGTTGGTGGACGAGCGGGAGCACGCTGCTGGCGTCGTTGGCCTGGAGGTTGCCGTTGTCGATCTCGGGCCGGCAGCCCTCATCTATTCGCACCTGAACGGGCGGGCCGACTCGGTAGCCGAAGGTCAAGACGTAGCTTGCAGAGGGCGGCCCTCCGCCGTGACCGCATTGAAAGACGTCGCGACCACCCGGTGTCGTCGGAAGCCGGTTGAGATCGGCCGTCAGTCGTGCGAGATCGCCCTCCGTCGCGGTAACGGTGCGGGAGTGGCTGCCCAGCCGGCACAGCTGCAGTGACACAGGATGCTCGGGTACGAACCGGTCCTGCTGCCCGAGCCGACCGGCGGTCTGCGGGCAGCCGCCCATGATCAGCGGAGGTCCGGGGCTGCTCCAACGGCCGGTTCGATACGCTGAGTCGGCCTGGCCCATCAGGTTATGCGTGACGAACTCGCCGTTCGAGGCACCGTCGCAGTGCTGGCCCGGGATGGCCAGCCACATCGTCCCGTGGCGGTAGCTCAGGGCCATCAGGTAGTAGTCAGCGTCGCTGATGGTGGCATACGCAGCACACGGCTGTCTGTCGGGGAACGCGGGTGGCAGCCATGCAAGGCCAGCCGGGATCGTGGACAGGTCGCCGCTGAGCGTTCGGGTGCCGGTGAGTTTTCCGTGGTTGCCGTGCAGGTAGGCACACACGATTGCGTGGGCCGGCGTCTCCAGCGGGGCGAGTCCCTTCGCGACGTCGATGCCCTTGGGCGGTTGCGGTATCCAGTAGCGGCGGGCGGGCATGCCGGCAGGGCAGCTGCGTATCGGCGTAACGGGTGGACCGGGGTACCGGGCAGCGGCAGCGGGTCCGGGCAATTGCTCAGCGGTGGAGGGAGCAGGGCGCTGCGCAGCAGGGCCGGGTGAATGGCCGCCGCGGTGGCTCACGACCAGTGCGACCGTCGCCACGACGAGCACGCAGCCCGCGGCAGCCACCGCCGCGAGCCAGGGCGAACCTCGCCTGCGCGTAGGCATCCGGAAGCGGAAGTCCGCCGTAGTGGGAGCGAGGGTGTCGTGAGCGTGCATCGCGTCCCGGAGCGCATCCTCGATCTCGTTCATGATGTGCCCTCTCGCGGGCGAGCGGGCTCCGCGACGGACGCTCGCAGGGTGGAAAGGCCCCGGGCGACAAGGCTGCGCACCGTCGACTCCCGGCAGCCCAGCAGAGTGGCGATGTCACGGTCGGGCAATTCCTCGTAGTACCGCAGCACCACCGCCGCGCGCTGCCGCGCAGGCAGCGCACCGAGACTGCGCCACATCGCATCGCGTTCGGCGAGCGCCACATCGGGCGCCGCACTCGTGGTGTCCGGAACAACGTCGCTGATCAGCTCGCTGGCGGAGCGAAGCCGGCGCCGGCGCAGATACTCGTTGACGACCGCTCTGCGGGCGTAGGCCTCGGCGTCGTCAGCATCCACGCGGCGCTCACGGCATCGGCGACACACCTGCTCGAGTGCCTGCTGCACAAGGTCCTCCGCATCCGAGCGTCGGTGGCAGAGCTGGAACGCAAGACGAAGCAGCCGATCACCGGCGTTGCCGAGCAGATCCGCGATCGCCTCGTCCGCGTTCATCGCCCTCCTCACCCATATAGATGCGCCAGGCCACCGATCTCGTTGCCCACGGATGCGTTATGCCGGCACGGACGTCTTCAGGAGCTCCGCCGCGCGGCGCACCGCGTCGTTTTCGGCCACGGTCCGGCGCACCCGCAGGACGATGCGCCGCTGCGGGACCGGATCGACGACGGGTACGGCGACCAGGCCGTCCGGCAATGATCGAGTCGCGACCCTGGGCACGACGGTCAGGCCGCCGGCCGCCGCCACGAACGCGATGGCGGATGCGTAGTCCTGAGCCTCGACCTGGAACGACGGGGTGAATCCCTTGCTGGCACAGGCATCCAGGACGATCTGCCGACATGGGCCGGGCACGACGTCGTTATCGATCCACGCCTCGTCACGCAGGTCGCCGAGCCGCACGCTGGTCTCGCCGGCGAGCGCGTGGTGCCCGGACAATACGGCGAGGTACGGCTCGTCGATAAGTGGACAGACGTCGTACCCATCCAGCGAGGTCGAGGCGCAGCCTTCGACGAAGAGCTCGACGTCGGGCACGAACGGCGACTCTGCGGCGCGTTCGATCAGCCGCAGGTCCAGCCGGAGTCTCGGAAATTCGCGGGATAGCGCGGCGGCGACCGGCGGCACCCACACCGACCCGGCCGAAGCGAAGTAGCTGATCGTGAGCCGGCCGATCCGGCCGGCGCGCAAGTCGGCGGCAACGGATTCCAGCGCCGCGAGCCGCTCGAGCGCATGCCGTGACTCCTCGGCGAAGAGGCGGCCGGCCGGCGTGGGCACGATGCCGCGCCCGTTTCGCTCGACAAGCACCAGTCCGGTCTCGCGTTGCAGCGCTGCGAGATGCTGGCTGACGGCCGAGGGTGTGTACCCGAGGCTGGCCGCGGCGCCGTTGATCGAACCAGCGGCGACCACGGCTCGGAACACACGCAGCCGATGCGCGTCGAGCATCGCGAGATCGTACAGCGTTACTGATGTATTCGTCATCGGAATTTACTTGTGCTGTTGCTTCGTGAGCTGCTGGCATGACCGCGTGACGCCGATCCGCCGATGGATGCTGCCGGCCGCCACTGTCAGCGTGTTGCTGATGTGGGCCTCGTCGTTCTTGGTGATCCGGGTCGTCCGGCACGACTTCGCCCCCGGATCGCTCGCGCTCTGCCGGCTCAGCGTCGGTTCACTAGCGCTCATGCCGCTGGCGGTCCGCGCACGCCGGCCGCTGCCCCGTGGCACAACTCTCCGGCTGGTCCTGACCTACGGCGTGCTGTGGTTCGCTGCGTATGCCGTCGCGCTCAACGCCGCGGAACGTCACCTGGACGCGGGAACCGCGGCGCTACTCGTGAACTTCGCTCCGATCAGCGTCGCGGTCTACGCCGGGTTGTTCCTGGGCGAGGGCTTCCCGCGGCCGTTGGTGATCGGAATCGTCATCGCGTTCAGCGGCGTCGTCCTGATCGCGCTGGGCGGCTCCGGCGCGCACAGCGACGGCATCGGCGTCGCGCTCGGCTTGGTCAGTGCGCTCCTGTACGGCTCGTCGGTACTGATGCAAAAGACAGTGCTGCGCTCGACCGACCCGATCACGGCCACCTGGGTCGGATGTGTTGCCGGCAACGTGTCGCTGCTCGTGTTCCTCCCCCACACGGTGCGGGACGTGAGTCACGCGCCCGCGGGTGCGATCGCGGGCGTCGTCTACCTGGGCGTCTTCCCGACCGCAGCCGCCTTCACCCTCTGGGCGTACGCGCTGACCCGCACGAGTGCGGGACGACTGACGTCGACCACCCTGACGGTGCCGGCAATCGCCGTACTCCTGTCGTGGGCCTTCCTCGGCGAAACACCGGCAGCCCTCGGCCTGGTCGGTGGAGCGCTGTGTCTGTCCGGCGTGGCTATCAGCCGTCGCGCACCACGACCGCAGCTCACGCCAGTGGCGGCCGCAGCAACGCCGGACCAGGTCCGCTGATACCGGCGTTGGGGTGCCGTTCAGGTCAGGGGCGCCCCGTAGACGCGCCATTCCCGTTCTACGAGCATCGGTACCAGCGTCTGTTCGATGTTCATCCGGAAGTGGTCGGTGCGGCGATGTGCCGCGAACGCGGCGTCGTCCTCGTAGGTTTCGTAGAGCGCAAAGCGGGCCGGATCCTCGCGGTCCTGGTACGCGAGGAACCCGATGCAGCCGGCTTCGGCGGCGCTCGCGCGGGCATGCCGCGCGAGCAGCGCGCACACCTCGTCGGCCGCATCGGGGCGCGTGCGGTAGTGCGCGATGACCGTGATCACACGACCACGGTAATGAGGCTCAACGCCACCGCATGGCGAGCGCGTGCGCTCGAGCCGCCTGTCCCCGTTGCTGCTCGCCTGCGTACAGGACCCCGTATGCGAAGGCGAGCTGCCCGCCGTCGGTCTCGGCGGCAAGGCTGCGCACGACGTCACCGGCAACCGCGCTGTCCTGGTGCTCGCCCAGGGTGTCTTGGAACCGGGTGGCGCGCTTGACGGCGCGCCGGGCCGGCTTGCCGAGCGCGGGGACGGCGAGTTCGGCCGTGTAGCGCATGCGCTTGCCGGCCTTGCGGGCCCGGTGCAGCAATTCGTCGGCCGCGTCGGGCCGGCCGGCTTGCTTCAATCGCTTGACCAGCCTCTCGCCGGCCGTATCGAAGTAGCTATGAACGGTCTTGGGCGGGTGCGCGGCCGCGTCGGTCATCGGGGGCTGCTGCTGCCAGCCGTCCAGAGTCGCCAGCAGGGCGAGATAGCGCCTGCTGCGCATCTGGCGCAGGAGCATGCGGCGCGCGCTGTCCTGCTCTGCGGTGAGATGCTCCTCCAACTGGGCCGACACGGGCCCGACGTCCACCTGCGCAGGAAGCGTGCTGAGCGTGTGGGCGATGTGCTTGCTAAGCACCTCGCCGTCGCGCACCGCACCGAGCAGGCCCGCATACCACGCCAACTCGGCATCTAGCCTCGCCGCCTCATCGGGCTCGAACAGATCGGCGAACACCCGAAGCACACTGCGGTAGCGGCGCGTCGCAACCCGGGTGGCATGGATGGCGTTCTGGCCCCGCCGCAATGCCAGATCGCCGGCGATCAGCGCCGCGTGCTGCGCCTGTAGGTAGTTACGCACCAGGTCGCCCAACGTGCGGGCGCGCCTCCCGCGGCGCGGGTATGGCGGCGGCTGGTCGCCCAGCACTCGAGACAGCTTCGGGCGCGGCGTCGCGACGGCGGCGCCGGACGCGGTCAGCTGCCGCGTGATCGCGACCATCACTTCCTGGTCGCCGGTGCGTGGCTTGATGTCGACCGCACGCCACCGCGTCGGCTGGGCGTCGGGGCCGGCCCTGGTGGCCGTGACCTGGTCGTCGCTGATCTCGGCGAGCACGTCGCCGTCCGGGCCGACGACCCGAGTGACGGTGCGGGCCGTGACCACCGTCGCGGCGGGTCGCAGCTGCGCCCCGCCCGCGACCCCGAACACGATCTCCCGCAGCTGTGCCGGCACCGCGCGAGCATTGCCATTCGCCTGCACGCGCACCTCGGTGCGGGCCGCCTCGTCGGGAAGCTTCAATCGCCAGGCGTTCTCCACGTCACCTGCGCGTAACCGCAACGTAACCCCGTGCCGCAGCAGGTCACGACCCGCCGTGTCGAAGTAGCGGCTCGACAACGACGCGGTGCGTTGTTCCAGAACCGCTCCGGCCGGCAGCACTGCCGTGAGGTCGGGCAATGCCCAGTCGACATCGACCTCGAACGCGCCCTCGTGCGCGCGGTACGGGTTGACCACGACGCACCACCTCACTTCCGATCACACCCCGCTGGGTGAATGTCAAGCGTCAGATCGTAGACGTACTTCTGAACGGAAGGTGAAGCAGAGGCAAACACTCAGCCGAAGCGGCCGTGGACGTAGTCGGCGGTACGGGGATCCTGCGGCGCGTTGAACATCGCCTCGGTGGGACCGTGCTCGACGACGTAGCCAGGTGTGCCCAGTTCGGCAAGGAAAAAGGCGCACTGGTCGGACACCCGGGCCGCCTGCTGCATGTTGTGCGTGACGATCACGATGGTGACCTCGGTGACCAGTTCGGCGATCGTCTCCTCGATCACCCGCGTCGAAGTCGGGTCCAGCGCCGAGCACGGCTCGTCCATCAGCAGTACCCGCGGCCGGATGGCCAGCGACCGAGCGATGCACAGCCGCTGCTGCTGCCCACCCGACAACGCCCCGCCCGGCTGGCGCAGCCGGTCACGCACCTCGCGCCACAGCCCGGCCTTCATGAGGCACGCCTCGACGAGCGCGTCCCTGGTGGCCCGGTTGGCCTTGACTCCGGTCAGCTTCAGCCCGGCGACCACGTTGTCGTAGATCGACATGGCCGGGAACGGGTTCGGCTTTTGGAACACCATGCCGATCTGCCGCCGTGCCTCGGTCAGGCGCCGCGACGCGTCGTAGATGTCCTGCCCGTCCAGCAGCACCTCACCTGCCAGCGCGGCGCTGGGGACGAGTTCGTGCATCCGGTTGAGAATGCGCAGGAACGTCGACTTGCCGCAGCCCGACGGCCCGATCAGCGATGTCACGTGGCCGGCCGGCATCATCAGCGACACCTGGTCGAGCACTTGGTGGTCACCGAACCAGGCGCTGATTTCGCGGGCCTCTAGCCCGGCAAGCGGTGCGTCACTCAGCGGCGACAGGCTGGCGGTGTCGTCGTTGGCTAGAGCAGTCACAGCGGCAGCATTCCTCACGTCAGGTTGGGCAGCAGGCGTGCGGCCTGATCGGCGACGGCCAGACCGAGGAACAACAACACCGGCACGGCGACGATCCAGTTCTGCCACCGTCCCCACCGGCTGCGGGCCCAGCTGAGCAGCACCGCAGCGATTACGAGCGCCTGCCCCCACAGCACGAGCGGAATCCACGCGGAGGGATCCGTACCCATCGCATGTTCCGACGGAGCGAGGTTGGCGGCGGACAGTACCGACGCGGGCGTGGCCAGTGTCGGCGAGATCAGGTCGGCGTCGACGCGCAGCACGCCTGACGGGACGAACGGGGCGCCGCTCGCGGTGGCGAGCAGTAGCCGGCCTCGCCCGGCCAGGAGCGGCGCCGGCAGCGGATCGCCTTCGTGGCGGATGTCCAGTACTCGGAACCGGCTCTCGCCCTGTCCGGTCAGGACCGTGATCAGGTCGTCGGCCTGCAGGTTCGACAACCGACCGAACGGTCCGCCGTACGCTGCGGCCCGGCCCATGATCTCGCTGACCCCGGCCTGGCCGGGCAGCGGGGTGTCGCGCAGATGTCCCGGACCGTTCTCCAGCACCGACGGCGTCGTGCCTTCGAAGACGACCTCCCGGACGTGAATCGTCGGGATGGACAGCACGGCCACTGCTGTGCCCAATGGCAGCAACTTCTTCGGATCGGCCGGCTGCACCTGGCTGACGGGCGCCGTCCCCAGGGCGAGCGCCTTGCGGAAGTCGGCATACGCGGTGTGCTGGGCCCGGGCGTGGTGCAACGAGGAGATCACCCCGACGTACAAGGCGAAACCGAGCAGGGCGACGGACAGGATCAGCACAGCCGTCGTCGCCACGTTCAGCGCCGCCGATTGTCGCTTCGGTGGTGTCTTGCGCGGGGCCGGAGTCTCGCCCGGCGCATCAGCGGGCGTCGGCGCGGCAGCGTCCGGTGGAGTAGCGAGTGCCGTCATACGTGCTCCGGTTGCTGTCGGCGGCCCGCGGCGTAGCACAGCGCCCCGGCCGCTATCAGGACCAGCGCGCCGCGGAGTAGCCCGAGGATGTCAGTGCCGGTGGAGGCGAGAGAGCCGCCTCCCGGGGACGCACCGGCGTGCCCGTTGACCACCACGAACTGGTACGAGGCGACCAGGTGCGACGTCGCACCCGTGAACGTCAACATGTGCCGCCCGAATGCAAGATCGTCGGGCACCGTGAATTTGGACGTTGCGGTACCGCTCGCGTCGGCGCTCACCGTGGCCAGGTCGCGGTCGGCGGAGTGCAGGGTGATGCGGACCTGCTCGTGGGCATGGAACCCGATCGCGGTGCAATGCAGGTGGTCGCCGCGGTGCAGCCTCGGCAGGTTGCCCAGCCGTACCGCGCCCTTGGTACATGTGACGTTGGCGGAGGCCGGGATCGTGACGCTGATCGTTTCGGCACCACCGTCGCCGTCCGCGCGCACCGGCGGGGCGGTCAGCACGGTGAGCGGGACGATGACCGCGAGCGCGAACGCGATTCGGCCAGCCACGCTCACCTCCCCGGTCCGAGGTTGTGCGTCGTGTGTTCGGGCGCCGCGGCCCCGGCGCCCGTGCCGTTGCCGTTGCCATTCGATGGAGCCTTGCTGAGCTCCGCGGAGGCCTCGCGCCGGCCCTTTTCGACGGCGGCCGCGAGTACTGCGGCCCGGCGTCGCTTGCGGCGCTTCACC
The DNA here is from genome assembly GCA_036506155.1 of Jatrophihabitantaceae bacterium. Lineage (GTDB taxonomy): Bacteria > Actinomycetota > Actinomycetes > Mycobacteriales > Jatrophihabitantaceae > DASXRA01. The sequence goes on from DASXSF010000076.1 coordinate 39,673, forward strand.
CACCACCACATGCCGTATCCGGCACCGACCAGGAGGAGCAGCAGCACGAGTTGCGTCCACGGCAGCGCCCACATCGACTTGCCGTGGGACACGTCCCTGATCGGAGTCTGCAGCTCTTGGACGCCTGGTACGTGAGCCTGGACGGGGTGAATCTTGACGTGCACGGTCATCGGGCCTGCCGGAAACACGCCGGACAGGTGGGCATGCACGCGTTCGGATTGGCCCGGCAGCAGTTCCGTCAGGGCCGGCGGATGAACTGTCGCAAGAGTGATCCCGAACGGCCCTGTCACGATCACCGTCTGCCCGCCCAACAGACGCACGTTGCCGATGTTGTGCACGGTGTAGGAGACATCTGCGCCGCCGCCGCCGAACGGGTCCAGCGTGCCGTGGTAGCTGACGCTCGTCGCGTCAATCCGCACCGCCGGCACAAGCGGTCCGGCGATTCGCATGTACATCGGGACGCCGATCCGGCGGTCGACGGTCACCTGCTTGCCCGGCAAGCGGATCGACGCGATCATGCCTCCGGTGTGATCGCCCGGGGTGGCGTTCGGCGGCACGGTCAAGGTGAACGGTTCGTTGATGCGTGCGTGCGCCGGCACGGTCACGCTGTTGTGTAGCAGGCGGACCCAGGACCCGATGTCGGTGGGCTTCTGCGCCGCGGGCAGCAGGCTCAGGTCGCCGCTGCTGTTGACGAATCCGTCGGTGGCGTAGACCTGGAAGGTCACCGGGTGGGAGCTGAAGTTGTCCACTGCGACGTAGTCGTGGAGCACGCTGCCCGCCTTGATCCGCGGCCAGGAGTAGACGAAACGCCGGGTCGGGCCGTTTGCGGTCGACGGCTGCACGCCCCAGGTGATCGTCGTCTTGTTGGACTTCGAGGGTGGCGTCGGCTTTCCCGGGAGCTTCGTCGGCGACGGGTGCGGCGTGGGCGCCGTCGGACTCGGTGTCGCAGCGGCCACGCTCATCGGTCCGCCCGACATGATCAGTGCGGCGAGCAGGCAGGCAAGAAGTGGATATCGAGTCCGGGCGGGTCGCGACCGTTGCGACGCAGGCGGCGTAGTCATCCTCTAGGTCCAATCACGGCTGATGGCCAGCCACACGCGCGGTGGCCGGCCGAGTCGAACACGTTCCGGCAGATCAAAAATGCGAGACATCCGAACGCGGGCACGAGGAGGAGACGTGCGGAATGCACCGCACGCCTCCTCCTCTTCGGCCGAACCACTCAGGGACCGGCCGATCGTGCTCGCGTCAACGCGATCAGGACGCCGCGTCGATCGCGGTGATCGTCAGGGTGCCCTGGTAGGCGCCGGCGTCCTGCGTGGTCGGCACCTGCAGGTCCAGCCCAGCGGTCAGCACCGACGTGCCGAGGCCGTGGGTGGCGGCTGCGTTGGCCAGGCCGCTGCCCTGCTTCAGGCCGGGGTTGGTGCCGGGAGCGACCGCGGGACCGGCGGTGACGTCATTCGCCGCGTTCGGGGTCTGGATCGAGGGCGTCCAGCCGAGGCTGTTGCCATCGATCGTGTGGCCCTTGCCATCACTGAAGTCGCCCATCTGGCCCGACACGCTCCAACCCGGGGCGCTGACAGTGCGGGCGTCGCTCACCGTAACGGTGCCCAGCGAACCCGTCGCTTCCAGCTTCCCGCTGCCGTTGTCGTGCGCGGTGCCGAGGTCGGCCGAAGTCTGGTTGACCGTGACCGTGAAGACGCCTTCCTGAATGTTGACGTTGACCGTCTCCTGGCCGGCCGTACCGGCACCTCCGCCGACCGTGACCATGACCGGGCTGGAGGTGGACTCGGCAAACGCGTTGGGGTCGGTCGGCTCGAACTTCGCGGTGAGCGAGTGCGGGCCCGGCACGGTGCTGCTGAACGGCATCGTCGCGGTGCCGGAGGCCACCGGTACCGGCGCCCCCAATGATGTGCTGCCGTCGAAGAACTCCACCGCGCCCACCGCGTTGGTCGGGGTGACCGTCGCGGTCAGGGTGATCTGCTGACCGTTGGCCGGGCTGGTGTTCGACGCGGCCACGCTGGTCGTGGTGGCAGTGCCAGAGGTGGGCGCCGTCTGGGTGCTGGTCCAGTCACCCGCAGCGTCGGTCCACATGACCCACATGGACTGCTCGGGGTCGGAGTTGAGTTGCGGGTCCGTGCACTGGACGACCCACTCGAACCAGACGTTGGGCACCACGATGCCGAAGTCCAGGTACTGGTGCATGGGCAGGTCGACGTTGCCGGAGAACGGCGCCGTCTTGACGTTCGGGTTCACGTTTCCGACCAGTGTGGCGATCGAGCCGTCCTGAGCGATGATCGACGCCTGACCGCCGTCGTTGAACGGCGCCGGGCACACGGTTGCTGACGTCCAGGTCGGCTGGTCGTTCGGGCCGCCGCTCTGTGTGGAGAACGACAGCTGGCCGGGCTGCTTGCCGACGTGGGTCACCGCGCTTGCCGGCGCCGCCGTGACCAGCGCCGTCGCGACTGCTGCGCCCGCCAGGGCCAGCAGCGCGACGCCGCGTCTTGTCGTGCTGACTCTCATGTACGAGTCCTCCCACTTCCTGAGTACTTGGGTGCGGGCACCTTGCCGGCACCGGGTGTGGCCGCCCCGATGGCCGAAGCGGTCCTACGCTGAGGTATCCGGCCCGGGCTGGTTCTGGCGGCCCGGGCCGGGCCTCGGCGCGCTACGGAGGGTCAGATGGTGGCGAAGGCCCGCAGGTTCGTCGCGATCTGGCCGCAGGTGTGGCCCAGCGGCGCGCCGTTCAGCAGCGCGAAGCCGAAGCTCAGGATCGTCGTGGTAGACGAGCACATGGTGGGTGTGAAGCCGGTGCGCGCAGCAAACAGGTTGCTGAGCACGGGGTCAGTACCGGCGCCGCCCGCGCCGTTGCTGACGGCGCTGAACAGCATCACGTTGTACACCTCGCGCTTGATCGGGTAGGCGGTGTTGAGCGTGCCGCCGGCGGTCAGCGGAGCGACAGTGTTGAGGTTGTGCAGGACCGCGTTGTGCCGGCGATCGATGGCCGGGTGGTTCTTCTGCGACACCCACTGCGCGATCGAGAACGGACCGAACGCGTTGGCATCCTGCGCGTAGATCGTGCCGTCGTGCTCTTGAATCGCCTCGGTTGGGTCGAGCACCGAGTGATCGTGCACGCAGTTCGGGGGCGTGGTGGCGTTGAAGCCGAGCGTGGTGGCCCAGAAGTTGCGCGTGCCGGAGCCGGGCTGCGGGATGTACAGGTCGATCGGGGTTCCGGTGGCACCGGTCGGGTCGTAGACCACGCCGTTGACCGTCTGCGGGTTGCAGTTGTCATACATGTCGGCCACCTGCGCCTGGGTGAACCCGTCGGCCTGCGTAATCGCCGTCGCGACCGCGGGGTCGGGTTGGCCGACAGCCGTCGCCGGGCCGGTCGCCGTGGCAACGGCGTCGAGCCCGAAGGGGACGTAGATCAGCTGCCCATTCGGGTCGGCGTTGGTGCCCGGGCCGCTGGACGAGCGGGCGATGTCGACGCAGCCCGGCTCGGGCGGGTCGGCGAGCTGTGGCGCGGTGGTGCCGGCGTTGAGCGACTTGCGCAGCGCGTTCACGCCCTCGCCCGAGCCGTTGGGCCGGGTCATGTGGCAGCCGGCCTTCGGGCTGATGTCCTCGTGGGCGACCTGGGTCCCGGGGTTCACCGCGTCATAGGAACCGAGCAGGCCGCGGCCCTGGCCCGCCGCGAACGCGTCCATGACGTCCTGGGTCGTGTCCGAACCCACCAGGACGTACGTCGTGGTCGGATCGGCAGCTGCGGGGGCCGCGAGGCCGAGTGCGAGCGCCCCGAACCCGATACACAGCGCACCCAGTGCGAGAACGCTGCGCCGCCTTTCACGTGGAGCTCTCGCGAACCACGCGGGCGCGCGGCTCAGAGATCTGGTCATGCAGCCTTCCTTTCTCCGGTCCGGAAGCCCTTGCGGCTTCCGGATAAACGAGGCGTGTTCATCGTGATGGGACAGCCGTTTCCGTGAAACCCGAGTTCATTGGATTTATGGAGTACCTAGGTGCACGCTGAGATTAAGAAGGGATGACTTTGACGGCGCCGGCATCATGGGTAGCCGCGGTTATTCCAGCAGCGTTCAATCGCATCGTGACGATGCGGATTGATTCGCCTACGAGAGGCGATCGGAATTGCGCTCATGCCTGCCGCCGTAGCGTGCGCAGCAGTCGGGGGAATGCGTCCGTCCTCGACAACGGCACCGCAACTGCGCCCACCAGCCCGGCAATGGCGATGACCAAGAGCGCCCATCGAAGACCGCCGATCGGTGTGCCCGGAGTGCGCTCGGACTTGCCGGCCAGCTGGGCCGGCCCCGGGCTGGCGAGGCCGTTTCCAGGTGTGGAACCTGGGCGTGCCGTGGTCGACGGGGCCTTGCTGTGTGCGCCGCCCCGCGTGCTGCCCGGGCCGCCCGCACCGCCCGAGCCGCCTGTGCCGCTCGTGCCGTTGGTACCGGCCGGGCTGGTACCGGTGCCACCGGTACTGCCGGGTGCGACCGGGTTACCGCCACCGTTCGCGCCGGGCTGCTGCGGCGAGGTCGGGCCTCCAGGGTGGTTCGTCGGGCACCCCTGGCCGCAGCGCAGCTCAGCCGCGGCGGCCACTGCCTGGTTGCGCAACGCGCCCGGCAATGGCAGGTAACCGTGCGGCAGCTGTCCGGGGTCGACGCCTGGAGTCTGGCCGGTAGTCGCCCCGTACTGGATCAGCGCCGCGTAGTCGTTACGTGCCGCGGCAGGCTGATCCAGGCGGGCGGCCGCGTAGGTCACGTCTACCAGCGGGTATCCACCGCCGCCGGGGTGTGCCGGGTCGACATGCAGGACGCCTGTGCTGTCCGGCTTTGCGTTCGCGAGTGCGGTGGAGAGGGACGACGCGTTCGGGCCGACGCACTGCTTCCCCGCGGCGTCGCAGAGACTGGCGGGCACCAGGCCCAGGCCGGCGAGGCTGGCCGAGTCGGTGACACCCCAGAGGAACTGCTGGCCGGCCGGCTCGATGCCGCCGTTGCCCCACCATCCCAGTTGGCCGTCCGGCGCCAGGACGGTCTGGTCCCAAGACGAGCCCTCGGGGTTGTTGCCCGTGCGGATGCGCGTAGCGGCGTCGGTGTAGTCGTTCACGTAGGGCAGCAGATTCAACGAGCATCGCCCGGGCTCGCGCTCGCCCACATCGCCGGTGTTGAAACACGTGGGATCGGCACGCGGGAACGAGTCGATCGGTGTCTGGTACAGCTTCAGCGTCTTGCTGTTGTAGTGCGGATTGATCACCATGCCGTTCTCGTCCGGCTTGCCGGACAACCAGTCGCGCGCTGCCTTGTCGGAGTCGATCCACGCCCACACCTGCTGGTTGAGTGCGGACAGGTCCTCGGTCAGCAGCGGCGCCAGGGGATTTGACGCCGGTGGCGTATGAACGCCGGGATTCAGCTTCGTGAATTCCGGGTCGGTAGTTATGAAGTCGGGATTGTGCTCCGCCCATTTCGCCCCGGGATGGCGGTTGTCGACATCTGGCAGATCGAACCGGTACGACTGTGTCAGCGCCTTGGCAAGTAATCGCGGGGTTAGCTTGATCGGCGTCGCGACGAATCCCCCTGAATTGTTTAGATTGATATTGAACCCGAGCGTGAGGGCGGACACCGCGACCGGTGCGTACACCAGCGGCACGGAGATGTGAGCCGGTGCTCCTTTTCTTGCGCCTTCGGCACCTATCGGGATCGTCGTGAACGCGAGACCCACGCCGCTGGACGGGTCGGTGAGCTGGCTCGTGTTCGTCGACTCCGGCACCTCCGTATAGCCGTAGATGGTCGAGCAGTGCGCGGCGTGGTTGAGCGCCAGCTGCCACGAGAACATCGCGTGCGAGACGACCTGGGTGCCGACCGTCTCGCGTTCGCCTGCCGAGCCGATCGCGCAGTTGGTGGCGACCGGGGCGAAGTTCAGGTGGATCTGGATGCGCTGGGCCCAGTTCGAGGCCCCGAGCGGTGAGTCATTCAAGAAGTTGATCGAGCTGCTGTCCGAGCTGTCGATCTTGTAGCCGTTCGCCTTGTACTCCCCACGCGGCACGACCACCAGCCAGCAGTCTCGCGGCGTGCCGTCGCTGCGGACCTCACCACACCCGAGGCCAGGTGCCTCGATGGTGGTAAGCATCTGGAAGAAGAGCTGCCCGGTCCCGTCCGCGCCGGTCCGCGCAGCCTGCACCTCGTTCGTGCTGAATCGGTCGTAGTAGTTCGTGTAGTCGGGTACGGCACCCGCGTCTTGATACAGCCTGTCCGTGGTGCCGACGGGAACGAACGGCACGCTGTAAATGCCGAAGTTGTGGGGCGAATCGTGCGACGCGTCGGTCGGCTCGCGCGTGTCGCAGCCGTTGTTGCGAAAGCTGCCGTCCGCCCCGTCCGGCATGTTGTTCAGGTCGGTGCTCGGGACCGATCCGGGCACGCAAGCGATGCCGGCCCGGCCCTGGATTTGCGGGTTGAGCGCGCCACCTGGCAGCAAGCCTTTGCTGCCGTACTCGCAGTCTTCCGGGTCCGGCCCGGTGTTCGCGTCGCCATAGCACTGCATCACCTGCAGGAAGTCGCCCTGCAGGTTGCCGCCGTTGCCGATGGTCTGCTTTCCACCGGACCAGCTGACCTTGACCGCCTGGTTGACGAGGCTCTGCGTCTGGCTGACCGTAACGTTCAGGTTCTTGAAGTCGTCGTACATGAATGCGAGGGAACCGCTCGGATCGCGCGGCGCGACTACGGTTCGGTTGTCTGCGCCGAGCAGTCCCTGCGACCACGACGCCGTGACGGCGGATGCCGTCTCGCCGTTGCCGGTGATCTGGTCGACACCGGGGGCGGCGGCCCGCGCCTGCGTGGCGGGGCCGACAGTGCCCACCGTGACCAGTACGCACACCGCGGCGAGTGCGCGCACCACACGGCCTCGGGTCATCGCCCGCCGCCGCCTCGTCGTGCGGTGAGCTGCGCGATCAGGGGCGGCCCCAGGGCGACGCCGAGCAGGAGTGCTGCTGCCAGCGCCATGAGCACCACTCGCAGGTCGTCCCCGAGGCTGGCCGGTGACGACGCGGGTGCACCCAGGACGTCTGACGGATTCAACGTGTTCGCGCCGGCGGCTCCTCCACACGTGCCGCTGTCGGGATCGCAGACGGCAGCCTGGGCCGCTGCGCTACCACCCGGTCCGGAGCCGGCCGCCCCGTTACCACCCGATCCGGAACCGGCCGCCCCGTTACCACCCGGTCCGGAGCCGCCCGCCCCACTACCACCAGGACCGCTCCCCAACGACCCCGATCCACCGGCCCCCGGGTTCGTCCCGTTGTTGCCGCTCCCGGGCGGACCCTGCGCTCCGGGGCTGACCGGAGTCGGTGCTTGGGCGCCTCCGGTGCCGGCGGTGCACTGCAGCGGTCCCTGCTTGTCGCACGGCTGCGGGTGCGGGTCGTTCTGGGCCAGCAAGTTGACGCCGCCCGTCGAGAACGTCGGGTTGTGACAGTTGCGGACGTTGATGGTCGTGACTTGCGCGCTGCCGTTGATCTTGTGCAACTGGTCGAAGCCCGCCTGCACCAGGTTGATGGGCAAGGCGGAGTAGCCGAGTGCGTCCACCTGCGCCTGGCCTTGGCAGATCGCGTACTGGCCGAAGGAGGCGAGTGTGAAGCCCTTCGTGGAGTCGAAGTTCGAGGCAGTCGGCAGGATCAGGTACGAGTAGCTGGATAGCGGATACGTTCGGTTGTCTGGGTTCGTGTACACCTGCGACAGGTCCTGGGTCAGGTAGACGGCGGGGTTGCTCTTGTCCATGTTGATCTTGGCTTTGAGCAGTGCGACCGCGACGTGCCCGGGCGTCGGCTCGGTGTAGTAGCCGGCGGCGTTGAGCATCTTCGCGACCGGGAAGCCGGTCTCCTTCGCATATGAATACTGGACGTACCCGATGGAGCCGACGGCCTGCGCCTGCGACACGTATCCGGCCACCCCCAGGTCACCCGGCTGGGAGACCATCCCGGAGCCGGGGATGACGGGGTACGCCGAGGTCTGCGTACACGGGTTGCGGTTCGTTCTGCCGCAGTAGGCCGTCCAGATCGGGCCTTCCCGAGCGACCATCCACTGCGTGAACTGCGCCGTGGCACCGGAGCCGTCCGAGCGCACGACCGGCACGATCTGGATCGCCGGTAGCGTCAAGCCCGGGTTGTCGGCCTCGATCGCGGGATCGTTCCACCGCGTGATCGCGCCGGTGAAGATCTTGGCGATGTTGTCGCCTGATAAGCGCAAGTTGGTGACCCGCCGGACACCGATCTTGAGGTTGTACATGAAGACGGTGCCGCCGGCCGTGACCGGCATGTACGCGAACTGCCGGCTCGGCGGGTCGTCGTTGTTGACCCCGTCCTTCACCCCGTAGGGGATGTCGGACGCGGCCCAGTCGACGGAGCCGTCGGCGAACTGGTTGCGTCCCAGCGACGAGCCGCCGCCGCCGTAGTTGACCACCATGCCGTACTGCTTGACATTGGCTCGCCAGGCGTCGATCGCGGTGGCCGACCACGTCGACCCGGAGCCGGAAATCGGCACGTAGTTGGCCGCATCCGCAGGTGGCGCTGGCGCGGCGATGATCGCCGTACCTAGGAGTACGGTCAGCGCCGTAGCGAACCGCTTGCGGGTCATGGTCAGGCACCTCCTTCGACGGCGCTTGCCGCTTGGCGTGCTAGGTATCGCTTCAGATCACGCTGCGACGCCGCGGCCCGGCGACGGCGCTGACGGCGGGTGAGCTGTCCGGGGCCGCGCCCGCCGATGACGCGAGCGATCGCGAACAGCAGCAGGACGAGGATGAGAAGCGTCGCCGCGGCACCGAAGCCGCGGGCGATCGGATTGGGCTCGGACGCCTGCACCGACGTGTACGCGAACAGCGGCAGCGACATCATCGGACTGTGGAACGGATCGGTGTTCACTGCCGCGGTGAAGCCGGCGGTCAGAAGCACCGGGGCGGTCTCGCCGACCGCGCGCGCCGCGCCGAGGATGACCGCCGTCGCGAGTCCCGATCGGGCCGTGGGTAGCACGACGCTACGGACCGTGCGCCATTGCCCGCTGCCCAGTGCGTACGACGCCTCGGTGAGGCTGCCCGGTACGAGGCGCAACACGACGTCGGTGGCGCGCATGATGATCGGCAGCGCAGTGATGGCAAGCGCGGTTCCCGCCGCGAACCCGGAAAAGCCCATTCCGAGCATCAGGATCAACGTCGCGTAGATGAACAGGCCCGCCACGACGTCGGGCAACGCCGTCATCGCGTCGACCACCGTGCGCACGAAGCGGGAGAACGGGCCCGGGACTTCGTGCAGGAATATTCCGCCCAGGATGCCCAGCGGCATGGCGATGGCCAGTGCTATCCCGACCATGATCAGGGTGCCGAGGATCGCGTGGAAGATGCCGCCCTTGGTGAGCGGGTCGAGAGGTCCGGTGCTGCTCATGTCCTGCGTGTAGAAGTTCACATGGACGAGCGCCTTCCAGCCCTTGTAGATCGTGTAGATGATCACCCACAGGAGCGCGGCGAGCACGACTGCACCGAGGGAGTGCACGACGACCGCGGCCACCCGGTCGCGCACCGTCGGGCGGTTCTCGTCGAGCGAGACGAGCACGCCGTAGATCAGCACGAACAGGCACCAGCTCGTGATGATGTAGCCGAGGATGCCGGTGAACGGGGCGAACTGTGTCCACAGCAGGGCGGTCATCGTGCACGCGGCCGCGAGTCCGCCCACGACGGCGAGATAGTCGCTGGTGCGAAGGACGCCGAGCCGCCGCCGCGACTGCTCGCCGCTCGGCGGCGTACGCACCGGTATGGTGGTGCGCGGCGGCGCCGTTGTCAGCCGGGTGTCGCGGGTATCGAGGGACGTCATCGCTCAGACCTCGCTCACCGCGCCGGACCGCGAGCGAGCCACCACAGATGCGGCCGCGAAGTTGACCGCGAGCGTCAGGGCGAACAGCGTGAGCCCGGCGGCCATCAGCGCGGAGATCGAGAACGGGTTCGATTCGCCGTAGCGCAACGCGATCAGGCTCGATACGGAGCTCGTGCCGTTCTGCAGGATGTGGGGCTGAATCTTGAAGACCGGCGAGATGATCATGACCACTGCGATCGTCTCGCCGAGCGCCCGGCCGAGGCCGAGCATCGCGCCGCCGATGATCGCGCCCTTGCCGAACGGCAGCACGACCGAGCGGATCATGCCCCAGCGCGTCGCGCCGAGCGCGTACGCGCCCTCGCGCTCACCCGGCGGCGCCTGGCCGAACGCCTCGCGCATGATCGAGCAGGCGATCGGCGTCACCATGAGGGCCACCACGATGCCCGCCATGAACGTGCTGGACGTGTAGACGGTGGCCGTCGCCAGCGGGTCGTGCCGTTGGACGCCGTTGACCTTGAAGATAGGGATCCAGCCGAACCAGTCGCTGATCCACCGCGACAGGCCGATGAGCCTCCACTGCAGTAGCTTCCAGCCCCACAGGCCGAATACCACGCTGGGCACGGCGGCCATAAGGTCGATGAGGCTGATCAGCGTGCGCTGGACGGCCCGCGGCGCGTACTCGGAGATGTAGAGCGCCCCGCCCAATGCCAGGGGCAATGCCACCGCAACAGCCGTTAGCGCGATCAGCACCGTGCCCACGATGATCGCGGCGATGCCGAACGTGCCGGCGCCGGGGTTCCAGTCCTGGGTGGTGAGGAACGCGAACCCCGCTTTGTGCAGTGCCTGCCAAGCGCGGTAGGCCAGGAATCCACCCACCATCGCCATGATCACGAGCACCAGAGCGCCACCGCCCCGGGCGATACCGCGGAAGACGAGGTCGGATGGGCCCAGCCTGGCCTTCAGCGGCCGACGCACCGGCGCGAGCGCCGTCATCCAATCACCTCTCCCTCGTTCCTCTCGGCGACATCAGAACGGGACGAGGCGTCGTGCTCGAAGCCATGCGCTGAACGGGGGACGAACAGCGGCGTAGATCGCCAGACGACCGGGCGGACCGATCGCCGCCGGAAGCGCCGCGCCGCTGTCACCAACACCGACTCGGCGACGGGCGCGAGCCGCGCATCGAGCAGGAACTGATCGACGGCCTTTCTACAGCGCACCTGTCGATCGAATGGATGCGCCGCAACCACGAGGACAGCGCCGTCGGCGCGACGGAGCTCCCAGAGCCAGCGGTCACGCCCTTCCCGGCGTACCTGGGGAAGCAGGAGGTCGAGCGCTAATCGCAAGTCCCCGATCGCCTGCCGACACGCTTCAGTGTCCGGGAATGTTTCGAAGCTACGACCGAGCTCGCGATTGTTGCCACTGAGCACGCGCCATCGCAGCGGCGCTGAGGCACTTGCTGCGAAGATCTGGAAGTACGTGACGGCAACGCGCGTCCCCGTGGCTTGGCTCGTCGTCGCTCCCGTCACGCGGGCTCCGCGGTCGCTGGCAGCGCGGCATCGATCACGACCGGCGCGACGTAGCCGCGCAGAGCGTTAGGGCCCAGGCGGCGCAACCCGTCCGGCTCCGGCGCCGCATGCGATGCCGCGACGATGAACTGCTCGAGGGAGCGGATGCATTCGGTGCGGCGCTTGTAGGCGTGGGCCGACACGGCCGCCGACTGCCCGCAGAGGGCGACCGTCCAGCGCCAGTGCCCATCGGCGACGTCGAACAGCACGGACGAGTCGGCGCGACCGACCTCCCGGTGCAGCTGAGTTGCCGCCGCGACGCACTCGGCCAGGGATGCGAAGGCCGTCGCGGAGCGGCCCAGCGGGCGGTTGTTGCCGGCGACGACGCGCCAACTCACTTGGGCATCGGCGGTAGCCGCGTCGTGCCACGGCGAGTGTGCTCGTTCGTCGGAGATGTAGATGAACCTCGCGGTCACATGATGCAGCCGCTTGTCCACGTCCGACCCCCGCCGCAGCACGCTATTGAACCGGGCAGACCAATCTCACGGGCAAAGACCCCCAACTGCGTTACGAGAAGGTGAACGCCGAACGGGCGACAGGCCGCCGGTACTGAGCAGAGCCGCAGGTTGGACAAAACGGACGCCTATTCACGGCGACGCGCGGCACCTCGACTGACCGCGACTACGCCGGTGAGCCACGATGGTCGTCATGGGCAGCATCGATTGGGCGGATGATCACATCGTTCTGCTCGATCAGACGCGACTGCCGCGCGAGGAACGGCACCTGCGGATAACCACCGTGGACGAGTTGATCGACGCCATCAGGCGTCTGGCAGTGCGCGGTGCCCCTGCTCTGGGCGCCGCGGGCGCGCTTGGCGTCTTGCTCGCCGTACAAGAGGCGAGGCGGTCGGACTCGGACGACGCGTCCCTGCGAGATGCGATCGCGCGGCTGCGCGCCGCTCGGCCGACGGCGGTCAACCTGGCGCGGGGAGTGGATCGGGTGCTTGCGCGGCTCCCTGACGGTGATGCTGCTGTCCGGGACGAGGCACTGCGGGTGCTCGCCGAGGACGGCGCAGCGAACCGGGCGATCTCCGAGTCCGGATCCCGGCTGCTACTCGGATTAGTCGACGCCGAGCGGGTTCGGGTCTACACGCATTGCAACACCGGAGCGCTGGCAACCGTTGAGTGGGGAACGGCGCTGGGCATCGTCCGCTCCCTGCTGGCGGTGGGCCGGCTCGGCATGGTGTACGTGGGCGAGACTCGGCCACTGCTGCAGGGCAGTCGCCTGACGGCCTGGGAGTTGGACCGACTCGGCGCGGACTACCGGATCGTCGTGGATTCGGCAGGCCCCGGAGTGATTGCGCGCGGCATGGTCGATGTGGTGGTGGTCGGGGCGGACCGGGTTACTGCCAACGGCGACGTCGTCAACAAGGTGGGCACCTTCCCACTCGCGCTGGCCGCGGCCCGGGCGGGCGTTCCGTTCATCGTGGCGGCTCCGGAGTCCACAGTGGACGCTGACACCCCGAGCGGCGCCGACGTGACGATCGAGCTGAGGTCGCCGGACGAAGTCCTCACCCTTGGTGGGATGCGGTCCGCTCCGGACGGGGCGCACGGGTTTAATCCGGCCTTCGACATCACCCCTGCAGATCTTGTGACTGCACTCGTGACCGAGCACAGAGTGGTCCGGCCGGCAGCCGGGGAGGCTCCGGCATGACGGAGCAGACCCGCGAGAACGTCATCCGCCTTGCTCATGCCGTGGCTCGGGCCGGGCTGGTGATCGGGGCGGGCGGCAACATCGCGGCGCGAGCGGGCTCCGATCAGCTGTGGGTGACCCCGACCGGTTGGACACTTTCGGATCTCAGCACCGACGACCTCGTGCTCGTTTCGAGCGACGGGCGCCACCTCGAGGGAACCAACGCCGCGACCAGCGAGCTACTCCTTCACCTGGCGGCACTGCGTGTCCGGCCGGATGTCACCTGCAGCCTGCATCTCCATCCGCCCATGGCAACACTGCTGCACGCGCTGGACGTGGAGATCCGCATGATCACCACCGACCACGCTTTCTACGTGCGCTCGATCGCGACGGTGCCGTACCTGCATCCGGGGTCAGCGCAACTCGCTGATGCCGCCGCCACCGAACTCGCCTCCAGCGTGGATATCGTGCTGCTGCGCCATCACGGATGCCTCGTCGTCGCCGAGACATTCGACCTCGCGCTGTCCCGAGCGATGAATCTCGAAGCGGCCGCAGAGGCCACGTACCGCGCCCGACTGCTGGGAGACCGGAGCACCGCCTGCCCACCGGAGTTCCTCGAGCACATCCGAAGCGAAGAGGCGCACGGACGGATCTATGGCCTACCCAACGCGAAACGCTGAGAGCTACGAAGGAGGGCTGATGATCGCGCGTATCTGGCGCGGCGCCGTCGCACAGGGCAACGGCGACGCATACGCGCAGTACATGCACGACACCGGCGTCGCAGGCTACGCCGGTATCGAGGGCAATCGGGGTATCTGGATGCTGCGCCGCGACGTCGACGGCAAGACCGAGTTCGTGATGCTCACCCTGTGGGATTCGATGGACGTGGTCAAGGCGTTCGCCGGCGATCGACCGGAGCAGGCGATCTACTACCCGGAGGATGAGCACAACCTGATCGAAGGCGACGACGTCGTGTCCCACTTCGAAGTCGTCACCCACCTGGCAACGCGCCAAGCCATCGATCCGGAAACCCGGGCTGACGGTCGTCGGTGTCGGGCGCAGCGCAACGTCCAAATCAGGCTCTTCGGTTCTAAGCATGGTTCGGTCGTGGTCGGTAGGGGCGTGATGCGTCGGCGACGAGCATGATTCGCAGCCGATAGTTGGTGATGTTGCGGAAGCCATGGGCGAGTCTGCGAGTCTTTTCGATGAGCAGGTTGATCGCTTCGGTGCCGCCGTTGGAGACGCCGTTGGTGGCGAAGTAGGCCAGTACCTGCTGCCGCCAGGCTCGCAGGGTTCGGCCGAGTCGGGC
>DASXSF010000077.1:0-49266 GCA_036506155.1 Jatrophihabitantaceae bacterium
GCTCGGTGGGCGCCGACGTCCCGGCGTCGAAGGTCTGCCACACCGTCGACGAGGCCGCCCGGTTCGCCGCCGCGGTCGGCAACAGCGTGGTCGTCCGACCGAGCTTCACCATGGGCGGTCTCGGATCGGGGCTCGCCGGAAATGCCGACGAGGTAAGGACGATGGTCGCGCGCGGCCTCGCCGCCAGCCCCGTGCACGAGGTGCTCGTCGAGCAGAGTGTGACGGGCTGGAAGGAATTCGAACTCGAGCTGATGCGCGACAGGCACGACAACGTCGTCGTTGTCTGCTCGATCGAGAACGTCGACCCGATGGGCGTGCACACCGGTGACTCGATCACGGTCGCCCCGGCCATGACGCTCACCGACCGCGAGTACCAGCACATGCGCGACGTCGGCATCGCGGTGCTGCGCGCGGTCGGCGTCGACACCGGCGGCTGCAACATCCAGTTCGCCGTCGACCCCAGGACGGGGCGGCTCGTCGTCATCGAGATGAACCCCCGCGTGTCCCGTTCGAGCGCGCTGGCGAGCAAGGCGACCGGCTTCCCGATCGCCAAGATCGCCGCGAAGCTCGCCGTCGGCTACACCCTCGACGAGATACCGAACGACATCACGCTCGAGACGCCGGCCGCATTCGAGCCGGCCCTCGACTACGTCGTCGTCAAAGTGCCGCGCTTCGCGTTCGAGAAGTTCCCTGGCGCGGACCCGGTGCTCACCACACACATGAAGAGTGTCGGCGAAGCCATGGCGATCGGACGCAGCTTCACCGAGGCGCTCGGCAAGGCGCTGCGCTCTCTCGAGACCAAGGACGCAGGCTTCTGGACCCGCCCCGACCCAGTGCTGACCGATCCGGAATTGCGCGCCGCCGTGGCCACGCCGACCGACGGGCGCCTCTACCGGGTGGAGCAGGCGCTGCGCCGCGGCTGGCCCGTGGACGAGGTGGCCGAACTGTCCGGCATCGATGCGTGGTTCGTTGATCAAATAGCCCAGATCGTCGAACTGCGCACCGAGTTGGTGGACGCCCCGGTGCTCACTCCCGGCTTGCTGCACAAGGCCAAACGCCACGGCATCTCCGATCGGCAACTCGCCGCGCTGCGCCCCGAACTCGCCGGCGAGGACGGAGTGCGGCTGCTGCGCAGGCGCGCCGGGATACGTCCCGTGTACAAGACCGTCGACACGTGCGCGGCGGAGTTCGCCGCCCGGACGCCCTACCACTACTCGTCCTACGACGACGAGACCGAGGTGGCCGCGCAACCCGACAAACCGAAGGTGATCATTCTCGGCAGCGGGCCGAACCGCATCGGTCAGGGCATCGAGTTCGACTACTCCTGCGTGCACGCGGTTATGGCGTTGCGCGATGCCGGCTATGAGACCGTCATGATCAACTGCAACCCGGAAACCGTCTCCACCGACTACGACACCGCAGATCGGCTGTATTTCGAGCCGCTGACGTTCGAGGACGTGCTCGAGGTGGTGCACGCCGAGCAGGCGAGCGGGACGGTGGCCGGCGTGATCTGCACGCTCGGTGGGCAGACCCCGCTCGGCCTCGCCCAGCGACTCAAGGACGCCGGGGTGCCGGTGCTGGGCACGCAGCCCGAGGCGATCGACCTCGCCGAGCACCGCGGCGCGTTCGGGCGGCTGCTGCACGAAGCGGGCCTGCCGGCCCCCAGGTTCGGTACGGCGACGTCGTTCGACGAGGCCAAGGCGGTCGCCGACGCGATCGGCTATCCGGTGCTGGTGCGCCCCTCGTACGTGCTGGGCGGACGTGGGATGGAGATCGTCTACGACGAGGGCGCGCTGGCGTCCTACATCGAGCGAGCCACCGAGATCGCGCCGGATCATCCCGTGCTCGTCGACCGGTTCCTCGACGACGCCATCGAGATCGACGTCGACGCACTGTACGACGGTAATGAGCTCTACGTCGGCGGCGTGATGGAACACATCGAAGAGGCCGGCATCCACTCCGGCGACTCGGCGTGCGCGCTGCCGCCGATCACGCTCGGGGAACGCGACATCGCGGCGGTGCGCGACTCCACGCTCGCGATCGCCCGTGGCGTGGGTGTCCGGGGGCTGCTGAACGTCCAGTACGCGCTCGCGGGCGACGTGCTGTACGTACTGGAGGCCAACCCCCGGGCCAGCCGCACCGTGCCGTTCGTTTCGAAGGCGACGGCCGTCCCGCTCGCCAAGGCAGCGGCGCGTGTCGCGCTCGGTGCGTCGATCGCGGCGCTGCGCGGCGAAGGCCTGCTGCCACGCACGGGCGACGGCGCGACGCTGCCCGACGACGCGCCCATCGCGGTCAAGGAGGCGGTGCTGCCGTTCCACCGCTTCCGCAGCCCGGATGGTGCGCACGTCGACTCGCTGCTCGGACCGGAGATGAAGTCCACCGGCGAGGTGATGGGCTTTGACGCAGTATTCGGCACCGCGTTCGCCAAATCGCAGGCGGCCGCGTACGGGTCGCTGCCGGTCAAGGGGACGGTGTTCGTCTCGGTGGCGAACCGCGACAAACGCGCCGCGATCTTCCCGATGAAGCGTCTGTCCGACCTGGGCTTCCGGATCATCGCCACGTCCGGTACCGCACAGGTCCTGCGCCGCAACGGCGTGCAGGCCGAGGTCGTCGGCAAGTTCTCCGACGGGCCGGGCAACATCGTCGAGAAGATCACCGCAGGAGAGGTGGACCTGGTGCTGAACACCCCGTGGGGCAACTCGGGGCCGCGCGTCGACGGGTACGAGATCCGCACTGCGGCGGTGGCCGCGGGCATCCCGTGCCTGACGACCGTGCAGGCCGCGGCGGCCGCCGTACAAGGCATCGAGGAGCTGGCCCGGGGCGAGGTCGGGGTGCGGCCGCTGCAGGACCTGCACGCGCAACTCGCCGAATGGCGAGGTTCCGCATGACGCCGGTACAGGAATCAGCGGAGATCTTCGCGGTGCAGAAGGTCGGCGAGTACTACCTGTTCACCGTCGTGGCGCCCGAGGTGGCGGCGTCATTCTCGCCGGGCCAATTCGTGGCGGTCGCGGTAGGTGGCGAGCAATCGTCGATGCTGCTGCGGCGGGCGTTCGCACTGTACGGGGCCACTCCGACGGGCGATTTCGCCGGCACGATCCAGTTCGTGGTCGCCGAGCACGGTCCGGGCACCCAGTGGCTGGTACGCCGCCGTCCCGGCGAACACCTCGACGTGGTCGGCCCGCTCGGCACGCCGTTCCGGCTTCCCCGACGCCCGGTACCCGCGGTACTTGTCGGCGGCGGCTACGGAACCGCACCGTTGATTCCGTTGGCGCGGCAGTTGATCGAGGCCGGATCGGACGTCGAGTTCATCGTCGGGGCGGCGAGCGCGTCGCGGCTGTTCGGCGAACTCGCGGCGAGGCGGGTTGCCGGCACCGTCGTCGTGACCACCGAGGACGGCTCGGCCGGGTTGCGCGGACGGGTGACCGACGCGCTGCCCGCCGCGATCAAGCGGATCAACGCACACGTCGTGTATGCGTGCGGGCCGATGCCGATGTTGCGCGCGGTCGGCGATGTGGCACTGGCATATACCGTCGCCGCACAGGTCGCGGTGGAGGAGTCGATGGCCTGCGGGGTGGGGGTGTGCATGACCTGCGTGCTGCCGGTACGCGGCGACGACGGGCAGTCACGGTTCGTGCGGGCGTGCATCGACGGGCCGGTCTTCGATGCGGCGCAGGTCCGCTGGGACGACGTCGGCACGCTGCCGTCCGACCTCGTCGGCGCCGATGCGATGGGAGCCTGACCGTGGCGGACATGTCGACCAAGCTGGACTCGCTCACGCTGCCGAACCCGGTATTGACGGCGTCGGGCTGTGCCGCATCCGGCAAAGAACTCCAGCAGTTCTTCGACGTGGCCTCCCTGGGCGCCGTCGTGACCAAGTCGATCATGGTGCGGCCCCGGTCCGGGCGGCCGACGCCCCGCATGGCCGAGACGCCGAGCGGGATGCTCAACTCGATCGGGCTCCAGGGACCGGGCATCGACGCGTTCCTCGAGGACGACCTGCCCTGGCTTGCCGAGCGGGGCGCCCGCGCCGTGGTGTCGATCGCCGGCGGGCATACCGACGAGTACGTCGCTCTCGCGCGCCGGCTGTACGGCAATCCCGCCGTGTCGATGATCGAGGTCAACATCTCGTGCCCGAACGTCGAGAATCGCGGACAGGTCTTCGCCTGCGACCCGGCCGCGTCCGGTCGGGTGATCGGCGCGGTGCGCCGGGCGGCGGACCCGAAGGTGCCCGTGTTCGCCAAACTCTCGCCGGACGTCACCGACATCACGACGATCGCGCGGGCCTGTGCCGACAACGGCGCCGACGGCTTCTCGCTGATCAACACCCTGTTGGGCCTGGCGATCGACACCGACACGCTGGCCCCGGTACTGGGCGGCGTGACCGGCGGGCTGTCCGGCCCGGCGATCCGCCCGGTCGCGCTGCGGTGTGTATGGCAGGTGCGCGAGGCGCTGCCCCACCTGCCGATTCTGGGCATGGGCGGTATCCGCACCGGACTGGACGCGCTCGAGTTCGTGCTGGCGGGCGCCGCGGCGGTATCGGTTGGCACGGCCGTGTTCGGCGATCCGTCCGCGCCGATGCGGGTACTCGCTGAACTGGAGCAGGCGCTGGACGAGCGCGGGTTCGCCGCGGTGGCCGACGCGGTCGGCTTCGCGCACCGTTCGGTTGTGGAGCCGGTGAAGGAGATCGTGTGACGCTGCACCCCACCAAATCGCTCCGCAAAGAACGCTCCACGATTTCGCGGGGACCCCGCAAAAGCTTCGGGGAACGCCTCGACGTGGCGATCCGCGAACGGGGTCCGTTGTGCGTCGGCATCGACCCGCATGTCTCGCTGCTCGCGGAGTGGGGCCTGCCGGTCTCGGCGGCGGGCGTCGAGCAGTTCGCGCTGACCTGCGTCGAGGCATTCGCCGGCGAGCTGGCCGTGCTCAAGCCCCAATCGGCCTTCTTCGAGGCGTTCGGGTCCGCCGGTATCGCCGTACTGGAGCGTATGGTGCGCGCGGCTCGGGCAGCCGGCGCGCTGGTGCTGCTCGATGTCAAGCGCGGCGACATCGGCTCGACGATGGCCGCGTATGCGAGCGCCTACCTGGACCCGTCGGCCCCGCTGGCCGTCGACGCGATCACGATCTCGCCGTACCTCGGCGTAGGGTCGCTCGCGCCCGCCTTCGATGCCGCAGAGAAGCACGGCACCGGCGTGTTCGTCGTCACTTTGACGTCCAACCCCGAAGGCGCGCAGGTGCAGCAGGCGCGCCGCGGCGACGGGCGCACGGTGGCGCAGACCGTGGTGGACGAGGTGGCGGCCCGCAACGCCGGTGTCGCGCCCCTGGGATCCATCGGCGTGGTCGTCGGGGCGACCCTCGCCGATTTGCCCGCCGACCTGTCGAAGCTGAACGGACCGATTCTGGTACCCGGCGTGGGGGCGCAGGGCGGCACTCCGGGCGATGTGCGGCGCCTGTTCGGAGATGCGAGGGGCGTGCTGCCCAGCGTGTCGCGTGACGTGCTGCGTGCCGGACCGGACATCACAGCACTGCGTGACGCGGCCCGCCGCTACGAGGAGCAGTTCGCCCAGCGCCGCTAGCCGACGAGCGTCTTCGTTGCGGCGACGAGCGAGGCGAGCCCCTTCTTCGCGTCGGTGAAGAACATGCTCGTCTTCGGGTTGGTGTACAGCTCGTTGTCGATCCCGGCGTAGCCGGAGGCCATGGAGCGCTTGATCACGATGATCGACTTGGCGTGGTCGACATCGAGGATCGGCATGCCCGACACCGGATTGCCGGGACGCCGCGCCGCCGGATTCGTGACGTCGTTGGCACCGACGACCAGGGCCACGTCGGTGCGGTCGAACTCAGGGTTGACCTCGTCCATCTCCTTGAGCTGGTCGTACGGCACGTTCGCTTCGGCGAGCAGCACGTTCATGTGTCCGGGCATGCGACCGGCGACCGGGTGGATCGCGTAGGTGACGTCGACACCGCGCTCCTCGAGCATCTTGCCCAGCTCCTGGCACTCGTGCTGGGCCTGTGCGGCGGCCAGCCCATAACCCGGGACGATGATCACCTTGTTCGCGTACGCCAGCTGCAGCGCGGCGTCGTCGACCGCGATGGACTTCACGCTCCCACCGGCGCCGGCAGCGGCGACGACCGCAGAACCGGCCGTGCCGAAGCCACCGGCGATGATGTTCAGCACCGAGCGATTCATGGCGTCGGCCATGAGCTTGGTCAGGATGGAACCGGACGCGCCGACCAGCGCGCCGGCGATGACGAGCGTGGCGTTCTGCAGCACGAACCCGGCCATGGCGACGGCGGTGCCGGTGAACGCGTTCAGCAGCGAGATCACGACCGGCATGTCGGCGCCACCGATCGGCAGCACCATGAGGACCCCGAACGCCGCGGCCACGAGCGCGACCACCACGAGCACGCCGACGCTGTGCGTACCCGCGATGACCCACGCGCCGAAACCGGTGAAGGCGAGCGCAGCGAGCGCCATGGCTGGGCGCGCTCCCGGAAAGGTAACCGGCCGGCTCCAGTAGCCCTGGAGCTTCGCTGCCGCGATCAGCGACCCGGCGAACGTGACGCAGCCGATCACGACGTCGAGGACGGTCGCGGTGGCGGTGCCGGCCGGGATGTGCGGGTGCTGGTTGTAGTCGGCGATCGCGATCAGCGCCGCCGCGCCGCCACCGACCGCGTTGAACAGCGATACCAGCTGTGGCATCGCGGTCATCGCGATGGTGCGTGCGGTGTAGAGGCCCCAGGCACCACCGACCAGCACGCCGGCGACGAGCACCAGCCAGCGGGTGGTGTTCATGTGCGCGCCGTCCTGGCCCGTGGCGACGCCCACGAGTGCCGCGACGATCGCGACGAACATGCCGAACGCAGAGACCCAGTTGCCGCGCCGCGCGGTCGCGGGCGAGTTCATCAGATGCAGGCCGAGCACGAAGCAGACCGCTGCGAACAACGAGAAGAACCGAATGCCGATCTCCGTGCCGCTCATCGGCTGATCCTGATCTCGCGATGAGCGCTCGCCCGAAGAGCCGCCTCGCCACGCCGTAGG
The DNA here is from genome assembly GCA_036506155.1 of Jatrophihabitantaceae bacterium. Classification (GTDB taxonomy): domain Bacteria; phylum Actinomycetota; class Actinomycetes; order Mycobacteriales; family Jatrophihabitantaceae; genus DASXRA01. The sequence goes on from DASXSF010000077.1 coordinate 7,040, forward strand.
CGGCGCGCACCGGCAGGTGCGCCTGCGAGGCATGTTTCGGCGCGAGCGCTCATCGCGTCGTCGGTGCTCACTTGTCGTCGCTCTTTGCCGGCACAGGGCGCTTCTTGAACATCTCGAGCATTCGGTCGGTGACGACGTAGCCGCCGACCACGTTCGCGGCGGCGAACGCCGCGGCGATGAACAGCAGCACGTAGCCGATCGCGCTCTGCACGAAGCCGGCCAGGATGATCACGCCGACGAGCACCACGCCGTGGATGGAGTTCGCGCCGGACATCAGCGGGGTGTGCAAGGTGGCCGGCACCTTGCTGATCACCTCGAACCCGACGAGCAGCGCCAGGATGAAGATCGTCATGTCGCCCACGAAGGACCCTGTCATGACGTCGCCTCCAGAAGCTTCGCGGTCGCCTCCTGGACGACCGAGCCGTTGTAGGTGATGACGACGCCGCGCTGGATCTCGTCGTCCAGGTCGATGGCAAGCTGCCCTTCGGGCAGCAGGTGCAGCAGCAGCGCGCTGATGTTGCGCGCATAGGCGTTGGACGCGCTGGTCGGCATCCGCGCCGGCAGGTTGCCCGCCCCGACGACGGTCACCCCGTTGTTCGTCACGATCGTCTCACCGGGCTGGGAAATCTCGACGTTGCCACCCAGGTCGCTCGCCGCCATGTCGACGATCACCGAGCCGGCGCGCATGCTCTTCACCGTGTCCGCGGTGACCATGAGTGGGGGACGTCGTCCGGGTACCTGCGCGGTGGTGATCACCACGTCGTGCTTGGCGATGTGCTCGGCGAGCTCGGCCTGCTGCGCCGCCTGCTCGTCGGCGGTGAGCGCCCGCGCATAGCCGCCTTCGCCGGCTGCTGCCTCGACCGACTTGAGTTCGACGAACTGCGCGCCGAGCGACTTCACCTCGTCCCTCGCGGCCGGACGAACGTCGTATGCGCGCACCACAGCGCCGAGGCGGCGAGCCGTGCCGATCGCCTGCAGCCCCGCGACGCCGGCGCCCAGCACCAGTACCTCCGCGGGCTTGGACGTCCCGGCCGCGGTGATCAGGAGTGGAAAGAACCGCTCGAACGCGTCCGCGGCGACGAGCACCGCCTTGTAGCCCGCGACATTCGCCTGGGAGCTCAGCGCGTCCATGCTCTGGGCACGAGTGAGCGTGCGCGGCAGCGCGTCGAGGCTGATCGCGGTGACACCGCGCGCAGCGAGATCCGCCATGAGCCGCGGATTCAGCAACGGCTGGAGTAGCCCGATGACCGCCTGTCCCGGCCGCAATCGCTGCGCCGGCGGCGGATTCACGCACAACACGATGTCGGCGCGGGCGAACAGGGCATCCGTCTCCAGGACGGCGGCACCGGCTTGCGCGTAGTCCTCGTCCGGGAACCACGCCCGGGCGCCGGCCCCGGACTCCACGAGCACTTCGACGCCGGCGCCTCGCAGCCGCGACGCGGAATCCGGCGTGAGCGCTACCCGCTGCTCGCCCAGCGCCGTCTCCTGGACAACGCCGACCCGCACGGCTGCCATGGGTTGGACCTCCTCGCCCGCGCAAGCTCCGAAGACCTCGGCCTTGCACACCCTAACGAGAGCATCATCGCCTGCCGCGGCTGCGGCGGACTGGCGCGGGGACGGACGGCCGTACTCACCGACCCGCTTGCGACTTCGCAAATCTGCGCAAGATCCGTACGCCGACCTCGTATCTCCCGGTTGATCAAACACGTGCGGCACTAGGGTCGCGGTATGCCGAGCCGCCTGACCGTGCTGTCCGGTCCGTCCGGCGTGGGCAAGGGCACAGTGGTGGAAGCCGTGCGCGAGTTGTATCCCCAGGTGTGGGTGTCCGTGTCGTGCACGACGCGCGCGCCCCGGCCGGGCGAGCGCGACGGCGTCCACTACCACTTCGTCGACCGGGCCACCTTCGCCCGGATGATCGAGCGGGGCGAGCTGCTCGAGTACGCCGAGTTCGCCGGCAACCTTTACGGCACGCCGAGCGCCCCCGTCCACGCGCATCTCGCGGCTGGGATCCCGACGCTGCTCGAGATCGAACTGCAGGGTGCACGTCAGGTGCGGGCAACCATGCCGCGCGCGCAGTTCGTGTTCCTCGTGCCGCCGTCCTGGGACGAGTTGGATCGCCGGCTGTCCGGGCGTGGCACCGAGTCACGCGACGTGATCGAAGCGCGGCTGGCCCGGGCCCGGGTCGAGCTCGCGGCCGGAAGCGAGTTCGACAAGGTGGTCATCAACGACGACGTCGGCCGTGCTGCCGCTGAATTGGTATCCTTGATCGAGGCTGAGTGCGCCAAGCACGATCAACCAGACCGACAAGAAAGCTGAGACGTGTCCTCATCCGTGACCACGCCCGAAGGCATTACCAACCCGCCGATCGACGAGCTGCTCGAGCGCGCCCAGTCCAAATACGCGCTTGTCATCATCGCCGCGAAGCGGGCCCGGCAGATCAACGCTTACTACAGCCAACTCGGTGAGGGGTTGCTCGAGTACGTCGGCCCGCTGGTCGAGACGGCGCCGCAGGAGAAGCCGCTATCGATCGCACTGCGTGAGATCAACAACGACCTGATCGAGTTCAAGCCAGCCGAAGCTTAGGCGAGCCGAGGCGATCCTCTTCGCGCAGGCGCTCATCGCCCGGTGGTTGCGTTCTCTTCGGTCACGTTCCCCTAGCCCACCCGAGTCCGTGGTTAGCTCCTACTTGTGAGCCGGGTGGTGCTGGGCGTCGCGGGAGGGATTGCCGCCTACAAGGTGGCTGATTTGCTGCGGAAGCTGACCGAATCGGGACATGAGGTCACGGTTGTCCCCACCGATGCGGCCCTGCGCTTTGTCGGCGCGCCGACCTGGGCGGCCCTGTCGCGCCATCCGATCGCGACTGACGTGTGGACCGGCGCCGAGGATGTCCCGCATGTCCAGCTCGGTCGCGATGCCGACCTCGTCGTGGTAGCGCCCGCCACCGCCGATCTGCTGGCCCGTGCCGCGCACGGCATCGCCGACGACCTGATCACGAACACGCTGCTGACGGCGCGCTGCCCGGTGTTGTTCGTTCCGGCTATGCACACCGAGATGTGGGACCACCCGGCCACGGCCGAGAACGTCGCCACGCTGCGCCGACGCGGCGCCGCGGTACTCGAGCCTGCGATCGGGCGGCTCACCGGCGCCGACTCCGGCAAGGGACGCCTCCCCGAGCCGGCCGAGATCGCCCAACTCGCCGAACTGCTGCTACGCCGCCCGAACGCGTTGCCGCCCGACCTCGTCGGCCATCACGTGCTCGTCACGGCCGGTGGGACCCGCGAGCTGATCGACCCGGTGCGCTTCCTCGGCAACGCCTCGTCCGGGCTCCAGGGCTACGCACTGGCTAGCGTGGCCGCCGCCCGGGGCGCCAGCCAGGTCACCCTCGTGGCCGCCAACACCGACCTGCCCGATCCGGCGGGCTCCGACGTCATCCGTGTCACGACGACCGCCGAGCTGCGCGAGGCGGTGCACAAGGCGGCCGCCGACGCCGACGTGGTCGTCATGGCCGCGGCGATCGCCGACTTCCGGCCGGCCGAGCAGGCGACGCACAAGATCAAACGCTCGGATGCGGAGCCGGCGCCGATCGCCCTGGTCAAGAACCCGGACATCCTCTCCGAACTGGTCGCCGCCCGCCGCCCGGGGCAGGTTCTGGTCGGCTTCGCCGCCGAGACCGGGGACGAGACCAGCGACGTCCTCGACCACGGCCGCGAGAAGCTGGCGCGCAAGGGCTGCGATCTGCTCGTTGTGAACGCCGTCGGGGCCGGCCAGGCATTCGGGCGGCCGGACAACGCCGCGGTGATCCTGGGCGCTGACGGCAGCGAGCTGCCGGTGCCGCTCGGCCCGAAGGCGGTGCTCGCCGCAGCAGTGTGGGACGCGGTTCGATCTCTACCCGGCCGGTAGACTCTCCGGGACCCATTCCGCCGATCCCCGGAGTATCTGTGAGCCGCCGCCTGTTCACGTCCGAGTCCGTCACCGAGGGACACCCTGACAAGATCGCAGACCAGATCAGCGACTCGATCCTCGATGCGCTGCTCGCACAGGACCCCTCGAGCCGCGTTGCAGTCGAGACGCTGATCACGACCGGTCAGGTCCACGTTGCCGGCGAGGTGACGACGGAGGCGTACGCCGACATTCCGACGATCGTGCGTGAGCGCATCCTCGATATCGGCTACGACTCGTCCCGGAAGGGCTTCGACGGCGCATCCTGTGGCGTGAACGTTGCGATCGGCTCGCAGTCGCCGGACATCGCGCAGGGCGTCGACTCCGCCTACGAGGCGCGCGTCGAAGGTGATGACGACCCGCTCGACCGGCAGGGGGCCGGCGACCAGGGCCTTATGTTCGGGTTCGCCTGCGACGAGACGCCCGAATTGATGCCGCTGCCGATCGCGCTCGCGCACCGGCTGGCACACCGGCTGTCCGTGGTACGCAAGGACGGCACTGTGCCCTACCTGCGCCCCGACGGGAAGACGCAGGTCACCATCGAGTACATCGACGGCAAGCCGGCCCGCCTGGACACCGTCGTCGTCTCGAGCCAGCACGCCGCCGACATCGACCTGGACACGCTGCTCAAGCCGGACATCGCGGAGCATGTGATCATGCCCGTCATCGCCGACATCGGCATCGACACCGAAGGTCACCGGCTGCTCGTCAACCCCACCGGCCGTTTCGAGATCGGCGGCCCCATGGGTGACGCCGGGCTGACCGGCCGCAAGATCATCGTCGACACGTACGGCGGTTACGCCCGCCACGGCGGTGGAGCGTTCTCCGGCAAGGACCCCTCCAAGGTCGACCGTTCGGCGGCATACGCGCTGCGCTGGGTTGCCAAGAACGTCGTGGCCGCGCGCCTGGCCAGCAAGGTCGAGGTGCAGGCCGCGTACGCCATCGGCAAGGCGCAGCCTGTGGGCCTATTCATCGAGACGTTCGGTAGCGAGACGGCCGACCCGGCGAAGATCGCGAGCGCGATCATGGAAACGTTCGACCTCCGGCCCGCGGCGATCATCCGGGACCTCGACCTCAAGCGGCCGATCTACACACAGACGGCCGCCTACGGCCATTTCGGCCGGGAACTGCCCGACTTCACCTGGGAGCGCACAGACAAGGCCGACCACCTCGCCAAGCTGGTCAACGGCTGAACCATCCCGGCTGCGCGAATCACCGTCTCCACCGCATGGGTGGATCCGGTGCTCCGCTCGCGCCTGCGGCGCGGCCGCGTGGCGGCGCTGGGGCTCTTCGCGCGAGCGCTCATCGCGGTGGTGGTCGCCGCCGGCTGATATGACTGCGGGGTGAAGCGCACCGGGCGGGTGGCCGCAGCCGACCGACCGGTCGTTCGGCTCATGGTCGATGTCCCACTGGCGCATCTCGACCGGCCCTTCGACTACCTCGTGCCGGAGGAGCTGTCCGACGCGATCCGGGCCGGCTCGAGGGTGCGGGTACGGTTCGCGGGGCGGCTCGTCGACGGCTATGCCCTGGAACGCCGCGACTCGAGCGAGCACACCGGGCGGCTGGCATTCGTCGAGCGGGCCGTCGGCGGCGAGCCGGTACTCACGCTCGAGACCACCCGGCTGTTCCGGGCGGTCGCCGACCGGTACGCGGGCAGCTTCGTGGACGTGGCGCGCCTCGGTGTGCCCGCTCGGCATGCCGGCGCCGAGTCTGCGGACACCCCCACGCGGCCGCCACCGGACAGGATGGCCACTAGCGGCTGGGACCGCTATCACGCTGGGCCGGCGTTCCTCGCCGCGGTCGCCGCGGGGCGACCTGCGCGCGCCGTGTGGTCGGCGCTGCCGGGAGAGGACTGGCCCCGACGGCTCGCCGAGGCGATGCGCGCCGCGCTCGCGGACGGTCGGGGTGCCGTCGCCGTCGTACCCGACCTGCGCGATCTCCGGCGCCTCGACGCCGCGCTGTCCGACGTCCTCGGCACCGGCCGGTACGTGGCCCTGTCGGCGGACCTGGGCCCTGCCGAGCGTTACCGCCGCTGGCTGGCGGTGCGCCGCGGCGCGGTGCGGGCGGTGGCGGGCACGAGGGTCGCGGCGCTGGCTCCGGTCGCGGACCTAGGTCTGCTTGCGATCTGGGACGACGGCGACGACCTGTACGCCGAACCCCGTGCGCCGTATCCCCACGCCCGCGACGTGCTGGTGCTGCGCTCGTCCCTGACCGGCGCGGCGCTGCTTGTCGGCGGGTACGCACGCAGCGCGGAGGCCGCGCTACTCGCCGAGTCCGGCTGGGCGCATGAGATCCTCGCGGATCGGGCTGCGATACGGGCCGCCGGCCCGCGCGTGGTGGCCACTGGCGACGACGCCGAGCAGCAGCGTGATCCCGCCGCACGCGCCGCCCGGCTGCCGAGCGTCGCGTTCCGGGCGGCCCGCGACGCGCTGGCCGGTGGGCGCCCGGTCCTGGTGCAGGTGCCACGGCGGGGGTACGTCCCGACACTTGCCTGCGCCCGGGATCGCACACCCGCCCGGTGCGCGACTTGCGGCGGCCCGCTCGCGGCGAGCTCCGGTCACGCGATCGCCACCTGCGGATGGTGTGGCCGGCCCGCCGGAAACTGGACGTGCCCGGCGTGCGGCGGGCGGCGGCTGCGGGCCGTCGTCGTCGGCTCGGCACGCACCGCGGAGGAGCTGGGTCGCGCCTTCCCGGGCGTGCCGATCCGCATGTCCAGCGGCGACACCGTGCTTGCCGATGTCCCGGCGCAACCGAGTGTCGTGGTGGCGACGCCAGGGGCGGAGCCGGACGTCACCGGCGGGTACGGCGCCGCGCTGCTACTCGACGGGTGGGCGCTGCTCGGCCGCGCCGACCTGCGCGCCGGTGAGGAGGCGTTGCGCCGCTGGTTGAACGCTGCCGCCCTGGTCCGGCCGGAGGGGCAGGTGGTGGTGGCGGCCGACGCCTCGGTCCCGGCGGTGCAGGCGCTCATCCGGTGGGACGCCCCAGGCAACGCTGCCCGGGAGCTCGCCGACCGGCAGCAGCTCGGCTTCCCGCCGGCGGTGCGCATGGCGTCGCTGACCGGCGCGGCAGACGCCATCGGCGAGATGCTCGGTGGGCTGCCGGAGCCCTATGAGGTGATCGGCCCGGTTCCGGTGGATGACGACACGCAGCGAACGCTGATCCGGGTGCCTCGGGCGAACGGCGCGCAGCTGGCCACAGCGCTGAAGGCGGCCGCCGCCGCACGCTCTGCCCGTAAGGCCGCCGATCCGGTCAAGGTCGTCCTCGACCCGCTCGAACTGTTCTGATCGGTCGTCAGCCCGGTGGGCCGGTCGAGTCCCGCACCACGAGGTGGGTAGGGAACACGCGCGGGGCGCAGCAGCTCATCCGATCCGGTCAACCTGGAGAGCAGCCCGTTCCGGGCAGTCGTGATCACGCGGACGTGATGAATTCCCGCAGCGACACCGGCTGCCGGGAGCAGGTGGTGTCGCCCGCTGCGCGGCAGACGCGCCCGGCACAGCGGGGCCGATCCGTAGACTCGCCCTGTGACCGTCCAGACAATCCGGTTGTTCGGCGACCCGGTGCTGCGTACGCCGGCCGAGGTGGTGACCGCCTTCGACAAGGAGCTGCGCACGCTCGTCGCCGACCTCGCGGAGACCATGCTGGACGCGCCCGGCATAGGACTCGCCGCGCCGCAGATCGGGGTCGGGCTGCGCGTGTTCACCTATCACCTCGATGACGAACAGTCCGGCCACCTGGTCAACCCGGTGCTGCACTTCCCGTCCGACGAGGACCAGGACGGCGAGGAGGGATGCCTGTCGATCCCGGGCCTGAAGTTCGACTGCCGGCGCCGCCAGCACGTGGTGGCTCACGGGCAGGACATGTACGGGGACCCGGTCACGGTCGAGGGCACCGAACTGCTCGCGCGCTGCGTCCAGCACGAGACCGACCACCTCGACGGCGTCCTTTTCGTGGACCGGCTCGACGCCGCGACCCGCAAGACGGCGCTCAAAGCGATCCGTGAGGCGGAGTGGTTCGGCCAGCCGCCGCCCCGCGTCAAGGTCAGCCCGCATCCGACTTTGGGGCGGGCGCTCTGATGCGGTTGGTCTTCACGGGGACGCCGGAGACTGCGGTGCCGTCACTGACCGCGCTGCTCGACTCGTCGCATCACGAAGTCGTCGCCGTGCTGACCCGGCCGCACTCGCGCGCCGGGCGGGGCCGGCGTGAGGTCGCCTCGCCCGTCGAGCAGCTCGCCGTGAAGGAGGGCCTGCCGGTGTTGTCACCGACTCGGCTCAGCGACCCGGACTTCCTGGAGCGACTCGTCGATCTGCGCCCGGACTGCTGCCCCGTCGTCGCCTACGGGGCGCTGATTCCAGCAGCCGCGCTGGCGATCCCCGAGCAAGGCTGGGTGAACCTGCACTTCTCGCTGTTGCCGGCTTGGCGCGGCGCGGCCCCGGTGCAGCGCGCGATCCTCTCCGGCGATGAGGTTACGGGGGCGTCGACGTTCCTGATCGAGGCAGGCCTCGACACCGGTCCGGTGTACGGTGTGGTCACCGAGCCGGTCCGGGCCACGGACACGGCCGGCGGGCTGCTCGAGCGCCTCGCTCGCAGTGGCGCGGATCTCCTTGTCGCCACCATGGACGGCATCGCCGACGGGTCGCTCACGCCCCGTCCGCAGACAGCGGACGGCGTTTCGGTTGCGGCCAAGATCACCGTCGATGACGCGCGGGTGGACTGGACGGCACCCGCCGTGCACGTCGACCGGTTGGTCCGGGCATGCACCCCCGTTCCGGGCGCATGGACGCTGTTTCGTGGCCAGCGGCTCAAGCTCGGCCCGGTCCGGGTGGTGGACGGTTCGGCGCTCCACCCCGGCGAGCTGCGCATGACGAAGCAGTCCGTACGGGTCGGGACGGCCACCGGGCCGGTGCAGCTCGGTGACGTTCAGGCACCGGGCAAGCGGCCGGTGCCGGCGCCCGACTGGGCCCGCGGCATGCGGCCGGGGCCCGGCGAGCGACTTGGCTGATCCGGCGCGACTCGCCGCATATCGGTTGCTGCGCGGCGTCGCCGAGAAGCAGGCGTACGCGAACCTGCTGCTGCCGGCGCTGCTTGCGGAGAGCCGGCTGTCGAGCCGGGACGCCGTACTCGCGACCGAGCTCGGTTACGGCACAGTGCGGGCGCAGGGCACGCTGGACGCGATTCTGGCGGCCTGCGTCGACCGGCCACTGTCCACTGTGGACGCTCCGGTGCTCGACCTGCTGCGGCTAGGTGCCTATCAGGCGTTGCGCACCCGGGTGCCACGACACGCCGCGGTGGCCACGACGGTCGATCTCGCCCGGGCGACAGGACACGCGCGGGCGGCCGGATTCGTCAACGCGGTGCTGCGCCGGGTGGCCGAGGCGGATTGGGACGAGTGGACGCGCCGGCTCGGCGACGGCGCATCGCCGCTGCGCATGCTGGCGCTCCGCACCGGTCATCCCGAGTGGATCGTGGCAGCGTTCGCAGATGCCCTGGGCGGCGACATCGCCGAAGCCGAGGCTGCCCTCGTCGCCGACGACGCCCGCCCGCAGACGCACGTCGTGGCGTGGCCCGGGCTGCTCGACCGCGACGCTCTGGTCGCTGAGTCCGGCGGCACGCCCGGCCCGTGGTCGCCGTACGCGGTGCGGCTTGAAGGCGGCAACCCGGCGGCCCTGCCGTCGATCCGCGAGGGCCGGGCGGGCGTCCAGGACGAGGGGAGCCAGTTGTGTGCGCTTGCCCTCGCTGCTGCGCCGCTGGCCGGGCCGGACGAGCGGTGGCTGGACATGTGCGCCGGACCGGGCGGAAAGACCGCGCTGCTCGCGGCGATCGCAGCGCCGCGCGGGGTGGCGGTTGTCGCGAACGAGCTGCACCCGCACCGCGCCGAGCTGGTCCGGCGGGCAACGGCGCAGTGGGACGTCGAGGTACTGGTCGGTGACGCGCGTGAGCTGACGGGCAGCTATGACCGCGTCTTGCTGGACGCGCCGTGCACCGGGCTGGGTGCACTGCGGCGCCGCCCCGAGGCGCGGTGGCGGCGCGACCCGTCGAACGTGCCGGAACTCGAGGCATTGCAGCGTGAGCTGCTCAGGAGGGCGCTGCAGGTCGTCCGGCCCGGCGGCGTCGTCGCCTACGTGACCTGCTCGCCGCATCTGGCCGAAACGCGCGACGTCGTCGCCGGGACCGCCCTGCTCGACGCGCGCCCCGTCTTCCCGGGCGTGCCGCGCCTGGGCGACGGGCCCACCGTTCAGTTGTGGCCGCACCGTCACGGCACGGACGCAATGTTCTGCGCGCTGCTACAAGGCTGACGCGTGCCGTCGCGCCCCGCTAACCCACCTCACGCCAAGGTCTTCCGACCTCCGCATGGTCACGCAGCTGAGCACGAGCGGACTACATCGGCACGGCCCTAGACTCTTGACGTGACGTCACAGGTGGGCGGCGAGCCGATGATCGCGCCGAGCATCCTGGCCGCCGACTTCGCGCGCCTCGCCGACGAGGCGGCGGCGGTGAGCGGCGCCGACTGGCTGCACGTCGACATCATGGACGCCCACTTCGTGCCGAATCTCACGATCGGCCTGCCAGTTGTGCAAAGCCTGCGCAAGGCTACCGAGCTGCCGCTCGACTGCCATCTGATGATCGACGAGCCGGACCGCTGGGCCATCGGCTACGCCGAGGCCGGGGCGGTCAATGTCAGCATCCACGCCGAGGCGGCGGAAGATCCGCGACGCATCGCCCGGGACGTCCGCGCCGCGGGCGCGCTGGCCGGACTCGCCGTCGACCGAGACACCGCGCTCGAGCCGTACCTGGATCTGCTGCCCGACTTCGACACGGTGCTCGTCATGACGATCAAGGCAGGTTTCGGCGGCCAGGACTTCATCCCGGCGCTGCTGGACAAGGTGCGCCTCGCCCGACGGCACTCGAGCTCGGGACATCTGCGGCTCCACGTCGAGGTCGACGGTGGCATCGACGATCAGACGATCGTTGCCGCCGCCGAGGCGGGCGCCGACGTCTTCGTCGCCGGGACCGCCGTCTACGCCGCCGACGACCCGGGCAAGGCCGTCGAAGCGCTGCGCGCCCGCGCCCGCGCGGTGATGGACCCGACATGACCGCGGTAAGCGAGGCGGAGCGGGCGGCGATGAATCGCGCGCTGGTGCTTGCCGAGACGGTGCGGGGCCGTACCAGCCCCAACCCGGCGGTCGGCGCGGTCATCCTCGACGCGGCCGGCGTGCTTGCCGGCGAAGGCGTGACGCAGCCGGCCGGCGGTCCGCACGCGGAGATCGAGGCGCTGCGCCGCGCAGGCAAGCGCGCACGGGGCGGCACGGCGGTGATCACGCTCGAACCCTGCGCGCACATCGGCCGCACCGGACCGTGCACCGAGGCATTGATCGAGGCCGGCATCGCCCGGGTCGTCTACGCCGTCGACGATCCGAACCCGCAGGCCGCCGGAGGTGCGGACCGGCTGCGCGAGGCGGGCGTCGAGGTCGTCGCCGGCGTGGAAGACGCCAGGGCCGCGTCGGGTGCGCTGCGACCGTGGCTTTCCGCCCTGCGCACCGGCCGGCCGTTCGTCACCTGGAAGCTGGCCAGCACGCTGGACGGCCGCGTGGCTGCCGCCGACCAGACCGCGCGATGGATCTCCTCCCCGGCGGCGCGGGCCGACTCGCATGCGTTCCGCGGCATCGTCGACGCGATCGTCGTGGGCAGCGGTACCGTGCTCGCCGATGACCCGCACCTGACCGTTCGCGACGCGGACGACCGCCTGGCCGAGCACCAGCCGCTGCGCGTCGTCCTGGACCGGCGGCACCGGGTGCGGCAGAGCGCGCGGGTGCGCGACAGCGCCGCCGAGACGCTGCTGCTCGACACCGCCGTCCCGCGCTTCGCGCTGAAGGCGCTGCACGACCGGGGCGTGCGCCACGTGCTGCTCGAAGGCGGCCCGACCCTTGCCGGGGCGTTCGTCGAGGCACGCTGCGTGGACGAGGTGATCGCCTACCTCGCGCCGAAATTGCTGGGTGCCGGACCGTCGTCACTGGGCGACGCGGGAATAGTCACGGTAGCCGATGCGGTCACACTGGAGGTCGACACCGTGATCCGGGTCGGCAGCGACGTGAAGATCGTCGCGCGGCCGATCTGGTCGGAAGGGGAGTAGCTGCCGGTGTTCACCGGGATCATCGAAGAGCTCGGCATGGTCGTGGGGCTGGAACCGCGCGGCGATTCGGCGGTGCTGGTGGTGAGCGCTCCCACCGTCTCCGGGGACGCGCGCCACGGCGCGTCGATCGCGGTGAACGGCGTGTGCCTCACCGTGGTGGCCATGGACGGCGAACAGTTGCACTTCGACGTCATGGCCGAAACGCTCAAGCGCTCGGTCATCGGCGCGCTGCGCCCGGCCGAACGGGTGAACCTCGAGCGGGCGGTGCGGGCTGACGGCCGCCTGGACGGGCATATCGTGCAGGGCCACGTCGACGGCACGGGCGTGCTGATCAGCCGTACACCGGGCGATGCGTGGGATCTCGTTCGGTTCGGCCTGCCCGCCGATCTCGCCCGCTATGTCGCGGAGAAGGGCTCGATCGCCGTGGACGGGGTCTCGCTGACTGCGACCCAGGTCGGGCCGGACTGGTTCGAGGTCGGGCTGATCCCGGAGACCCTGCGGGCCACCACGCTCGGCGCGAAGCAGCCCGGCGACCCGGTGAACCTCGAGGTGGACGTGCTCGCCAAGTACGTAGCGCGCCTGATCGGCGAGACGCGATGAGCAGCGACGCCGCCCACGGACACGATGAGCGCTCGCGCGCTGAGGGTGGGGTTCGACTCGACACCATTGAGCGGGCCCTTGCGGACATCAAATCCGGCAAGGCCGTGCTCGTCGTCGACGACGAGGACCGCGAGAACGAAGGTGACCTGATCTTCGCGGCCGAGCTGGCCACGCCGGAGTTGGTGTCGTTCATGGTCCGCTACACGTCCGGCTACATCTGCGTGCCGATCACCGAATCGGACGCCGACCGCCTGGACCTGCCGCCGATGTACCGGGTGAACCAGGACCGCAGGGGCACGGCCTACACGGTCACCGTCGACGCGCGTGAGGGCATCACGACGGGCATCTCGGCAACCGACCGGGCGCTGACGATGCGCCTGTTGGCCAACCCCGACGCAGGTCCGGAGGACTTCTCCCGTCCTGGCCATGTCGTGCCACTGCGAGCCAAGGACGGCGGGGTCCTGCGCCGGCCCGGGCACACCGAGGCCGCGGTCGACCTAGCGTGGCTCGCGGGGTTGCGGCCGGCCGGAGTGCTGTGCGAGATGGTCTCCGAGAAGGACCCGGCCGGCATGGCGCGCGTCGACGAACTGCGGCTTTTCGCGGACGAGCACGACCTGGCGCTGATCTCGATCGCCGATCTCATCGCCTTCCGGCGGCGTTTCGACAAGCTGGTCGAGCGGGTCGCCTCGGCGCGGGTGCCGCTGCGGTACGGCGAGTTCACCGCCGTCGGATACCACGCGTCCTACGACGAACGTGAGCACGTCGCGTTCGTGTTCGGCGACATCGGCGACGGCGAGGACGTGATGGTCCGGGTGCACTCCGAGTGCCTGACCGGGGATGTCTTCGGCTCCCTACGCTGCGACTGTGGCCCGCAGCTGGACGCCGCGCTGGCCGCCGTGGCCCGCGAGGGACGTGGAGTCGTGCTGTACATCCGTGGGCACGAGGGCCGCGGCATCGGCCTACTGCACAAGCTTCAGGCTTACCAGCTCCAGGACGCCGGCGCGGACACGCTCGACGCGAACCTGGAGTTGGGTCTGCCCGCCGACGCCCGCGATTACGGTACGGGCGCGCAGATCCTCTACGACCTCGGCGTGCGAACGATGCGGCTGCTCACGAACAACCCGGCCAAGCGCGCCGGCCTGGAAGGCTACGGGTTGCGCATCGTCGGGCGGGTGCCGCTGCCCGTGCACGCCAACCCCGAGAACCTGCGTTACCTGCAGACCAAGCGCGACCGGATGGGTCATGACCTCGAGCTCGAGGAGCCGACGGCATGAGCGGTGAAGGTGCTCCTGAGCTGTCCACTGTGGACGGTGCCGCGGCGCTGCGGGTTGCCGTCGTGGCGGCGCAGTGGCATGCCACGGTGATGGGTGGCCTGCTCGACGGCGCCAGGCGGGCGCTGGCCGCCTCGGGTGTCCGCGAGGTGACCGAGGTGCGCGTGCCGGGCGCGTTCGAGCTGCCGGTGGCGGCGGCCCGCCTGGCAGGTGCCGGCTTCGACGCGATCGTCGCCCTCGGCGTGGTGATCCGGGGCGGGACGCCGCACTTCGAGTACGTCTGCAACGCGGCGACCGACGGGCTTACCGCGGTGGCCGTGCGTACGGGCGTGCCGATCGGATTCGGCGTGCTCACCTGCGACACCGACGAACAGGCGCTCGACCGGGCGGGCCTGCCCGGCGCCAAGGAGGACAAGGGCTACGAGGCCACCGTCGCTGCGCTGCAGACCGCCGTGGTCCTCGCGTCCTTCGACCGTCCGTGACCGTGTCCGGCATCGTCCTGGCCGCCGGTGCGGGCAGGCGGCTGGGCCGGCCGAAGGCGGATCTCGTGGTCGCCGGCGAGCGCCTGGTCGATCGGGCGGTTCGGGTGCTGTCCGACAGCGGCTGCGCCGAAGTGGTGGTGGTTGTCCGCGCCGATACCCGGGTCGACGGCGCTGTCGTCGTGGTCAATTCCGACCCGGATCGGGGCATGGGGTCCTCGCTGCGGCTCGGCCTCGCTGCTGCCTCGGGTGATCGGGCGGCGATCGTGCTCGTCGACAACCCCGGCATCACCGCTGACGCCGTGCGCCGCACGCTGGAGGTAACGGCGCCGATCGCCGTCGCGACCTACGGCGGCCGCCGAGGGCATCCGGTCGTTATCGACCGTCCACTGTGGACGAACGTCGCGGCACTGGCCGAGGGAGAGGCGGGGGCGCGGGCGTTCCTGCGCAAGCATCCGGAGCTGGTGACCGAGGTGCCCTGCGCGGGTGACCCCGCAGACATCGACACCGTCGAGGCCCTGGCCCGCTTCCTAGGCGGGTGAGGGCTCGGCGAGGGAGGTCGTACGTGGCGGACGTCGCGATCACGGAGAAGCGGGTCACCTGGGCCGAGCTGTTCTTCGACCTGGTGTACGTCTTCGCGGTCACCGAGGTCTCGGCGCTGCTGCATGCCGACCACTCGTGGGCAGGCGTGCTTCGGGCGCTCGTCGTCTTCGTGCCGATCTACTGGTCCTGGGTGGGGACCTCCGTGCTGGCCAACACCCAGGACCTCAGCGCAGCGGCGAGCCGCATCGGCATGTTCTCGGTGGCCCTGGCCGGGCTGTTCATGGCGCTCGCCGTGCCCGAGGCATACGGCGAACGCGGCATCCTGTTCGGCTGCGCGTACCTCGCGGCCCGTGTCGTGCTGGCGATCATGCTGTTCCGGCGGATCCCGTTCACGCTCAACCCCATCGCGGTCGGGCTGGTCGTAAGCGGCCCCCTGATCTTCGCGGGGGGCTTCGCGCACGGCAGCGCCCGCGAGGCGATCTGGGCGGTAGCTGCCGCTATCGACCTCTCGTCACCGACCATCCTGCAGGGGCGGCTGCGTGCGATGCGCTTCGACCCGTCGCATCTCGCCGAACGGTTCGGGCTGTTGCTGATCATCGCGCTGGGCGAGTCCGTGGTCGCGATCGGCGGGCCGGCGGCTTCGGACAGGCATCTGAGTGCGGGCGTGCTCGCCGCGGTGGCCACGGCGTTCGTGTTGGCATGCGGGCTGTGGTGGGTGTACTTCCATTTCGCCGCGGACGCGATGCGCTACGCGATGACGACGGCGCAGGTGCAGACGCACATCGCCCGGCATGTGATGTCCTACGGGCACCTGATGCTGGTCGGCGCGGTGATCTCGATCGCGGTCGGGATGCGCGAGGCGGTCGTGCGACCCGGCGACCAGCTGAGCTGGGGCGTGACCGGGCTGCTGCTCGGCGGCTGCGCGCTGTACCTCGCAACCTTCGGCTACACGCGTTGGGCGATGTTCCGGCTCGTCTCGACCACCCGGCTCACGGCATCAGCTGTAGTGCTGGCGCTGCTGCCGGTGGCACCGCATCTGCCCGCGCTTGCGGCGCTGATGCTCGTGGCGGCCGTGCTTGTCGTACTGAACGTCGTCGAGTACGTGCGGGTGCGCGGGGCGCTAGTCGCGCAGAATTCGGGGCAAGCCGAAGTGGGGGAGGACGCCGGTGTCCATGAAGCGAGTGACGGCTGAGATCTCGGTCCCGGTGAGCGTCAGCACGACGAGTCCGTGTGCATGCCAGATCGGGGTGTGCGCGTCGCGCAGGTACGCGCCGAACGCGGGCTGAGTGTTCGCCCGGGTGGGGACGAGGCGGTAGCTGCGCGTGCCACGGAACGGGATCCGCACCAGGAACTGCGCCACCTGCTCACGGCCCTGGTATTCCAATGGAAGCGGCGGCATGGTCAACCATGCGTCGTCCGTGAGCAGGGCGACGATGCGCGGCACGTCGCCGTCCTGGAACGCGTCGGCGAACGCGTCGACGACCGCGCGCTCCGCTGCCGAGCCGGCGGCGGGGGCATTGTCCGGCGGCTGCGCGGCCAGCGTGGCACGGGCGCGTTTGAGGGCGCTGCCGACGGCGTCCTCGGTGGTGTCGAGCATGCGGGCGACCTCGGCGGTGCGGAAGCCCAGCACGTCGCGCAACACCAGCACGGCGCGCTGCCGGGGTGGCAGGTTGTGCACGGCGACCATGAACGCCAGCCGGAGGCTCTCCCGCTGTTCGAGTGCCGCCTCCGGGCCGGGCGCGCTCTCGGGCAGCCGCGACAGCAGCACGTCGGGGAATGGCTCCAGCCAGAGCGGGTCGACGACCCGGGTCGGTTCCGGCAACGCCACCTCAGGTGTGTACATGTCCGGCCGGCGATCGCGAGCACGCAGCGCGTTCAGGCAACGGTTCGTCGCGATGCGGTACAGCCAGGTACGCAAGCCGGAGCGCTCCTCGAACCGGTCTAATCCGCGCCAGGCCGCCACCAGCGTCTCCTGGAGCAGGTCCTCGGCATCCTGGACGGAGCCGAGCATCCGGTAGCAATGCAGCAGCAACTCGCGCCGGAACGGCTGGGTCAGCTGCGCGAACGCGGTCCCATCGCCGGACCGGGCGCGCGCCACTGCCGACTCGTTCACCATCGCATCCTCGCATCGCATCGACCTTCCCTTGCCTGTACAGACACCGGCCGTGACGGGAATCGGGCGCCGCCGGTGTCAGTACCGCCATGACTACGAATCGCACCGCGCAACGCTGGATCCTGGCGCTGACCTCGGTCGGGTCGTTCCTCGTCGTGCTCGACATGCTCGTCGTGGCGACCGCGCTGACCACAATCCACCGCGACCTGGGCGCGTCGATCGAGGACCTGGAGTGGACCGTCAACGCGTACACACTCAGCTTCGCTGTATTCCTGATGAGCGCTGCGACAGTCGGCGACCGATACGGACGTCGCGGCGCTTACGCGGCCGGGCTGGCCCTGTTCGCCGTCGCCTCGGCAGCGTGTGCGCTATCCACGAACGTCGGCGCGCTCATCGCCGCCCGGGCCGTGCAAGGCGTCGGCGCTGCTGTGGTGATGCCCCTGGCGCTGAGCCTGCTGAACGTCGCCTTTCCGCCGCAGCAGCGCGGCCGCGCGATGGGCGTGTACGGCAGCGTCACGGGCCTCGCCGCCGCACTCGGGCCGGTCGTGGGCGGGGCGGTCACGCAGGGCATCGCCTGGCAGTGGATCTTCTGGATCAACGTGCCGATCGCCGTGGTGACGATTCCACTCGTGCTGACGCGGATCCCCACCAGCCGGGTACCCGGTGCTCCGCTCGACCTGCCGGGCCTCGGGCTTGCGACAGCCGCTGCGCTCGGGCTCGTCTGGGCACTCGTCCGCGGCGATGCGGCGGGCTGGGGCAGCGCGGAGGTCGGCACCGCCCTGTTTGCCGGTGCCGTGGCTGCCGGCGCCTTCGTCGCCTGGGAGCGTGTCGCCGCCACACCGATGCTGCCGATGCGGCTGTTTGCCGCGCGCGGCTTCTCCGCCGGGAACGCCGCGATCTTCTGCCTGAACGCATCGCTGGCCGGCGCGGTGTTCTTCACGGCGCAGTTCCTGCAGGTGGGGCTCGGCCACGACCCGCTCGCCGCGGGCCTGCGGCTTTTGCCGTGGGGTATCGCCCCGCTGCTGGTAGCGCCGCGCGCCGGCGCGCTGGCCGACCGGGTCGGTGAGCGCCCGCTCGTCGTCGGCGGCATGGCGCTGCAAGGCGCGGGCATGGCCTGGCTGGCGGTCGTCGCCGCGCCCGGCGTCGACTACCTGGCGCTGCTGGTGCCCATGTCAGTCATCGGGGTCGGCTTCTCGCTGGCCCTGCCACCGCTGACCAAGGCGGTGGTGGGCGCGGTTCCGGTCACGGACATCGGCAAGGCGTCCGGGGCGTTCAGCACCATGCGCCAGCTCGGCGGAGCGTTCGGGGTGGCGATCCTTGCCGTGGCGTTCGCCGGCAGCGGCCGTTACGCGTCAGCGGCAGCGTTCAGCGACGGCTACACGCGGGCGGTGCTGCTCGCGGCGGGCCTGGCCCTCGCCGGGGCGTTCGCGGCTGCGGCGCTTCCGGCCGGCCGGGTCACGGTGCCCGCCGCGCCAGCTCCGCAAGCGCAGCCGGGAAGATCTCGGCAGGCGGTGTGACCAGCCCGGCGCCGACCTGCCCGGTGCCCGCGACCTTTCCGGCCATGCCGGTGTTGATCTGAGGCAGGATGCCGGTACGCACCACGCGCGTCACGTCGATGCCGCACGGCACGCCCCGGAAGTCGAGCACCGGGACGGCGTACGCGGGATGCTCGGCCAGGGTGATCTCGTACATGCGCCGCGTCGTGGCGAGTGCGTCGGCGACGGTCCCGCCGACGAAGCGCACGATGGCGGGCGCCGCCGCCATGGCGAACCCGCCGAGCCCGGCCGTCTCCGTGATCGCCGAGTCGCCGATGTCGGGGTTGGCGTCGGCCGGGCCGAACCGGCCCAGGTACAGTCCGTCGGGCACCAACGCCGGCGCGGTGAACCACTGCCCGCCGGTGCCCGACACCTGGATGCCGAAGTCGGTGCCGTTGCGCGCCATCGCGACCACCATCGTCGAGCCCGCGATGCCGCGTGCGGCGTCGAGAGTGAGCTTGCACGCCGGCATGGCAACATTCAGGAAGAAGTGGTCGTTGCCGGCCACGAAGCGCAGAGCCTCGGCAATGTCCGAGGACGGGAAGCCGGAATCCACCATCGCGGGCATGAGCTCGCGCAGCAGCATCAGCGTCCCGGCGCGATTTCGGTTGTGCGCCTCGTCGCCCATGTGGAGCATCTGCGCCACGATCGACTTGATGTCGACGGGGCCGTGGGCGCGCACCGTCGCCTGCAGCATCGGCCCGAGGACGTCTGCCATCCACCGCAGCCGGGCGAGCACGTCGGGGGAGTACGCGCCGTAACGCAGCACCCTGCCCAGCCCTTCGTTGAGAGAGCAGTAGGCCAGTGCGCCGCTTTTCGGATCCTCGAGTACGAACAGCCACATCGACGCCGACACCACTCCGGCCATCGGCCCGACGGCGCGCGCGTGGTGGCACGGCGCGAGGTGGAGTCGGCCGGCCTCGAAGAGCGCGCCGGCCTGCGAGGGATCGTCGACCAGGCCCTCGAACGCTGCTGCGCCCAGCAGCGCACCGCGCAACGGCCCCGACATACGCCCCCATTCGATCGGTGGGCCGGCGTGCAGGAAGTCGGTCCGAGAGAGCCCGAGCGCGTCGCCGGCCGGCATCACGTCGACGAGCAGCGCGCGCGTCTCGGTCATGCGCCGGACGGCCTCGGCATTCGCGGCGGCGCGCCGCGGGTCGGCCATGACACGCGCCAGGTCGCCGGCGGTGCCGTTCATCGGCGGCCGCCAGTCGACGCGGGTCACGTACGCGGCCTGCGCCTCGGCGGCATCGGCGAGCACGTCGATGCCTGCCGCAATGATGTGTGGCTCAGTCATGCGCTATCAGCTCACACGCGAACCGGGCGGCCTGCGCGTTCGAGGCGAAGACGTGCGCCCCGGCGCCCCGCAGCGTGCTCGCCTGGCGGTCGAGGTCCTGTGGGTCGTCCCGGGTGCCGATCAGGCTCGCGACGACCGGGGCCCGCGACGCGGCGACCAACGGGCCGAGCCCGGCGGAAGGGTCGGGTTGGGCGCCATGGCCGAGCACGACGTCGAGCAGGACCACGGCGGTGTCCGGATCTGCAGTGGTATCCGCGAGACGTTCCAGGCGGAGGGATGCGTCGATCATCGGGTGCGGGCGCCCGGCGGTCAGCGCGTCATCGCCGAAGTCGATCATCTCGTGCGGTACGCCGCATTGCTGCGCGATGAGCGCGGCCTCGTCGCGCAGCGTGCCGCCTGCGTACAGCCCGCGCAGCACGCCGGGTCGCGGGTCGCTCGCGCGGCCCGGCCAGGCCGGCCAGCGCGGCACCGGCCGGCCCAGCGCGCGCAGGACGTCCTCAGCGGCGGTGCTCAGATCCGTCTCGCCCACGAACGCGAACCGTACGGGGGTGGATGTCGTCGTGTCCCGGATCCGCCGGGCGACCTGCGCATCGGGCGGCTTCGACACGACGACGATCAGCTCGGTGGCGGGATCGGCGTCGAGCCGCTGGAGGGCGGTGAGCGTGGAGCGGCCGCCCACCGCCGCCGACAGGTCGCGCCCGCCGACGCCCAGCGCTGCGCTGATGCCGACGCCGGCGGCGTCGAGCAGGCACAGCAACTGCTGGCATCCCGTGCCGGACGCGGCCACGATGCCGACCGGCCCGGGCTGCACCGCGTTCGCGAAGCCGAGGCCGATTCCTGCCACCACGGCGGTGCCGCAGTCCGGTCCCATCACCAGGCGGTCCAGCTCGGCGGCCACGCGCTTCAGCACGATCTCGTGAGCGATCGGCACATTGTCCGAGAAGATCATCACGTCACAACCCGCCTCGAGCGCGTCCATCGCCTCGGTGAACGCGTGCTGGCCCGGCACGGAGATCAGGGCCAGCCCTGCCTCGCGGCGCGCGGCTGCGCCCACCGTGCGCGCCGCCGGCTGCTCGGTGCCCTGCGGGGTGGTTGCGGGTTGTGTGGCGAGCGCCCGCTCGGCCGCCGCGAGGGCGGCCCCTAGCCCTGCCTCGTCGGCCACTCGCAGCGCGACGAGCAGCGCGTCCGGCGAGGCGCCGTCGGGTACGGCGAATCCCATGCCGCGTGCCAGCTCAACGTTCAGGGCCGTCGCCATCGCGACCAGGGCGACGTCCACCTCGGCGGCGAGCTGCAACCGCTGGCTCACCTGCATGAGCGTCACCGAGTCTGCATACGCCCCGGTACGGAGCTCGACGTGATCGATCACTGGCTCACGCCGCGACGGCAGCGGCGACGACCCCGGACGCGAGCGCCGCGCCCGAGGTATGGCCGACTGCGAACAAGTCGGCGAGCGCAGGGTCGAGCGGACGGCGCCCGCCCAGCGCGTCGAGCAGCCCGCCCACCTGAGGGATCGCCTCGCCGGCCGCAGCGTGCCGCAGCAGCGCCGCCGACAGCGTGGTGGTGCGGGATGCCGCCTCATTGTCAACGACCACGCGCACGTCGTCCGCCGGGACGCCGTACGCCGCCGCCCCGGCGAGGTATCCGGCCAGCACGTCGTCACCCTGCGGCGTGAGCCCGGCCCCGCGGCCGAGCAGCCGGCCCGGCTGGGTCAGGTCGGCCGGATCGACCGCAGCACGTGCGGCTCGCACCCTGGCCCGCAGCGGCGCCGGGCGACGCTCCACGTGGGCCGACATGACCCGCCCAGGACGGATCACGGTGCGGCCGAACCGCAGCGCGCCGCCGCCGACGACAACATCGCCGGGCAGGTCGAGGTTCGTGGCCGACACAGCCAACCCGCAGGGCAGGCGCACCGCGTCACGCCCCAGTACGGCGATCACCCCGAATGCGTACGGCACTGCTACGTACACGGCGGACGGAAAGCGCGCCAGGACGCGCCCGCGACACGGTGGTCCGAACAGCGCCTGGCGCATCCGTACCGGCACGGAGGCACGGAAGGCGACGGCGGACGTGGTCGTCGCCATCGCCATTCCGGTCCTCCGGCCGTCCCCTACCCCCAGAGGTCCGCGAGCGAGATGACCGCGGCCTGATGCGCAGAGTACTCAGCGCGGGTACCGTCTGCCGATGGTTACAGTTGCCAACGATCGGGCCGAACCGATGCGGGATTTGCCAGCGCGCCGCGTGCTGTACGGGCTTCCGGTCCGGGCGCTGGTACACCTGCCCAGCCTGCGCGGTACCCGCGTGCTCGCTGGCACGGACGGCCTGGACCGCGAGGTACGCCGGGTGAACGTCATGGAGGTGCCCGACATCCTCCCGTGGGTCAAGCCCCACGAACTGCTGCTGACGACGTGGTTCCCGCTGCGGGCTGTGGGCGGCATCCGCGACGAGGCGGCGCTGTGCGAACTGGTCGCCGAGCTCGACCGTCGGCGCCTGGCCGCGATCGCGATCAAGCTGGGCCGCTATATCGACGAGGTGCCCGCCGCGGTGCTTTCCGTCGCCGACCGGATCGGCATGCCGATCCTGCGAGTGCCGGACGGGGTCGCGTTCGACGACGTGATCACCGACGTGTTCACCGAGCTCGTCGACCGGCAGTCCGGAGCACTGAGCCGGGCGGACGAGCTGCATCGCGCGCTCGCCACCATCGTCCTCGAAGGCGGCGACCTGCCGCAGATCGCAGACGAGGTTGCCCGCCTGCTCGACGCGTCCGTGCTGATCTGCACGCCGGATGGGCGCGTGCAGGCGGAGGGCGGCAACCGCGAGACGTTCGCCGCGCTGCCACTGTTCGACCCGACGGGCCGATTCCGGGTGGAGCAGCTGCGGCTCGGCGTGCAGCGACCGCCGGACGGCCATCCCGGCGAGGTCGCGATGGCGGCGATCGTCGCGGGCGGTACCGACCACGGGCGCATCGCCGCGTTCTGCTCGGGCGCATTGCCGCCGCCGGGCATTCAGGCACTGGAGCGCGCCGCGACCGTGGCCGCCCTCGCGATCACCAAGCAACTGGCGGTTGCCGCTGTCGAGAGCAAGTACCGCGGGGACTTCCTGCGCGACGTGCTCGCCGGTAGCGCGGGCGACCCGGCCGCGGTCGTGGAGCACTGCGCGTCGCTCGGTTGGGACGTCGACCGGCCGATGGTCATCGTGGTCGCCGAGCTTGATCCGGACGACCCGCAGCGGCCGATCCCACCGCCGCCCGTCGCGCTGCGCTCGCCGCAGGAGCGCTTCGCCGGCGCGTGGCTGCAGGTGGTCCGGGCCCGGGACAAGGCGGCGCCCGTCGTCGGGTTCAGCTCCGAGGTCGTGGCGCTCCTGCCGGTCAGCTCCGAGGCGGACGGCGCGGCCAAGGCGGTCGACGCGGTGGTGACCGCGGTGGCTGGTGACCGCGGTGGCGGACGGCGCTCCTTCTGCGCCGGGGTGAGCCGGATCGTCGTGGACGCCGCCCGGATTCCCGAGGCGTACGCCGAGGCACGCAGAGCGGTGGCCGTGGGGCGGCGGGTACACGGACGGGGCAGCGTGACGCCCTTCGACTCGCTGGGCGTGCACCGATTGCTGTCCCTCGTGCCGGACGCAGCCGAGCTGCACTCGTTCGCCGTCGAGACGCTGGGCGACCTGGCCCGCGACACCCCCGAGGCGGCGGACTTGCGGCACACGCTGCAGACGCTGCTGGACACGAACCTCAACGTCGCCGAGACCGCGCGCATCCTGCACTTCCACTACAACACGCTGCGGTATCGCATCGGCAAGCTGGAGCGGATCGTCGGCGCGTTCACGACCGAGCCGGCGCTGCGCCTGGACGTCGCGCTAGCCCTGCAAGTGATCGAGATGCGCGGGATCTGATGCAGCTCGAGCCGCTGCCCGCCGCCGCAGCCTGGCAGCACGTCGGCGCCCGGTCCGGCTTCGAGGTCCTGTTCAGCCACGGCTCAAGACTGGAAGGGCACACCACCGCCGCCGAGGGGCGCGAGATCTGGTGGCTGCACTACGTCATCGAGCTCGATGACGCGTGGCAGACACGGCGCGTCGAGGTCACGGGTCGATCCCGGGCAGGACCGCGGACGACCGTGCTCGAGCGCCTCGACGGTGACCGCTGGACGATCGGCGACGTGCCCGCACCGCAGCTGTCCGGCTGCGTGGACGTCGACCTCGAGGCCTCAGCAGTGACGAACACGCTCCCGATCCACCGCCTGGAATTCCCCGACGGTGAGGCAGTGTCGTGCCCTGCGGCCTATGTCCGCGCCGATCTCACCGTCGAGCGCCTGGAGCAGACATACGCGGCGCGCTCCGATCTGCGCTTCGGCTACACAGCGCCGGCGTTCGCGTTCGCCGCCGAACTGCGCTACGACGGCTCCGGGCTGATCATCGATTATCCGGGCATCGCGACACGCGTGCGCTGAGCGCTCGGCGGCCGGCGCCGTTCAGGTCGCCAACCCGGGCGCGGTAGGTGCTTGTCACCGGCGACTGCTCGGAGACAATGACGCGATGAGCGCGCATCGCAGGGTCGTCGCGGCGAGCCTCGGCCAGGTCATGGCGTCCCCGTGAAGCCGCCGTCGTTCGAGTACTCGCGCGCGTCGTCGCTGGACGAGGCGCTGGCCGTGCTGGGCGAGCTCGGTGGCGAGGCGAAGGTACTGGCCGGCGGGCAGAGCCTGGTGCCGCTGCTGTCGATGCGGTTGGCCGCGCCGCGGCACCTGGTGGACATCAACCGGCTTTCCGAGCTCGCATATGTGCGCACGTGCGACGACGGCGTACGGGTCGGGGCGACGGCGCGGCATGCGGATCTCGAACGCGACCCCGACGCCGCCGGCGTCCAGCCGCTGCTGCGGCGCGCCGTGCGGCTGATCGCGCACCCCACGATCCGCAACCGCGGCACGGTCGTGGGGAGCCTGGCGCATGCCGACCCCGCCGCCGAGCTGCCGGCCGTGCTCGCGCTGCTGGACGGCTCGGTGCGGGTCGCGTCGGTGCGCGGCACGCGTGAGATCGCGGCCCGGGAGTTCTTCCTCGGCACGCTCGAGTCTTCGCTGCGGCCGGGGGAACTCGCCGTCGAGGCCTTCTTTCCCGCGCTGCCGCCGGGTACGCGCACCTCGATCGTCGAGGTGGCGCGCCGGCACGGCGACTACGCACTGTGCGGCGTCTGCGCGGTGCGCTCGGGCGAGGGCGCACGGGTGGCGCTCCTGGGCGTGGCGCCGACGCCGCTCGTCCTGGACGTGCCCGACGTGGCCGGGGCGGCCGAGCTCGCCCGATCGTCGATCGACCCCACGCCGGACATCCACGCCTCTGCCGAGTACCGCCGGCACCTGGCCGGTGTGCTCACCGCGCGGGCTCTGCAGGAGGCAGCGTGAACGTTCGGCTGGTCGTCAACGGGGTGCCCTACGACGTGGAGGTGCCGCCGCGGCGGCTGCTGTCCGATTGCCTGCGCCACGACCTGCGCCTCACCGGCACGCACGTGGGCTGCGAGCACGGCGTCTGCGGTGCGTGCACTGTGTTGCTGGACGGCCGCCCGGTGCGCTCCTGCCTGCTCCTGGCGGTCAGCGTGGACGGCCTGGAGATCACCACTGTCGAAGGTCTCGCGCATAATGGCGAGCTGTCCCCGGTGCAACAAGCGTTCGCGGACTGCCACGGACTGCAGTGCGGCTTCTGCACGCCGGGGTTCCTGACCACGATCACCGCCGGGCTGCGCGAGAACCCGGATCCGACCGAGGACGAAGCCCGCGAGATGATCGCCGGCAACCTGTGCCGGTGCACCGGGTACCAGAACATCGTCGCCGCGGTCATGAAGGCGGCGCGGCCATGACGAAGATGTTCGGCGCGCCGATCCCGCGTCGCGAGGATCGCCGCTTCCTCACCGGCGGCGCGGCGTTCCTCGACGACCTCGGCCACGACGCGCTGGCGGTCGCGCTGGTCCGGTCGCCGCACGCGCACGCCCGCGTCGTCGACATCGACGTGTCCGGGGCTCTCGATGTGGACGGGTTGATCGCGATCTACACCTATGACGATCTGACCGGTGCCCTGGCCGAGCCCCTGCCACTGCTCATCCCGCATCCGGCGCTCACCCACGGGCGCACGGCGCACGCGCTGGCGCGGGACGAGGTCAACCACGTCGGAGAGCCGGTCGCAATGGTGGTCGCGAAGGACCGCTACCTCGCGGAGGACGCCGCCGAGCGGATTGCGGTCACCTACGAGCCACTGCCCGCGGTGGTGGGCATCGAGGCGGCGCGGCACGCCGACCACCTCGTTCACGACGACGTCCCGGGCAACGTCGCAGCGAACTATACGCAGGCGTACGGCGATGTCGATGCCGCGATCGCGAGTGCGCCGCACCGGCTCAGTCTCGACCTCGCCGTGGAGCGGTCGGCGTCCACGCCACTGGAGACGCGGGGGGTGCTTGCCGAGTGGGACACCGAGTCGGCGCGACTGCGTGTGTGGTCGTCCACCCAGACCGCGACGGGCCTGCGCGCGGCAATCGCGGCGAAGCTCGGCCTCGATCTCACGAACGTCGAGGTGATCACCCCTGACATCGGCGGCGGATTCGGTGTCAAGATCGTCCACCCGTGGCCGGAGGAGCTGCTGGTGCCCATGGCGGCCCGTGCCCTGGGCCGTCCGGTGAAGTTCACCGAGGACCGCGCCGAGCATTTCGTCGCCGCCGCCCACGAGCGCGCGCAACTGCACCACGTCGAGGTCGGCTTCGACGACGAGGGACGCATCCTGGGCCTCGACGTGCGGTTCTGGCACGACCACGGGGCCTACACGCCGTACGGGCTGATCGTGCCGATCGTGACGTCGACCCAGCTGCTCGGCCCCTACAAGCCCGGGGCGTACCGCGTCGAGTTCGACAGCCTCTACACCAACACGGTGATCGTGACGCCGTACCGGGGCGCCGGGCGCCCGCAGGGCGCCTTCGTCATGGAACGGACCGTGGACGCGATCGCGCGCGATCTCGGGCTGGACCGGGCCGCGGTGCGCGAGGCGAACTTCATCCAGCCCGACGAGATGCCCTTCGACTTCGGGCTGACGTTCCAGGACGGCCGGCCGCTGCGCTACGACTCCGGCGATTATCCAGCCACGCTGGAGAAGCTGAAGAAGCTCGTCGGCTGGGATTCGTTCGAAGCGGTCCGCGAGGCGGCGCGCGCCGAGGGACGCCGGGTCGGCATCGGGCTCGCCTGCTACGTGGAGGGCACCGGCGTCGGGCCGTACGAGGGTGGGCACGTGCTGATCGAGACCTCCGGCAAGGTAAAGGTCGCCACCGGGCTGACCACCCAGGGACAGGGCCACCAGACCGTCTTCGCTCAGATCGTGGCCGACGAGCTGGGCGTGCCGATCAGCGATGTCGAGGTGGTCACCGGCGACACGCGCCGATTCCCCTATGCGGTGGGCACGTTCGCCTCGCGAGCTGCCGTGATGAGCGGCTCGGCGATCGCGCTGGCTGCCCGGAACGTCCGGGAGAAAGCGCTACGGGTCGCCGCCGACGCTTTGGAGGCGGATACCGAGGACCTGGAGATCGTCGAGGGCGTCGTCCGGGTGAAAGGCAACCCTGGCGCCGAGATCGCGCTGGGCACGGTGGCGGTGCTTTCCAACCCACTGCGGTACGCATTCGACGAGGCGTCGCAGGCGGCCACCCAGTTCGTGGTGGGCGACCCGGGCAAGCCGCCGGTGGCCGACGACGACGAACCCGGCCTGGAGGGCCGCGACTACTACTCGCCGCCGCACGCCACGTTCGCCAACGGCATGCACGCGGTGATCGTCGAGACGGACCCCGACACCGCGGAGATCCGGATCCTGAAGTACGCAGTGGTGCACGACTGCGGCAAACTGATCAATCCGCGCATCGTCGAGGGGCAGATCCACGGCGGCGTCGCCCAAGGGGTCGGCGGGGCACTCTACGAGCGGATGGCGTACGACGAGGACGGCCAACTGCAGAACGCGTCGTTCATGGACTTCCTCATGCCGTACGTGACCGAGGTGCCGCGCGGCATCGACATCGACCATCTCGAGACGCCGTCGCCGCTGAACCCACTGGGCGTGAAGGGAGCCGGCGAGGCCGGCGTCATCCCGTCGGCGGCCGTCTTCGCGTCCGCCATCGAGGACGCCGAAGGCATCCCGATCACGTCCATGCCGATCTCGCCGAGCGAGCTGTTCGAGCTGCGGGAGACAGCGACGAGCGCGCGCACGGACAGCAGGAGGCACAGTGAAGATCAGCGGTGATGCCGTCCTGCACGCGCCGATCGAGCGGGTGTGGCAGGCCTTGCGCGACCCCGCGGTACTGGTGCAGACCATCCCGGGCTGCGAGCGGATGGACGCCACGGGGCCTGGCGCGTACCGGATGACGGTGACGGCCGCTGTCGGGTCGACCAAAGGTACCTACTCGGGCACGGTCCGGGTGCACGACGGCAAGCCGCCGTCGTCGTTCGCGATCAGCGCGAGCGCAGCCGGTGCACCGGGCACCATCGGCACCGACGTGCAGGTGCGACTGTCCGAAGTGGACGGTTCGACCCTGCTGGGCTACGACGCGGACGCCACCGTCGGCGGCATGATCGGCGGCATCGGCCAGCGGATGCTGGCCGGCGTGGCGCGCCGGACCGCCGACGAGTTCTTCGCCGCGGTCGACGACGCGCTTACCGGCGAGCCGGCGGCGGTCGGTTTCGCGGAAGCGCCGGCGGGCAGGAGCCTCACGCCCGGCGGGCTCGTCGCGGCCGCCTGCGCCGTGGCCGGTTTCGTCGTCGGCGCTGTGTGGGGACGGAGGCGGGGCTGATGCGCGCGGTCACTGTCGCAGCGGTCCAGATAGCGCCGTCGCCTGCGCCGCTCGACACTGCCACGATCACGGCGAACACCGCGCGCGCGATCACGCTCGTCCGCGACTGCCACACGGCGACGGCTGCCGAGCTGATCGTGCTGCCCGAGTCGGTCACGACCGGCTTCACGCCAGGCGTGTCCGCGGGCGAGCTGTGGCAGCTCATCGGGCCGGCGCCGCTCGATCCGTTCCGCTCGGCCGCGGAGGAGTTGCGGGTACACCTCGTCGTAGGCGCATACCAGCGCGGCGAAGTTCGCGATGTCGTGTACAACACGGCAGCTGTCATATCGCCTACGGGCACGGTGCTCGGCACCTACCGCAAGACGCATCCGTTCGGCGGCGAGCGCGTCGACCGTGGCGGCTGGGTGACGCCCGGCGACGACGTGCTGGTCGTCGATACGCCACTAGGCGTCATAGGCGTCATCATCTGCTTCGACGGCGATTACCCTGAGCTGTCCCGGGTGACCGCCATCAAGGGCGCCGAGATCATCTGCCGGCCGTCGGCGCTGCTGCGCTCAGCGGACCTGTGGGAGCTCACCAACCGGGCGCGGGCCTACGACAACCACGTATACGTGATCGGCGCGAACGCCACGGGCGTCGACCCCTCCGGAGTGATCTACTTCGGCAACTCCATGATCGTCACGCCCATCGCCGAGGTGGTGGCGCGCGCCGCGTCGCACGAGGGCTGGGTGTCGGCGCGCCTCGACCCGGCCACGGCCATGTCGTCGATGACGCCGGGATCGTCCGTCCCGCAGTCGTTCGACCACCTCGCCGACCGCAATCTGGATCTACTTCGCAAGCACGCCGATACCCTGCTCGGCGAGGCGCACTCGCCGTTCGGACACGGCGGCCAGGCAAGGGACATCGTGGACTGATGAGCGAGATTCGACCCGTTCGGGACGACGAGCGCGAGCGCGTTGCCAGGCAGCTCGCCGACCGCTGGGGCTCGCCCGTCGTGGTGAGTCGCGGGATACGTCACGATCTGCGTGAGCTGCCGACGCTCGTTGCCGAAGAGGACGGCGACATCGTGGGCATCGTGACCTATGCGCCGGCCTCCGACGAGGCGGAGATCACGTCGCTGGACGCGCTACGGCCCGATCACGGCGTCGGCACCGCGCTCCTCGACGCCGTGATCGACATCGCTCTCGGCGCCGGATGGCGGCGGCTGTGGCTGGTGACGACCAACGACAACACGCATGCGCTGCGTTTCTACCAGCGGCGCGGCTGGCAGCTCGTCGCCGTCCACCGCGACGCGATCGACGATGCCCGCCGGCTCAAGCCCGAGATCCCGGCCCGCGGCAACGACGACATTCCGATCCGGCACGAGTTGGAGCTAGAACTCCTGCTCTAGGCCAAGCGCCGCGCCCAGGCCCTGGCGGCCATCCGCGGTCAGGCGCACGGCCCGGCCGGTGCCGATGCGCTCGACCCACCGCAGGTCGAACAACCGCTGGCAGAGGGCGGCGGCACTGCCGCCCGCGAGATGCGGGCGACGCTCGGTCCAGTCGAGGCAGCGCCGGACGAACGGGCGGCGGCTGCCACGCGCGCCGTGGACGTCCACGCCAAGGTCCGCCAGCCACGCCATGCCGTCCGGCGTGATCACCCATCCGTCGAGCAGCCGGCGCTCGATCATTGCGTCGGTGATCGTGACGCCGAGCCACCCGGCAAGGTGGTCGTAGCAGGTGCGACCGCGCTGAACTGCGGTCCGTGCCGTCGCCGCGCGTAACGACGCCGGCATACCGCTCGGCACCGGGGCGCGCGCCGACAGCGACTCGATCAGCTCGGCGGCGTCGGCGTCGGCCAGGCGCACGTAGCGGTGCCGCCCCTGCCTCTCCTCGACGAGCAGCCCATCGGCGACGAGCCGGTCCAGGTGCTCGCTCGCGGTGGAGCGCGCCACCCCGGCCCGCTGCGCCAGTTCGCCCGCCGTCCAGGCCCGGCCGTCGAGCAGCATGAGGCAGAACGAGGCGCGGGTGCGGTCGGCGAGCGCTCCGGCGAGGCGCGCCATTTCAGCGGCGCCGTCGGGTGGTGTGAGCATGCTTCGACTATGCCCGCTCGACGATTCGGCGACGAGCGAATGGTGCCCGCGCAAGCAGCACCGGGTCGAGCCGCTCAGCATGACAACGTGGGCGAGCAGTTTCAGCAGTAGTCGCCGACGCTCGATGTCGGCGGCCCCAGTTGACTCGACTGCGTGGCGCGTCGGATCAGGATCGGCATAGACACCGGTGGCACGTTCACCGACGTCGTAGCCCTGGACGAGAAGTCCGGGCAGATAGTCGCCACAAAGACGCCGTCGACGCCGAACGATCCGGCCGACGGCTTCCTGACCGGCGTACACAAAGCGCTCACCCTGCTCGGCGCGGAGCAGGGCGAGACCACGGCCGTCAGCCACGGGACGACAGTCGCTACCAATCAGCTGCTCGAGGGCGACATCGACCGCCTCGGGTTCGTCACCACCGAGGGCTACCAGTTCGTCCTCGAGATCGCGCGGCAGTCCGTGCCGGACGGGTACGGCAACAGCTACTTCTGGGTGAAACCCGAGCGCATCGTTCCGGTCGATCTCGTGTGCACGGTGGGTGGGCGGCTCGACCACACGGGCGCCGAGATCCGCCCTCTGGACGAGAAGTCCGCCGTAGCGGCGGCCCGGTTCCTTCGCGATCGGGGTGTGACCGCGATCGGCGTGTGCCTGCTGCACTCGTACGCCAACCCCGCGCACGAGCTGCGGGTGCGCGAGATCCTGAACCGCGAACATCCCGACGCGGTCGTGTCGATCTCCTCCGACGTGCTGCGCGAGTACCGCGAGTACGAGCGATCGATGACGACGCTGGTCGACGCCGCCGTCAAACCCAGGATGGGCCGGTATCTCGCGGCGACCGTGCAGCGGCTGCCGGCCGACGTCCCGCTCTACGTGATGAAGTCCAACGGTGGCGTGCTGTCGGCCGCCGAAGTGGCGCAGCGGCCGATCACGACGGTGCTGTCCGGACCGGCGGCAGGCGCGCTCGGCGCGGCCTTCGTGGCGCGGTGCGCGGGGTTCGACAAGGTGCTCACCTGCGACGGCGGTGGCACCTCGACCGACGTGTCCGTGGTACTCGACGGTGAGCCGACGCTGACCACCGAAGGATCGGTCGGCGGGTACCCGTCGAAGATTCCGATGATCGACGTAGTGACGGTCGGCGCCGGCGGCGGGTCGATTGCGTGGATATCGCCGGAGGGCACGCTCCGGGTCGGCCCCCGCTCGGCGGGCGCCGACCCTGGCCCGCTGTGCTACGGCACCGGCGGTACCGAGGTCACGGTCACCGACGCGCACGTCGTGCTCGGCCGGATCCCGCCGCGCCTGCTCGGTGGCGAGATCGCCCTCGACGTCGAGGCCGCCCGGCGCGGATTGCACAGCCTAGCTGAGCAGCTGGGCATGTCGCTTCCGGCATGCGCCGCGGGCATCCTCGAGATCTCCGCCTGGAACCAGGCGAACGCGCTGCGTCGCGTCACGGTCGCACGCGGCCTCGACGTGCGCGACTTCACCCTCGTCACCTTCGGTGGTTCCGGGTCGCTTCTGGCGTGCCGGCTCATGGACGTGCTCGGCGTGCCGGCCGTACTTGTCCCCGCCAATCCCGGAAATGTCTCGGCATTCGGGCTGCTGACCGTCGACGTCAAGAACGACTACGTCCGCACGGCCGTGGAGCGCCATGCCGAGCTGGACGTCGATCGGGCCGAGGCGATCTTTGCCGAACTGCAGGAGCGGGCGGCCGCGGCGCTCGACCGGGAGGGTTTCGGGCGCGAGGAGCACCGCTACGTCCGAAGCGCGGATTTGCGGTACTTCGGGCAGGCGTTCGAGGTGCGCGTCCCGGTGCCTGACGGCCCCCTCGACAAGGCGGCCGCCGACGATGTGGCCGCCGTGTTCCACGACGCGCACCGGGCGCTCTACGGATATGACTTCGGAGGCGACGTGCGCCAGCAGGTCGAGTGGGTGAACCTGCGCGCGTCGGGTATCGGGACGATCGCTCCACCGCAGCTGCGCGAGCTGCCGGCTCGTGACGGCGCACCACCGCGCCCCGGCGTACGGCCGGTGTGCTTCGACGACTACGAGGCGACCGCAATCTATCAGCGGACAGACCTGGCCCCAGGTGACGAGATCGCAGGTCCCGCGATCATCGAAGAGTTCGGTGCGACCGTGCCGATCCACCCCGGCTTCCACGCCCGCGTGGACAGCTACGGCAACCTGGTCGTGACCCAATGAGCGAAGAAGAGCAGCCAAACGCAGCAAACGCGACCATGGGGAACGCACCCTCCGACGCGATGAGCGCTCGCGCGGATCCGTCTCCGGCGGATCCGGTGTTGATCGAGATCGTTCAGGGCAGCCTTGCGTCGATCGAGATGGAGGTGGAGACCGCGATCGCCCGGACAGCGCGATCGCCGATGATCCGCGACGCGCACGACTTCCGGGCCGGCATCCATGACGGCCGGCTGCGCAAGCTGACCGGCCGGTCGTACAGCGCCCTCGTGCATCCCGTCGTGCGCGACTTTCCGCTCGAGACGATGCGCCCGGGCGACGTCTTCTTCCACAACGACGTGTACCTGTCCGAGGGCGGGATCGGCCACCTGCCGGACCTGTGCGTGACGGTGCCGGTCTTCCACCAGGATGAGGTTGTGGCGTTCGTCCAGGCGTTCGGCCACCACGACGACATCGGCGGCGCCGTCCCGGGCTCGATGCCGAGCCGTGCGACGAGCGTGTTCGAAGAAGGCCTGATGGTGCCGCCGATCAAGCTGTGGGACGCCGGCGTACCCAACCGGGCGGCGCTCACCATCATGACCCGCAACTCGCGCATGCCCGAGTCGCTGGCCGCCGACTTGGAGGCGGAGCGCGCCGGCTGCGCAATGGGCGCGCGCCGGTTGGCCGGACTGTTCGAGCGATACGGACGGACGGCGGTCGAGAGCTGCTTCGACGCGATCTTGGAAAATACCGAGAACACGTTCCGGAGAGAGATCCTGGCCAAGATCCCGAACGGCACGTGGGCTTGGGAGGACTACGCCGAGCACGACGGCGTCGATCCCCCGCGACTGCACACGCAGCGCATCACGCTGACCAAGAACGACGCGGGTCTTACCGTCGACTTCACCGGAACCGGCCCGCAGGCGCGCGGCCCGATAAACCATGCCGCGAACTACGCCGACGGCAACTTCCTGAAGAAATGGCTCGCCCCGATCCTGCGCAATCTGGCGGATACGCCCGAGCGGATGGCGGAGCTGGACGTGAACGAGGGCGTGGTACCGCTCATCGACCTGCGCTTCCCCCCGCCCGGCACGCTGCTCACGCCGCAGTTCCCGGCGCCCACAAACGCGCGCACGTTCGTCATCCTGCGGCTGCTGGGCGTGCTCGCCGGCGTGCTGGCCAAGGCCGTGGACGGGCGGATGCCTGCCGACCAGGAGACGATCCGCTATACCGGGGTGTACGGAACCGGCACAGACGGTCAGCCGTACCTGATGCGCGAGGTGCTGGGCGGCGGCTCGGGCGGGCGTTACTACGCCGATGGTGAGGACACGATTCACGTGGTCCCGGACTCGCGCAACCTGCCCACGGAGTTCACCGAGTCGCGGTTCCCGGTTATCGTCGAACGCCTGGGACTTGCCGTCGACTCCGGCGGCGCCGGCAAGTTCCGAGGCGGACTCGGCTACGACAAGCACATCCGCATGCTCGCCGACGCGCACTTCATGTCGATCGCCGACCGGTCGATCCTGGCCTGCTGGGGGGTCAGCGGAGGACGCGCGGGGCGCCCGTTCAGTGTGACGATCGACCCCGGAGGTCCACATGAGCGCGAGGTCGACGCGCTAGCCGATGCCGAGTTCGTCCGCGCCGGCGAGGTGATCCGCATCCGCACGACCGGTGGCGGCGGCTGGGGCGACCCGCTTGATCGCGATCCGGCGCTGGTGCTGCGCGACGTGCGCCGCGGCAAGGTGTCCGTCCTTGCGGCCCGTGACGACTACGGCGTGGTAATCGTCGACGACGCCGTCGACGAGGCAGCCACCATACGCGAGCGTACGGCGACGCGATCCGCCCGCCCGGCCCGGCGGCCGTTCTTCGACCGGGGTGACGGCTACCTGCGGCTGGCCGGTCAGCCTGCTGCGGACTGCGACTGGGTGCCGTGATCTTCCGGGGTGAACAGCGTCAGCTGTACGCCCTGCGGCGGATCGAGGCGGACGTTGCGGTCGCGCCACGGGGTGAGGACCGGGCCGCCGACGACCGTCGCGCCGGCGTCGGCCAGTCGCTGCGCGATGGCACCGGAGTCAGCGACGCGCAGCGCCAGCCGCACCGGACCGGCGACGCGCCTTCCGACCTCGATGTCGTCCACCTCAGCGGCGTGCTGGGCGTCGATGATCTCGATCGTGGCCCGTCCGGCGCCGAGGATCGACACCCGGCCGCTGTCGGCGTAGGCCTCGATCTCGGGCAGGCCGAGCGTGTCGCGGTAGAACGTCAGCGCGGCGTCGAAGTTGTCGACGGTCAGGCATACCCGGACCTCATGCACAGGGGACTCGGCGGTCATCGGCCAAGCCAAGCACTAGCGTGCTTCTCATGGCCCACCACATCGCCCAGATCAACGTGGCACTCCCTGCCGAGCCGCTCGAATCGGCGCGACTGGCGGATTTCGTCGCCGCGCTGGACCCGATCAACGCGCTCGCCGATACCGCGCAGGGCTTCGTCTGGCGCCTTACCACCGAGGACGGCAACGCCACCGCGATCCGGGTGCTCGACGACGATCAGCTCATCGTGAACATGTCGGTGTGGGAGTCGATCGAGGCTCTCGGCGCGTTCGTCTACCGCGGCGGACACACGGGCGTGATGCGCCGCCGCCGCGAGTGGTTCGTGCCGATGCGCGAATCGACCACGGCACTGTGGTGGGTGCCCGCGGGCACGGTGCCGACCGTCGCTGACGGTGAGCAGTGGCTGCGCCACCTCCGGGCGCACGGGCCGACACCTGCCGCGTTCACGTTCCGGTCACCGTTCCCCAGTCCGGACGGCATCATTGCCGCCGAACAGGACTGGTTCTGTCCGGCATGAGCGACGGCGGGCCGCTCGACGGCATGGTGGTGGTCGACCTGTCCCGGGCGCTGGCGGGACCGCACGCGGCGATGATGCTAGGCGACCTGGGTGCGCGTGTGATCAAGGTCGAGGCGCCGGGCACCGGCGACGACACCCGCAGTTGGGGGCCGCCGTTCGTCACGCCATCGGACGGAGGCGACCGCGAGTCGACGTACTTCCTGTCCTGCAACCGCAACAAGGAGTCGATCACACTCGACCTCAAGACCGAGGACGGCGCCCGGACGCTCGCCCGGCTGGTCGGGCACGCCGAAGTGCTCGTCGAGAACTTCCGCACCGGCGTCCTCGACCGGCTCGGCTTCGGCATGCCCCGGCTGACGGAGCTCAACCCCCGGCTGGTGATCTTGTCGATCACCGGCTTCGGCCACGACGGGCCCGAAGGCGGACGGCCCGGCTACGACCAGATCGCGCAGGGGGAGTCGGGGATCATGTCGGTGACCGGCCCGATCGGTGGCGATCCGACGAGGGTGGGCGTTCCGATCGGGGACCTGCTCGCGGGCATGTACGGTGCCTACGGGGTGGTGGCCGCGCTGCATGAGCGGGAGCGCACCGGGTGCGGCCAGATCGTGCGCACGTCGTTGCTTGCCGCACTCGTCGGCGTCCACGCGCTGTACGGGACGATGTACACGGTGGGCGGCATCGTGCCGACCACGGCCGGAGCGCACCATCCGTCGATCTGCCCGTACGGTCTGTTCCGCTCCAAGGACGGCGTCATCCAGATCGCCGTGGGCAGCGAGACGTTGTGGCGAGCCTTCGCCCCGGCGTTCGGGCTTGACCGTCCACAGTGGACAACCAATCCGGATCGGGTCGCCGACCGCGACGCGCTGTTGGCTGCTGTCGACGCGGCGTTCGCGCCGTACACCGGGGCGGAGCTGATGGCCCGGCTGGACGAGCTCGGTGTCCCGGCCGGACGGGTGCGCACGTTCGACGAGGTGTACGGGTGGGAGCAGACCCGCTCACAGGGGCTGCTGCTCGATGTCGACCACGCGACGCTCGGCCCCATCACCCTTCCGGGCCCGCCGCTGCGGTTCGACGACGGCGGGCGCGTTCACCATGAGGCGCCGCCCACGCTGGGGCAGCACGACGAGTCGGTACGTGCCTGGCTCGACTCACTGGACGGCTAGGCGGTCAGCACACCAAGGGAGTGACGAGGTGCCCGAACCCATCGAGGTCCGCAAGGTGCCGCTGCACCACGTGTCGGACGCAAGCGAGCTCGAGAAGCTGATCCGCGACGGGGTGATCGACGCCGCGCGGGTCGTCGCGGTCGTAGGCAAGACCGAGGGCAACGGCGGGGTCAACGACTACACGCGCATCATCGCCGACCGTGCTTTCCGCGAGATTCTCGCGGCACACGGGGCGCGTGACGTGCACGAGATCCCGATCGTGTGGTCGGGAGGCACTGACGGCGTGCTCAGCCCGCACGCCACGATCTTCGCGACGGTCCCGGCCGACGCCGCGCCACGGACCGACGAGCCCCGCCTCGCAGTCGGCTTCGCGATGAGCGAGCAGATACTGCCCGAGGACATCGGTCGCACGGCCATGATCACCAAGGTGGCCGCCGCCGTCCGCGACGCGAGAAGGCGCGCCGGCATCGACGACCCCGCCGACATCCACTACGTGCAGACGAAGACGCCACTGCTGACGATCGACACGATCCGTGACGCGGCCTCGCGCGGCCATGATGTCTTCACCGAGGACACGCTCACGTCCATGGACGTGTCCAACGGAACCGCCGCACTGGGCATCGCCGTCGCTCTGGGCGAGATCGAGATGCCAACGGATGCCGACATCATGCGCAAGCGTGATCTCTATTCGTCGGTGGCCTCCTGCTCGTCCGGGGTTGAGCTCGAGCGCGCCCAGGTCGTGGTGGTGGGCAACGCCCGGGGCATCGGCGGCCGGTACCGCATCGGGCACAGCATCATGCGCGACCCTCTGGACGCCGACGGTGTGTGGGCGGCGATTCGCGACGCCGGGCTGGAACTGCCGGAACGTCCGCACCCGTCCGATCTGCGGGGACGGCTCGTGAACGTGTTCGTCAAGTGCGAGGCGAGCCAGGACGGGAAGGTCCGCGGCCGGCGCAACGCGATGCTCGACGACTCGGACGTGCACTGGCACCGGCAGATCAAGGCGTGCGTCGGGGGAGTGGCGGCCGCCGTCACCGGAGACCCGGCGGTGTTCGTGTCGGTGTCCGCCGCCCATCAAGGGCCGGACGGGGGCGGGCCGGTCGCGGCCATCGTCGACCTCGGCTAACCCGTGTCAACTAGGCTCGACGCCGCGATGAAGACCTTCGATGAGCTCTTCGCCGAGCTGACCGACCGGCAGCGCACCCGCCCGCCCGGGTCCGCCACGGTCCAGGCACTCGACGCCGGCCTGCATGCCCAGGGCAAGAAGGTGATCGAGGAGGCCGCGGAGGCGTGGATGGCTGCCGAGCACGAGTCCGCAGAGCGCGCGGCCGAGGAAATCAGCCAGCTGCTGTACCGCATCCAGGTGCTGATGCTCGGCCGCGGCATCGCGCTCGCCGACGTGTACCGACATCTGTAGGCGCCGCCGACTGACCCCGCCTCCAGAAGAAGGTCTCATGACGCTCCGCATCGCCGTCCCGAACAAGGGGTCCCTCGCCGGGCCCGCCAGTCAGATGCTCGCCGAGGCCGGTTACCGCCAGCGGTCCGACAACCGCGAGCTCGTCCTCATCGACACCGAGAACGACACCGAGTTCCTCTTCCTCCGGCCCCGTGACATCGCGATCTACGTGGGCTCCGGTCAGCTCGACGTCGGCATCACGGGCGAGGACCTCCTGCTCGACTCCGGCGCTGATGCCGAGCCGATTCTGCCGCTCGGCTTTGCCGGCTCGACATTCCGCTTCGCCGCCCGCGCCGGTGCCGGGCTGACCCTCGAGGCGCTTACCGGCAAGCGCGTCGCAACCGCCTACCCCGGCGTCGTCGAGGCGTATCTCGTCCAGCACCGCGTCGCAGCCGAGGTGATCCGGCTGGACGGCGCGGTCGAGACCGCCGTGCGCCTCGGCGTGGCGGACGCGGTCGCGGACGTCGTGTCGACCGGCACCACGCTGCGCAACGCCGGCCTCGAGGTGTTCGGTGAGCCGCTGCTATCCAGCCAGGCTGTACTGATACGGCGGCGCGGCACCGAGCCGACGCCGCGGGTGGAGCAGCTCGTACGCCGGCTGCAGGGCGTGATCATCGCCCGACAGTACGTCCTGATGGACTATGACATCCGTGACGACCTGGTCGAAAAGGCGGCGGCGATCGCTCCTGGACTCGAGTCGCCGACCGTCTCGCCGCTGCACGAGCGGGGCTGGTCTGCCGTTCGAGTCATGGTGCCGCGCAAGGACACCAACCGGCTCATGGACGAACTGTGGGAGATCGGCGCCCGCGGCATCCTGGTCACCGACATCCACGCGTGCCGGCTATGACCGTGACCTCGCGGCCCATCAAGACCAGCCGGCTCGCGGTTGCCGCAGCAACCGCGGTCGTTGCCGTCTTCGTCGTGGTGGCGATCGCGATGCCATACGCGAACGCCGGCGCGAGCTTCACCTGGAAGGACCAGGTCGCCACCGGGATCATCGGCGTGGTTCTCGCCGGGTTCATCCTCGTCCTCACCCGGCCGCGGCTTCGCGCCGACGAGGGCGGTGTGCACGTCCGCAACCACTGGGGCCCGGAGAAGACGGTGCCCTGGGATGTGATCGTCGCCGTGGAGTTTCCCAAGGGCCGCCACTTCGCCCGGCTCGTGCTGCCCGCCGACGAGACGATCCCGCTCTACGCGGTGCAGCGCTCCGACCGGGAGCACTCGGTCGCGGTCATGCGCGAGCTACGCGAACTGCTTGCCCACGCGCACAGGGCCTAACCAGTGGTAACCGGCGTGCTGGTGGCGGCCGGGGTCGTCATCGTCGTCGCCGTGACGATGCAGGCGACCCGCCGCCGGCGCCACCGGGACCTGGGCACCTCGGCCGACCGCGCGACGTTCGACACACTGCATACGGCGAGCCTCGCCACGCCGGGGCTGCGTGAGGGCCTGACCGAACACGGCGGGCAGCGGGCC
Source organism: Jatrophihabitantaceae bacterium (assembly GCA_036506155.1). Classification (GTDB taxonomy): domain Bacteria; phylum Actinomycetota; class Actinomycetes; order Mycobacteriales; family Jatrophihabitantaceae; genus DASXRA01. Next base: position 46,909 of record DASXSF010000077.1, read on the forward strand.
GTCCGGCATCTGCGCACTCTGCTCGGCACGGCGGCGGTGGCGCTCACCGACCGGTCCCGGACCCTGGCGGTCGACGACGTCTCGCACCACCACGCCCAGGACGCGATCGGTCACCGAGCGCACCGGCTCGCCGACCGGCTGGATCGCCGATCCCGCGCCGCTCGGGCTTGCCGCCTTCGCGCTCACCACGTTCGTCCTGTCCGTGTTCAACACCGGGATGATCAAGACCGGCTCCGGCGTAGTGCTCGGTCTGGCCCTCGCCTACGGCGGCATCGCGCAGTTCGCGGCCGGCATGTGGGAGTTCATCAAGGGCAACACGTTCGGCGCGGTCGCGTTCGCCTCGTACGGCGCGTTCTGGGTCTCGGCCTGGTGGCTGCTCACCCACCTCCCCGCTGATGCGAAAGGCAACGACCTAGCACACGGCATCGGTGTCTACTTCCTGGCCTGGTGCATCTTCACCACATACATGTTCGTCGCATCGCTGCGCATGAGCGGGGCGGTGGCCGCGGTGTTCGTGTTCCTTGCGGCCACGTTCCACTTCCTGGCGATCGGCGCCTTGTCGATGAGCACCGCGGACATCGCGGCCGCAAACTACAACGGCCTCTACAAGTTCGCCGGCTGGCTCGGGCTGATCACCGCGCTCTTCGCTTGGTACGCGTCGTTCGCAGCCGTGACGAACTCGACGTTCAAGCGCGTCGTGCTGCCGACCTACCCGCTGGCGGGACGGCACTAGCCGGCCCAGGGGATACCGTTCTCGGTGGCCGAGCATCTCGCACGCGAGGCGGTGATGCCGCTACGGCACCTGCTCGGGTGCCGTAGCGGCTCGATCAAGCTGTCGGCAGCGTGCTCGGCGGGCGTAGCACGATCGTCTACAGACCTGAAGTGAGGTGAGTTTGGGTATGGCCGAGGAGCAGCAGCTTTCCGACGCGCAGATCGCCGTGCACTGGCGCGAGGAGGAGTACTACCAGCCACCCGCGAAGTTCATCGCCCAGGCGAATGCAGGCGACCCGGCGATCCTGGAGCGCTTCCGGGAGGAGAACTTTCCCGAATGCTTCAAGGAGTACGCCGACCTGCTCGACTGGGATCAGTACTGGCACACCACGCTTGACACCACCAACCCGCCGTTCTGGAAGTGGTTCGTGGGCGGGCGGCTCAATGCGTCCTACAACTGCGTCGACCGCCACCTGGCCCGCGACCGGAACAAGGCGGCGCTGATCTGGGTACCGGAGCCGGAGACCGAGGCCACCCAGGCGATCACGTATCAGGAGCTGTACACGCGCGTCAACGAGTTCGCCGCGCTGCTACGCGACTTCTGCGGTGTGCAGGCAGGCGATCGGATCACGTTCCACATGCCGATGGTGCCTGAGCTGCCGGTGGCCATGCTGGCCTGCGCTCGGCTCGGGGTGATCCACTCCGAGGTGTTCGGCGGGTTCAGCGGCGCGGCGTGCGGCGACCGGATCGCCGACTCGCAAAGCCACATCCTCGTCACGATGGACGGCTACTACCGCAACGGGGAGCTGATCGACCACAAGGTCAAGGCGGACGAGGCTTTGGCGCGCGCCAAGGAGGAGGGCCACGAGGTCGACAAAGTGCTGGTGTGGCGCCGCCATGCCGGCCAGTACGCGTCGCAGAGCCCCATGGTCGAGGGTAGGGACTTTTTCGTCGATGAGGTGCTCCCGCAGTATCGCGGGCGGATCGTCAAGCCGGTGTCCATGCCGGCCGAGGCGCCGCTCTTTTTGATGTACACCAGCGGTACGACCGGCAAACCGAAGGGGTGCCAGCACAGCACCGGTGGGTACCTGGCGTACGTCACCGGAACGTCCAAGTACTACCAGGACATCCACCCTGAGGACACCTACTGGTGTGCCGCCGACATCGGGTGGATCACCGGGCACTCGTACATCGTGTACGGCCCGCTGTCGCTGGGCACGACGAGCGTGATGTACGAGGGCGTGCCCACGTACCCGGACGCGGGCCGGTTGTGGCGCATCGCCGAGCGGCTCGGCGTGACGATTTTCCACACCGCGCCCACCACGATCCGGATGCTGCGCAAGCTGGGCCCGGACGAGCCGGCCAGGTACGACTTCCGGTTCAAGCACATGACGACAGTCGGCGAGCCGATCGAGCCGGACGTGTGGCGCTGGTACTACAACAGCGTCGGCAAGCGCGAGGCGGTCATTGTGGACACCTGGTGGCAAACGGAGAACGGCGGCTTCCTCGGCTCGACGCTCCCGGCGCTGCAGGCGATGAAGCCGGGCAGCTGCGGGCCCGGCGTGCTCGGCGTCTACCCGGTGATCTACGACGAGAACGGCGACGAGGTCCCGGCGGGCAGCGGCAAGGCGGGCAACATCTGCATCC
>DASXSF010000078.1:0-23560 GCA_036506155.1 Jatrophihabitantaceae bacterium
CTATGAGCCGCGGCCACCGCGGCGGATCTGGGGTTCGACACAAACACCGGATCGAAGCCCGGTGGCCGCACCCATCACCCCCGCCACGCCGCCGAACGCCTCAACAGCAACGAAGGTCACGATCTACAACTGCCGTACTAGGGGCCAGGGTAGTCACTTGCTCGGCTGCGGTGCGTGGCAATTAATCTTCGGGTTGACGCCCACGTAGTTGAGAGGGCCGGCAATGACGGTGGCTGCGATCGTTCCTGCTCTGGCGCACGTTTTCGACGAGCCGCGGTAGTAGCCGCGCTGCCCGGCAGCTATCGCGCCGATGATCAACCACACCACTAACAGCACGACGACCGTAGTCGACATGGTCGTGGTGCCGTGTGTTCTCGCTACCATGCCGGTGTTCTACCCAAATCACCGGCCGGCGAATCATTCAGCAGGTGTATATTCCAGCCTCTGCTTGGATAGTTTCTAACTACAGGTAGACATCGAGCTCAGGAGCCACACATGATCGTTATGGGGTTGTTGTTCTTCCTGGCCGCAGCGATTGTTGGGGTGGCGTTGATCGCACAGAATACGAACGACATCACGATCCATGCGTTCAAGTGGTCGTGGAGCATGCCGGTGTATTGGATGGTCGTCGCAGGCCTGGCACTAGCGGTTGTCGCGATTCTCGGCATCGTCATGATGGCGATCGGCTCGGCACACCGTCGGCGCTTGTGGCGCGCCGCGTCGGCGCACCGACGCGCTGCCGCACGCGATGACGGACGCCCGGCGATGGCGCCCACGCAGTATGTGACGCCCACGCAGTACGCGGCGCCGACGGCGTCGCCCCCCGACGCGAGGCTCGAGAACGCCTCGGGGCCGGGGGCCGAACCGCAGTCGCAATCCCGCTGATCAGGCGACCGATGCTGGGACGTGTGCGCGCGGACCGGCGACGAACAGCACGCGGTCCAGGCCGGTGATGCGCAGGAGCCGCAGGATGCGGGGACCCGCGCCGGTCAGCGTCAACGTGCCGTGCCGGTCGACGAACTGCTGGTGCACATCGGCGAGCACGCCTAGTGCGGTGGCGTCGACGAACGTGACATCGGAGGTGTCGACGCGCACATGACGGTGGCCGGTCCTGCGCTGTTGCTCGAGTAGGCGACGCAGGGGCTCGGCCGCAGCCAGGTCCAGCTCACCGCTGGCGGCAACCGTCGCAGAGTACGGACCGCCGTCGTGGTGGACGGTGAGCGAATACGGCTGGATGGACATGGATGCCATCTCAGGCTTCTCCTCGGTTTGGCGGGTCACGCATCGACCGAGGCCAAATAAAAACGGTTGGCCTGCCGATGCACGTACCCACGAGGTGCGGCTGGCTGTCCAACCGGGATAGAGGATACCGCTGAACGGCCTAGGACCGCTAGCCCCGTGCCGCGCGCCGCCGATTGCGGGGTGGTCAGGTCGGGTCGGACGCGGCGGCCGGCCGCGACAGTTCCTCGCGCAGTCGGGCGAGACTACGGGAGATCAGCCGCGATACCTGCATTTGCGACACACCAACGATCTGGGCGATTTCGGTCTGCGACTTGCCGGCGAGGAAGCGCAGCATCAGCACCTCCCGCTCGCGACGCGGCAGTGTCTCCAGGGCCGGGCGCAGTACGGCGCGCTGCTCCACCCGCTCGAGCTGATCGTCCAGCTCGGACAGCAGCGCGTTGTCAACCGGGCCGGAGTCGGTCTCGGTGAGCGCATCGAGCGGGACACCGGAATAGGCGCGCGACACGTCCAGCGCCTCGATGACGTCGTCCTGGCTCACTTCGAGCCGGGTGGCGAGTTCCCGAACGGTCGGGGCGCGGCGCAGTTCCTGGCTGAGTTCGGCACGAGCTGTGGCCAGCCTGGCCTGAAGTTCTTGTGCGCGCCGCGGCACGTGTAGCAGCCACCCGGTGTCCCGGAAGTGACGCTTGATCTCGCCGAGGATGGTCGGCGTGGCGTAGGTGGAGAACTCCAGGCCGCGCTCGGGTTCGAAGCGGTCGATCGCCTTGAGCAGCCCGATCGCGCCGACCTGCACGAGATCGGGGAAGGGCTCGTTGCGCCCGGTGAAGCGCCGGGCCAGGTACTCGACGAGCGGCAGGTGCATCTCGGCGAGCTGGTCACGCACCCGGCGGCGCCGCTCGCTGTCCTCGGGCAGTGCGCCCATCTCGGCGAACAGGCGGCTGGCCTCGGCCCGTGCGGATGGATCGCGCGCGCCGTGGTGGGTCACGGGGCCAGCGCCACGCGCCGTTTGACGACGGTGACCGACAGCACGAGGCCGTCGGCGGACGTGCGTAGTTCGTCGCTCAGCGCGCTCAACACCGTCCAGCTCAGCCCGGAGCGGTCCGGTCCCGCGCCCTCGGCCGAGGGCACGCTCGCCCGGAACTCGATGCGCCCCGCTTCGTGCCGGAACCGCGCGGTCAGCGTGCTGCCGACGTCCGCGTGCGGCAGCAGCAGCGCGCACGCCTCATCCACCGCGAGATGCAGATCGTCGATCTGGTCGAGCGTGAGATCGCACCGGGCGCCCAGTGCCGTGGTGACGGCACGCACGAGCGATACGAACGTCGCGTCGGCCGGCAGCCGAAGTTCCACCTCGTTCATCTCATGCTCCGCACCCACCCATCTTGCCTGATCAGTAGAGTCACGCCCCCGGGGATACCTCGTTCTCACGATTGAGCGATACCCAACTGCCCGTCTCCGGTAACAATGCGTCGTACGAGGATTTCAGCCATGGCGGACACGAAATGACAGATCCCGAGTTTTCGCGCGTGCTCGTCCTGCTCGAAGAGTGCCGGGACCGGATCGCCGCGCTGACCGCAGGCGCGGCCGCGCCGCTTGGCGGCGAACTGTCCGAGGTACGCCACCAGCTCGACACAGCAATCGGCGAGCTGCGCGCCTTGCGGCCCGCACAGCGTCGTTCCGCGCCGACGCCGGCCACGCTGCGTCGGCTGCTGACACTTGCACGCGAGGATCTGGCAGAACAGCTCGCCGCGCGCGAGACCCCCCTGGAGCAGCTCACGACCATCGTTTCGCTGGCGAAGCGCGTGGTGCCCGGTACCGAGCACGCCACCGTGTCGGTGATCCGCGATGTGGACGAGGTCGAAACGCTGGCGTCGACCAGCAGCCTGGGCACTGCGGCCGACGGCGTTCAGGGCGACCTTCAGGAGGGCCCCGCATTCCAGGTCGGCGAGCTGCACGGCACATTGCGGATCGTGGACCTCAGGCACGAAACGCGCTGGCCCAAGTACACCGCTCGGCTCCAGGAGCTCGGATTGCGCTCGGTGCTCGCCTGCGAGCTTCCGTTGACCGGGCAGCCGGGGGGCGTCCTGACGCTGTACTCCGCGCGGCGCCAGGCGTTCCGCGACGCCGCCGAGCTTGTGGTACCGGTCTTCGCAGCGCGCGCGTCGATCGCGCTCGCACACGCCGATCGAGTGCTCAACCTGCGCCGGGCGATCGGCACCCGCCAGGTGATCGGAGAGGCGGTCGGCATCCTCATGGAACGGCATCGGATCAGCGCCAAAGACGCGTTCGAGCGCCTGGTCAGCGCGTCCCAGAACAGCCACGTGAAGCTGCGTGAGCTCGCGATGCGCGTCGCAGAGACCGGCGAGGAACCCGACGACGCCGCTCGCGAAGGCGATGCCCCGCACGGCACCGGCGGCACGGCTGACGCGGAGAGCACCCCTGCGTCATAGCCGGTTGCTTCGTCATCCCTACCGGCACGAGCGCGGCGGTGGCGGCACGTCCGGGTTCGGTACCGGCTCCGGCGGACGCCGCGGAGGCGAACCGCGCTTGTGGCGCGCGACCGGTTGCCCGCAACGAGACGGCGAACAGCTCGCCGCCGCCACGAACGCGTGGCTGTTTGCGTTCGCCTGGTCGCCGGGAACGCTCGAGTCAACGACTCTTCCGGAGGTACCTGCTGTGACGCGAACGGTCGCCGACGAACTGCTCGAACGGCTGCGGGCCTGGGGCGTGCGCCAGGTTTTCGGCTACCCCGGCGACGGCATCAATGGCCTCATTGCCGGATTTTGGCGCGCCGACAACGATCCGGCGTTCATCCAGGCGCGGCATGAGGAGATGGCCGCGTTCGAGGCAGTGGGCTTCGCGAAGTTCAGTGGCCGCGTCGGCGTCTGCGCGGCAACCAGCGGCCCCGGTGCGATCCACCTGCTCAACGGCCTGTACGACGCGAAGCTCGACCACGTCCCGGTGGTGGCGATTGTCGGGCAGACCGAGCGCTCGGCACTGGGTGGGTCGTACCAGCAGGAAGTGGACCTGCTCAGCCTCTTCAAGGACGTGTGCAGCGACTACGTACAGATGTGCGTCGTCCCCGAACAGCTGCCGAACCTTATCGACCGGGCGATCCGCATCGCCGAGTCGGAGCGTGTCCCCACGGCACTGATCTTCCCCTCCGACGTGTTCGACCTGCCGTACAAGCCACCCACGCACGCGTTCAAGCAGGTGCCGTCGTCGCTCGGCACCGCCCCGGCGACGGCGCGCCCGTCCGACGAGGCGCTCGACCAGGCCGCCGACCTGCTCAACGCGGGCGAGCGGGTCGCGATGCTCGTCGGACAGGGCGCGCGCGGCATGCCGGCAGAGCTCGCCGAGATCGCCGATCGGTTGGGCGCCGGCGTGGCGAAAGCCTTACTGGGTAAGGATGTTCTTCCAGACACGCTGCCCTGGGTCACCGGCTCGATCGGGTTGCTGGGCACGACCGCGAGCTACCAGCTGATGCGCGGCTGTGACACGTTGCTGACGGTCGGGTCGAACTTCCCGTACACGCAGTTCCTGCCTGAGCTGAACCAGGCGCGCGGCGTTCAGATCGACCGGGCCGCACGGTGGATCGGGATGCGCTACCCGTACGAGATCAACCTCGTCGGCGACGCCAAGACCACGCTGCAGGAGCTCATTCCGCGCTTGACGCGCAAGGACGACCGATCCTGGCGCGAGGAGGTCGAGCGCAACGTCGCCAGGTGGTGGGATCTTGCCGAGCGACAGGCCATGGTCGACGCCGATCCGGTCAACCCGATGCGGCTCTTCCACGAGCTGTCGCTGCGATTGCCGACGAATGCGATCGTCACCTCCGACTCGGGCAGTGCGGCGAACTGGTACGCCCGTCACCTGCGCTTCCACGGCGACGTGCGTGGCTCATTGTCGGGGACCTTGGCCACCATGGGCCCGGCCGTGCCCTACGCCATCGGCGCCAAGTGGGCGCACCCGGACCGCCCTGTCATCGCCTTCGAGGGCGACGGCGCGATGCAGATGAACGGGCTCGCCGAGCTGCTGACGATCAAGCACTACTACGCGCACTGGCAGGACCCGCGTCTGGTCGTAGCGGTCCTGCACAACAACGACCTCAACCAGGTCACCTGGGAGATGCGCGGCATGGCGGGATTCCCGAAGTTCGCCGAGTCGCAGACCATCCCGGACGTCGACTACGCGGCGTTTGCCCGCAGTATCGGCCTAGAGGGCATCAACGTCGACAGGCCGAGCGAGCTCGGCCCCGCGTGGGACAGCGCGCTCGCCGCCGAGCGCCCTGTCGTGCTGGACGTTCGCTGCGATCCCGATGTACCGCCCATCCCGCCGCACGCCACCCTCGACGAGGCCAAGGCGCTCGTCTCGGCTCTGATTTACGGCGACGAAGACCGGTGGGGCGTGATTTCGCAGGGCATCAAGCAGAAGATCCAGCAGTTCCTGCCCGGCACGACATGAAGCTCCGTACTGGGACGTATCGGCTCCAGGCCTGCCGCGCCGTTCTAGTCGCCTAGGACAGGCATCTACTCAACGAGCTCGAAGCGGTTGCCGTCGAGGTCGTGCACGTGGAACATCGCGGGCACGCCGGGCCAGCGCAGCACATCGCCGACCTGGACGCCACGAGCCTCGAGGGCAGCGTGTGCGGCGGCAGCGTCCGGGGTGCGGAAACGGATGCCGGTGACGACGCCGGCGGGGGTGTCCACGCCCGCAGCGACCAGCGCGATGCCGACCGCGGTCGCGGCGGGGGCCACGACTATCCAGCGGCTGCGCTGCTGCGGCAGCGGCACGTCCATCTGCAGTTCGAAGCCGAGCGTTTCGGTGTAGAACCGGAGCGCCTGATCCTGGTCGGTGACCGGGATGCCGACCAGGCGGACCTCGCGGATGTCCGGACGGGCGTGTTCTGTCATGAAGGTCTCCTCGCGACGCGGCGCTCGGTCGAGCGCCTCTGCCGAGCTATGTAGAAGCCGGCGTCCCGGTTTCGACATGGTGGTACGGCATGGAGGAGGACGACGGTGAGGTTCGCGATCTTGATCTACCACAATCCGCTGTCCCGCGAGATCTGGGAGCGGCTTACGCCGGAGCAGCGAGCGGAGGGGCTGCGCGGCTACGCCGAGCTGGACGACGACCTGGCCGCGTCCGGCGAGATGGTCGTCGCCCAGGCGCTGGCCGACCCGTCGCACGGCGCGCGGGTCTCGGTGAGCAGCGGCCAGGTCGTGACCAGCGACGGGCCCTTCGCGGAGATGAAGGAGCACCTGGCCGGCTTCTACCTGGTTGATTGTGAGGACATCGAGCGCGCCGTGGCGCTGGCCGCGCGGATCCCGGAGGCTGCGCACGGCCTCGTCGAGGTGCGCCCGACGCTCAGGTTGAGCGACTTCGGGGACCTCGAAACGTGACGGTCGACGCTGCGCTGCGTGATCTCGCGCCACGTGTGCTCGCCGTGCTGCTGCGCCGGTACGGGGACTTCGAGACGTGTGAGGACGCGGTACAGGAAGCGCTGCTCGCCGCCGCGGCACAGTGGCCGGTCGACGGCATGCCGGACAACCCGGCCGGCTGGCTGGTCACGGTCGCGTCCCGCCGGTGGACGGAGGCCTGGCGTACCGACCAGGCCCGCAGGCGACGCGAGCGCGTCGCTGCGGTGCAGCCTTCGCCCGGGCCGGTGTCGGGGGTCGACGACACGCTCACCCTGCTGTTGCTGTGCTGTCATCCGTCGCTCACACCGGCGTCCCAGGTTGCGCTGACCCTGCGCGCCGTCGGTGGACTCACCACCGCGGAAATCGCCCGCGCGCTGCTCGTTCCCGACGCCACCGTGGGGCAGCGCATCAGCCGGGCCAAGCAGACGATCAAGGCCAGCGGCGCGCCGTTCCGCATGCCGCCGCCGGATCAGCTGGCGACACAGCTCCGCGCGGTACTCACGGTGCTGTATCTGATCTTCAACGAGGGCTATACCGCCAGTGCCGGATCTTCGCTGTACCGCGTGGAGCTCAGTGCCGAGGCGATCCGCCTGGCCCGGCAGTTGCACCAGCGGCTGCCCGATGACGGCGAGGTCACCGGGCTGCTCGCGCTCATGCTGCTCACCGACGCCCGCCGTCCCGCGCGTACCGGGCCGGACGGCGCCCTCATCCCTCTGGCCGAGCAGGACCGCAACCGCTGGGACGGGCCCGCCATCGCCGAGGGCACCGCGCTGCTCACCCGGTCATTGGCCACGACCCGAGCCGGCCCCTACCAACTGCAGGCCGCGATCGCCGCGGTGCACGACCACGCGCGCCTACCGGAGGAAACCGACTGGCCGCAGATCCTCACCCTCTACAACCTGCTGTGGGTCGTGGCGCCCAACCCGATCGTCACGCTCAACCGGATCGTCGCACTCGCCATGGTGCACGGCCCTGACGCCGGGCTGGCTGAGCTTGCGCGCGCCGAGGCTGATCTCGCGTTGGCCGGCCACCACCGCGTCGACGCTGTCCGGGCGCACCTGCTCGAGCTCGCCGGCGACCGGGAAGCCGCCCGAGGCTGGTACCTGCGGGCGGCCCGGCGCACGCTCAGTGTGCCCGAGCAGCGCTACCTCACCGCACGCGCCGCGCGTGCCTGACCGGCCCGAGCCACGTCACAGCGTGCGCAGCGCGTCGGCGGGAGCGAGGCGGGCCGCGCGCGTTGCGGGGTAGAGACCGGCGATGGCGCCGACGAGAAGCGCGGCGGCGAGGCCGGCGAGCGGGGCATCCGCCGGCATCGAGAACGCGTTGCCGTTGGCCCGTGCGGCCACGGCGGTCGCGAGGCTGCCCAGAGCCACACCGGCGAGGCCACCGAGGAGCGCCAGGGCCGCCGACTCCAGCAGGAATTGCGCGGCGACGTGGCGGGCCCGGGCGCCGAGGGCGCGACGCAGCCCGATCTCGCCGCGGCGCTCGAGCACCGAGATCACCATGATGTTGGCGATGCCCACGCCGCCTACGAGCAGCGCCACGGCCCCGAGACCCAGGAACAGCCCCACGAACGTGGTCTTGGCGGCGATGCGCGCGAGCAGGACGTCCGACGGACGGCGCACCTCTACCGCCTCGGGCGCCGCCGGTGACGCGGTGAACGGCAACACCCCGGCAACGGCGGCGACCTGGTCAGGGTCGGCGCGCAAATAGATGCGGGTCGGCTGCTGCCTGGGGAGGCCGAGGCCGGCCGCCATCGGGAAGCTGACCAGCGCCGCGTCGTCGATCTCCGGAGCGACCGTCACCGGGGCCAGCACGCCAATGACCGTGTAGTACGTCCCGCCCAGGTACACCTGGGTCTGCGGGCCGAGCACGTCGATGCCGAGGTTCTGCGCCGCGCTATAGCCGAGCACCGTCTCCGGGTAGTGCTGCGCCAAGGGACCCAGGAAGCGTCCGGAGAGCAGCTGCGCGGAGAGGGTGTCGAGCAACGACGGCTGGGCAGCCAGCACGGAAATGCCGCTGGTCTGGATGGCCGGTATGGCAGCGGTGCGGCGCACGGTCGCACCGGACACGTTGCCGACGGCGGTGACCTCGCGCACCGGCGGAATCGCGGCGATCATCGATTCGGCGGTGGTGGGCAGGGGCGTCGGGTTGCCGGTGAACGTCTGCCCGGCGGCCACCGTGAGCAGGTTGCCTTCCTCGCCGAGCTGGGCGAGCAGGTCCGCCTTCGACGAGGCGGCAATGCCGAGCACCGCGACGAGCGCGGCGATCGCGATCGCGACGCCCAGCGCCGAGAGCGCGGAACGCATCCTGCGCGCACGAAGCCCTACGACGCCGAGGGCGAGCCCGTCGACGAGCCGCAGCCTGCCCCGTGGCCCGTTCATGACGGATCCGAGTCGTAGACGATCTGACCGTCGCGCAGGGCCACCTGCCGCTGCATGCGGGCGGCGATCGACGGGTCGTGGGTGATGATGACGACGGTCGTGTCAGGAGATGCGAGTCCCGCGAGCAGCGCCACGATCTCCGCCCCGGTGGTCGTGTCGAGGTTGCCGGTGGGTTCGTCGGCGAGCACGACCGCGGGCTGGCCGGCCACGGCACGCGCGATGGCGGTGCGCTGGCGTTCGCCACCGGAAAGCTGCGCCGGCCGGTGCCGCCCGCGCGGGCCGAGCCCGACCTGTTCGATCGCGACGGCCGCGGCGGCGCGGCGGCGGCGGGCGTCCAGGCCGCGATACAGCAGCCCGGTTGCCACGTTGTCCAGGACGTTGAGGTGTTCCAGCAGGTGGAACTGCTGGAACACGAAGCCGATGCGGGTGGCCCGGATCCCGGACAGCTGCCGGTCGCTCATCGCGGAGGTGTCGGCGCCGGCGATACGGATGACGCCGCTGCTGGGTCGTTCCAGGGTGCCGAGAACGTTCAGCATCGTGGACTTGCCGGAGCCGGACGGCCCGGTGATTGCGACCGTCTGGCCACCGCGGATGCGCAGGTCCACGTCGCGTAGCGCCGTGACAGCCGTGGGCGGTGGGTAGGACTTGGTGACGCCGTGCAGCTCCAGCACCGTACTCACTGTTGCGGCACCTCCACCTTGTCGCCGACGCGCAGGTTGGGTGCAGTCACCTGGACGAGCGTGGTTGCGAACAGCCCCGGCGTGACACCGACGAGATGGCGGCCGGTCGGCCCGTCGGCACCGTCCACCCAGACGCCGTAGCCGCCTCCCGCCAGCGCGACCAGGGCTGTAATCGGCACCGCGAGCACGCCGTGCACCGATCGGTCGGTGACGTTGATGGTGACGGGTGCCTGGTCGAGATGTTCGGCCGCGGCCGGGCGGGTCAACCGCACCGAGGCGGACACGCTGGCCGGCTGCTGCGGCGAGTCGGACGACTGGCCCGGTGGTGCTCCCTGGTCGTCCGGATTCGTGCCGCGCGTCGCGACCGACGAGATCGACTCGACGCGCCCCGGTGTGGTGCTGCCGTCGGGCAGCGTGACGGTGACGACGTCGCGAGCGTGCACGAGGTAGGTCTGCGTGGACGGCACTTCCATGGTGACCACGGGCGTCGTCGACGTGGCGGTCAATACCGCCTCGGCGGGCTGCGCCGCGGCGCCCAACGTCGCGTTGACGGCGACGACGCGCAGCGCGCCCGGCTGGTAGGTCAGCGCGCCGAGGGCGACCTGGCCGGTGACGGTCTGACCGGTCCCGGTCTGCCAGCGCCGTATCGCCCAGTACGTCGCGTCGGTGAACGTGTCGTCGACGGTGAGGTTCTGCGCGTCTGCGTAGCCCAGCGCGGTGAGGTTCTGCTCGAGCTGGCGGACGTCCGGGCCGCCGGTGACGCCGAGCGCCAGCGTGCGCCATTCGGGTCGCACGCCGTAGAACAGGTACACCGGCGCGCTGTCCACCTCGTATACGACCTGGCCGCGCCGCAGCACCTGCCCAGGCCGCGGCACCGCCGTGATCGTGCCGCCGCGTCCCTGCGCCGCCACCGAATACGAGCCGGCATAGCCCAGCGTGCCCGACAGCTGCGTGCTGCTCGAGAGGTCCGTTCGCGTCACGGTGGCAGTGACCACCGGCACCGACGTCGTTGCCGAGTTGTGTCGATGGCGGTGCCCGGACCACCACCACGCGCCGCCGCCCCCGGCGACGAGCACGGCGACGACGCCGACGGCCGCCCACTTAGTCATGGCCGAGGCTTGAAAGCGTGGAGGCAGCGATCTCGGCGTCGAGCAGCGAGCGGCACGCCGACAAGGCGCGCTGCACTGTCGGATCGGTCTTGCCGAGCCTGCCGTTGTTGGGCAACTCGTCCGCGCTGACGCCGAAGCCGTGCCCAGGGGTGAACACCGACTGGCTAGTCGGATCGCGGTAGTTCGGCAGGCCGTTCGCGCGCAGGCACTGCGCCGCCCGGACGCCCGCCTGCACCAGTTGCGGCGGCGCGGGCGACTCGTCATCGGGTTGCAGACCGGCGGCGGTGAACAGAGCGCCGCAGGCCTGGCGGAGCGCGTTGAGCATGGCGTCCTGCTGCGCCCGCGACTGGTCGCGGCCTAGGTCTTGGATGCTCCGCGAGTCGGTGTACACATAGCCGTCCGATGTGAGGACCGGGTCCTGGTAGGACGGCACGCCGTGTGCCCGGATGCACTGCGCTGCCGCGTGCAGCTGCGCCACTCGGGTGGTGCTGTACCCGACGCGGGGACGTGACACCGCGCTCTTGCTGGCGCCGGAGCTCGGGGCGCCGTTGCCGGCCGCTGCGGCACTGCCGCCCCCCGCCCCCGGCAGGCTCGGCACTCCTGTGCCGTGGTGAGACGAGCCGCATGCGGCAAGCAAGGCGAGCGTCGCTGCCGCGGCTATCCATCCGCTGATCTTCATAACTGCCCTCCTAGTCGTGGGCGAGGCTCTGCAGGGTGGAGGCGGCGATCTCGGCGTACTGCTGGTGGCGGCAGGCGGTGAACGCTTGCGGCGCATTCGCGTCCTCCTTGCCGAGGGCGCCGTTGTCCGTCAGTTCGCCCGGCGTCATGTCGAAGCCATGCCCGGGTGTGAACGGCGTCGAGCTGGTCGGATCGCGGTAGTTCGGCAGGCCGTGCGCGCGCAAACAGCGCGCCGTCCGGACGCCCGCCTGCACCAGTTGCGGCGGGGCCGGCGGCTGGTCCTGGAGTTGGAACCCGGCGGCGGTGAGCTGACGGACGCAGGCTCGGCGGATGGTGGCGAGCTCGGCGGAACTCTGGTGGTACAGGCTGCGCGAGTCGGTGTAGACGTGCCCGTCGGCGGTGACCACCGGGTCCTGGTAGGACGGCACGCCGTGGGTGCGGATGCACTGGGCTGCGGCGTGCAACGTGGCCGCCTGGCTTGCGCTGTGCCCGCCCGCCGACACTCCGCCTGTTCCCGGCAGATTCGGTACCGCCGCGTTGTGGTGGGGGGAGCTGCATGCGGTGAGCGCGGCCGCGAGCGACGCCGCGGCGATCCATGCGGTGATCTTCATCGCTACCCTCGCTGTCGGTGGTCCGCGACGCCCGGCTCGCTCCGGGCGTCGCGGCGAGAGCAGGTCTACGCCGACGGGCATGACAACAGCCCGACGCTGTTCGTTAGCCCGATGTCATCCCCGGGGGCGCACCATTAGCGGGTGCGCGTACTGGTGGCCGAGGATCACGTCACGCTTGCCGCGCGCATCGCCGAGGGGCTGCGCGACGCAGGCATGGCGGTCGATGTCGTGCACGACGGAGCGGCCTGCCTCGACGCCGTCGCTGATATCGACTACGACGTACTCGTGCTGGACCGCGACCTGCCCCGCGTGCACGGCGACAGCGTCTGCCGCACGCTGGTCCGCGACGGGCCGCGTACCCGCATCCTCATGCTGACCGCCGCCGCCGACGTCGACGATCGCGTCGACGGGCTGGAGCTCGGCGCCGACGACTACCTCGGCAAGCCGTTCGCGTTCCACGAGCTGGTCGCGCGTATTCGCGCGCTGGCTCGCCGCGAGCCGTCCGCGCCGCCGGCCGTCCGGCTCGCAGACCTCGTCGTCGACCGGGCTCGGTACAGGGCTAGCCGAGGCGGGCAGCCGCTTCCGTTGACGCGCAAGGAGTTCGGCATCCTGGAGCGCCTGGTCGCTGCCAACGGCGCCGTGGTCAGCGCCGAGGAGCTGATCGAACACGTCTGGGACGTCCACCTCGATCCGTTCAGCAACACCGTCGCGGTGACCGTCGCGAGGCTGCGTCGCAAGCTCGGCGAGCCGCCGCTGATCGAGACGGTCATCGGCGCGGGTTACCGGCTGTGAAGCGTCCCCGCTTAACTGCCCGGGGCCGCCTGACCTTGGTGTACGGGGGACTGTTCACGCTCGGCGGCGCCGTCCTGGTGACGGTCACGTACCTGCTCGTCGCGCACAATCTGCCGGCAGCCAACGCAACCGGCGGTTCGAAGGTCAACGCGGCATTCGTCGCCCAGTGCGACAAGGCCAAGCGGGAGGGCGACACCCAGCTCGCCCAGAAGTGCGCTGCGGCGTTCCAGGCCGGCGTCAACGCCGGGGCGACGGTGCAGCGCGACACCACGCTCAACCACCTGCTCATGTACTCGCTGATCGCACTGGCCGGGGTCAGCGCCGTGGCTGCCCTCGCCGGCTGGCTCGTCGCCGGGCGCATCCTGCGGCCGGTGCATCAGCTCACTGCCGCCGCCCGCGCGGCCACCGAGCACAACCTGTCGCAGCGGCTCGCGCTGCGTGGTCCGCGCGACGAGTTGCGCGAGCTCGCCGACACGTTCGACGACATGCTCGCCCGCCTCGACGCCGCGTTCGCCAGCCAGAACCGCTTCATCTCCAATGCCAGCCACGAGTTGCGCACGCCGCTGACCGTCATGCGCACCACGGTCGACGTCGTGCTGTCCAAGCCCGCGCCGACGCGTGAGGAGCTGATCGCCATGGGCGTCGACGTGCGCCGGGCCGTCGACCACGCCGAGGCGCTCATCGACACGCTGCTCACCCTCGCCCGCAACGAGCGCGGCCTCACCACGCACCAGTCCGTGGACCTGGCGATGCTCGCCGAGGACGCGCTGGACACGATCACCGTCGACGGGCTGCACGTGACGGCGGCATTGCAGCCTGCCGTCGTCAGCGGCGACCCGCTGCTGCTCGAACGGCTGGTGGCCAACCTCGTGGACAACGCCGCTCGGCACAACGTTCCGGACGGGTCGGTGTCGGTCGGCACCGCCGCGCACAACGGAAGCGCGGAGCTCCGTGTCACCAACACCGGCCCGGTCGTGCCGGCCGATCGGGTCGATGCGCTGTTCGAGCCGTTCACCCGGTTGGACGAGCGGACCGGCGACGGCGTCGGGCTGGGCCTTGCCCTGGTGGCGTCGATCAGCCGCATACATCACGCCACCATCGACGCCGCCCCCCGCGTCGGAGGCGGCCTCGTTGTCACGGTGCGCATCCCGCGCTGACCGGCGATCGCGGCGTTTGAATCGATCGGTGCTGGGATCCGTGTGCTGGGCCAACGGTGGCTTTGCTCCGGAAGGGGTGGGATCGATGCGACTACGGACAGTGGTACCGCTTGCGATGATGGGGGTAGCTACGTGCGTCTTTGTAGTAGTACCGGCGGCGCACGCTGCAACGAGCGGCGTGGTGCTCACGGGCGCGGCCCGTGCGCTGACGGCAGACGTCGCGGTCGAAGGGGCGGTCGACGACGCGCTGGTATCGGCGAATGGCGAGGGCTTCTTCAACTGCGCGCCGGTCGGTTCGCCGCGGATCTTCGAGACGTTCACCGATCCGTTCTTCGGGCACGTCTTGTTCGCCGAGGCCGACGTCTCCTGCACGCCATACGGCGGCGGGCAGCGGAACCGGCCGCTAGCCGGGACTCTCCGCCGGCTGCTGCTCGACGAGTTCGCCCTCGATCATGATCTGAATCTGATCGCTCACCACGAACCGGCCGTCCAGCATCATGTTGAAAGTGAGCCCGAATTCTTTCCGGTTGATCTGGCCGGTGGCGCTGTAGGCGATCCGGTGTCCCATCATCGGATCGTTGAATTCCCCGTACTTGATCACCTGAAGCGTCACCGGATGAGTGATGCCCTTTATGGTCAGCTCGCCGGTCAGCGCGTAGCGGTCCGCGCCGGACGGTTCGGCCCCCGTGCTCTTGAACGTGATCGTCGGAAACTTCTCGACCTCGAGGAAGTTCGAGGAGCGCAGGTCGTTGTCCCGGGCCTCGTTGTGGGTTCGGATGCTGGCCGTCTGAATGGTCACCTCGACCGACGACGCCTCCGGGTGCTCGGGATCGATGTCCGCGACCGTGCTCACCTCGGCGAAGTGGCCCCGCACGGTCATCATTCCCAAGTGCTTCGCCGCGAACTCGATCTGGGTGTGGAACGGATCCAGCTGCCAGTTGCCCACGGCCCCATCTCCTTCGACTAGTGCCTGCACGCGATGCGAACCGGGCGAAACGCTCAACCAACGCGGCGAGCATAGACCCGACGACTCACTCCGTCACCGGGCCGATTTCGCCATCGAATGCCACTGAACGTCAACATGTCGTTACTGCTCGTCAGTGAATGTGCGCGTATGGTACCCAAACTGCCGAACGCGTGGCCAGACCATAGACGTACGCCTCTCGGGCTAATACGGTTTTCGCACGTGCGCGGCAGAAGTGAGCAGAGCAAGACGAAGGCAGATGATATCTGCCGTAGAGCACGCTAAGGGGTCCCCGTGGACGAGATGTCGTCGGAACGCTTCCGCGAGCGCTTGCTGGCCGGCGACCGCGTCGCCGTGGACGACGGCCAGCTCGTCTCGTCTGGTACCTCGAGCGCCGGGAGAGCGCCGGGCGTCGTCCACTTGTCGATCAGCGGTGCGAGTCCGGGGCCACCACTGTCGCGTTCGGCTCGCTGGCAGCCGCAGAACTGGCGATTGCGCAGCAAGCTGATCGCGCTCACGGTCGTCCCACTCGGACTGGCGCTCGTGCTCGGTGGGATCCTGGTCGTCAGAGCAGCCGACAACTCTCATACCGGCGCGCTCCGAGAGCTGGCGATCATCGGCGGGGTCGCGCTGGTCGCGCTGATCCTGCTGGTTGTCCTGGCCAGCTCGATCCTGAAGCCGTTGCGCGTGCTGCGCGCGTCCGCGTTCGACGTTGCCGACCGCCGGCTGCCGGCGGCCATCGAGTTGCTGCGAACCAGCGATGGGCGCTCGGGCAGCGTGAAGATAGAGCCGGTTCCGGTGTACTCGCGCGAGGATGTCGGGCAGGTGGCCCGCGCATTCGATGCCGTGCACAGCGAGGCGGTTCGGCTGGCGACCGAGCAGGCCGCGCTGCGCGCAAACGTCAACGACATGTTCGTGAACCTGTCCCGGCGCAGCCAGAGCCTCGTCGAGCGCCAATTGCGGCTCATCGACGAGCTGGAGCTGGGCGAGCAGGACGCCGATCGGCTGGCCGCACTGTTCCGGCTGGACCACCTCGCCACGCGCATGCGGCGCAACGGCGAAAACCTGTTGGTTCTGGCAGGCGCCGAACTGCGCCAGCGCAGCGGCGAGCCGGTGCCAATCCTCGACGTGCTGCGCGCTTCGGTGTCCGAGATCGAGGACTATCAGCGCGTGACGGTGCAGCCCCTGGATCGAGCGAAGATAGCCGGCCGCGCCGTGAACGACATCGTCCACCTGGTCGCTGAACTGCTCGACAACGCCGCCTCTTACTCCGATCCGGAGTCGCATGTGACGCTAAGTGCTCGAATGACCGACTACGGCGGTCTAGTGATCGAGATCTGCGACGAAGGCACGGGCATCCCGCGCGCTCGGCTGGTAGAGATCAACCAGCGGCTGTCCGCACCGCCACCGGTCGATGTGTCCGTGTCCCGGCAGATGGGCCTGTTCGTGGTCGGCAAGCTCGCCAGCCGCCACGGAATCACGGTCGAATTGATGTCCGCGGACGGCGCCGGCCTCACCGTGACCGTTGCCCTGCCTCCGGAGCTGGTTGCGGGGTCGGACGTTGCCGGCGCGATCGACGACCGCTCGTTCGCGCCACAGTTGCCGGCTCCCGACGGGCTCTTGCGCAGCGAGCCGCCGCCCCTCCCGCGTCGCCAGCCGGCCTATGTAAGCTCCATTCCCCAGTCCGACGGATTCCTCGACAACCCGGCCGCCGCGGCAGCAAATACCCTCGACACCCCGATCTTCAACGCGATGCTCTCGAAGTGGTTCACCGAGCGGCAGGAACCCGCGCCGCCGATGCCGGACGCGGTATACGCGACGGCAGCGCATGACAATCCGGCCTACGACGGCTGGGAGTCCGACGCTGATGCCGGGTGGCAGGCAGCCGACGTGGCCAGCACGCCGATCGCGGAGGAGGTCACGGCGGCCGGCCTTCCGAAGCGGCGTCCCGGGGCGTTCCTGGTGCCGGGCAGTGTGGGTCCGAGCGTCACGGCGCAGCCGAGCTCGGCCGGCCGCAGCGCGGACAGTGTTCGCGATCGGATGTCCAGCTTCCAGCGGGGGATCAGCCTGGGCCGGCACACGCGGCTTGCCGATCCGGGGGAGAACGACCCAGGCGACTACGGCGATGTCAGCCACTCGTGGCCGGCCAACGGTGAGTGGCCCAATGATCAGACCGCGGAGGGCAGTCGGTGATGGCGGAACCAGGTCAACCCGGATCGGACCCTGGGCGCTTCGGGTGGCTACTCACCAACTTCGTCGACCGCGTGGCCGGCGTCAGCCACGCCGTCGTCGTTTCCTCGGACGGGTTGCTGCTCACGTCCTCGGCCGGCCTGCCGCGAGACCGAGCCGACCAGCTCGCAGCGGTCGCGTCGGGCATGTCCAGCCTGACTCGCGGCGCGGCGCGGGTGTTCGGCGCCGGCGAGGTGCTGCAGACCGTCATCGAAATGCAGCTGGGCTGCATGTTGTTGATGTCCATCGCGGACGGGTCGTGCCTTGCCGTGCTTGCGTCGCCGGACTGCGACATGGGCTTAGTGGCCTACGAGATGACTCTCCTGGTCGACCGGGCCGGGCAGTTGCTCACCCCCGAGCTGCGAAGCCAGCTGCGCACCGCCGTGGGCTGACGGGTGGCACAGCTCATGACAACGCCCGGCGATCCCGCCCCGATAGTGCGGCCCTACACGCGGACCGGCGGGCGCACCCGATCGAGCCTGGACCTGCCCATCGAGGCCCTGATCACGACGACGGCGCCCGGCGGCGCAACCGACCGTTACAGCCATCCGGACCACCGCGAGATCGCGATCCTGTGCCAGGATGTGCGGTCTGTTGCCGAGGTTGCCGCGCTGCTTGGCGTTCCCCTGGGCGTCGCCAGGGTGCTCATCGCGGACATGGCACGACTTGGACTGGTCACCGTGCACAACAGTGCGCCACCGGGCGGCGGCGCGCCGGACCTAGCTTTGCTGGAAAGGGTGCTCAGTGGACTTCGGCGCCTCTAACGCCTACCCGGAAGCCAACGGCGACGCGAATTCGTCGCGCCGGCGAACATCCACCAAGATCGTGGTCGCCGGCGGATTCGGGGTCGGCAAGACCACGTTCGTCGGTTCGGTGTCCGAGATCGTCCCGCTCACCACCGAGGCGGTCATGACCGAGGCGAGCGCAGCTCTCGACGATCTCGCGGCGACGCCGCACAAGACGACGACGACCGTCGCCATGGACTTCGGTCGGGTCTCGCTCGACAGTGATCTGATCCTCTACCTGTTCGGCACCCCGGGCCAGCATCGGTTCTGGTTCATGTGGGACGAGCTGGTGCACGGTGCAATAGGCGCCGTCGTGCTCGTCGATTCCCGCCGGCTCGCCGATTCGTTCCCTGCCGTCGACTTCTTCGAAGACCGCAAGCTGCCCTACGTCGTGGCGATGAACCTGTTCGACGGCGTCCAAAGGCATGACATCCCAGACGTCCGCGAGGCCATGTCGATCCACCAGGACATCCCCGCAATCACCTGCGACGCCAGGCAGCGCGCGTCCACCAAGCAAACCCTGATCACCCTGGTCGAATACGTCGTGCGGCTCCGCACGCGAGCAGCCGCGGCGTCCACGACAGCGACGGCGTGACATCCCGCATGGCTGGCCCGACGAATGAGGAGCGTGTAGTGGAATCGGTTGAGCGTGCCTGGGTCCTGGACGGACCGGATCACCCGCTGGCCAGGCTCACCGCCGACGAGATCCGCAAGGCCCGGCAACGCTCGGGGCTTGTCAGGTGGTACACGACGGCACGGTGGACAACGCGTCGATTGCAGATCACAGCCGGGCCGCGCCGGGGGCAAGTGGCGGTTGCCCGCCAGGCTGTTGTGATTTGACAGGAAGTCGCCAGGCCGAGTGGCCTGGGCTGCCCTGCTCTGTCACGAATCTTGGAGGCTGTCCGACGAATCAGGACAGGCTATACTACCGCCCGGATCATCTATGTGGGCGGTGCTAGACCTCGCGATCGGAGGAAAAGATGGCGATGGTAGTTCCGCTCCCGAAGTCATGTGAGCTACCGGTAGCGCCTCTTCAGGGCAGTTTGCCGCCCCGCCCAAATCAGGTCATTGGGCATATGGGTACCCGGGCGAGGACGTGGTTGACTTCGTCGACGCGGCTGCGCCCGAGTGCTATCGAGCGCGGCTCCGACTGCCTGCGGGCTACGGGCTACCTCGCTGCTGTTGACCCGGGCTCGGAGACGCGCGGCCAGAGGCGGCGTGCGTTCAGCACTCCGCCTGGGCCATGGTAAGCGTGAGAGGGCACTGCCGGATGTTGGCTGGTGATCTTGCTGAATTGCGGCGACGGCTTTACCCCGCGCCGGGCCTGCCGCATCCGATCGGCTTCCCAGCAGCCACCGATATCGACTTCCGAGACCTCGCCGACCTGCATAACACGATCATCAACAACATCGGTGACCCTGAGAAGGACGGTCGTGAACCCAGGAATTCCAAGGCGATCGAACGTGCAGTCGTCGGTCAGCTAACCGAGTTGTTCGGCGGCGACCAGCGCGATTGTTGGGGATACGTCACCCAAGCCGGAAGCACCGAGGGCAACCAGTTCGGCCTCTGGCTTGCCAGAGAGCACTTTCCGTCTGGCGTGCTGTACTTTTCTGCCGCGGCGCACTACAGCGTGCCCAAAGCGGCACGGATCCTCCGCATGGCTGGGGACTCGGTCACGGTCGCAGCAGATGATTCTGGCGAGATGGACTACGACGACCTCGCGCAAGCAGCGATGGCGAGGGCGGATCGTCCGGCGATCATCGTTGCCACGGTTGGCACCACGATGACCGAGGCCGTCGACGATGTTGCGCGTATCCATGCCGCGCTGGATCGCGCGGGCGTCCATAGCAGGCATGTCCATGTTGACGGCGCACTTTCCGGCGTGCCGCTCGCTCTCGATGGTGGCCCTGTCGCCCGGTTGCTGTCGACATCGGACGCCGGCCTCGGACGCGTTGACGCTGACAGCGTGTGCGTCTCCGGGCACAAGTTCTTCGCAACACCACATCCCAACGGCGTCGTCCTTGCGCGGCGCGAACATGCGCACCGAGTCAGCCACGCAGTGGACTACGTCGACGGCATAGACGCAACATGGTCTGGATCCAGAACGGGCCACAACGCCGTCGAATTGTGGCTCGCTCTGAAGATTGGCCTGGAAGGCCATCGGCAGCGTGTCGCTCGATCACGTGCGCTCGCGGCGTATCTGGAACAACGGCTAGTTGCGGCGGGATGGACCGCCTGGCGCCATCCGCACGCGTTTACAGTGATGCTGGAATCGCCTCCGCTTGCGGTCCTGAATCGTTGGTCGCTCGCCACAAGCGGCGGCTGGAGCCATATCATCTGCGTCCCCGGGCTCACTCGGGCAACCATTGACCACTTTCTCAACGAGCTAGGAACAAGACCGAACGCTGGTCAAGGTCGGGAGGATGGCCCAGAAATTCAAGGACTCGCTGCGACAGCCTGAAAGGAATCGAGCGTGCCAGTCATGTCCTACCTTCAGCGGACGGACGCCGCATCGGCAACATTGCCAGCTCGTGTCGGGTATTCGATCCGTTTCGATTCAGCAGCTGGACTGACTACCTTCGCCAGCTCTGCTCGCAGCGTGACCCGACGCGGACGCACCTGCGCGGCGATCGACGCGTACCGGCAGCGTGGCCATCCACAACGCAGGTACGCGATCGTGGCGATTAGCCAGCAGGAGCGGGAGCTGCATGTGCGGCGAGAGCGCCGCCGAGCACTCGACTGCAAGCAGCATGTGGAGCTGGGGGCGGCAGGGTCCGCGCCGTGACGCTTCCTTCTTCCCCGCACGGGCTCGCCCGCAAGAGCCTGGGCTCGCCGGGCCTGTCGGTACTCGGGATCTCCGCCTCCGCGCCAATGACGGTGGTCGCCGGTGCGGTCATTGCCACATTCGCAGCCACGGGCGTCGTTGGTGTGCCGCTAGCCTTCATCCTGCTCACTGTCCCGCTGTTGCTCGTTAGCGTGGGACTGGTCGCAATGAGTAGGGACATGGCGCACACGGGGGCCTTCTATGCCTTCCTTGCGCGCGGACTCGGCCGAAGCTGGGGGCTCTCGGCCGCTGTAGTTGCGCTGGTCGCCTACAACGCTATCCAAATCTGCCTGTATGGCTTGTTTGGCGCCACAGTGGCAGACATCCTCAAGACTGGCACATGGTGGGAATGGGCAGCCGCGGTGTGGCTGATCGTCGCCCTGCTTGGAATCCGGCACATCGAGGTAAACACACGCGTGATCGCGATTGTGCTAACGGTTGAGATCGCGGTCATTGGAATGCTCATCGCAGCGGCTCTCGCCCACCCAGCCGCGACCGCAACCGGCAGCAGCAGCATGACGGCCCTGAAACCATCCGCCTTATTCACCAATGGCGTCGGCGTCGTGCTGGCCTTCACGGTCGCATCCTTCGTTGGCTTCGAGAGCGTGATCGCCTATCGCGAGGAAGCACGCGAGTGGCGAGCGGTACGGCGCGCCGCCCTCGGCGCCGTGTTGTTTCTGGGCGCGTTCTACGCGCTCGCCAGCTTGTCGCTGACAATAACGGTCGGCCCGGCCCAAATCATCGACGCGACCCGGGATCCAAGTGCCGGACTGCCGTTCTCGATCCTGAAGGTCCACTACGGACCGTTCTGGTCCGGGCTTGGCCAGGCAGTGCTGATTACGAGCATCTTCGGAGCGATGATCAGCTTTCACAATGTGGTCGCTAGATATACGTTCGGACTGGCGCGTGAAGGAGTTCTGCCCGGACGCCTGGGCATCATCGGCGGCTCGATCGGTGGTGTTCCGATCGGGGGTTCTATTGCGCAATCTGTAACCGCGGCGATCACCATCCTCATCTTCATGGCTCTCCATGCCGACCCGATCACTGCCTTGTTCACACTGCTATCCGTTGTGGCCGCCATCGGCATATTGGTGCTGATGATAGGCGCCGCCCTGGCTGTCATCAGGTTCTATCGTTTGTCACCGAACCCTCCCGGCCGGTGGCATCGCCTCACCGCGCCTGGCCTTGGCGCTGCTGGGCTGATCGTCGTTCTTGCGATTACATCAGCAAATCTGACCGCACTCACTGGTCAGGCCACGCAGGCGCGATGGCTGCTTCCAGGGGTGGTCCTCGCGGCTGCCGTCGGCGGCGCCGCGTGGGCGCTGGTCCTACGGGCGCGACGCCCTGGTGTGTACATGGCAATAGGCTACGGCGATCCCAAGCCGCTAGCCGTGCTCGACCGATCGCTGGCCCACCTGGAGCTCTGACAGTAACGCTACCAACGACGGGGACCGTGATTTGACAGTGGAACCGACAATTCCGCGCAGTGCGATTCCGCCTGCGCTCTGGTTCACAACCACATCGAGCCCGGAACAGGGCCGGGATGATTCCCATGCACCCGAGCCGGCTGAGACTGGACGACATGAAACTGATCCACTGGAGCCCAACAGGTTGCGCGGCGAGATCGTCGACCGGCTTCGACTGGTCGCCCGTCGGCACGCACGTCACCAGGCTGATCGTCGCTGGAGAGGCGAATTCCCATTGGCGCGACACGTCGTCGTCTTCTTTTACCGTGAGCCCGGCCCCGTCGACGTCTACGGCTTGGTACGCGTCGCCACCCGCTTGGAGAAGGACGGGGCCGAAGTCGCCGATCCCCACGGTTTCGTAACTCAGTTGCACGACCTTGCCCGTGAGTACATCAGCCGTGGCAGGTTCGACCCGCGCACACATCTGGCCAACCGAGTCGAGCCAGACATGTCGTCAGCCGCAGTATACGTCGGACTCGGAGTGACAACGCTGGAGCCAGATGACGTCCAGGTTCATGTGCCGGATGACTTCTATAGCGACGAGCGACCATTCCGGGGAATTGCCGTGCTCTACGACGGCACCAGACTGATCGTGCGATGGAATGGCGGACTGGAGCCGGTTCGGACTCAGACCACGCATACGCTGGACGCCGGCGGTGCCTCGACGCGCATCTGGGAGTACCTTCCCCGGGGCGCGCTCGACCCGAGCGTGACCGAGGCCGGCCGCATTGAATCGGCGGCTGCGGCGCTGCACGAACTTACCCTGCAGCACTATTATCCGGGCGGCCTGGACGCGGCCGGAATGGCCACACCATCGACTGCCAGAGGTGCACAAGCCTCCCGTGCGACACGCAGGTAGTCCGTGCTGGGCGACTCGAACACCAGCAACGCCACGGCTATCTTCTCGGTGCTGCGCCCGCAGAGCGTCTGGAGGTGAGAGCAACTGCGCCCTCCGCGACAGCACCTGGTGGCACGCGATGCATATCAGCGCAACACGCCATCGTGCTGCGCCGCCTGGACCGAGCATCGTCGACAGGTATTGCCTCGCAAGCCGACCGGGCGAGAGGCGATGCAAGGCCGAACATTACCGGCTCTTCGGTTCTAAGCATGGTTCGGTCGTGGTCGGTAGGGGCGTGATGCGTCGGCGACGAGCATGATTCGCAGCCGATAGTTGGTGATGTTGCGGAAGCCATGGGCGAGTCTGCGAGTCTTTTCGATGAGCAGGTTG
>DASXSF010000079.1:0-2281 GCA_036506155.1 Jatrophihabitantaceae bacterium
GAAGTCGATCAACGGGGCGAAGTCGTAGTAGCTGTTGGTGATCGCTGCGAAGCGGTGGTGCATGGTGGTGTGCGTCCACGTCCGGCCGGCGTCGTCGGTGCGGAGCAGCTGATCGGCGTGGATGAGGATCCAGCTCTGCGCCGTGCGGATGTCGACGGCCCACAGCGACGCGCGCCCGGGCGGGCGCACCGGCTGCCACGACCCCCCGCGATCGCTGCTGCGGTAGATGAGGGTGCGCTGTCGGTCGAGATCGAAGGCGACTGCGGCGCGCCCGGAGGTGACAACCGGGATTCCCGCGAACTCGGCGCCCGAGCCGAGGTCGCCGCCCGGGGGTTGCACCGTGGTCTTAGCCCAGTGCGCCCCGGCGTCGCGGGTCCGGTAGATCGGCGGGGTGCCGGCTAGGCACGCGGTGACCGCCCAGTCGAGCATGCCGTCGGTGAACCCGACGTCCTTGTCGCAGCCCGCCGGTGGCGCGTTCGGTGGGTTGATCCGCCGCCACGTGCCGCCGCCGTCGCGGGTGGCGAACAACTCGATGCGGTCCTGGCCCCATCGTCGCCCGGTCCAGCACGCACCAGCCGCGGGTGGGCGAGACGAAATCGAGCGCGCACCCTGGGCTCGGTAGCCGGGACAGTCGCGACCAGTGCCGGCCGCCGTCGGCGGTCGAGTCCACCGTCTGCGCTGCGCCGTCGATGATGCCGCCGGAGGTGGTCCAGGCGTGGTACGCGTCGAGCACGAACAGCGAGTTGATCCGGCGTGCCCCGGTCTGGTTCGTCAGACCCGCCGGCGTGACGTCCGACCAGCTTCCACCCGCGTCGCGGGTCAGCACGATGTGCTCCGTGCCGCCGAGCGCATCGACCGCGGTCCACGCCCACACGACCGTCGCGTCGACCGGCCATACCGTGCGCACGATCTCCCGCGCGGCCCGCACCGGTGTGGTCTCGACCTTCGACGTGCCGACGGCGTGAGGCGTGGCGTGACCGCATCCGGCCGACAGCAACACCGTTGCCAGCGCGAAGCAGACTCGCCCACCGACGCCCATCGGCGACCTCCCAATCCTGTTGACACTGCGCGGTCCCGCACCGTTGCAGCCGTGAGCCGGCGCCGATGGCATCTGGCCGAGAACGATCGATCCGGGCGATCGTCGAATGCCGCGGCCGAGCAGATCGACTCATCCGGGCCACCGGCGCGTCGCCAGGAGAAGCAGGGAAGCCGCGCCGATCGACGGCTACGCGCACACTGCGGAGTGCTCGGGGAGCTGGCCGTCTCGATTCACACCACGGCAAGACCGCATGTTTATGCACCGCAAGGCCAGGTTGCGAACATTCTCAATTGCCGCATAGCGTGCTGTTGTCGATCACTGTCCCGCATCAGCTCGCGGATGACAGTCACGCGGCTGTGTCACGTCATCCGCGACAGTTCCCGCCAGCTGATGTGCGACAGGCGGTCGAGGAAATTGAAGTGATCCGCGGCCGCTGTCGGCGGATGCTACGAACTGGTATTGGGGTGGTGTGGCGTTATGCTCTTGATGCCAGATCGGTAGGCGTTTCTCGTTCCGGTTGTCGGAGTCGCAGGGGTGTCATGGCCAGCGCCAGCGGACCCACCTCGCCGGCCTCTCCGAACGCACTGCGAGTCGACACCGGCCCTGCCGTAGCCCTCCCGATCCGCAGCGTTGGGATCCAGGGGATCCTCGAGGGTCCGATCATCGATGGACACGCCTGCTTCGCGATCAGCGGCACCCCAGTTCGGTTGCCTTATGGGTACGGCGCACGGTTAGACGCCGAGGGCCGGTTGATCCTTCTCGACCCGTCCAGTGCTCCCGTCGCGCGAGTGGGCGACGTCGTCGCATCAGGCGCGAGTTGGCATGAGGCGCCGCTCGCGGAATCACCGCAGAGCCCTTGCTTCGCACCAGGCCAGGAGGTGTGGGGACTCGTCGAGCCAGTCGAGAGGTGGTCTTGGCCGACAGACGACTGAGGCTGGCGCGACCCGACCGCACCCATCTGCCGCGGTGGGTGTGCAGGCTGCCAGGTGTCAGGCGTCCTGCTCATTGCTCGTGGGGCCGGGTTCCGAAGACTAACGTGATCAGCTCGTTGGTCATGGGCGTCGGGGCAGCGCGCTGGGCTGCGCTCGAGGCGGCGCTGGGATGGCCGATCCTGCATCCGCTGTTGGATTAGCGCGCGTCGTGGCAGCGCGTTAGCCGGCCGCGATCAGCTCAGCACAGGTGCTCGATATCGAGCGAGGTGCTGGCCGCCAGGGACGCGTCTGTGGTGCGTCCGAGAGAGTG
>DASXSF010000080.1:0-206268 GCA_036506155.1 Jatrophihabitantaceae bacterium
GATACATACGGCGCCGCCGAGCTCGCCCTCACCAAGCTCCAGAGCCGAGTCGACGAGAACCGCCACCCCAAGACGGCGATGACGATCGGCGAGGCGATCACGCGCTGGCTGGAAGTCGCCAAGCTCGAAGACACCACCCGCGACCGATACGACGACCTAATCCGGATCTACATCCGCCCACGGCTCGGCGACGTCGCCGCAGGCAAGCTCGACGCCGAGATGCTGGAGAGCTTCTACGCGCGGCTCCAGCGATGCCGCGAGCTGTGCAACGGGCGATCCCGGAAGGGACACGAGTGCCGCCGCTGAGTGGAAGCACAATTCGCAAGATCCACTACATCGTCAGCGGCGCCCTGGAACAAGCCGTGCGCTGGCGCCACCTCGGTGTCAACCCGGCGGCGCTGGCGATCGCGCCATCCGCTAACCACACCGAGCCCGATCCACCCAGCGCCGAAGAAGCCGCCGCCCTCATCGGAGCCGCGTGGAGCGATCCCGACTGGGGCCTGCTGCTCTGGCTGGTCATGATCACTGGCATGCGCCGGGGCGAGATCAGCGCCTTGCGCTGGCGTCACGTCGACTTCGCGGCCGCGAGACTGATCGTGCAGCGCGCAAATGCCCAGCCGAAGGCCGGCCTTAAGGAGAAGGAAACAAAGACCCGGCAGCAGCGACGCGTGGCCATTGATCCGCAGACTGCCGCCCTACTCCTTGAACATCGGCAGCGATGGGAGCAGCGCTGCGAACTGCTCGGCGTCCCGTTCAGCGACGACCGGTTCGTCTTCTCCCCCGGTTCCAGACGCATCGTCGCCGTACGGCCCGCGTTCGCTCAGCCATCGCTACCGACGGCTGGCGATCAGGCTCGGCCTACGCAGCACCCGCCTTCACGCCCTGCGCCACTACTCGGCGACTGAGCTGATCGCCGCCGGTGTCGACGTGCGCACAGTGGCCGGCCGGCTCGGCCACGGCAGCGGCGGCGCGACAACACTGAAGGTCTACGCGGCATGGGTGGACGAGGCTGACCGTCGAGCAGCAACAACGATGGCCAGCATCATGCCGCCCCGTGTCGCCGCGCCGCGTCTGCCGCGTGGGCCGTACGAAGTCATCGCTGCGGATCTGCGCGAACAGATCGCAAGTGGGCAGCTTCAGCCAGGCGACCAGCTGCCGACGACCGTGGAAATGGCCGCGGGATACGCCGTCGCCGTCGGCACTGCGCACCGCGCCCTGGATCTCCTACGTCGGGAGGGGCTGATCAAGGTCTCCCGCGGCCGACGTGCGACGGTGATCAACTAGCCCGCTTGCCGCGCGGATTCATGGGAGCTGCTTCGACAGCCTGAGGCTTGTTCGGCCCCTGGACTGAGGTCAGCCGCACGGAGCGGCCCGCGTGGCCACGTGACGCATGGTGTCCAATAGCGGACGAACTAGCCCTACTTATTCACGTCGTTCGCAGTGATGATCTTCTGCGAGTTAATCTTCATGGCGTGGTCAACTAGGGCGGGTGTGCGCGATTTCCCGGCCTCGGTTCTCGGGCTGTCCGTTGGACTCGTCGGGGGGTCGGGCATGCGCCCAGCGCCAGGTGCGGTCGATCTTGAGGCGGGTTCGTCGTCCGCCGCGGACGAGGCGGGCGGCGACGTGCAGCAGCCGGTAGCGCAGCGTCTTTGGTTCGGCCTTCGCGAGTGCGGGCTGGTCGTGCAGCAGGATCGTCTGGGTCCAGGCGATGAGGTCGATCGCGGTCAACGTGCAGCCGGACCCGCATGAGAGCGGCAGGAAAGGTCGGGCGGTTCAGGCTCCCTTGACTTGCTCGGTAGCTACGATCTCATCGCCGCTTCGACCATGGCGATGTCCTGCTCCGTCGTTCCGCCGCTTACTCCGACGCCGGCGATGACCTGGCCCTCGTTCGTGAGCGGCACGCCGCCGCCCATCGCGGAGTACCTACCGCCGGAGACGGCGAGGAGGGGATAGAGCTCCGCGCCTGGTTGCACGAGGGGGACGAGGTCAGCGGTGCGGATGCCGACGAGCGCGGACGTGTAGGCCTTTCGCTCGGAGAGCTCGAGGGAGAATGTGGGCGCTCCGGTCATGCGCTGGATGAGAACAACGTTGCCGTGGGTATCGATGACGGTAATCGCGACGGGTACGTTTTGTTTCATCGACTCGGCCTCCACGCGGTCGGCGATTTTCTTCGCGGTAGTGAGTAAGTCCATGGTTTTGTGCTTCCTTCAGAGGGTGAAATAGGCCGTTCGGATTTCAGCGCTCGTCCTTGAGGCTCAGCTGTCCCACGGAGAATCCGAGTCGATCTTCCGTGTCTCCAGGCTGGAGTCCGCGCTCCAGGAGGGTTTTGACTCTTTCCTGGGCCATTGGTCGTTTGACGGAGGCCATGCAGGCGTCCCATCCCGCTCTGATTTCGACGTCGGGCGGCAGGCTGGCTTCGTTCACGAGGCGCTTGGTGTTGGCGATCGCCCACTTGTCGAACGAGGCGATACGGGTTGCCAGTGCGTCCACGAAATTGTCGAGCTCGGCATCCGGTAGTGCACGGTTCACATAGCCAAGGCGCTCGGCGTCGGCGCCTCGGATGTCGTCTGCGCTAAGGAGCACTTCGAGGGCGCGTGCCCGTCCCATGACCCGCGGCAATCGCGCCATGGGCCCTCCACCAGGGACGACGCCCACGCCGACTTCGAAGTGCGACAAGAGTGCTTTCTCTCGGCTCGCGAAGCTCATGTCGCAGGCGAGCGCGAGCTCGCTGCCGTTTCCAGTCGCCCGCCCGTGGATCAGCGCGATCGATACGAACGGGGCGCGCGTCAGGCGCACCAGGACGTCGGGCCATGCCTCGAGTCCGGTCGGGCCTTGCGGGATGCTGGTCAGATCCTCAAAGTTCGCGAGGAGGTCGGAGTGATTCAGAAAGAACCCGTCGACGGCACTTTCGAAGACCACCACCTTCACTTGGTCGTCGTTCTCGAGCGTCGTGACAACCTCTCGGATCTGCCAAACGAATTCTGGACCCATGAGGTTGAGCGGCGGGTTGTCGAGTACGACCCGACAGTATGAAGGTGTGACTCGATTGAGCCTGACTTGCGCGGCCTTCGTTGCTGAGGGAACGTCAGTGCTACTCATGATGACCTCCAAAAGTTGATGTAGACCTGACGAGCTTGACGCTTCTCGCCGTGCATTGCGCCCGTTGAATCAGCCAGCCAGTATGTCGATATCCAGTCGTGGGACTACCCCTGTTCACTCCCGCGAATACCTCAGCGGGACCGGTCCTGGCCAGCGATCTCTCTCGCTCGCGACGCCAGTTTCCGTTAGCCACGCGGGTCGCCGATCGCGAGGGCGAGGAATTCGCTGCGGGTGCGTTGATCGGTGCGGACCAGGCCGGTGTGCGCGCTGGTGGTAGTCGTCGAGCCTTGCGCCTGAACACCGCGCAGTGTCATGCAGCTGTGTTCGGCGCGCAGCACAACTCCGGTGCCTCGTGGTTCGAGGTGCTCGTCAAACCAGGCCGCAATCTGCCTGGTCATCCGTTCCTGGACCTGCGGGCGTCGGGCGAACAGTTCGATGACTCGTGCAAGCTTGGACAGCCCGAGGATGCGCTGTCCGGGTAGGTAGCCGATGGCGGCGGCGCCGGTGAACGGCAGTAGGTGGTGTTCGCAGATCGAGGTGAAGTGGATGTCGCGTACGACGACGAGTTCGTCGTAGTCCTCGTTGTTCGGAAACGTGGTCATCGCGAACTCGGCGGGGGTAAGCAGATCCGCGTAGGCCTTCGCGACCCGTCTCGGTGTGGCGACGAGGCTCGGGTCGCATGGGTCCATCCCCAGCGCGCGCATCAGGTCTGAGGCAGCCGTTCGGCTGCGTCCAGGTCGATCACGCCGGAAAGGGTCGAGGTTGTCGTCATCTCGAGTCAGTGTTTGTCGGCGGGGAGTACGTCGGTCTCGCTGGCATGCCAGACGGGGTGATCACCGGAGGTCTCAACGTTGAAGCCATAGTCGAAGACCATGCCGCCGCCGAGTGATGCGCCCAAGGCGACCAGTGCGGTGACAAGCTGCTTCCGTTCGTTCTCGTTTGCCTCTGATGTTCATTCGCGGTTCTCCGGATCGGTCTACTCGACCCGGCCTGGAAGCCGCGTGGTGACCTCCTGGACGAACCACAAATTGCCATCGGGGTCGGTGAAGGAGCAGAACGATCCGTAGCTTGTGCGCTCGGGGTCGATGCCGGGTTGGCGCGCCTCGATGGGGAACGGCGGGCCGTGCCAGATGTCGCTTACGGCGATGCCGAGGTCGGCCAGCGCGCCGTGGGCCTTCTCGATGTCAGAAACGACGAGATTGCCCTCGCCCGAGCCCGGCGCGGCCGTGGTAAGTCCCTTGCCGAACGTGACCGAGGTCCCCGAGCCCGGGGGCGTGAACTGGACGATGCGAAGCGCTTCCATCGGTGCGACGTCGTCGTCGAGCCGCCATCCCAGTCGCTCGTAGAACTCCTTGGCGCGGTCCACGTCGGACACGGCGATGATCATGACTTCAAGGTTCAATCTGAGTGCTTCAGTGCCGCTCATTGGTGTCTCCTTCTTGGTGGCTGACCGGAAAGTCGATGGTGCGGACTGCTTGGACGCGCTTCGTTCGTTGCACGTCCTCGGGCGTTACTTGGCAATGAAGGTCAGTAGCGCGTCGTTGACCTCGTCGGGGTGGGTCCAGGCGATGTTGTGCGGGCCGCCCTCGACGGTGACGAACTCCAGGTCTTTGATCAGGCCAGGCAGTCGGGCTGCGGTTGCGGCGTATGGCAAGGTCCGGTCGGCGTCGCCGTGGATCAGCAGCGTCGGTACGTCGATCTTCGGCAGGTCGTCGCGAAGTCGGTCAGCCAGGTGTCCACGCAGGCGTGCGCGGCATACGGCGAGGCGCCGACTGCGACGATGAAGCTGTTCTGCCAGGCCTGCTCGCTGATCCGCGTTCCGCCGAGCACGTCGACGTTGTAGAAGTTGTCGAGGAAGGCCTTGAAGAAGGCCGGCCGATCCGTGAGGACGGCGGTCTTGATCTCGTCGAAGACTGCTCCGTCGATCCCCTCGGGATTGTCGGTGGTCCTGAGCAGGTAGGGCGGAATCGCTCCCATGAGCACTGCTTTGGCGACCCTGGCTGAGCCGTAGGTGCTGAGGTAGCGGGTTACTTCGCCGGTACCCATTGAGAACCCGACGAGGACGACATCGCTCAGGTCGAGATGCACGAGCAGGGCGTTGAGGTCGGCGGCGAAGGTGTTGTAGTCGTAGCCGATCGTGGGCTGGCTGGACTTGCCGAACCCGCGTCGGTCGTAAGTGATCACGCGGTAGCCGGCTTGGAGCAGGACCCGTTCCTGCTTCTCCCATGACGCGCCGCTGAGTGGATACCCGTGGATCAGCACGACCGGTTGTCCGGACCCGTGGTCCTCGTAGTGGATTTCGATCGGGGTGCTGTTTTCGGTTCCGACGGTGATGCGGTGCATGGCGGTCTCCTGTCTTGCGTTGTAGCTAGCGTCGTGGACTGGGTGGCTCGGGCGCGCCAGGGAAGAAACCCGGTCGACCCCGGGTCCAAGGACTCCCGGTCTAGGCCTCGGTGCTGGCGGGGTCGTTCGGATGTTCGGTAAGCGGGGTCGTCTCCGTGGTCATCCACGCGTCCATCGGCAGAGACTTGAGGAGGACCTGTAGTTCGGTCGCGTCTTCGGCTCGCCAGAGGCCAAGTGCGCGCCAATGCCTTGGGGTGGGCGGCAGCGACCAGAGTCGGACGACGTGTCCCTCCTCCGCGAGTTCGTGGATGCGTGCTGCTTCGCGCGCCTTCACGTCAGCAACTTCTTGCTCGCCTGCGCTGTCGGGGAACGTGACCTCGAACGTGGTCAGAAACTCCGTCCCGGGTATCGCGCGGGAGGCGGGTGGGTCGTTGGGATGGTCCGAGAGCGGGACGACCTGATCGGAGCGCCAGACACGCAACGGCATCGACGCCAGGATGTCCTCGAGTTCGTCCTCATCGGCGGCAGAGAACAGGCCGAGCGTGCGCCATTCGCCGGGTCGTAGCGGTGGGCGCCACAGGCGGAGCAGGTGTCCGTCGGCGGAGAGCTCGCGGGAGCGGGTGGCCTCCCGCGAACGGATCTCCTCAACTGTCTGGTCTGTCGTTCCGTTCGGAACGACAGTTGTCATCGTGACCAGAAACTCCATGCTCGGCGCCTCCAGGGATTGCCTTGCCGACTCCAGTCGGCCTCACGAGCGATACTCCCGTTTCGCTGCACGCCGCGGACCCGGTGAACACCCGGGTCAGTCCCTGGTGTGTGCCGCACGGCAACCGCCGGTAGCCAAGCCTGCCGGACCCGGCATTGGCCGGGGTATTTCCCGGGCGCGCGCACGCAATCGGTGCGCGACGGTGGAGGGCATGACAATCCCAAGCCAGAAAGTCGCCGTCATCACCGGCGCATCGCAAGGTATCGGCGCTGCGCTGGTGCAGGCATACCGCAAGCTCGGTTGGGCCGTTGTCGCCAATTCCCGCTCGATCAAGGGCTCCGATGACGGCGTCGTCACTGTCGCCGGCGACATCGCCGACCCGGCGGTTGCTCGCAACGTGATCGAGACCGCTGTGCGGGACTTTGGCCGGGTCGACACACTGGTGAACAACGCGGGGGTCTTCATCGCCAAGCCGTTCACCGACTACACCGAGGAGGACTACCAGGCGCTGGTCGGGGTGAATCTCACTGGCTTTGTCACGACGACGCAGTTGGCCATCGGACAGATGCTGCGACTGGGCGAGGGTGGCCATGTCGTCCAGATAACGACCAGCCTGGTCGACCACGCGAACAGCAACGTGCCGTCGGTACTAGCGTCACTCACCAAGGGCGGCCTGCAGTCGGCGACCAAGTCACTGGCTATCGAGTTCGCGACGCGGGGCGTCCGCGTCAATGCCGTGTCGCCCGGCGTCATCCAAACTCCGATGCACGCACCAGAGTCCTACGACGGGTTGGCCGGGCTCCACCCGGTAGGCCGCATGGGTGCCATCAGCGACATCGTCGAGGGCGTGCTCTACCTGGAGAACGCCCCGTTCGTTACTGGCGAGATCCTGCATGTCGACGGAGGACAAAGCGCCGGTCACTGATCTGTCGGGCCTGGAGACGGATCGCTCGGCGCGAAATCAAGGACCGCACCCCGCAGTTGCCGGCGCGCGCTCAGGCCTAGCTTGGTGAACACTTTTCCGAGGTGCCACTCGACAGTGCGGGGCTGAGGAAGAGCCGGGCGCCAATCTCTACGTTGGACAAGCCCTCGCGGGCGAGCCGAGCAATATGGAATTCCTGGGTGGTCAGCCTCTCGCTGGACTCGACGCTGCGTTGCAGCCCCTTCTCTCCGAGCACGAGGAGTTCGCGCCGAGCTCGTTCGGCGAAGGCGGCGGCGCCCATGGCAAGCAGCATCGCGTGAGCGGCGCGTAGTTGCTTCCGAGCCTGGCTGCGCTGCCCTGCACGGCGCAGCCACTCGCCATACAGCAGGTGGCCTCGGGCGACCTCCAACCGAAGGCCGGCTCGGTCCAGGTGCTCGATCGACTTACGGTACCGGTCGTCGGCATCGTCTCCGCCCAGCAGCGCTTGCAATCGAGCTTCGATCCCACGGGCCCAATCCGTAGGGGTGGCTTGGGCACGTGTCGACATCCGCCGTAGGGCCGCTATCGCCAGGTCACTGTCACCGGTGCGGGAGGCCGCCTCGGCAAGCTCCGAGATCGCCATCATCTGGTAGCCGGCCACGACATCGCGATCGAACACGTCCCGCGCGGCTTCTAGGGCGAGGTCGTGCCGACCGAGGCCGTTGTTCAGGAGGGCCAGTGCGTAGCCGGCGAAGTTGACGATGCGTCCCTCACCCAGGGCCATCGTGTGGTCTCGAGCGGCAGTGATCTGCTGCGACGCCGAGCCGGTCCCGCGAAGTGCAGCCAGCAGCATCGCCGCGTAGCCGACGGGCGGATTGCCGGTGATGTCGGAGACCATCCGGTCCTCCTCAACCAGCGCACCCGCGTCGGTCAACCGACCGGCCAACATCTCGTTGACTGCGAGTTCGTTAGCCGCGAATTGCAGCTGGACAAGCGCGCCGGTGTCACGCGCTCGTTGGACGAGCAGGTCAGCCACCGCACGCCCTGCCTCGAAATCCCACAGCTCAGTGGCGACGTATCCGGTGAACGGATTGCCGACCACCCCGAGCAGCCGGCCCACGTCGTCGACGCGGGGGTCGATGCTGCGGACCTTCGCGAGCGCTGTCGCGAGCGATGGCACGGCCGCGGCGTGGCCATCCGCCAGCCGGGTAGCCAGCGCGTCAAGGATCAGGTCGGTGATTCGAGGCTCACCATCGACGGGCGCCGCTTTCCGGGCCGCTGCCGCGACAACGTTGGCCGCATCGTCGGTAGTGCTGGAGAAGATCGCGGCGCCGAGAGCTTCCAGATACGTCTCCCGCGCCAAGTCCCCATCGTGGGACTCAAGATTCTGGGCGGCCTCGACAAGTATGCGCACTGCGTCGGTAGCTCGCCTCTGATCGAGGGCAATCTGGCCGCGCAGGTGCTGCACCCTGGCGGCCCGCAACTCATCGACCGGACCGGCCTCACTCGCAGCAAGGAGCGCGAGAGCGTCATCGATCGCGCCAGCACCACGTTTGTGCCAGGCCGCGGCGAGCTCGCGTTCGGCGCGTTTCGCCGGGTCGGGCGTTAGACGTGCGGAGCGTTCGAGCAGGGCAGCCGCAGCGACGAGGCCACCGCGAGCTTGCGCTCGTGTTGCGGCCTCTTCGAGCTCTGCAGCGATCAGTTCGTCCGGTGACTGCGTCGCGTGTGCCCGGTGCCAGGCCCGCCGGTCGGGGTCGACCTTAGGGTCGGTCGCTTCCGCCAGCGCCCGGTGTACCTCCAGGCGACCCTCCGTTGACGCGGAACGGTAGGCGGCCGCGCGTACTAGCGGGTGTCGGAAGCGAACCCGTTCGCCGAACTCGATCAACCCCGCCTTCTGCGCTGCGTCCCCAGCGCTCGGGCCAAGCCCAAGCGCCTCGGCCGCGCGCCAGAGCAGTGTTGCGTCACCCAGCGGTTCGGCGGCCGCCGCGACCAGGAGCCGCTGCGTCTCCTCGGGGAGCGTCAAAAGACGCCGGTGAAGCCCTCCTCGATGCGGCTGATCAACGGGTCCGCCCGTGCGAAACCGTCCGCGAGTTCGGCGGTTGTCCAGGCACGGGGCAACTCGAGCAGCGCGAGTGGGTTGCCGCGGGTCTCGGCGATGATCCGAGCCCGGACGCGTGGATCCATCGGCCCATTGACCACTGAGTCCAGTAGCCAGCCGGCGTCCGTCTCCCCCAAGCCGGTGATCACGAGCTCGGGCAAGCCAGCGAACTCCTGCCCATGGGTTGGCTCCCGCACCGCCACGACGAGCACAATTCCTTCGGCGAGCAACCGACGCGCAACGAACGCGATCGTCTGCGCAGAGACACGGTCGAGCCACTGCGCGTCGTCGATCAGGCATACGAGCGGACGTTCCTCGGCGCGATCGGCCAGCAGGTCCAGCACCGCGAGCCCGACCAGGAAACGATCCGGCGCTTCCCCGTCGGTCAAGCCGAAGGCCGCGCCAAGTGCGATACGTTGCGGAGCGGCCAGGCGATCAAGTCGGTCCAGGAACGGAACGCAGAGCTGATGCTGTCCGGCGTAGGCAAGCTCCAGCTCGGCCTCGACGCCAGCCAATCGTACGACGCGGCAGCCGACGGCGTTCGTTTCGAGGTAGTCGAGCAAGGCTGTCCTGCCGATCCCGGCCTCGCCCCGCAGGACGAGCACCTGGCTATGCCCGCCACGCGCACCCGCGACCAACCCGTCGAGCACCGCACAGTCGCCGCGCCTACCGAACAGGACATCGACGCCACCATGCCGGCCACGCATCGTGCCCCCAGTTCTTCGTTCGTGGGTTGCGGCCGGGAACCGCGAATACCGTCCCGAACAAAACTACTGCCAATTCAAGGTGGCTTGGCGGGAAGGTTCGACCATCACTCCGACACGGTGCGGAAAGCGGACCCGTAGTCCGGCGGCGGCGAAGTGCGGCGGCGAGCACGATGCCAGCGCCGACCAGGAGCGCGATGTGGTGGCCGTTGTGCAGCAGCGGAGTTGCGATGACAGGTCCGAAAGTCTGTCCGACGCTGTACCCGGTGGTAAGCAGCGCGACTGCCCGGGTGAAGTGCAAGTGGGGCGCCGAGCGAGAGCACGATCGATCCGACGCCGAGGAAGGTCGGGCCGAAGAGCACCGCTGAGATCAGTGCGGGAGCGATGCCGCCCACCAGTACGGGGAGGGCGATGCCGACTGCCTGGATGATCAGGGCAGTGAAGAGCAGCGTGGGTCTGCTCCATCGTCGGGCGAGCCGCGCCCACATCGCAGAGGCTGGCAGTGCAGCTAGGCCGACGAGAATCCATGCGCTGCTTCCGACCCAGCCGGGTGAGTTCTGTCTTAGTGATCGAACTGATGTTCGATGCGCCGGCTCAGGATCCTGCTGGCATCGAGGTCGCGAGTGCCGACCGTGACAGGTGCCGGGTCCAACTGGACGCATTCGCGGATGGACGAGTCCCGGCGCGCCAAGTTCTCCGCGCGGACGAGGAAGTCGAGCACCTCAGCGGCGGGGCGGGCGATGATGATCGACTGGTCGATCACGGGCATGGGGACCGCTCCTTCGGGCAAGTAGTCAGTTCGGGAGGGGGCGCTCCCTTATGCGGTGCAGGAGTGCGGAGCGCCGCGGGTGATACCTGCGCGGCTCAGGCTCTTGCGATGGTGGGCTGCTACGCCTTGGTGCTCCGGTGCAGGTCTTGCACGACCTCGACGTAGGCGCGGGCCGACAAGTGCTGGCGGCCATCTGCTGGGTAGTCGGCTAACTGCACCGGACCGCCTAGATCGCGTGACGGCGTCGTCACGCCGTCCGGGGTCGGGGCGTGTTCGTCGCGACCCGCCGGCCACGGCGGTCGGCGCCTACGTGCACCCGGTGGTTGTCAGCTTGCCGCGTCGGACGTGCCGCTCTCGGTGATCGACGTGCTCGGTGCTCCTTGGGACGCGTGGCCGGCGATTTGGCGGTCGCTCACGGCGACTGCTGCCACGACGATCACTGCGGCGATAGCGAGGGTCAGCGCAGCGACGTGTGGTGCGGCGAGCCCCAGCAGCGCCAGCACGGCGACCGCGGCGAGCCGGGTCCAGGGCACGACGCGCCAGACGATCGCCTTGAACGTCGCATGCCCGGCGAGGAATAGCCCGCCGCCGCCCAGCACCATCCAGGCTGTGGGCGTATCGGCGGGCACGGCCGGGTGCTCGAACACCCGCTGGTCGGCGGCGGCGGCGACGATGACGCCGGCCACCATGATCGGATGCACCCAGGTGTAGGCGCTGCGGCCGAGCCGTCCCGGGTCGCGGGATGCGGCGATGATGCGCGCCCCGTCTGCTGCGCTGCGGTCGAAATACACCCACCAAAGCGCCGCGCTGCCGGCGAACGCGGTGACGAATGCGGCGACCGATCGAGCGCTGATGGGATGCGCCGCCGCGAGCGCCTGACCGGTTACCACGATCGATTCGCCCAGCGCGATGATCATGAACAGCTGGCAGCGCTCGGCGAAGTGGCCGCCCTCGATGGTCCAGTCCTCGGTGCGTGACCTGCCAAGGCCAGGTGTGTAGAAGCCGACTGCAGCTCCGCTCACGTCGACCACGACGGCGAGCAGCCACAGCAGCTCGCGGGCGTGCCCATGCGCGAACCCACCAGCGAGGTACAGCGCGCCACTCACGGCGAGCCAGGCAAGGATGCGCTCGAAGTTGCGGCGCAGCGGGCCGACCGGGGTCACGAGCACCACGAAGATTGTCCGGCCGACCTGCATCGCGACCAGGGCGCCCGCGACCATGAGTCCGCGGTGGTCGAACGCCTCGGGCAGCCCCGCCGACATGACCAGGCTCGCCAGCATCTGGGCGAGCAGCACGGCACGCAGCGCGAGCCGGTCCGGGTCGAACCAGTTCGTTACCCACGTGGTGTACGCCCAGGCGAGCCACACGATCGCGAGGAGCAGGGCAGTGCGCAGCGCACCCTCGACGGTCGGATTCGCGAGCAGAGTGTGGGAGAGCTGGGTGACCGCGAACACGTACACCAGGTCGAAGAACAGCTCGATGTTCGTTACCCGCTGCTCGCCCGCACGGTCGCGGAAGTAGCCACTCATGGCCGCCAATATTGCCCGGACCGGCAGCCTGCACGCTGCGTTGCGCTCCGTGGTGGACCAGGCCGCAATCCGCGACGACGTCGTCACCGTGCCAATGAATGGCACACGGTGCAGGCGCAAAGCAGTAGCAACTGCCGAGCGGCACGGGACCCGCCACGAACGCAATCAAGGCCCGCGGGAATATCCCGTCGACCTATCGCGATATATCACTGACACTCGCTATACTGGCGAGGTTCCAACTGAACGGAGAAACCAAGATGAAGAACGACAACGACAACTACCCCCAGACCGGGTTCGGCCCCGACTTCGGTCATCGCCGCCGTGGCCTGCGCCCACCAGTCCCGCCCGCATTCGCCGCCGCCCGCCCAGGCTTCGGCGGCGGCTTCGGCCACGGGCACGGTCCCCGCGGCGGCCCGTTCGGTCCCCGCGGCCGCGCCCGCCGTGGTGACGTCCGGTTGGCGATCCTGTCGCTACTCGCAGACGCGCCGAATAACGGCTACGGCCTGATCAAGGCGATCGCCGAGAAGACCGACGACACCTGGCGCGCCAGCCCAGGCTCGGTCTACCCCACCCTGTCCCAGCTCGTCGACGAGAAGCTGGTCAGCGGCACCGAGGGAGGCGACTACACCCTCAGCGACGATGGCCGAGCCTACGTCGCCGAGCACACCGACGAACTGGCCGCCGTGTGGCAGGTCGGTCCCAAGGTCAGCGGCGAGCAGGCCGCCCTGATCGAGGCGACCCGCAAGCTCGCCGGCGCGATCCGCCAAGTCGGCACCGACGGTTCCACCGACAAGCAGGCCGCCGCAACCGAGAAGGTCGACGCCCTACGCAAGGACCTGTACCGGCTACTCGGCGAATAACCCCCACCAGCGCCCCCGCCCACCCGGGATGCGCCCCCAGTCCACGTCGCAACCCAACGCGGACCGGGGTCGCGTCGTTGCCCAGGTCGGCCCGCCGCCGCACCTCCCGAGCTGCCGAATTTTTCGGCCACCGGTTTCCGTCGATATCGAGTATCGCTACGTGGTCAGACGTGGACAGATGAATCGATCCGCGCGACCGAGTCCCTGCCGGGCTCCTAGCTACTTCATCAGCTGTGCTGGACACACCGAACCGCCCACGGACGAACCTCTAGCCGTTCCGCGGGCAGGGACTCCCCACACACCTCGCACAACCCGTAGCTGCCCTCGGCCACGCGCTGTCGGGCGCGACGTACCTCCTCCAGCATCGCGAGCAGGTGCTCCTGCGCCGATACCGCGGCGAGCCGGTCTACCGCCATCGAGGTCCCGTCGCCGACACGCTTGCCGAACGAGATCGCGCCGACCTCTCCGGCCGGCTTGGTCAACTCCGCCAGCTCACCTTGGAGGTTCTCCTCCCGCTCAGCCAAGAGGCGCTCGACATCAAGATTCACCCCGTCAGAGTAGGACGTGCCTCAGGGATCGGCGCTCAAAGCGACTCCGATGACGGAAAACGGGTGACGGTTATCGCAACCGCGAGCACGGGTATCACCTCGAAAGCGTGGGGACCCTCGATGGAAGAAGTTGATCGTCTGTGGACGCTTCGCATGCATCGGTGCGGAACCTGGAGGTACATCCGATGGCCGTCCGCGACGCGGGGCCGTCAACAGCGTCAGGGCCGCGTGGTCGCGCAGTGCCGCGCAACAGCACGGCCGGTCGTTGGGTCGATGCGTCGCTGCTATCGGTCCGTGGACCCATCATGGCGGCATTCGGCGCGATCACGTCGCTCGGATGCATAGCTGCGATCGGCCTGGTCAGCATCGCCGGGCCTACCGGGCCAACGTCTCCTGGCACCAGCCAGCCGCTTCCGATCGTGCAACCTCGTGGCGATATAGCCCGTCGCTAGCACATCTCGCCAGCAGCGCAGCTTGTCCTTGCATGACCGCCGTTCGGCGAATCCACACCTCCAGGCGACCAGGGACAGGACAGCCGCTCATGCAGCGAACGGTGTGCGGGCGGTCTGACTCGGTCGGGTCCATCAGGCCCGCCGTGAACTGCACGTCCTTGTGGTACGCCGGTTATAACGCCAGCCTTTCGCGGGCCCGCACCGCGTACTCCTCCGCAGCGTGGCCGGCAGCCTTCACTTTCTCGGCAGCTATCGGACCGTACTCCGCGGCGGCGAGCCGAAGCGCCTCGCCTGCCGTGCGCGCCTTCTCAGCGGCGATCGGCCCGTACTCCGCGGCGGCGTCTCGTGCGACCTCGCCTGCCGTGCGCGCCTTCTCGGCCGCTACCGGTCCATACTCGGCGCGCAGCGCGGCCAACCGCTTGCCGGTCGCCTCGGACGCGTCGCCGACGTGCTCGGCGAGATGCTTGACGAACTCGGAATCGGCGATCTGTGCTCGGCGGAACAGGCGCCGCGCCTGCTCGCCCCCATCAGCGCGCCGCCGCGCGACGGACGCCTCGATCTCTCCGACGCCTTCGCGTGTTCCCTCGAGGGCGGCGTCGGTCATCAACGCGAGGCCGATGCCAAGCATCCATACATCCTTCG
The DNA here is from genome assembly GCA_036506155.1 of Jatrophihabitantaceae bacterium. Lineage (GTDB taxonomy): Bacteria > Actinomycetota > Actinomycetes > Mycobacteriales > Jatrophihabitantaceae > DASXRA01. Next base: position 14,652 of record DASXSF010000080.1, read on the forward strand.
AGATCGGTGTGCCCTGGGGGGTCGGGCGCAGGCTGCCCTCGTGGTGCATGCCGGGCGTGCGCCAGTACATGTTGAGCAGCCCGCCCGAGTAGCCGAATAGCGCCGCGCCGGCGATGAAGGGCGGGATGATCGGCAGCAGCAGCGTGGCGCCGACGGCGATCTCGCCGATCGCGAGGGTCCGCGCGAACGCCTTCGGCTGGAGCTTGCCGAGAATCGGATACGTGCCACTCGCCATACCGTGCAGCGATTTCGCCGTTTCGTCGTCGACGTTGAGCTTCGTGATGCCGGTGTTCAGGATGTAGGCGCCAGCAGCAAGGCGTAGCGGTGCGCGGCGGAGTTTCGCCGAAAGACTCACGACCCCTCCTAAGACCTCAGCGGACGATCTTGCGTCCCGTCCTTACCTTCCGTCATACCCACAATGGCGGCCAAACATGCCGACACCGATGGGCACGCACGCCTGCGTGACGGCCAGCGATAGCGCTGCAAGCGGGGTAGCTCTCTCGGCCTGGCAGAAGCGCTGACGTCACTGGTGAAATGTTGTTCACCACCGGTGATAACTGACGCGCCATCGGACGTGGGCACAGACGTTATTCATCCAGCGACCCTGGGAAGCACCTGGGCAGCTCATGGAACCGTCCGCTGGGCTGCCACGGCGAAACCCGCGGCTGAACCACGAGCGCCCTGCGCCCAACTACCGGCGACTTAGAACCGGCGTGATCAGGCCGGACGTTAGGAGACACGGTGATTGTCCCGGATTACCGCAAACTCGACGGCATCGAGGTGACCAACGAGGACGATGAGAAGCTGGGCAAGGTCGGTGGGTTGTTCGTCGACGACGAGACGGAGGTCCCGACCTGGGTCTCCGTGCGCAGTGGCATCTTCGGCAACCACCAATGCATGGTGCCGCTCGCGCAGGCCCGATACCTCGACGGACGGTTATATGTCCCGTACAGCAAGGACGACCTGGCCCTCGCCCCGCACCACGATCCCGACGTCGCGCTTACCGCGGACCAGGAGCAGACGCTGTTCGCGCACTACAACGTCGGCTACAGCGACGCCGATGCGCCCGGCCCGCACACAGGCGTCGAGGCCACCGAGACCGGCCTGGTCGGCTTGCCGGATACCGGGTCACACCCGGTCGACCTCGCCGAGGTCGACGCTCTCGCACCCGACCTGCCCGGCGTACCGGGACTGCCGAAGACCCACGCCACCCGGCTGCGGCGCTACGAGCCCGCGCCCCACATCGGGCCCTGAACCCGTCCACCGCTCAGCGCAAAGCGCCGCAAACATCCTTCACGTCGAACCCACGGCGTGATATCGGTAGGCCAGGCTGGTGCCCGGCGAACAAGAAGGGCAACGATTCTGCGCAGCACCAACCCAGTTGTGCAAGCCCTGCGGTCTCACAACCGGGGTGGCTGCGCTTAGCACCGGCGTCACTGTGCGCCGGCGTTACGTGCTGTCCGGGCGTGTCGCGCAATGACTTGTGCAACGAACTCCAGTCGTCAGGAGACGACAGGTGCCGAATCGTTGAAACCAACCCGGTACGCGGGTCAAGGTCCGCTCCGCAGCCGGTTCGGCGGCTCGATCAGCGCCTCGCACAACACGGCAACGGATCGTCGCAGGGCCCGATGCGCCGTGTCCCAATCGCATCGGGTGATCGCGATGGGGGCGCTCCGCCGAGATGGCGGAGCGCCCCTGGAGTGACCCTCAAGTCGCGCGACGGCGGCCGAGAATGAGAGCCGACCGGGTCACCCGGCCTGATCGGGATCGGCCGGGAGCCCGTCGACATGTACCAGGATCAGCTCGTTGTCATCGGCCAGGTTCGGGTTGCGCCCGGTGTTGGGCAGGTTGTTGTCGCATCCGACCAGCAGTGTGCTGCCGTTGACGCGATGGACCGCTTCGACCGACTCGCACACCACGCTGAACGGGTCTCCAAGCCCGATGTCGCCCGGATGGATGGGCTCTTGTGAGATGCCGTTCGGGTCAGGGATGGCATGGAGGTCGACCACTGTCCGCGAGATGAGGAATCCGTCGGCTGTGGTCGCGCGCAGGTCGACCACGTTCAGTTCCCGGAACAGCGCGGCCGAACCTCGACCGCCGTCACGTTCGATAAGGACGAGTCGGTGTTCGTCGAGCGCCGCCATGTCGGCGACCATGTAATTCGACGCGCTGGTGTGGTATTGCCAGGTACGGCCGGTCAAGGCTCTGTCTTGGATGCTGAACTCGAACATGTACCTGCGGTTCTGGTCGGGATCCAGAATGTTGGCGCCCTCGAGGACGGCGTAAAGGTACTTGCCGTCCGGCGTGATTGCCATGCCTTCGAAGCCGCGGCTGTTCGGCTGCGTGGGGGGCTGGCCGTTCAGGCCCGGGTTGTTGGGCGAGCGCACACCTGGGATCGGGAACGGCGGGTCGAGCAGGACGCCATCAGCGGAGAAGTGCAGGATCCAGGGGCCGAATTCGTCGCCCACCCACAGGTCGCCGTTGTGATCGCGTTGCAGGGACTCCGGGTCGATGTCGGCGCCGGTGAGCATCCGGTCGGGGCTGCCCTCGTTGACGATCCTGAATCCGAACAGGTGGTTCGGATCCCGGAATGAGATGTAGTCACCCACCGATACGGAACCCGAGCCGCCCTGCGGCGGCTTGAAGTCAGGGCGAATGTAATAGGCGCGGATGAGAAAGTCGCCGGAATTGGTTTTAGACCCGAAGCCGTTGTCGGGCATGGCGAGGTACTCGCCGGGCTCGCGTCCATCGATGACCGAGGACAAGCCCTGGACCGGCTGCGAAGGGAGCGGGAACGTAATCCCGTTGACCACTCCGGGCGGAAGCAGGGTTCCCGCCGGCGGCCCTGGCGCGTAAGTGGCCGCGGGCAGGACGGCCCGGCCTGCGAGGGTGACCCTGGAGTGGTCGGTCGTGTCCGCCGAGGCCGGCATGACCGCCGTCAGCAGCCCGGCCGTGACTGCTGAGGTGATTGCGGCCATCGTCAGCGTTCTGGGTCTGTTCATCGTGGTTCCCCCTGTCATGCTGGCTGTCGTCTACCGAGGCCAGACTGTGGACCGCCCGGCGTCCCGGCCGCGCCGGGCGAGCGTCCCGATTCGCGCCCGGGACAGGTTCGTGTGCGCGAGCCCATGCGCTCGGGACCGGCGGCGTGGAGGATGTTGTCCGTGCGGACCTCGGCGCGCGTGCACTTGATCGTGGTCGCGGCGAGCGTGCTCGTCGCCGTGGCCGGTGCGAGTGCCGTGCTGGTGCTGCGATTGGCCAACAGCGGTTTCGAACCCGAGGGCCGCAACTGGTGGATCGTGGCCGACACCCTGCTCGGGTTGGCATATCTACCGTTGGGCGCGGCACTCACCGTTCGGGGGCGCCTCGCCCTCGGCACGGCGTTCGGCGTCATCGGATTGTGCGCAGTGTTGTCCGCGCTCGCCGCGGAATGGCATGCGCACAACGTGTCGGCGAGCGGGTCGCGCGTGATCGAGCACGGGGGCTGGGTCCAGACGGTGGGGATGTCGGTGCTCGTGTTCGTCGTGCCGTGGCTGCTGCCATGGCCACGCGGGCAGGGTCGCGACCCGATGACGCGGTGGCTCGGGCTCGGGGTTGTCGCTGTGTGGGCCGGAGGCGCGGCCGCCCTAGTTGAGGGTATTGGGAATCTGCCGGGGGCACACGTCGCCGGACCGCTGCTGCTGGTGGCAACGGTGCCGTTGATTGCAGTGGGCGCGTTCGTTACCGATATCCGCGATGACCGCAGTGCGCTGGGCGCTGTGTCGCACCGCTTCCTCGTGTGGGTGATTCTCATCAGCGGCGTGGTTCTGCTGTACACCGCGCTGGTGGCGGGATTCGGGCTAGTTCTCGGTGCGGACGGCCCGGCGTGGCTACTTGTCGGGGTGACGGGCGCCCTGGCCGTCGCTGCCGAGCCAGCGCGCGCCTGGATTCGTCACCTAGTCGACGGTCTGGTCTACGGCCAACGCGATGATCCATTGGCAATCGTCCGGCAGTTGGTCAATCAGCAGGTCGCGACGGCGACCTATGTGAACGAGACGCTGCTCGCCTCTCTCGCTGTGATCATTTCCGAGACGCTGCGGCTAGACCATGTCGCGATCGAATTGAAGTCGGCGCCGAGTGACTGGACGCCCATCGCCGGACACGGTGATCCCGCCGAACACGACGAGAGCTTCCCGCTGGCGATGGGTGATCAACTCGTGGGCCGGCTCGTGGTCGGATGCCGCAGCGGACCGTTGCGCCGGCGCGACCGGCAGGTCCTCGCAGATGTCGTGCCGCACGTCACGCTCGCCGTGGGACTGGTCCGGCTCACCGGCGACCTGCAGCGGTCCCGCCTGAATGTGGTGAGCGCCAGGGAAGAAGAACGGCGACGGCTGCGGCGTGACCTGCACGACGGTGTCGGACCGTCGCTGACGGGGATATCGATGGGGTTGCGAACCGTCCTGCGCAGGTTGCGTCGGACGGCTTCGCCAGTCGAAGACGTCGCGTTACTGGATCGGCTCGCTGATGAGGTCGACGCGTCGGCCGGCGAGGTGAAACGCATCGTGCGTGATCTCCGTCCGACTGCGTTGGACGATCAAGGATTGGCCGGCGCGCTCACCGAATTCGCGCGCAGCCTTGACGGTGTTCTCAACGTCACACTCAACCTGCCAAGCGGCGACTGCACGCTCCCGGCCGCGGTCGAGATCGCCGCCTACCGCATCGCGATGGAGGCTCTGAACAACGTCGTGCGTCACGCGGACGCCACCAGCTGCTGGCTACGTCTGGCCGTCACTGACCACGTCGAACTCGAGATCACCGACGACGGGATCGGGATTCCGTATCGACATCCCGCGGGTGTCGGGCTGACCGCGATGTGCGAACGTGCCGCAGAACTCGGCGGCGCGACTGCGATCGCATCGGTAACGCCGCACGGCACGCGGGTGCATGCCACACTTCCGCTGGCAGTGACCTGATGGTCAAGGTCATCGTCGTCGACGATCATCCGATATTCCGGTTGGGATTGGCAGCCTCGCTCGGCGAGATGGAGCAGGTGGAATTCGCCGGCGAGGCCGCAACCGCAGCCGAGGTTCCTGCTCTGGTCGAGCGAACGTCTCCGGACCTCGTACTGCTGGACCTGAACCTGCCGGACAAGTCCGGGCTCGAAGTCAACAGATGGCTCGCCGCGAACTATCCCAACGCGAAGGTCGTCGTCCTCACTATGTCCGAGGACCATCACGCCACAATCGCAGCGGTACGCGACGGTGCGCGCGCGTACATCGTGAAAGGCGCCGACCCGGCTCATATCGAACACGTCATCGAGTCGGTGATGGCCGGCGACGTCGTCCTCGACCAAGGCCTAGCGCAGGCAATGGCCGAGCTTGCCCAGCTCCGCGCGGCGACCGGGTCATCGCCATTCCCACAATTGAGCCGTCGCGAGGTCGACATCTTGGAGCTGATGGCCCAAGGCCTGGACAACCAGACGATCGCCCGCCGACTCGTGCTCACCCCGAAGACGGTTCGCAACCACGTGTCCAACGTGCTCGCCAAGCTCAACGCCGGCGACCGATCCCAGGCGATTGTCATCGCCCGCCGCAGCGGACTCGGGAAGGCAGAGGAGGCCGAGTAGCACAAACTGCCTCGGGCCGACATGGTCCTAGACATCGACCTACCGCCGGCGGCCGGTTACAGGTTCGGTCAGGCCAGCTGCCTGATAACCGTGGCCCTGAATGGCCCGGCCAACAGCGAGAGGACCGGTGCGTACGCGCCGGTTGCCGCGACTTCTTGCATGTGCGCCGTCCGTGCCTCTGCAGATTCCCAATCGGCGATCTCGAGCAGCACGTCAGCGTCCCGGCCTACGCCTCGACGTAGACGGTCATCGGCTGAATGACGCCGTGCGCTTCTGCCGGGCGGCCACCTCCGGAGGCATCGCGGCCAGAAGCGCCTTGAAGGCATCCAGGTCATCAACGTCGAACGCCACGCCGGCATGATTGCTGCCGTCCATGGCGACGAGGTCGGTCACGTTCGTGATACCGGGGAAGGCCGCAGCGCGCTCGGCCTTACCGCTCAGCCAGCGATCAATGTCGCGGACGGCATGGGTGATGACGACTCTTGCCATCGGAGTCCTGTCGGCGTGCTGCTCAGAGGCCCGGGTTGTGCTGGCCAACGAGGTGCGCCCAGGTCACTTTCGGCTTGGTGGTCACTCCGCCGGCCGCCATCGCAGGGCCGAGGCGAGACTGCATGAACTCAGCTTGGGCCTCCTGCGACTCCCAGACCTCGATCACGTAGCCGCTGCCGCTTTCCACCAGGCCAGTCAGGTGGCTGATCAGCCCGGCAGGCCACTCCCCGGCCCCGGTCTCAGGGTCGAGGCCGAGCTGGGCGTTCACGTTCGCGTAATCCGCCTCGTCTACGCCGTCGAATTCAAGGATCAACAACTCGGCCATGCGTCCTCCATCCTCTCCGGAGCCGACACACTGCCGCCCCTGAAGGCAGAGTGTCGTCACAGGAGCGTGCCTGCACCAGAGGCTGTTACTGCCCATTCGGCGCGGTCCACACAGATCAAGGCAGCGGATAGGTCCGAGCCCCCGGCAGGGCGTGATCGCGAACCGTTCGCACGGTGCATACGACCGCCGCAGGGCATCTCCGCGATTCCGGATTCGAGCTGATATCGCGGCGGGTTGCGTTATCGGTTGTCGGCGTCTTGCGGGATGGACGCGTCGACCGAGGGGTTGACGCGGGTGATGGTTCCGCTCAGGACCCAGGCTCGCTGGCTGGGCGCGAAGCGGGGTGAGAGCAGGCCGTCATTGATCTCACGGGAGACGGCGATGCGGTTGTAGGCGGTCGCGGGCAGGAAAAGGCGGTCGTTGGACTGCCCGCCGTCGGAGGTTCCTTCCAGGTCGGCCTCGACTGCGGTGACCACCCCGTCGTGATTGCTGTCCACACGGGCGACCTCGGCGGCATACGCGTCGAAGATGCGTTGCTTCAGGCTGTGCACGTGCGGTTCGAACGACGCGGGCCGGACGTACACGTCGAGCAGCACCTCGTTGGCCAGGCCGCTGGGCAAGAAGCGCAGGCGGGTTTCCTTGTGATCGTCGTTGTTGACCATGCCCCGGTCGGGATCGTCCGGGCTGGTGTTGAGCAGCCGGTCCGGGTCGCGCGGGATGTTCGGGTTGTCGCCCTCGGCCTGCGGGCTGTTGCTGATGCCTGCCGGCCCAGAGCCCGGTATCAGCGATCACCGGGCACCGATCAGGCCGCGCTCGAACGTGCCGGGAATGCCGCCGGTGAACGGCAATTCGTAGGTCGGTGGCGTCCAGTTGGTGTACTGGTTCAGCTCCCAATAGGAGTGCAGGTCACTTTGCTGGGTGGCGTTGTAGGCACCGAGCGAGAGCTGCAGTGGCACGGTGTTGGACACCCGGTCCGGCCAGTGATCGGTCGCCGCCGGCAGGTGCGGCGCCATGCCGTCGACGGTGAACATGTTGCCCGGGCGGTTGTTGTGCGTGCCCATCGCGGCGAGCTTGGCGGCGTCGGCCGCGGTGATCGTGCCGAATGCCGCGTGACCGTCGGTGCGAGGTGCCGCCACGTCGGGCACGAGCACGTCGTGGATCATCCAGCCCTCGTACCATCCGGACTCGTTGTTGATCACAAACAGACCGGAGATGTCGGTGAACATGTCCACGAACGCCCCAGGATCATTCGGATCCGTCGGCAGGCCGGGTTTGGGTTCAACGACTACCCGGGTCGCACCCAGCGTTGGCAGGTCGTGGTTCGGACCTGTCGCAGTCGGCGCTACACCGTCATTGATGCCCGGGATGGTTGTGGTGAACACGTTGGGTTGGAAGTGGCTGGTGTCGAGCAGGTAGTACTGGAACAGCTTGCTCGGTGTCGGTGCCTCCGAGAACGCCGTCATCGGCGCGAACGTGCTCGGCCGGTTGGCCAGCAGCGCGAGGCGGTCCTGAATAGCGTCCGGCAGGTGCCGGATGTCGCCGCGTTGCTCGAACGGCGAATCCGCGCTGGATCGCGTGGGCGTGGCCGTGCTCGTCGCGGCGTTGACGCCGAGCGCCACACCGAGAGCGACCACGGCCGCCAGCAAACCGATCTTGGACGACATGCTGCGCATGGCAAATCCCCCATCACGCCGGGTAGGTGCCCGGCTCAGGAATGAACAGGAAGCCCGCGCGCGCCAGCGGCATCGCGGTCTATACGTCGGTGCTGGCAACAACTTCGTGATTGTCCCGACACGAATTCCCACGCGGGCGGCACCTAACCGGTTCACAGGGCCGGCGTGCCGCGGGTGTTCCGAGGCCGCCGCGACGGCTGAGCTCGTCGAAATCGACGTCGGTGGCTCAGCAAGCCAGCTGCGGAAGCTGGTCGACGTGCAGGAAGAAGACGGGGGCTCCGGTCGTGGCGAAGGCGAGGACCCCGTTGGCCGACGCCCCGTTGAGCAACGCCACGGACGATGTGGCCGCGCCGGTGCGGGTGTCGATCAGCCAGCTGTTCGACTCGCGCAGGCGCGAGATGACCTCGACGTACGGTCCGGCGACGGCCAGGACGGTGACCTTGAAGCCCGGGAACCACCGCAGTACCACGGTCTGCTTCGTTGCCACGTTGTGCCAGGTGATGCCGCTGCCGCTCCGCCAGGCGTAGGACCGGCCGTCGGTGACCAGTCCCGGGTGGGTGCCCGGCTGCCCGGGTACCTCGTCCGGCGGTGCGCCGGCGAGCAGGTGCGTTCGGTTCTGCGCATCCGTCCACGCGACGCCGGTCGGCGAGGCGAGCAGACTCCGGACGCCGTTCGGTTCGGCGGTCCGGGTGGTACGCGCGGCGAGGTCGCGGTCGAGCAGGCTGCCGATCGCGCCGGAGCGGGGCTGCGTCCAGTAGAGGTGCCCGCCGAACAGCGCCCAGGTGGGGGTCCCGGGGCCCTTCGCGATCGGGATCCTCTCGGTCAGCCGAAGAGTCGCGCGGTCGAACACGTCGAACTCCACCAGGGCCTGGGCTACGTCGTCGACGATCGGCAAGGCAATCCACCGGCTGTCGATCATCGAGTTTCTCGCCACTGCGTAGCGGCCGGTGGCCGGCCATTGCTGGACGATCCGGGTCACGCCGCCTGGCGATACGAGCACTGTCCCGAACGTCGTGGCGCCGTCACGCCTGACCAGGATCGTGCCGTCCGGGGCCCCGCCCAGCACGACCTGGCCGAGGTTTCGCCGCGTCGCCGCCTGGATCGCGTGCTGCCAAGCCGGCGGCGGGTCGATCGTGCACGCGCTGCGGGTGACGATGACCGGCCTAGCGGGCTCATGGCGATCGGAGCTGATGTGCCGGACGGCCACGACGATCCCGATCACGGCGAGCACGGCAGCGATCGTCGCAGCGATCGGCCACCACGGCAGACCGCGACGCGGCGCCGGGGCGACAAGGTCCTCGTCGGGCAGCGGCCACTGCGGTCCGGACTCGATCGCGGCGAGGTGTCGGTCCAGTGAGCGGCGCAGCACCGCCTCAAGTCGCTCGTCGTTCATGACAGGCTTCCCTCTGCGTCGGCGGCGAGCGCGGGATGCTGGCGCAACGCGGCAAAGGCGCGCGCGGCCAGGCTCCGGACGGTGCCAACTCGGCAGCCGAGCGTCCGGGCGATCTCCTCGTCGGTCAGGTCGATGTAGTAGCGGAGGACCAGGACGACGCATTGCCGGTGCGGCAGCGTGGCGAGCATCCGCCAGGCGGCGTCCTGCTCGGACAGGTCCGTTGCGTCGACCCCCGCGTCGGGCACCGCGTTGACGACCACCTCGGAACCGGCCATCCGGCGCATCCGTTTGGTCTGGCCGTTGGCAATCACCCGGCGGGCGTACGCGACCGGCGCCTCGATCGGCAGCGTCTCGCCGAAACGCCGGTGCAGAGCCAGCAGGCAGTCCTGCACCAGGTCCTCGGCCAGCTGCCGGTCGCGGGTGAGCGCATAGGCGAAACGGGTCAGCCCGACCGAATGCTAGGCGGCGAAGGCCGTCAGCGTCACGGTCTGTCGATTCACGGCATCCCTCCGCGCTCTGCTTGCCGCTCTCGTCCGGTTCACCCTGGACTGAATGCGGTGGGAGCGCCAATCCGCTGCGACCATCAGAAATCGAGCTGTTCTGACTCGACGGAACGCAGCCTGTCGGTCGATCAGGTTGAGCCGTGCCTGGGCCAGAGCGCGGCGGCCGGCGATCTCGGCACGGCACCCGCGCTACGCGATGTGGCGCATTCCGATGATCGGGCCGAACCCGCTGAGGGGCACGATCGTGACGACGTCACCGGCCTGCGGCGCTTCGACGACGTAGCCGGCGCCGATGTGCATGCCGACGTGACCTGGATGCGGTGGATTCCACGTCCCGTCCGCGCCGGGGATCAGAATGAGGTCGCCCGGCGTGAGCAGCAAGGGATCGGGGACGGGCCTGCCTTCGTGCCACTGCGCGGCGGCGTTGTGCGGCAACGTGACACCGGCGGCAGCCCACGCGGCCATGGTGAGGCCGGAGCAGTCGAAGGCGTTCGGCCCGGCGGCAGCGAACTTGTAGGGCTTGCCGAGCTGGGCGAGGGCGAAGGTGACGGCAATCCGTTCCGCTTCGGTCTCGCCGTGACCGTCTGGGGCTGGGTCGACGGGGGGCAACCGCTCCGGCCGTGAGTCGGCGCCGATGGCGAGGCTGACGTTCACCCCAGGTCGGCGTTGCCGGGCGGCCAGGTCGACGGTCTCGGTGATGGTGCCGTGTCCGGGGCTGGAGTAGGCGATGACGTAGCTGGCCGGGGTGGGCAGGTTGGTGAGCGTGTAGGCGCCGACCGGGCCGGTGCTGGGGGTGATCACGTCCAGTGGGGTGCCGTTGACCATGGTGCGCACGTTCGCCCCGCCCAGGGGCCGGGTGCCGTCGCTGACGATGCCGCTGATCTGGCCCAAGCCGGCGCCCAGGATCACGGGGGGTTCCAGACGCTCCTCGCCGCCGCCGACAGTGTCGACCAGGGTGCTTTCCTGATAACCGGGGGCGGTGAAGGTCAGTTCGTAGGCGCCGGGGCCGGCAGCCCTGCCAGCCGGTAGCCGCCGCGGGCGGTCGTGGTGGCGATCGCCTTCCCCGTGCGGGGCCCGAGCAGCGGCCGGGCGGCGACCGTGGTGAGCGTTTCTCCGGACTCGACGGTGCCGGAGATGCTGGCCGGTCGAGTGGCGATCCGGACGTTGATGTCGGCGGTGACACCCTGGGCTATCGCGGTGACCGCCTGCGTGGAGCGGTTCGGGTACCACTGCGTGACATAGCCGGCGCCGCTGAATTTCAGGTAGTAGCCGGTGGGAAACAACCCGGCCAGGGCGTAGCTGCTGTCCGCCCGGCTGGTCGTCGAACTCGTTCCGATCAGGCCGTGCGGGCCCATCCGGTATGCCTGCACAAGAATCCGGCCCACGGGCCGGGCGTCATTGGCCGCTAGCACGGTGCCGCTGATCTCGCCACCGACGCCAGCGGGCAGCTGCCCAGTCTTGGGCAACGCGCCTGCCGGCGCCACGCTTGATGCGCGCTGCCTGGCGAAAAACGACGCCGGAGCCTGCTTGGTCACCGGATCCGCGGCGGAGGCCTTGCCCATCCAGACCAGAGTCGCCGCCGCCGCGACGCTGCCGAGAACAGTCAGCGCCGTCAGCACCCGCTGACTCAGTAGCGGTCGCTGCCGCCACACCACCCCTGTCCTCTCCACCACAGGCGCGTCCACGGCCGCGGTGACCGGAGCGGCCTGCACCTCCACAGTGAGACTGCGATCCACCTCAGCGCCGCTGATCATCCGCCGACCCCGCACAGCCATGACCACCGGCGCCATACCGCCCGGTTCGACACGGCGCCGCTGCGGGGTGAACCTGGCGTGCACCGCCCTATTCGAATCGTGCGCGCTCAGCGTGGCGTCTAACGCCACATTGCCGCCATTCACGAGCTCCACGGTGAACCGCGCCGAGCACCACGCCCGCACGACGTTCGGCCGCGCCCGCAGCCCTGGCCGCGCCACCACATCCAGATCGATGTCAAGGCATTGCGGCGGACTCGCCGTGTCTTGCGAAAAGACCTCCACCAGCAACCGATGCCGGCCCGAGGCAAACGACGACGGCACCACCACGCCGACGGTGATCTTCCCCGCAGCATTGGGTGACAACTGCAGCCGCTGCGGCGTCACCGACACCGACTCAACCGGGACCCCGCTGACGTTCACACCCACGGCATCGATCGCGTCGGCGGTATTGAGCACCTGGAGAACCACCGTGGCGCTTCGGCCCGGCTCCACCTCAACACGCCGCGAATCGGCGACGACTCGCACTACTGCCGGTCCGTCCCGACCGACATGCCAGCGCACCCGAACACCGACGACCCCACGATAGCCGGCGAGCGCGTCGACCCTCCCCCGCAGGAGACGCCACGCTCAAATACCACCCAAGCACGCTACGCGCGCCCATCGATAATGATCTAACGACACCAGCACAATGTCCATCCTTGCCCAGTGCAGCCCAGCTTCGAGGCTCACGGATGTCGCTGTACGCCCAGACGCGGCGTCAGCGGCACCGGGACCAAGTGTTGCGCTCGGCCGCTGGCTAGGTGCTGCGTGGTGGCCGCCCGGGCTTGCGCATCGCCGCGACCCGGCCCGGCAGTCGACCTGCGTCGGCGAGCGCACGGCGCAGGAGGTACTCGATCTGGGCGTTGGTGCTGCGCAGCTCGTCGGCTGCCCAGCGGGCCAGCGCGTCGTGGACCGCCGGGTCGAGTCGCAGCAAGATGTTCTTGCGCTCTGTCACCGCGTCACCCGTGGCTGGGTTTACTGGTAGAGGGAGCCGGTATTGACGACCTGCTGGGTCGCCTGCTCGCTGCACAAGACGACCAGCAGGTTGGACACCATGGCGGCCTTGCGCTCCTCATCCAGTTCGACGACGCCTTCGGCTTCGAGGCGCTGCAGCGCGAGCTGGACCATGCCGACCGCGCCTTCGACGATCCTCTGCCGGGCGCCGACGACGGCGCTGGCCTGCTGCTGGCGCAGCATGGCCTGCGCGATCTCGGGCGCGTACGAGAGCCGGGTCAGGCGCGACTCGATGACGCGTACCCCGGCCGGGGCCACTCGCTCGGCGATCTCTGCCGACAGTTGTGCGGTGATCTGTTCGGCGTTCTCACGCAGGGACAGCTGGCCTTCACCGTGGCTGGTGTACGGGTAGCTCGACGCGATGTGCCGGACGGCGGTCTCGGTCTGGAAGGCGACGAAGCGGGGGAAGTCGTCGACCGCATAGAGCGCTTTGGCGGTGTCTGCTACCTGCCAGACCACGACGGCGGCGATCTCGATCGGGTTGCCGTCGGCGTCGTTAACCTTTACTGCCGCGCTCTCGTGGTTGCGCAGCCGCACCGAGACTTTCCGCCGCAGCGTGAACGGGTTCACGAACGTCAGCCCGGCATCTCGCACCGTGCCCTGGTAGCGGCCGAACAGCTGCACCACCCGGGCTTCGCCCGCGACCACCGGCACCAGGCCGGCCAGCGTCAGGACGGCGGCGACGAGCAGGATGGGGCCTGCTATCGCTGCCGCGCCGCTCCCGCCGCTGAGGCTCGCTATGAGCAGGCCGATGCCAGCCGCCAGTGCGGCCACCGCGGCCACCATGACCGAGACGCCGTGGACGGCCCAGGCCTTGCGCTCGGCCGGCGGCGCCGTGGCCGGCGTGCCCGCGCCGGCGGGGGGCTGGATAACCATCGTCCGTCACCTCCGTTGACATGCCTGATACTAGATGTCTAGCATACTGATATCACTTTAGATGAGATCACGATCGGCGTGGCGCGTGCAATCGAACGCTCGGGCGAGCGGCACCCGAACAAGGAGTGAGTCATGGATCTACAGACCTGCGCCGCTGACGGTCGGCTCGACGTCCAGGCCCGGCAGCTGCCGCTGCGAGGCACCCCAGCTGCCGCCCCGCTGAACAAACCGGCCACGCCGGTCAGCGCTAGCCGGCCGACGCAAGCGTGCAGCAGGCCGGCAGTAGAGATCTCCCATCTGCGCAAGACCTACAGGGGGTTGATCGCGGTCGACGGCGTCAGCTTCGCCGTAGCCGAGGGTGAGATATTCGGGATCCTCGGCCCGAACGGCGCCGGCAAGACCACCACGGTCGAGTGCACCGTCGGTCTCCGAGCCCCGGACACCGGAACGATCCGGCTGCTGGGCCTGGATCCCCAAGCCGACAAGGATGAGATCCACAAGATCGTCGGCGTACAGCTGCAGGAGAGCTCCTTTCCGGCCAAGCTCAGAGTTGCGGAGATCATCGAGGAATTCCGGTCGTTCTATCGCCAGCCCGCCGACGTCACCGAACTGGTCGAGGCACTTGGGCTCGCCGGCAAGCGCAAGGACTATTACCGGTCACTGTCCGGCGGGCAGCGGCAGCGGCTTTCGGTGGTGCTGGCGCTGATCGGCGCGCCGAAGATCGCGGTTCTCGATGAGATGACGACAGGACTCGACCCACAAGCCCGCCGGGACACCTGGCAGCTCATCGAGAAGCTTCGCGACCGCGGGGTGACGATCATGCTGGTGACACACTTCATGGAGGAAGCCGAGCGGTTGTGTGACCGCGTTGCCCTTATCGATGCCGGGCGCCTCGTCGCGCTCGACACGCCAGCCGGCCTCACGGCGCGGGCCAGGGGTGGCAAACGAGTGCGATTCCTGCCGTCGGCCCCGTTCGACGACCGGCTTCTGGCCGGGCTCCCCGAGGTGACGGAGATCGAGCGCGACGGCCGGCACGTCGTCGTCACGGGAACGGGTGAACTCGTCAACGCAGTGCTGTTCGCTCTGGCTGCGAGCGGTGTGACCGCGCACGGCGTACAGCTCGATTCCTCCACCCTCGAAGACGCGTTCGTGCGGCTCACCGGAAAGCACCTGACGGAGAAAGGAGAACGGTCATGAGGCCGCTCGCGATCGCGCTGCCGACGGCGCCCCGCGCCGCGTTCGGCAAGCTCGTCCACAACGAGGCGCGGCTCGCATGGCGGCAGCCGGCCGGGCTGATCGCCGGCGTCGGGGTCGCCCTGCTGCTGCTCATCATCTTCGGCGTGGTTCCCCACCTCCAGGAGTCCTCAGCGCAGCTCGGAGGTCTCTCCGCGTTCGAGGTCTACGTCCCGATCCTCATCGCCTTCGTGATCGGCGTGCTGGCCCTCAGCTACCTGCCCGGCCCGCTCGTCTCCTACCGCGAGCAAGGGATCCTCCGCCGCCTGTCGATCACGCCGGTGCCGCCCTCCTGGCTGCTCGGCGCACAGCTCGCCGTCCAGGCATGCCTGATGCTGGCCACGGTAGGACTCCTCCTCATCGTGAGCACCGGATTCTTCGGGCTGAGTGCGCCCAAGAACCTGGCCGGGCTGGCGCTCGCGGTCGTCGTGTCCATCGCCGCGATGTTCGGTATCGGGTTGGTGATCGCAGCCGCCGCCCGGACCTCAGGCGCCGCACGAGGACTCATGGCGGTCGCGTTCTACCCCCTCATGTTCTTCGCGGGCCTGTACGTCCCGGTCCAGGTGCTGCCGAGCGCGCTGCGCGGCATCAGTCACTACACGCCGCTCGGCGCGACGGTGCGGGCGATCCAGTACTCGATGTTCCAGGGATTCCCGCCAGCCGCACCGCTGCTGGTCCTCGCGGCGTATGCGGTCGCGTTCGGCTTGCTGGCGCGGCGCTTCTTCAGATGGGAGTAGCGGGTTGGCGTTAGGGAGCTTCCGAGTCTCGGGCCGACATCACGGCGGGGCCGCTGACGGTGGCCAGGACCCGATGGGCTTCGCGATTTCCCACTCATGCCCGAACGGATCTGTTACCCGCCCCACTCGCCAGCCATGCTCGAGATCGACGGCAGATTTCTGCGAAGCTCCCGCCTCCACCGCCCGCGCGTAGACAGCGTCCGGGTCATCCACCACCAGAAGCACCCGTCCGGTGGCTGCACCGATCGCTCTGGGAACGAGGCGCTCAGAACTCTCGCCAACGGCGGCGATCCAGAAAACAGCCTCGCCGATCGTCAACTGAGCCACGATCTCTTCGCCCTCGCCCACCAGGTGGAGCACGCGGGCTCCGAAAGCTTGCTGATAGAACGCGATTGCCGCCGTCCCCTGGTCGACCCAGAGCTCGGGCTGTATGGACGTCATGACGTGGGAGTCTTCACCCTCAACCGACCGAGCTGGCGGCTGGATCGGGCGCCACGGCACGCAGCGACATGAGATCCGGCACTTACGCCGTACCGATGTCCCACTGAGACCCGACCTGGCTCAAGACCATCGGTTTCGCGACGGCAGGTCCGGCGTTGTGGCGGTCGTAGCGGCCTGGCTAGTGCGTCGTCGCGAGCGTGACGTCGACGGTCAGCCCGCCGTCCGGGTTGGCGACGGCGCCGATGCGGCCGTTGTGTGCCGCCACGATCGAGCGGGCAATGGTCAGACCGAGGCCGACACCGCCGCCGTGGTCGAGGCGGTCACCGGACTGGCGGCGGAACGGCTCGAACAGCCCGCCGACCTGGTCCGGCGCCACAACCGGGCCGGTGTTGACGACGCTCAGCCGGCCCGGCTGGGCGACGGCCACGTCCACCCGGCCGCCGTCGACGTTGTACTTGATCGCGTTCTGGACGAGGTTGCCGACCAGCCGCTCGAGCAGCGGGCGCTCGCCGACGACCCAGGCCGGCGCGAGGTCGGCGGCGACGTGCACGCCGCGTTCCTCCGCCGCCTTGACCAGCGTGGTCAGCGTGTCGTCGGCGATCTCGTCCAGCCGCAGCGGCGCAGCCGACACTAGGCCGCGTTCGGTCTCGGCGAGCACGAGCAACCCCTCGATCAGCTTCTCGTTGCGCTCGTTGGTGGCCAGCAGCTGGCGGGACAGCAGCTGCAGCTGCTCGGGGGTGAGCGCGCCGGCCAGGCTGACCTCGATCAGGGTGCGCTGCGTGGCCAGCGGGGTGCGCAGCTCGTGCGACGCGTTCGCGGCGAACCGGCGCTGGGCGTCATAACCCACCGCGACGCGGTCCAGCAGCTGGTCGATCGCGTCCGACAGCTGCCGCGTCTCGTCGCGTGGCCCGGTGGCGCGCAGCCGCACGTCCAGGCTGGTCGGCCCGAGCTTGGCGACCGTGCCGGCCATCGCCCCTACCGGGAAGAGCGCCCAGCGGGCGAGCAGCCAGCCGATACCCAGCACGATCAGCCCGACCACAACGAGCTCGAACCAGGCCAGCCCAACGCTGAACGACGCGCCGCAGTTGTTGCCCAAGTCGTGCCAGTAGCTGTCGCTGCAGCTGCTGTACCCGCCGCGGTACTCGCGGAAGATGTTCCGGCCGGTCTGTAGCCCCCAGACCACGTAGACCCACCCCACCGGTACCGCCACCACGAACGCGACCAGGACGCGCAGGCGGGCCGTCAATCGCATGCCGCTACCCGCCGAACCGGTAACCGACCCGCGGCACAGTGTGGATGAGCGGCGGGTCACCGAGCTTGCGGCGCAGCGTCATGACGGCCACCCGCACGGCGTTCGTGAACGGGTCGGCGTGCTCGTCCCAGGCCTGCTCGAGCAGCGCCTCGGCGCTCACCACCTTGCCACTCGAGCGCATCAGCATCGACAGTACGGCGAACTCCTTCGGCGTCAGATCGAGCAGCTCGCCGTCGCGGAAGGCCTGGTGCCGCGGGGTGTCCAGCACGACGCCGTTCTCGTCCAGTACCGGCGCGAAGGCGGCCGGGGGTCGCCGGCCCAGCGCCTGCACCCGGGCGGCCAGCTCGGCGAACGCGAACGGCTTGGTCAGGTAGTCGTCGGCGCCGAGCCCCAACCCGTCGACCCGGTCGCGGATTCCACCGGCCGCGGTCAGGATGAGAATCCGGGTACCCAGCTCGGAGTGGACGATCCACTGGCACACCTCGTCGCCGGTGCGCCGCGGCATGTCCCGGTCGAGCACGGCCACCGCGTACTCGTTCACGCTCAGCCGCTCCAGGGCGGCGTCGCCGTCGTAGCAGACATCGACCGCCAGGGACAGCTTGCGCAGCCCGTCAGCGACGGTGTCGGCGAGCAACCGCTCGTCGTCGGCCAGCAGTACACGCACGGTTCGAACTCCCCAATCTGATCATCGACCGCACCAGGATCGTCGGCCGGGCATAAGGGCGTCATAAGCACGACTCGCACGTCGACGATAGCGACCGTTTGCGAACGTCCGATTCGTGATCAACGAACGATTCGGCACGACAACGTACTACCGGCACAGATCTCGGCGGCGGTGCGGGCTGCCGCAACTCGTGCTGGTCGTCGCGCTGCTGGTGGTGGCCGGCATGTGCGCGGGGTTCGTCATCCACAGCCACCGCGTGTACGGCCCGCGCGGACCCGGCCAGACGTCCTACCAGATCGGCGACGGGGCGGTCGTGTCGAGCACCGGCCAGCAGCCGGTGCCGATCGCCAGCCTGGCCAAGGTCATGACCGCCTACCTCGTGCTGCGCGACCCGCAGGACGCGTCGGTGACCGTGACCGACGACGACGTCGCGGACACCGACCGCCGAGCCTCCCAAGACGAGTCGATCGTCCACGTCGCGGCCGGCGAGACGCTGACCGAGGGGCAGGCGCTGATCGCGATCTTGCTGCCGTCGGCGAACAACGTGGCCGCGATGCTGGCCCGGGCCTCGGCCGGATCGCAGCAGGCGTTCGTGGCGCGGATGAACGAGATGGCCCACGCCCTGGGCATGCGGCACACGATCTACACCGATCCGAGCGGCTTCGACGACCGCACCCGCTCGACAGCGGACGACCAGCTCATCCTGGCCCAGCACGCCATACAGCTGCCCGAGTTCGCGTCGCTCGTGGCGCTGCGCAGTGCCGAGCTTCCGGTAGCCGGCATCGTCCACAACACCGACTCGCTGCTGGGCAAGGACGGCTTCGTCGGCATCAAGACCGGCTCGGACGACGACGCCGGCGGCTGCTTCATGTTCCGCGTGCGGCGCGCAGGCGGGGACCTGACGGGCGTCGTGCTCGGCCGGCGCGGCCACGACCTGATCGCCGCCGGACTGAACGCCGCCCGGGACCTGGCCGCGTCGATCAGCTGAGTCCTCGCATCCCCTCCCGATCGAGGAGATTGCCCGCGGCGGGATCTGGTCTCGAAGTCGCCGCCTGCCGCTGAATGAGCTGCGGCTTCCGGCAGCCGCGCCGGCTGGGTCCTACGTGCGTGAGATGTTGCCCCAGCCGGTGGTGACGATCTGCTGCGCAAGGTACGGGGCTGTCTCACGACAGGCCCCAGGGTGGTAAACCTCGTCCACGGTCGTGCTCAGATCGAACGCGCCACTGAGGGCCGAGTACGCACCCGTGCCCGAACCGGGCACGATCGGCACACGTCCCGAGGCAGAGCAGCTGCGCTGGTTGACCGCGAGGTGGCGCATCAGCGCGAGGAACCGCCCGTCGAGGTCGGAAAGGTCGAGCCGGAAGGTGCCTCGAGACAGTTCCAGGTCAAGTCGCGCGCCACTGTCGTATCGGGCACTGCCGTGGTCGCCTATCGCTCCCGTGAGGACGACAGTCGACGTCACGCTGTCGTTGTCGGTGTAGTCGGTCAGGTGGACGTTCCCGTCACCGGGCACCGGCGCAGTGGCCGGCGCTGAACTCGCGCGGCCCCCGGCGTGGGACTGCGCGCTGTCCGCGCGAGCGGTTGTGCAAGCGGCCAGCGCGGCGCAAGCCATCACAACACCAGCGCGGGATGCCAGCTATCCGGAATCACCCTTAGCTACCCCGGATTTCCCGCAGCACGGCCGCGACAACAACCGCGACCGCCTCGTATACGCATGCCATCGTTCGCGGTGACTATCGCGGCAGGGCTCGGGCAGACAGGCTGCCGCGCGTCCCGATCCCGCCACCGGGCCACGAAGGATCTGGGCTAGCGTGAACTCATCATCCGTTACCTCAACGCGGAAGGTGCTGCCATGGCTGAGAAGGAAGTGGTGATCGTTTACGCCGTAGCGTACGAGACTGTCGAAGCCGCGGTGGCCGACATGGACGCCATCGAGCAGCTGCACAAGGACGAGCTGATCGGGCGGTACGACGCCGCCGTGATCGACAAGGAGGACCACAGGCCGCGGATCGTCAAGCGGATGGATCGCCCGCACATCCGTGTCATCCCGGAGTGGTTCGGTGGCGGGACCCTGCCGCGCAAGGAGCTTTACGAGGCGGCTGAGCACCTCACCCTGCTCGAGGCGGGTCTCATCGTGGTGGGCGAGCCGACCATCGAGAAGGGGCTGGACAAGGCGCTGACCAAGGCCTCGAAGGTCGTGAAGCGCACGGTCGAGGCCACGACCGACGAGATCACCAGTGAGCTCCAGGAAGCGCTGAAGGGCTGACTAGTTCTCACGCGGCTCGGCGGCCTGGCTTCTGAGCACCGACCATGGCGCTCGATCACGTTGTTGAAGCCCGTCGTCGGGTGGTCGGCACACGTGTGCATCATTCGGCAGATCAGCACGCTATTCGCGGCATGAAGGGGCCCCGAAGGCCGCTCGGGTGCGCCCTCGGATCAGGAACCCGACCGGCGCATCTCCGCGCCCGCCACCCCCAACGCGGTCTCAAGGCCCTTGATCTCCAACTGGAGATCCCACCACTTACGGATGTCTATGTCCGATCGCCTGTAGATGTGGTCCGGACTGCCCAGCGCAACGTCCGAGCGACCGATCGCGTCTCGCTCGGCGATCTTGGCCTGGAGCGCGGCAGCGAGACCGCTACTCGATAAGGGGTCGTCCTCGTCGGGCACGCGGCGATGCGTAGGACCATCGCTGGCAGGGACGATCTGGATCAAGGCCGATTCAAAGTGTCTACATAGCAATTGCCGGTCAACAGGCGCAGCGTCAGCCGAAGAGTCGAAGGTCTTGGACGGTCGCACATCGGCGGTGTGCTGGCGGCGGCAGATGCGGTGCGCTACGAACGCCGCTATCCGCCCGCACACCTGACCGGGGTGGACCCGCCTCGGCGCGTCGGTGCTGCGGAGGACGGCGGGCGCGGCCGGGCTCGCGGTCCTGTCGATGCGGACGGGCCGCTGCTTGCCGGTCAGCGCGAGGGGATGACCACCCACCAGCACGCGCTCTCCGGCAGGCCGGCGGGCGGCGTGGCGCAGGCCCGGATGGTCGTGCCCGGGGTCAGCTTCTCGACGGGCGGCAGCGGGCCGGGCTGCGGTGCGCGGGATGTGGCCGGGGTGACGCTCGGCGGGCCGGGATGGCCGCCGCCACCGCGGTCCGACACCAGTGCGCCCGCCCCGGCGACGCCTCCGGCGACGGCGGCCACGGCGGCGGAGGCCAGAAGAGGCGTCGTCCAGCGTGCGTTTCGCGCCGGCGCGGCTGCGGCGATCGCGGTCCGGATCATCTCCTCGGCACGGGCGGTGTCGTACGGAACGCGGATGGAGGCGAGTGCCGCACGCAGTTCGTCGGTGTTGGCGGGGCCGGTCATGGTGTGCCTTTCGTGGTTAATGCAGGGCGATTGACGTCCGCGACTGCGCTGGGGGCCGTCGGGGCGCGCCCGCGGCGCAGGGCGTCCAGCCCGCGGGCGGCCTGGCTGCGCACGGTGCCCCGCGAGATGCCGAGGACCGCCGCGATCTCCGCGTCGGGCAGATCGCACAGGTACCGCAGGACGAGCACGGCCCGCTGCCGACGCGGCAGGGCCCGCAGCAGCGGCAGGAGACGTTGCCGGTCGTCGACGGCAGCAGCCTCGTGCACCCCGGTCGCGACGTCGGGAGGTTCTGCGACGGTCAGTTCGGCACCCCGGTGGCGGCGCCACCGGCTGACGTGGGCGTTCGCGATCGAGCGGCGCAGGTGGGCGAGCGCCTCCTCGGACCGGATGCGCCGCCAACGGGCGTAGGCACCGGTCAGCGCGGTCTGTACCAGGTCCTCGGCCTCGTCCCGCGAGCCGCTGACCGCGACCGCGATCGTCATCAGTTGCGACCAGTGCGAGCGGACGAACCGCGCGAACTCCTGCTGCCGCTCCCCGTCCGCCACGTGCCGCCCCTTTCCCGGGTCTTTGACGGCTGATACGCAGCTGCGTCCGGATCCGTTGCACGCCGTGGCCGATATGGTCGCGCCATGCCCGCAGACAGCGTGTTCTTCCGTGCCGAGGCACGCCGACTCCGGCGTTCACACAGGCAACCCGTCGGCGCCGAACCCTGCCGCGCGGTGATACCGATGTGCGGGCTCATCAGGCACGATCACGCTCGCAGCGGCCTCGATTGGGCGGTAGGACTGCACCATGGCGCGGTCGGGAGCGCAATGTGGGTAATCGTGTTGCCCTTGTCGGGTCCGCCTTGGTAGAGCGGTCCTGATCCCTGGTAGTTCGCGGTCAACTCTGTGAACAGCAATTCACCGCTTCGGACGCGCACGATGCCGGACAGCGTGATCGACGCCGGGTAGAAGGCGATGCCACCCGTGGCACAGTCGGGCTGACACGTCTTCATCCAGATCATGCCCGTCCCGGTGGCGCCGGTCGAGGTCCAGCTCGTCCACACGGCGTGCTCCAGTCCGTTCCCGTTGTCCGTACAGGCGAACGTGATCGCCTTCGGCCTGACTCTCGACTCCTGGCGCCATCGGGGCGGCGCCGTGCAATCCCAGATGACGGCGGGCAGCTTCGACGGTGGCGCCTGAGTGCTCTGCGCGGTTGCTGCCGAGGTCGGCCCAGCTGCGGTAGGGGCGACTCGAGGCAACGCCGAAAGACTCGAACGCGGCGATGCGGACGGGATCGCCGACGGCGCACCATGCGGCGACCGGGCGCTGCTACACCCTGCTGCGGCGAGCACGCACACCAGCACGACCGGCGGAAAAATCGAGGCTTTCCAGCAGACATCTCACCATGGCAATCACCCCTCCCAGGTCGCTGGCGGGACCACCCCGCGGGTCCGACGTCGCTCAGCCTGCGCGAAGGCGGAATCCACCTCCGGCCGCTGTCTGCCAACCCGTACCCTCCGGCAACGTCGACGTGTGGAAGCGCCTTGTTTGTTGCCCGGCCGCGATCTTGAAGCCCCGCCCAGCCGACCAAGCAGACGCGGCGCGCACCGTCGAACGCTTGTCGGGTGCTGAAGAATGATGAGGCATGGCTTTCGACTCGGACGGCGTCGAGTGGCTGGACGCCGAGCCGCCGCCGAACCCTCCGGCCGGACCAGGCTGGCAGCGCCGGACGTGGTACATCCTGCTCGGCGCAGTGGTGGTCGTCCTCGGGCTGGTGCTCGTGCTGACCCGGCACTCCGGAAAGCATGCGGCGGCACTGTCACCGACGCCTAGCCCGACGCCGAGGATCTCGAGCGCATCGACCTCGAGCGCATCGACTTCAAGTGCCGTGCCCGAGTCGAGCGTGCCGTCCACGCCGTCCGTGTCGGTGACCAAAGTCGGCCACCCCCTGCTGAATGTGCCGACGATCTGGCAGTTGATCGCCCGCGGTTCCGACGCGGTCTACCGGATCCAGCCCGCCACCGGACGGATCACCCGTACTACCGCCCCGATCACCAGTAGCGGGCCGCCCACGCTGCTGGTGGTCGGCCCGCACGAAGTGCTGGTTCATGGGTGGGACGGCGGTGGCGGCTGGCTGGTCCGCGACGGACGGCCCGCACGGAAGCTGCGCGGCCTGCTCGGCAACGCCGGACCGGCATTTCCCGGGGCCGAAGCCGAACCAGGTATGGGTGCAGACGGGCGACGGGCAGAACCAGAGGATGACCCTGGTGGGTCTGGACGGCCGGTCGACCGGCGTTTCGCTGCCCATCCAGTACGGCGGCTCGGACGGCGCGGGCTACCTGCTGGCGACCGTGGTGGGAGGAACGTACGACGCACGGCCGGACGGGCTGCACCGGATCACCACCGGAGTGGTCCTGGCGGCCGGCCCGACCGGCTGGCTCACCGAGGAGTGCGACGACCGCCACCGCTGCACCCTGGACCTCATCGATCGGCGCAGCGGCGAACGCCGCGTGCTCCGGGCGACACGCGACGACCAGTTCAGCACTGGTGTGCTCTCGCCGGACGCGACCCAGGCGGCCATGGCCGCCTCCACCGACGAGAGTGGCCTTACCGTCCTACATGTGATCGACCTCCGATCTGGCGTGGACCATCGGATGACGATCATGGTCAACACGAACGTCGGGGTCGGCTACGGATGGGTGTGGTCGCCGGACAGCCGGTGGCTGTTCGTCGCTGACGCCGCCGGGCACATTCGCGCCGTCAGCCGCAATGGACACACGCACACGCTCGACACTCATCTACCCGCGATCGAGCAGCTCGCGATGGGCTGATCGGCACGTACTCAACGCGGGAAGATCGCGCGTATGTTCAGCGTCTGAAAAGTGAACAGGGCGCGGCCGGCAATTGATCAGTTTCGCGTGCCGTTGACATCCGGGTCGTGTCCGCGCTATCAGCTCGGCTGAGAGTGTCAAGGCGTACGCGGCCGATGCGCTGGCGAGCCAGTCGGGTGATCTTTCTCGTATCTGCGGCATGGTGTGTCCCGCCGAGCGCTTGAAACGGGTCAGCGCGGCTCGATGCGGAATACGGCGGCCTTCGCGGCTCCTTTCTCGAAGCCCTCCGGGGTAGGCGCCTCAGCAACGCCGGTCTTGACAAAGAAGCCCACTCCGCGTGGTATCTCGGTCGGGAACGCCCGCATGATCGCGCCGCGCTCGGATTCGGGTAGCTCGACCAGCCGGACGGTCTGTGTACGACGGCCATGCCGAAGTGTGGCCTCGCCGTTCGCGCGCGCGTTGGCGACCCAGTCCCCGTTGGCAAAGCCACCGATGACATAGCGCTGCCCGTCGACCGTCAACGGAGTGACCGGCGTGGTTCGCGGCATCCCCGACCGCCGCCCGCGCAGCGTCAGCAGTTGTGTCGGCCCCAGCGGGACGCCGAGCCGCTGCAAACCAACGTTGATCTTGTTGAAGAACTTGAGCCACCACGGCGGGGCAGTCCAATGGGCTTCGGTCATGCTCCTTGCCTACCCCGTCGCGGGCGCCGCCACAATCTCCACTCCGCGCGTGGCTGGACTTGCAGCACGCAACACCGCCGCGTGATGAGACAACGCGCACAGCGCGCCATGAGCGTGCGTTGGCGTGAAAGGCTCGCAGGCATGACGTACGCGTGGAGCGTCCGCTCGACGACCAGTGCTTGGTCCGACCATCGGCCACTGCTGCCGGCGAGACCGCCTTCATGCGGGACGGCGGTGGCGAAGCCCGGCCTCGGTCATCGGACATCGGTGTGGGCGCCGCGGCCCCACGGCACCAGATTGGCGCGTGTCACCCCAAGGTCGCGTCGTCCCCACCAGGTGGGCGGTCACGAACCCCGGAAGATCCTGACGCGGTGTCGAATCGGGCCGCCGCCGTTCGTGGAGACCGTGGAGGGTGGCCGCACGGGGTCACCCCGGCAAGGAGGAGATATGACCGAGTACCTCATCGCCTTCAACGACGAGTGGGTGCCCGAGCACACGCTCGAAGAGCTGCGCGAGAAGTCCAAGGCTCTCAGGCCGTTGCTGGCAGAGATGCGGGCTGCCGGGGTCCTCATCTTCACCGGCGGCCTGGACGATGCTGCCCCCGTGTTCAGTGTCGACGCTTCGAGCGGCACGCCGCTGTTCACCGACGGTCCGTACATCGAGACCAAGGAGCACCTCGGCGGTTTCGCCGTCGTCGATGTGGCCGACGAGGAGGCGGCGCGCCTGTGGGCCGGAAAGATCGCGGTGGCCTGCGGTTGGCCGCAGGAGGTGCGCCGCTTCCAGGTCCCCATGCAACTTCCGGAGACTTCTTAACGGAGTCGGCGGCGTTCCTGTGCGTATCGGAGTGGCGGGCGCCGTCGTTGAACCGTGTGGTGGGAGCGGCTGAGGGGTTCCGTCACCTCATCGGCGTTCCCCTGGCCGGGATCGGGGCGCCACATGCATCGTTGTGCAGCGACGGTTGCCGCCGCGGTATGCCTGCTGGGTGCGGTCACGGCCTTCGACCGCGCCGGTAGCCCGCCGGCCCGCGCCGCGATTGCCGATGCCGCTGTGCGCGTGGTCCGGTTCACCGCGGCCGGGTCAGCGGTGGCTGTGCAGTTCGCCGGCTACGCAGGGGGTGGCCGGACCATGTCCGTGCCGGCGGGGACTGCGCCCACTGCGCGCGGCTACGCGCCGCTGGCGCCGGGACTGTACGTCGTCACGGTGCGCTCTGCGCTGCCGGTTTCGGCGGTGCTCACGACGAGGGTGCAACCAGGCGCTGCGTACACGGTGGGTGTACTGGTCCGTGCGGGCACGGTGCAGGCGGTACTCGTGCACGACGACCTGACCGCCGCGCCGCCGGGCTTCGGGCGCGTCCGGCTCGTGCTGGCCGGTGCCGTGGCTTCGCGTGCCGCGGTGACCTTGGCAGCGGGACCGATGCTGGCCGACGCCGCACCATTCGGCACCGTGACCGGCTACCACACGGTGCGGGCAGGGAGTCGGCGGGTGACCGTCACCTCGGCGACGGCGAGCGGTGTGCCGCGTAGCGCGACCACGCGGGCCGTCGCCGAGGTGGCGATTCCGTCAGGCAGCCTGACAACGCTGGTAGTTGTTGATGCGCCTTCGGGCGGGCTGGCGGTGCGCGCGATCATCGACGCGGTCGGCGCCAGGCGTAGTCCCGGAGGGCCGGTGCCGGCGGGTGGGGGCGGCACGGTCGCAGCACCGGCCCACCGTCAGAGCGGGCCGTCGGCCGCCGTGATGGGAGTGCTGGAGCTGCTCGGCGTGGTCGCGCTATGGGCAGCGCTGCATGCCGCTCTCGTAGCCACGCGGCGGCGCCGGCTAGCCAAGCGAAGGAACGCCTGGTGAGGCGCCTCGCTGCGAATGGCGTGTTCCTTGCGATCCTGCTGGCCGGGACGGTCGCGGCTACGGTCAGCGCCGTCGGCTACCAGGCGATCCAGCGGTCGGTGGTCCACCGATCCGGCGCGGCGGGCGCCCGGGCACCGGCCACGGTGGCGCTACCGCCCAGCGCACCGGTGCGCCTGCGCATCTCGGCGATCGGCGTGAACGCCGTCGTGCAGCCGCTGGGGCTTCTTGCCGACGGCACCCTGCAGCCGCCGAGCGCGTGGCAGGCCGCCGGCTGGTACGACGGAGGCGTCATGCCTGGCGACCTGGGGCCGGCGGTCATCGCCGGGCATGTCGACTCAATCTCCGGTCCGGCGGTGTTCTACCGGCTTCGCCAGCTGCGCCCGGGCGACCATGCGGTGGTCCAGCGCCGCGACGGGCGGCTGCTGACATTCGTCGTCGACAGCCTCGCTGTATATCCCAAGGTCGCCTTCCCAACCGCGGCCGTATACGGACCAACCCCACTGCCCACGCTTCGGCTGGTCACCTGCACGGGGGACTTCGACTGGCGCGCCCACACCTATCTCGACAATCTCGTTGTCTCTGCACACTTGCGCGCAGGGCCTGGCATCAGGGGTGGTGACAGCTAGCTTGCGGACCATACTGGCTACTGAGCGTCGTTCTCCGTCACGGCCAACCGAGGATCCCGGGCGCGGCGGACGCTGATCTCGGTCGGGATGAGACCAATGAATGCCAACAAGCATCTCGCGCGCGTAGCGTTGCCCGTCATTGCGGCGGCCGCCGCGGCCACGACCATCGCACTCGTGCCGCTACTAGCCAGCCCTGCCCACGCCCAGCCCGTCACCGTGCCGACGCCGGCGGCGCCAACGGCAACCGCAGCAGCCGTCCCGGCAAAGCTCCCTCTGCCGACGGCGAGTACCTCGCTA
The DNA here is from genome assembly GCA_036506155.1 of Jatrophihabitantaceae bacterium. Taxonomy (GTDB): domain Bacteria; phylum Actinomycetota; class Actinomycetes; order Mycobacteriales; family Jatrophihabitantaceae; genus DASXRA01. The sequence continues at coordinate 42,266 of DASXSF010000080.1, forward strand.
CCGGTCAGTGCGTCGCTGCCGGTGCCCACGGCGTCGGTGCCGGTCACGACCAAGCTCCCGACGACCGCAGTCCCGCTGCCGTCAGTGCGAGCATCCCTTGTGCCGGTGAGCGTTTCCGCTGGGCCGGTACAGGCAACTCTGCAGCCTGTGACCGCTTCGCTGCCCTCAGGGGCTAGCTCTCCTCCCTCGGCGGCGACGCCGACCACGGCCGGCAACAGCGGTTCCGCCGTGGTGGCTGCTCCACCGACACAGAGAGGTCGCGTCGCCCCGCCGCCGCTCGGCTACGACTCCGGCCCCGGCGCCGCACACCATCTGGACAGCCTGCCGGCCGCCGTTCTGAACGCGAATGCGCCCAGCGCCGGACTCACGCCAGACACGCAGATCCCCGGCGGGGGCAGCAGCGGAGTCGCAGGACGCCGATCAGTCGCGGCCCCCTCTCTCACCCAGTCGCCGCCCGCGATGCCCCGCGGACAGCTCGTGCTGGCAGCGCTCGCAATCCTGGCCCTGTCGGTGGTCACCGCCGAATACGCTCGCGGCGTCCTCCTCCGCCGGCGTCCCGTGCGCTGATGTCGCCGGACGACATCCGCCGTCACGCCGCATCGCGGCGGGTGGCTGGTGTGCGCCCGTCGCGCGATACGACACTCCGCGCAGCGTCCTCGGTGCCCGCACAACGCCAGCTGGCTGCCCGCGAGCCACGCATCACACTGCATCTGGCCGGTTCGACAGGGCAGACGGACCGGGAGCCGCCTAACCGTGGCCGTCCTGAATCATCGATTTCGCGGCCTGCCGCCGGGCAGTCGCGGCACGCTGGTGGCGAACCAGAATGGTACGGGGCAGATCCGACCGGCACGATCGTGGACCGCGTTTCCAAACCGATCCTGGTCGCGTGCACGGTAGCGGTGGCCGGCCTGGTCGCTGGCATCACCGCATACCTCATGCCTCGACACGATGGCACCGCGCACGTGGGCGGTGCGCCGCCGTCCTCCACGCACGGTCGGACCGAAAACACACCGACGCAGCAGGCCGAGACGTGGGTCACCGCCAACGTCGCTGCCAACACGCCGCTTTGCACCGACCCGGCGCTGGCAGACCAACTCGGCAAGTCCGGGTTCACCGCGGTGAGCAGCTGCCGGCCTCACGACTGGGGGAACGGGAATCGCTTCGTCGTGTCGACGCCGGACATCCGGGCGGCAATCGCCAGCAGTCTTGCGGCGGCAGTCGGGCAGCGCGCCTCGCTTCCAGTGGCTGTGTTCGGAAGCGGCCCCGCGCGTGTCGAGGTGCGGATGGTCGTGCCTGGCGCGCAGGCTGCACTGTCCGCCCGTATCGCGCGCGACATGCACGAGCGCGCACTCGCTGCGGCCGCACTGCTGCACAACCCGCGAGTGACCGTTACGGCTGGTGCCCGGACGGCATTGCACCGAGGCCAACTCGACATGCGCGCGGCGACGCTGCTCGCCCTGCTCTCGGCGCGGACCCCGGTGCGGATCGACACAATCATCATTCGCCCGCCCGAGGCGGCCGCTGGGCGGCCTGCTCGCAGCATCACGGTCTCGGTCACCGACCCGGCCGCGCTCACGGCTACGACGCGGATGCTGACGGGTGACTACGTCCCCGCACGTGTGACAGCGGTGGCCGGCGGCGCCACACGACTGGATTGGCCCGTGGGTCTGGCTCCGAACGCCGGCTTCGGCTGAGCCGCCGCAGCACAGGTTGATAACCGACGCAGGGGCAGCCGGCTTTAGCGCACGGCCACGGAATGCGTCGCGGATATAGCTCCCAAGCTGTCCGCGACCACGGCCTGGATCTGTTCGGTCGTCGCCGTGATTGTCGTCGCCGTTCGATTCGGCGTGGCTTGTGCCGCGCGGGCGCCGGTCGTGCTCGGTGACGCTGCGGGCGTGAGCGCCCCGGCGAACCGCTCATACAGCGCTTCGAGGGAGTCGAGCTGCCTGGGTGTCAATTGCCGATCGGACGGTGCGATGACGACGATCTGCACTGCGGCTGCTCTGACACTGCAGTTGTCGCAGACGGTCGTGAAGGAAAGCGCGCGGTTGGCTGCGGTAACTGCGCCTGCCGATCTGGCAACGACAATTTGCAGCGACACTGCCCAGCCGCTACAGCCTGCACATTGCGAGGCCCATGCCGTCGCGACGTTGTCGGCGATCACTACGCGAGTTCGCGGCGCATAGACGATCTGCACCGTGAATGCGTGTGCGCTGCATCCGTCGCAGCTGAGGGACGAGGTGGCCACACCGTCGATCTTCGCGCTGCGCCCGTGGGCCGTCGCGAACCGGATCGCATCGTCGTCCGCGTTCGTTCCCGGCGCGACTGGGATCGCGACAGCAGCAGCCGTGAAGTCGTGCCGCGGCGGCGGGTCGGCGGCAGTCGAACCTGCGACGACGACTGCCGCTACCGTGCCGACGGTGCATGCGGCCGCTACGCGAATCAATCGGGTGTGGGTCACTGCGACACCGGCCTTCGATCGACGGTTCGGACGGGTACCTCGGACGAGAAGTGGTCGGCTACAGCGGCTGCGACCTCGATCAATGCGTCGCGGGTACGTTGGTGAAGTGCAGACAGAGCGGTCTGTCCACCGGCTTCCAACGTCCGGTCCCACGGCACCGATATCACCGTGGCGCACCGCTTGGCAAAGTGATCCTCGATGCGCTCCAGCGGAATCCCACTGCTGCGCCGCACGCCATTGATCACCACCACGGCGCGCGCGACCAGCTCGCGATGGCCGTGCTCACCGAGCCAGTCGAGCGTGAGCGCGGCGGCACGTGCACCGTCGAGAGCAGGACGCAGCACAAGAACAAGCTGATCTGCCTCGGCGAGCAAACCCTGATTCGCGCTGTCGAGGATGCCGGTGCCGGTGTCGAGCAGGATCAGGTTGTAGTAGTGGTCGAGCAGTTCGATGACCCGGTGATACGCCTGTCGGTCGAGCGCGAGCCCAATGCGTGGGTCGTCATCGGAGGCCAGCACCTCGAGCCGAGACTCGGGCGCCTGTGCGGTGTAGCAACGCAGATCCGAGTAGCTCGAGATCAGGTCCAGCTCGTCGAGCAGGTTGGTGATCGTGCGGGAACACGGCTGCGAGACCCGGTGCGCGAGGTTGCCCGCGTCTGGGTTCGCGTCCACAGCCACCACGCGGTCACCGCGCAGGGTGGCGTACGTGCTGCCGATCGCCAAGGTGATCGTTGTCTTGCCGACGCCGCCCTTTCGGCTCATGACAACGACGCGGCGCGAACCCTGAATAGGTGCGGTGACGCGCGCCAGCAGGGCAGCGCGCCTGCGCTCCTCGGCACTCGGGCCGGGGTTGATCGCGCCCGAGCTTGTCGTGTACACGAATCGTCGCCACCCAGCGCCAGGTGGCTGGCCACCCTGGGGGCCCAGGATCGCCTCATCGGTGAACGCTGCCGCGGTCAACGCATCGTTCGGATCTGTGGACACCATAGCGATCTCCTTGGGCGCACGGGCTGCCCGCCGGCCGGCTCGGACCGCCCGGGCGCGCCGCAGAGGTGGTACGGAGCGCACGACGATCTGCCACAGCAGAGCGGCGATTCCGAGCATCGGCACAGCGAGAAGCACGATCGAGAGCATCGATAGCACAACTGTGGCGATCTCGTGGGAGCGCCACGCCGCAGTCAACTGGTTGGCCTGGTCGCCGATCGCGCCGACCGCACGACGCACCACGTTCGGCAGGCTGTAGAGCAGAAAGCCGAAGGCGGCGGCTAGTAGCGGCACGACGACGAGAACCCAGCCGGTAACGAGGCGCCGCGCCGCCGGGCGAAGTTCACGTACGCGCGGGTCGACAGCTTGTCCGGGCAGCAAGCTGCGCAGCACGGGCTGGACACGAGCGAACAGGTCAGGTACTCCGGCGAGGTCGGACAGCACGAAGTAGCTGTCGAAGCGGACTGCCGGTATGAGTTGCTGGAGCATTTCGAACTGCATGACCAGCGCGGCCAGCACGAAGAGCCCCTGGTTCGTGGAGAGGGAGAGGCTGCCGAGGACGAGCAGGCACCAGACGTTCAGGTATAGCCCGCCGAGGTCGGTGCGAATGCGACCGGCACGGTCGAGGCGATACGAATCGGTGACATTGGTGAAGAACGAGGGGAAGACCAGGTAGACACCCACTCCGACCACGCCCGGCTCGGCACCGCCGTACGTACAGGCGGCAGCGTGGCCCAGTTCGTGCACGAGCGCAGTGAGCACGATGATGCCTAACAGCGCCAGCAGGTATCCGGGCGTCGCGAACGCCTGATCGAGTGCGCCGCTCAGGCTGCGAGTGCGGATGAGCACGATGTCCAGCACGACGGCCGCGACGATGGCGGCGAGCATCACTCCTGGGTGAAACAGCGGCGCCATGACGCGGGAGCATGCCCGCACGCCACGCGCAGGCAGCAGAGTGCGGTGAAAGCGCAACGAGAGCAACGGATTCGCCCGGGGCGCTCCGGCGGGTCGTTCATGTGCGGCGAGATCCTCGACCAGGCCCATGGGCGCGAGCTTCTGTGCGATGAGCCGGCGCATACCGTCGACGGTCAACTCGCGACCGCACGCCTCACTGACCGCGGCGGCAACCTGCGCATCGTCGCGCGCCGCGGACAGCTCGCGGACGACAAGGTGCAGCAGTTCCGAGACCTGTAGTACCTGGCCGTCCCCACGACGCACCAGGTACGTAGGCTCCCGCAGGCCCGAGCCCTGTACCTGGCCGAGCTCACGGAGCCCGCTGGCCCGACACCAGCGGCCGCCGGCCGGACGCGGGCCTAACGCCGGCACGGCGCTCGGGAGCTCATCCGTCGGGTGATCGGTGGGTGGGCTCGCCCTGACGAGCCCACCCGTGGGCGATGTGTCCACCGGACTGTCAGTGCATCCACACGGCGAGCTGTTGTCCCGCGAAGGCGGACGCCGAGCCGTTGATCGACGCGGCGTTGACGGCGATCGCGAGATTCACGCCGATTACGTTGACGACAGTGACTGACCAGAGCGTCTCCCGTTGCGGGAGAAGCTCCGCCCTCTGTGCGTCGAGCTCCTCGTCGCACAGGACCGGGTACCGATCCATACGGTTCACCTCCGTGAGGCGTGCGGGCCGGCCTGGCCCAGGACGGCCCGCACGCACGATCTGGTCAGCTCTAGCCGACTACGATCGTCTGCCCGGCCCACGCCTGGGCGTTGGACTGGATGGTGTTCACGTTGAACGCCAGGGCCGAGTTCGACGCCCAGATGTTCACCACACTGCCGAACATGTGCAGGGTGTCCCGTGCCGGCAGCAGTTCCACGCGCTGGTCGTCCAGCTCGCTCATCGTGAGTTCCTCACGCATATCTCATCACCTCCCCCACTCGCTCGGACACGCTCAGTACGCCACGGCTCGCGTGACCCGAGAGTGATCGCAGCGTTACTTCCACGGCGGCTACTGGCACTGCCGCGCTTCGTAACCGCACACTGCTTGGCAGGCTCGACACGTGAAGCAAGACGGGGGGATTGGCAAGGACGGACGAAATGTCGGATGATCGCGCCGCTGAGCGTCTCGGCGTGCTCGTCATCCAGGCCTGGCGGGAAGCGGATCCAGAGCATCCCTTTCGGGCACGGGTGACCTACGGTCGTACGACCGACGATGCGCCGACCACGATTATTACCACCGATCCGCACGAGGTGGTCAATACCGTGCAGCGCTGGCTGACTGAAGTGTCCCCTCCGGGCACAGATTATTGACAATGCGTTGTACGTAGAGAGACCGTATAGCTGCATCTGGGTCACTGGCATGGGGGCGGGGAGACGCCATGACCGCACGACGCATCAGTGATTCGCCGATCACAGATCCGTTATGGAGCCTTGAACTATTCGACTCGTGGCGCTTGTCCCGGACGGGCGCGGTGCACGAAATGCGGACCCGCGAGCAGCGCCTCGTCGCCCTGTTGGCGTTGCACGGCGCCCGCCGCCGAAGTTATCTGGCCGGCATTCTCTGGCCGGACAGCACGGAAGCCCATGCCGGAGCCAACCTGCGAGCCACGACGTGCCGGATAGATCAGATAGCGCCTGGTCTGTTATTGCACGACCGCCACGACGTCGCGCTCAGCATGAACCTGCGAATCGATGTGCGAGATTTTGTTGACTACGTGTGGCGCCTTTCCGGGACGCGTCAATCGCGCGCCGTTTCGGCCAACGAGGTCGCGACGTGCTTGCCGCTGTTGCTGCATGGCGACCTACTGCCCGGCTGGTACGACGACTGGGTGATCTACGAACGCGCCAGGTTGCAGCAACTTCGCGTCCAAGCCCTCGAACTCACGGCCGGTTGGATGCTCAAGCAAGGCGACGTCGCGGCCGCGCTCGTCGCCGCTTCCGCGGCCGTCGCCGTCGAACCGCTTCGCGAAAGCGCGCAGCGAATGCTCATCCGCGTCCACATACATGACGGCAACTATTACGCGGCATTGCGCGACTACGACGACTTTCACTCCCGGATGCTGCGCGAACTCGGTATCGCACCGTCCGATCAGATGCGGGCCCTCGTGAACCCGATTCTGCGGTTGCGCGCAAAGGCGTCGGCGGCATGGACGGACCGCGCATCCGGCCGCTCACCTTCGGCCCGCACACGTAGCACCCGGTCGACGGCCAGCCGGCTGTAGACCTCGACTTCACGACGTTCGTCGCCTACTTCCCAGACGTGCTCACCCTGACCGCGGCCTCACGAGGCCCACCGCGTTACGCTATCCACCTTGCAGGTGACCTTGCCAGAGCTTGAGGATTTGGATACCGCCGTATTCCGCACGACAACGCCACCTGGTGGAACGTTGTCCGCAGACGTGATGCTCGATCGTTCGTGAACCTTGCCATCCGACGACTCGAACGCGATCGCGACGTTGTAGTTGCTGGTCTTTGACGAGTGGTTGACGATCACTACCTTCGCCGTTGCCTGCCCGTTCGTCGTTGTACACGAAGCAATTCTGACGTCTTTCGAGGCTGAGCTGCTGGCGTGCGCCGCGGACGTCTTGTGGTGGCTGCCTCCACTCCCACCGGGCTTGGAGCTACCAGAGCCGATCAAGGCCGCGAGTCCCACCGCAATCATCAGGGCTATACCTATGGTTCGAGCAGTCATAGCACTCCCCCGCGCCAGGTGAGGCAACGTAACTCGATCCAGGCCAGAATTGCGGCAGGCGCACATATCACGTCGGTCGGATCCTGGGAAATCGCGACCTGGCTCCAGTGACCAATCAACGGCCACCGAAGCCAGCCGAGCATGTCGCCGTAACTAGCGGCGACGGCTGTTGAGAGTTTCGTCGCCGCGAACCCGATCACGACGGCGACTGCGACGGCGACGACCCCGCGTTTACCCATCTGCCACGGCCGCCCCACGGCGGCTCGCGTGACCTCGCATACCGAGACGATCAGGAGCGGAAAGAACACCAGCCCGGCAATGTCCGAGAGCTTCCCCGAGAGCAGCCCCGGCCATCGCTGCTTGATGATGTGGTCGTTGACGATCAGCGTCATCAGCGCCACGACGGCAATCGGGCGAACCAGCAGGTCGCCGGGGGTACGCCGCCGACGGACGGCGGCATTCGTGCGTTGGGCCCCCGGCACGCCAGCTGACTTACTCGGGCTCCCGTCTAATGAACCGTGATCTCGATTCGTCTGGCTGCTCGCGACACCGCGAATATCGTTCATGGTGTTCCCCCGATCGGGATTCCCGATCTCCGCGACGTAGTGTGGCACCGCGATCGCAGACGGACAACCTGACGACATCACGAGAGAAAGTCGGGAAGCGAGTACCGGATCAACGTCGCCGCCGATATCCCGGCCCGGATTGCGCCCTGCCCCCCATGCCCATGACGGCGATCGTTGACGTACGTGCAATCGGGAGGTCGGCCGACATGAACGAGAAGATCCCGAGCAATGGCAATGTAAGCACGCCGAGTGTGCCCGCTGTGCTGAACGATCCGATGCGCAACCGTGGCGTGGCGTACACCGATGCGGAGCGCGAGGCTCTCGGCCTGGTCGGCCGATTGCCGGCGGCGGTACTGACGCTGGAGCAGCAGGCGCTGCGCGCCTACCGCCAGTTGCATCGGCAGGACGGCGACTTTGCCAAGAACGTCTACCTGGAGCAGCTGCATCGCTCGGGTATGCGATGAGGTGACCAGCGGTGCGCTTGACACCGAGTTCCCGCTCTATGTGTTCCAGACCGGATCGGGAACCCAGTCGAACATGAACGTCAACGAGGTCGTATCGAACCGCTGCATTCAGCTGGTGGGTGGCACGCTCGGCTCGAAGCAGCCGGTGCACCCGAACGACCACGTGAACACGGCGCAGTCGTCGAACGACACGTTCCCCACCGCAATGCACATCGCGGCGCACCAGATGACGGCGGCGAAAACCATCCCCGCGCTCAAGCGGCTCCGTCATGCCATCGAACGCAAGGCGACCCAATGGGCGGACGTGGTCAAGATCGGCCGCACCCACCTGGAGGACGCCACCCCGCTGACCGTCGGCCAGGAGTGGTCCGGGTACGCCGGCGCACTGGAAGACGCCATCGCCGACGTCGAGCATGCGACGGGTGGGCTGCTCAAGCTGGCGATGGGCGGAACGGCCGTGGGCACGGGGCTGAACGCCCCCGTCGGGTTCGGCGACGAGGTCGCTGCGGAGATCGCCTCGATGACCGGCGCACCGTTCGAGACCGCGCCGAACAAGTTCACCGCCCAGGGCACCCTGGACGCGATGGTGCGTGCACACGCTGGACTCAAGGCGGCCGCCGTCACCTTGTTCAAGATCGCCAACGACCTGCGCTGGCTGGGCTCGGGCCCGCGCACCGGGATCGGTGAGCTGATCCTGCCGTCCAACGAGCCGGGGTCGTCGATCATGCCCGGCAAGGTGAATCACACCCAGGCCGAAGCCATGCTGATGGTCGCCATCCAGGTCATCGCGTCCGACGTCGCGGTGAGCATGGGCGGCGCCGAGGGCAACTTCGAACTCAACGCGTTCCGCCCGATCCTGATCAGCAACTACCTGCACTCGGCGCTGATCATCGCGGACATGTGCGACCACTTCTGCGAGTTCCTGGTCGTAGGCGCCCAGCTGAACGATGCCAAGCTCAAGGAGAACGTCGAGCGGTCAGTGATGATGGTGACCGCGCTGTCCCCGGTCATCGGCTACGACCAAGCGTCGGTCATCGCGCACTACGCCATCGACCACAACCTCACCCTGAAACAGTCCGCGCTGGACAACGGCGTGAGCGAGGAGCTGTTCGACCGGATCGTCAATCCGTTCGCGCTGACCCGTGGCGGCACCGCCGACCTGCCGTCCGCCAACGCATGAGCTCGATGCCCTTGGTCGTCCGGTCGACGTAGCCCAGCGAAGACCTGCGCGACTACGGTCGTGGTGTGGCTACGACGTTCCAGGCTCGGCCCCAGCCGTGTACGGGCTGTGGCAGGAAGGTCATCGTCGTCCAGACCCGCGAGTCCGGCCTCGGCGGCCTGTTGCGGCCTAGGGCGCAGCTGGCTGTCCAGCACGCGGACTTCGAGCCGGGCCTTGGCGGAGCTGACCAGGTGGACGCATTGTGCCGCCGCGAGCCCGAATAGGCATGACGGGTGATGCCCATGGATAGCTCAGAGTGGGACGCCCGGTACGCGGCCACCGACCTGGTCTGGACGGCCACGCCGAACCGCTGGGTCGAAGCCGAGCTCTCCGACCTGCCACCCGGTCGCGCGGTCGATCTCGCGTGCGGTGAAGGTCGCAACGCGCTGTGGTTGGCCGGGCGCGGCTGGCGCGTCACCGCAGTGGACTTCTCCGGTGTGGCCCTGGCGAAAGGACGCCGCGCCGCGCAAGCCGCCGGCGACGGCAGGGCGGACCGCATCGATTGGATCGAGGCTGACCTGCTCGGCTATCAGCCGGAGCCGGGAAGCTACGACGCCGTCGTCATCGCCTACCTGCAGCTGCCTGCGGACGAGCGTCGAGTCGTCATTCGGCGCGCAGCTACGGCGCTGGCCGACGGCGGGGTGGCGCTCGTGGTCGCCCATGACACAGCAAATCTGGCCGGCGGGGTGGGCGGTCCACCAGATCCAGCCGTGCTGTATACCGCCGACGATGTCCGCTCCGACCTCACCGCAAGCGGGATACCGCTCCGGATCGAGAGGGCCCAGCAGGTGCTGCGCCCTGTCGAGGGCGAGCCACGCCCCGCGATCGACCTCCTGGTACGAGCCACGCGCAGTTCGCGTGCTGAGAGGTAGCCCGGCCAACGCCTGCGGCGCACGGGTACCGGAAGCTAGCCGGGGAGATCCTCCGGGCGTTTCGCGGCGAGCTGGCCGTGCAGCAGACCAGTCGACTGTCCGACCTCGATGAGGTAGCCGTCTGGGTCCCGCATGTAGCAGCGGATCTCTGCGACGCGGTCGATCGGCGGCGTGACGAACTCCGCGCCCTTTGCCTTCCACTCCTCGTAGCAGGCCTGGATGTCGGCCACTCGCAGATTCAGGAAGATCGATGTCGTGTCACCGGGCTCGTAGTCGACCACCGAGATGCCTGGCTTGTCTGGAGTGGGCGGCCCGCCGGGGTTCATTATGATCCACGAATTGGACAGCTTGACGATGCACGGATTCTCGTCGAGGACGACGGTGCCGCCGAGTACGCGCGAATAGAAGTCACGGGACCGCGCGATCTTGCGGACGGTGATGAACAACGTCACCAGAATGCCCTCGGTCGGCGTGGGGATGTTGGCGAAGTCGATGCGGGGCGCGGGTTCTGTCATCTCAACATGATGGCTGAGAGAGACGGGTTTGGCGTCGACTGCCCTGCCGAGCGGAGTCCGCACCGGCCGATTACCCGGTCATGGCCGCGCCTCCGGGGGGGCGCCCGCATTGTGGGCGCTGACCATGCCGTGGATTTCCTGGGTGAGCTGGTAGATGGCCCGGGTGACGGAGGTGTTGGTCTTGAGTTCTTGTTCCTGGGCGACAAAGTCGTGATCGGCTTTGACTTGTTGGAAGGCGGCCTGCCGATTCTGGCCGATCATGACGAACGTCGAGAGGAAGATCGCCTCGAGCGACACGATGAGTGTCAGCGTTGGCCACGGGCTGCGCTCCACAAACAACATCCACACCGCAAAAATCACGATGTGGAGATAAACGAACGCCATCGACCCTGCAAACCGCGTGATTTGGTCGGCAATTCTGAGCTGGGCATCTTCGGCGCGCTTGTTGAATTGATCAAGCACCGCGGGGTGGTGCGGCACGGTCAGGTCGAGTCGGTTCAGTGACATGGGCGGGCGACCTTTCTGGGCTCGGCGACTCCGAATTCGTCAGGTGATGCGAATGCACACACCGTCCCTGCATGGGCGCGGCTGCACGCAGGTAGCGCGCGGATCATCTTCGGGCGCCGCGCGCTTGCACCCGTCCACCTCGCCGCCACTCGTCGCTCCCGTGCACGGCGCCCGACGCTGGAGGTGCATTCCCGGACCGGGGCGCCGCGCCCGGGAGAGTTCAGCCCACCGCCGCCAAGAACTCGTCGCCATGCTTGCGCAGGATGAAAGCTTCGACGATCTGCCAGCCCCCAATGATGATCAGCCAGATGCCGCCGAGCACGGCGAGCGCGAACACCGACTCAAGGGGCGCCACGATGATCACTACACCGCCGATGGCCAGCACGATTCCGCCGAAGATCTGCCAGCCGCGATAAGGTAGGTACGGCGTGGAGCCGGCCGCGACGGCGCGGGTGATTCCGGTCAGCAGCCACCCGAAGCCGATCCACAACGCCAGCAGCAGAGTGGACTCCAAGGCGCCGCGGAAACTGATCAGCCCGAGCAGGATCGACAGCGCGCCGACCAAGACGCCGAGGAAACGAACCCCGCCTCGCTGGCCCGGCGCGAATGCCAAGGCGATCTCCATGATGCCGCTGATCAGCAGGTAGATTCCGAACAACACGCCCACGACGCGGACCGTTTGGTTCGGCCAGATGAGCACCACGATGCCGACGATGACCGCAACTATGCCCAGGCCCAGCAGCCATAACCACCCCCGACGGGCAATGCGTTCAAGCACGGATTCCGGGACGGCGCGCAGTGCAGTCTGATCCACCATGCGCTAAGCATGGCGGCACCGCTGGCTGAGGTAAATACTGCCGATCCGGCGTCCTGAGACGCGCTCCCATACCGGGCAACGCGGATTGATCTAATTCGCCGCCGACCGCGGCCACCGCCCTCCGGTCGGGCCGGGCTGTCCCCAAGGCTGGTGCTCGTTCGTCGCCTGGGTATGAGCGACAACCTGACCCGGCCTTCCTCGGCGCCGCCGGCCAACGGGCGCAGGACGTGCTCGACCGCCCGTACGCCGAAGCCGCGAGCCGCAGCATGACACAACTTGGAGAACCCTGATGTCGAAACGTGCCATACCGACGTGGGCCGTGCTGGCGGTGTGCTGCATCGCTCAGTTCATGGTCGTACTCGACGTGTCGATCGTGAACGTGGCCCTGCCGAAGATGCGGGCCGATCTCGATCTTTCGGCCACCGGCCAGCAATGGATCATCAACGCCTATACGCTCACGTTTGCCGGTTTCCTGCTGCTCGGCGGACGGGCCGCCGACCTGTTCGGACGTCGGCGCGTGTTCCTGCTCGGCCTGGCCCTGTTCACCGTGTGCAGCCTGGTCGGCGGCCTCGCCCGGAACGGCGGGGAACTGATCGCCGCCCGGGCCGTCCAAGGCGTCGGTGCGGCCTTGCTGGCGCCGGCCACCCTCAGCCTCCTCACCACCACGTTCACCGAGCCGGCCGCGCGCCGGCGCGCGCTGGGCGCCTGGTCAGCGACCGCCGCGAGCGGTGCCACGGCCGGCGTGCTGGCCGGCGGCATCCTGACCGACCTGCTCGACTGGCGGTGGGTGCTGTTCGTCAACGTGCCTATCGGCGCCGCCCTGATCGCGGCCGCGAGCATGTCGCTGGTTGAGTCCCGAGCGGGCACGCGGCCCAGCCCGGACCTGGCCGGCGCCGTCACGGTCACCGGTGGCCTTGCCCTGCTCGTCTACGGCATCGTCAGCACCGATACCCGCCCGTGCGGTTCGCCGGCCACGATCCTTACGTTGCTCGGCGGAGCCGCTCTACTCGCCGCGTTCGTTGTGATCGAGTCGCGCCGCGCGCACCCCCTGGTCCCGCTGGCTGTGTTCCGGCGGCGCCAGGTCGCTGCCGCGAACGGTATCGCCGTCATGATCGGCGCGGCGCTGTTCAGCATGTTCTTCTTCCTGTCGCTGTACCTGCAGCAGGTGAACGGCTACAGCCCGCTGAAGGCCGGCTTCGCCTTCCTTCCCGCCGCGTTGGCGACGTTGACGGGCGCGCTGTCCGCCCCACGGCTGGTCGCGCTCGTGGGCGTCCGGCGCCAGCTGATCATCGGTCCCCTGCTCGCCGCGGCCGGGCTCGCGTGGCTGAGCCAGCTCTCAGCGGGCGACAGCTACGCCGGCCACGTGTTCGGAGCACTCGTGCTCGCCGGGCTCGGCGTAGGCCTCTCGTTCGTGCCGATGACGATCGCCGCGACGGCGGACGTACCGGTACACCAGGCCGGGCTGGCCTCCGGGCTGATCAACACCACCCGCCAGCTCGGCGGCGCGGTAGGCCTGGCCGCCATGGCCACCGTCGCCGCGGGTGCATCGTCTCCGACCGCCGGTTACGACCGTGCGTTCTGGATCAGCGCCGGGGCCATGGTGATCGTGGCCGTGCTGGCCAGGGCGTTGCCGGGCAGGCCCAAGCCCGAACGGCACGTGGCCAACGGCGAGGAGATCGCCGAGGCCGGTGTACTCGTCGAGGCTTAGTAGTGATCGGGCGAAGTACCGCGTATCGCCCTCACCACGACGTGCAGTCCGTATCTCGACGGTTCGTGCTCGGTCCGAAACGCAGGATTGACTCGGAGTACCCGAGACCCGAGGATATGCGTACCTGTCTGCACCGCGCAGGGTGGCGCCGAGGCAGCGGGGGCTGCTGACGTATATGCACACCGGGGGGAGCAAGCCTCCGCTGCCCCGTGCCAAGCGACTGGAGGCTCGCTAGGTCTCGGATGGTTCGGTGCCGAGCGGCATCACGGCTGCTGTGCCAGGCTCGGGACATGATCGTTCATCTCGTCGACGGGACCTACGAGATCTTCCGGCAGTACTACGCGCCGCGGCCCGGACATCTCGACACCGCCGGCATCGAGATCGGCGCGACGCGTGGCGTCGTCCAATCGATCTTCACGATGCTGCAGGACGGGGCAACGCACGTCGGAGTCGCGACCGACCACGTCATCGAATCGTTCCGCAACGACATGTGGCCGACGTACAAGTCGAGCGCCGGCATGGACCCGCTGCTGCTGGCGCAGTTCGATCCGCTGGAGGACGCGCTGCGGGCGCTCGGCGTCGCGGTATGGCCGATGGTGGACCTCGAGGCGGACGACGGCCTGGCCAGCGCAGCCGTCATCGCCGCTGCCGACCCACGAGTCGAGCAGGCGATCATCTGCACGCCCGACAAAGATCTCGGGCAATGCGTCGGCGGCAAGGTCATCCAGTGGGACCGCCGGCAGGACAAGCTGATCGACGCCGGCGGAGTGATCGCGAAGTTCGGCGTTCCGGCCGAATCGATCCCCGACTGGCTGGCCCTCGTCGGCGACAGCGCGGACGGCTTTCCGGGCTTGCCGGGGTTCGGCGCGAAGTCCGCAGCGACGCTGCTCGCCCGCTATCGACACCTCGAAGACATCCCGGCGCAGCCCGAGGACTGGGACGTCACGGTGCGCGGCGCGGCCACGTTGGCGGCAACGCTCGTGTCCCACCGTAGTGACGCCGAGACGTTCAAGCTGCTGGCGACGCTGCGCACAGACGCCGCTGTCGGCACGGTTGACGACTGGGAGTGGATCGGCCCGACCGAGGACTTCCCACTCTGGTGCGAGCGATTCGGGTGGCCGCGTCTGGCCGACGACGCCACGGCCTTGGCCGCCACACGCAAACCGTGATGTGTCACGGGCTCGATGCGCCGACGGGTAACTCGCTGCGGTGCGAGGGCGTGTCACTGGCACAGTGGCGGTGTGGCCGCGCTCGTGACCTTGACCGATGACGTGCAACTGTATGTCGATTCGATCGGCAAGGCCACCGATGCGCCGCTGCTTCTCATCTCGGGCTTCGCGTCATCGATGGACTGGTGGCCGGACGAGTTGTGTGAGCGGCTCGCGGCGGGCGGACGCTTCGTCATCCGCTACGACCACCGCGACACCGGCCGGTCGATCACCTACCCGCCGGGGGCGGCGTCTTACTCGTGGACCGACCTCATGGATGACGTACCGAAGCTGCTGGACGCGTTGGGCCTGCCGTCCGCCCATCTCGTCGGCTTCTCGATGGGCGGTGCGTTCGCACAGCTCGTGGCGCTGCACCATCACGAGCGGGCGAGGTCGCTGGTGCTGATGTCGACTACGGCCTGCGGCGCGGACCTGCCTGCGATGAGCGACGAACTCAAGACGTTCTACGACGCCCGGACCGATCCGGACTGGGCGAACCGCGACGCGGTGATCGATCACATCCTTGCAGAGGAACGGGCATTATCCGGCTCATTGCCGTTCGATGAGGCGACGCGGCGGGCGGTGGTTGCCCGCACCGTCGACAGGTCGACCAACATTGCGGCAAGCGCGAACCACGGCAAGGTGCAAGGCGCCCCGCCTTGGTCGTCGCGGCTGGGCGAGATTCGGGCGCCGACCCTCGTCGTACACGGCACAGAGGACCCGCTCTTCCCGTTGACGCACGGCATGGCATTAGCCCTCGCGATTCCGTCAGCCACGCTGCTGCAACTGGAACGAGTCGGGCATGAGATGCCGCCGCAGACGTGGGAGCTGGTCCTGCCCGCAATTCTGCGGCACACGAGCTGACCAACCGGCCGCGCCCACGGCCATGCATCTCGGTTGACTTTCCAGATGGGAAAGTCTAGCGTCACTTTCCAAGCTGGAAAGTGAGGGAGCCTGATGGACTACGAGCCGACACCGGCCGAGGCACGTGCGGCGCTCGAGGTCGTCGAGCGGGGCCGGCTGCGGGTGATCGAGCAGATCGACGTCCCGGGCTGGTACTGGTGGGGGCTGGCGCTGGGGTGGATCGGCCTGGGCGTCATCACCGACCTGGCGCATCCGTGGATCACCGCCGCGGCAACGCTGGCGTTCGGCGCGATCCATTCCGCGATTGCCCCCCGCGTGATCGACGGCCGGCGCCGCAGCCCACAGCTCAGCGTTCGCAGCGACGTCGTCGGCCGCCGGCTGCCGCAACTCGTGCTCGGCGGACTGCTGCTGCTCGCGGGCGTGACGGTCGCCGGCTCACTGGCGCTGGCCGCCGACGGCGCCGGTCACCCGGTCACCATTGCCAGCGTCGTGGTCGCTTTCGTGATCGCGCTCGGCGGCCCGCAACTGCTGGCCGTCGTCCGGCGCAGGGCCGTCCAAGCCGGCCCGCGCGCATGAGCGTGCCCCGCTTCGACGAGTTGATTCACCCGGCGACGCGGCTGTCGATAGTGGCGCTGCTGGCCGCTTCCGACTGGGTCGAGTTCGCGTTCATTCGCGACCAGCTCGCATTGTCGGACTCGGCGCTGTCCAAGCAGTTGTCCACCCTCGACGAGGCCGGTTACGTGCGCATCGAGCGCACGGTGAGCAACCACCGGCGCCGTGTGCTGGCCCACCTGACTCCTGCGGGGCGAGCCGCGTTCCGTGGACACGTCGCGGCGCTCGAGGCGATCGTCGCCCGCGCCGCTCCCGGCGCTACGCAACGGAACTGAGCGGCGCGATGGGCTGGTACGCCGAGAACGTGGTGCCGCGGATCATGAATGTGGTCATGCGCGCAGGCGAGTACACGCCGATCCGCGCCCGAGTCGCGGCCGGCCTGTCCGGCGAGGTGCTCGAAGTCGGCTTCGGCTCGGGGCTCAACGTCGCCCACTACCCACCAGCGGTCACCCGGGTGTTGGCCGTCGACCCGGCCATCGTCGGACGGAAACTCGCGGCTCGCCGCGTCGCCGACAGCCCGGTGCCTGTCGAATACATCGGCCTGGACGGGCAGTCGCTGCCGCTGCGGGCAGACAGCGTGGATCACGCGCTGACCACCTGGACGCTCTGCAGCATCCCCGATGTGGAACGAGCACTGAACGAGATCAACCGCGTGCTCCGCCCCGGCGGCACGCTCCATTTCATCGAGCACGGCCGATCCCCTGATTCCGGCGTCGCCCGCTGGCAGGATCGGCTCACCCCTATACAGCGGCGTGTGGCCGGCGGGTGCCATCTCAACCGCCCTGTCGACAAGCTCATCACCGACAGCGGTCTGGACATGACGCGGATGGACAATTACTACCTGTCCGGGCCGAAACCGTTCGGCTACAGCTATGAAGGGGTCGCCACCAAGCACCCGGAGGCTTAACCGAGCCGGCACGCTGGCCTCGTGTGTTCGTCCGGGCAACCAGCGTGCCTAGGCCAGTAGCCGCCGCGGTGTGATCACGATTGGTACCGAGAACAGTTCGGAGAACTCAGCGACGCTGCCGAACAACGCGCCGATTCGCTCGGCGTACTTGGCCCGGTACTCGGCGTGCTGTTCCGCCACGGGCAGGCTGGCGTCAACGCGCGCGCGACCCTCGATGCGGATCACATCACGACCGATGTCGGTCACATCCAACCCCAGGCACACTTCAGGATTAGCGGCAATGTTGGCCAGCTTCTGCTTGCCGGGTCGCGTGTAGATCAAGATGCGACCGTCGGGGAGTTGCAGAAACCACACAGGCACGCTGTGTGGGCGACCACGGGAATCGACCGTGGTGAACCACGCCATGAGATTGTTCTTCAACCGGGCCGACACGTGAGCCTGTCGCGGGTCGTCAATGTCGACCCCGCTGTCCAAATCGCTGGTCCGCATGACCGAACCATAAGCGCGATGAGTCATCGGCGCGCGGCGGTTTACCGAGTGAGGCCTTCTCCGGCTTGACCGAGCACCGCGAGTACCGCGCGCACCGCTGCTCGTGTGGTGTTCTCCGGGCGGATCAGCGCGTCGATTCGGCGGGTCGAGCGCACGTCGGCGAGCGGTCGCAGCACGACCTGATCGGGCGCGGGTGTGGTCCAGCGCGGGATGAGTGCGAGCCCGGCGCCGGCGCGGACGAGTTCTGCGGCAACGGTGAATTCGTTCACCCGGTGGGCCACGGTCACGGGATGGCCGCTGACCACGGCGAGCGCCTCGATGATGGCCCCGACCGGGAAGCCGGCGTGGGTCGCGATCCACGGCTCACGCGCCGCGGCGCGGGCCGTGATCGACCGGCGTCGGGCCAGTGGATGGTCGATCGGGAGCGCGACGTCGAGAGGTTCGCTCAGCAGTGCGACGGCAGTCACGGTGCTGGGCCAGGGATCGGTGTGCTCGAAGCGATGCGCAACCACGATGTCGTGCGTGGCGGTCAATGGTGCGAAGAACCTCTGCTCGACATCTTCGTCGGTGAGAACGACCCGGACTGCGCCGGTCGCAGGGAAGGCGCGTGCCAGCGCAGGAAACAAGGCCGTGGCGGCGCTGTTGAAGGCGGACACGGTGACCGCACCATGCGGCGTCCGGGAGAGACCTTCCGCGACCTCTTGTGCTCGGCCCAGCGCCGTCTGGACATCCGCGCCGGCGAGCGCGAGCTCCTCGCCGGCCTCGGTCAGCCGCAGGGTGCGGCCCTCCCGGCGAGTCAGCGGAACCCCGACCGTGCCCTGTAGCAGATGCAGTTGCTGCGAGACGGCAGATGGCGTGATCCGCAGCGTGTCCGCGACGGCGCGAACGCTGCCCAGTTCGCCCAGCTCGCGCAGGATCTGCAACTGTCGCACGTCCACTGCCCTGAGTGTAGTTCAGCTTAATGATCGATTGAGAAACAGACGTCTTGTCTTCCTAGACGTTCCGCCGCAGAGTGGATCGCATGGACGTGGACGACGGCGAGAACTCGACCTATCGGCATCTGGTCGCCTTGCTGGCGGAGCACGAGGCGGACTTCGAGCTGGTCGATCACGATCCGGTCGGTACGACCGAGCTCGTCAGCGCGCTGCGCCGTCACCCGGTACGGCAGGCCGCGAAGTGCCTCATGCTGTTGGTGAAGCTCGACCGCAAGACGAAGAAGTACGTTCTTGCCGTCGTGCCGGGCGACCGGAAGGTTGACCTTGACCTGGTCCGCGTCCGCTACCAGGCGCGATACGCCGGCTTCTGCGACGCCGCGACGACCGAACGGCTCGCACGCGCGATCACCGGCACGGTGCTGCCTTTCGCTCTCGACCCCGAGGTCGAGTTGCTCGTCGATCCGAGCGTCCTCGAGCAGCCCCGGCTGTATTTCAACGCGGCACGACTGGATCGCTCGATCAGCATCGCCACCGCCGACTACGCACGCATCGCCCGGCCGACGCTGCACCCGATCTCGGCATCACAGCGAAGCGCTGAGCCCGCGGGCACGACCCCGTAAGCGTCCGACGAACCGCGGTCGCCGATCCGCTCAGGAGATCGCGGCCCGGACCAATTCGGCGACCTTCTTCTCCACCACGGGGCTCCACTTCAGCAGCGCGTACGCCACCGGCCATATGTCGCCGTCGTCGAGGCTCGCCGCGTCCTGGAAGCCCAGGGTCGAGTAGCGGTACTTGAACTTGCCCGAGTCCTGGAAGAAAACGACGATCTTGCCGTCCGTGTTCGCGTAGGCGGGCATGCCGTACCAGGTCTTCGGCGACAGTTCGGGCGCGGTCGCGGTCACCACGACGTGCACGCGCTCGGCGAGCGCACGGTCGTCCGGTGCCATCGCCGCGATGCCGTCGAGGACCGCTTGCAGGCCGTCGGCCTGCTTGGCCCCCTTCTTGCCCTCGGCACGCAGCTCGGCGGCGCGCTTTCTCATCGCAGCGCGCTCCTCGGCGCTGAAGCCCGAGGACTCGGTCATGGAATTCTTAGCAGGCATTCTTGGGTTTCCCTTCCATGCTGAGCGGCCGGGTGCATTTGCCGCATGCGGAAACGGTAGGCCCGGTCAGATCCGCGGTGCTTCTCGATTCCTGATCACATTCAGCGCGTCCGGCGCCGTCCGATCAAGTCGCCGATCGTCGGACTCCAGGGCGCCCCGGCCTGGTCCGGTGCGCACCGCCGCCCCCGCGGCCAGCATCAGCGTGATCGCGGTGCGCCATGCGTCGTGCAGCCGGATCGGGCGCACCCCGGCGGCGACGACTGCCCGCTGCCGCGGCGGTTGCCCGACCGGGTCGGCCACCAGCGAGCCTGCCGGTCGTAACTGCCGGACCGTCAGCGGTCTGGTCGTGCATCATGGTCTGCCCTTCGTTTGCGCACGCGACCGGCTGGACGCGGTGTTGTCGGTCTCTCGCTCAGCAGGGGCCGGCACAAGATCAACAGAGTGAGATCAACTTTGCGGCATCAACGCGCTACATGCGGCAAATAGTCCGCAGCGGCGCTTGGCTCGCGTCGGACGTAGCCGCGCTCGGGCCGGCCGGCGTACCAACCGGGGCGAGTCGCCACAGGGTTGGTAGGTCCATGACGTAGCCGCGCCGGCGTCCTGACCGATCGAGCCAGGCGGTCACGCAGGTCTCGGAGCAGAAGATCCGCTGATTACTGCAGGTGAAGACCACGTCGTCCCACATTCGGGCGGTGGGAACGAGGAAGTGAGCGACCTGGTCGCCGACAGGTGGCTCGTGGTCGTCAACCTGCCACGCGTGTGCCTGCTCGCACGCTGGGCATGTCGTCGCCACCAGCATCGGCGCCTGGTCAGGCAGCAGGTGCGGCAACGCGAACGAATCCCATGCGCACCCGCCCCACCACAAACTGTCCCGGCCCATCACTGAGAACCCGAGCGGAACGGCAGTGAATGGATGCGCCATGGTGATCCCGCCGTCCTGGCCCAGGGCGAGGTGCCGTCCGGCGGCGAGGGAGGCCAAGCCGGCGGACACCTGCTCCGGGGTAGTCGACATACCGCTGGCGAGGGTGGCGACCCGAGGGATCTCGCCCCGCCGGAAGCGTTCATAGACGGCAAGTCGTAGGTCTTCAGTGTCCACGCATCGGAGGCTAGCCGGGGACCACTGACGGCTGAACCCGAAGCGCGGGCCGTTGGCCTCCTCGACCACGCGCTCGTCGGCAGGATCGGGTGCACCATCAGCGGTGGCAGTGTCAGTGCGTTGGTCACTCGTGCAGACCGGGAGCCACATCCGGACGCTGCCACACGACGAGATACGCCTAGGGTGACTCGACACGATCTTTACCGGGGCGGACGGTGGCAGAACGTGGACAATGGCACCCGCGATGAGCTGCTGTGTCGCCTGGCCCAGGCGGTCGGATCTGTCACGATCGCTCACCCGACGCGGGTCGCGATCGATGGACCGCCCGCTGCCGGCAAGACGACGCTAGCCGACGAGCTGGCCGTCGTCCTGCGTGGGCAGGGCCGCGAAGTCATTCGCGCGACGATCGAGGGCTTCCTTTTTCCCAGGGCACTGCGCTACCGCGCGGCGAGTACTCGGCCGAAGGCTGCTATTTCGATACCCACGACTACGACGCGCTGAACCGGGTTCTGCTCGATCCGCTCGGTCCGGGCGGAGACCGACGGTTCCAGCAGGCGGTCTACGACCGGCGGACGGACACTGCGCTGTGCCCGCCGGTTACGACCGCCCCCGCAGACGCCGTGCTGCTCTTCGACGGCGTATTCCTCCTGCGCCCGGAACTGGTTGATCGGTGGGACCTGCGCATCTTCGTGTCGACCGCGTTCGCGGAGACCGTTGATCGCGCCATGATCAGAGAGCAGGGGGTGTTGTCCGCCGCCGACGTCGCGCGGCGCTGGCGCGACCGCTACATCCCCTCCCAACAGTTCTACTTCGCTGCGGTCCGCCCGGCCGATCTGGCCGACATCGTCGTGTACAACGACGAGCTCCAGCGGCCGGCATGGGAGGCCCGAACACTCTGATCGCACCCAACTCCGCACGATCGGATGCACCATCAGCGGATCCGGTCGTTCGGAACAGCGCCGCCGTCGTCAGCCAATCATTGATCGGGAACTGCCGGATCTTGTTCACGGTAGGTCGCGGTGAGCAAGTTCCGCGTTGTCCGGATCACCCTCCGTGGCTGGCAGCAGCTCTCGCACCAGATCAACGTGCTCGACGGTCCAGCGCGCGGCTGTCCTGTCGCGTCACTGCGGTCGCTTACGAGCAGACTGGCCGGCATGCCTGTCAGGTTGCATCACATCGTCATAGACGCCCACGACCTGCCTCGCCTTGCCCGCTTCTGGGCACAGGCACTCGGCTGGCGGATCCTGTCCGAACGGGAGCGAGAAGTCGTGATCGGACCAGATGAGACGGCGCCGGTCGGCATGTGCTTCATGCCGGTGACTGAGACCAAGACGATCAAGAACCGAGTGCACCTCGACCTGACCAGCGAAGCCGACGATCGCGACACTGAGATCGAGCGGCTCATTCAGATCGGCGCCCGCCGCGTGGACATCGGGCAGACCGGCAACGAGTCCTGGATCGTGTTGGCCGACCCGGAAGGCAACGAGTTCTGCGTGGTACGGCCGAAGACCACGCTCATCCGTTGACCCAGCCCACCCGTGGGTACATAGCGATTCGGCCGTGCTCTCGCGTCAGCGAAAGGCTCGTGTATCCCATAGACGGTTGCGGTGCAGCGCGAGACTCGTGCGATCATGCCTGCGCCGCATGGTTATTTATTTCGCCGTCTGGCTCGCGATGCGCGGATCCAGCGCTGATGTGCTCGGCAGCGCGCGCCCGCGTTCCGAGCGCTCGGCCTCGGCCCTGTCGCCGATATCGGGCAGCAGGGCGGGAGGATGTCGCGCATCAGCCGTCGGACGACAACGCGCTCAGCTGGACCTAGGCACGTAGGTGAGCGCGACGACGCCGCTCGGCGACGGAGTTGCCCCGAGCAGCTTCAGCGGGAGGGTTTGCCCGTTGCCGCCGCCGACCGCGCGCCCGCCGACGAGTACTGGGTGAACGGAGAACCGGATTTCGTCGACGAGATGGTTCTCGAGCAGGGTCTGGCTGAGTCGGCCGCGCCCATACATCATGAGGTCACCGCCGTCGTATAGCTTGAGCTCGGTCACAGCGGTGATGACATCATCGTCGATGATCGTGGAGTTGTTCCAGTCAGCGGTTTCCAGGGTCGAGGAGAACACGTATTTGCGGATAGCGTTGATCTCGTCTGCGTACGGCCCGGTCTGCTTGGGCATGACATCGGCGAAATACTCGTAGGTGCCTCGTCCCATGAGCATGCCGCCAAGGGCCTGTAGCTCGTGAGCCGCCTCCTGCCCTGAGTCCGGGTCGAAGATCGCCCAGGAGCTCGGGTCTTCGGTGACGCCGTCGAGCGAGATGAAGGCGGAGTTGATGATCTTGCGCATGCCTGTATCCAATCGCTGGTTTGCGGTCAGTGCTGACTTGATACCGACGAAGGGACCATTCTCAAATCGACACCGCTCCTGCGCTTCGTCTTCTTCACGAGCAGCTTTCTGCGTGAACGGGTGGGCTGCGCGATGGCGCGCGGCGACGCGACCTCTCAGGCCGCGTTTCTTCGCATGCAGCGACCAGATCTGCTGCTGCGAACACAGCCGCTGCATTCGATTCTCCGATGCGGTGATGCCATGCGCGGGCAGCTCGTCGGCGATGAACCGATACGCGAAGCTCGGGTCGTCATGGTGGATCTCGTACACGGCGTTGATCAGGCGCGGCCTTCACCCACTCTCGGCCGCTGACCGGAATGGCGCGCCTTGGTAGAACGCTTGCTTGGAGAAGCCGAGCCGGCAGGTCACCGCGACAGGGATGCCGTCATCGGCGAGTTCAAGCAAGCGCACTGCCGCGAGCACAGCCACCAACGGCTGGAGCCCTACCTGAAGATCTACGCACCGAATCCGCGCCACTTCCGGGTGAGGATGGCAGAGACCGCCAGCGAGGTCGGGTCTCCAAGAACGCATGGTGTACTCATGCGGCCAGTCCGGCATCGTCGATGCGAACCTCCACCGCACCTTCGTCTCGAACGACTCCGCCATGGCAAGATCGTCCCGGTCGAGTTCCCCCACAAGCTGCCTTCCGCCCCGGGCGGTCACATGGCCCGCGACCCGGAAGCGACTCCCTAAACGGTCATGCCGACAGGGTCGGCGTCACGCGCTGATCCCTGCAAGCGCACGCACTCGGCGGGAGATGAGTGCAGCCCGTGGACGCGCGCCGATGGGTCAAGGGGCCTTTCGGTCCGACGCTTCGGGGCGGCTGGCCTATACACAACGAACCTCGGATCCGCGACGCTGGACGTGTGCAGCGCTGGGAGTACACGACATTCGATCTTGTGAAACGTCGGCGCGAGGTCGAGGGCCTCAACCAGCTGGGGCGCGAGGGCTGGGAGGCCATCGGGATCGTGTCTTCCTGGGGCGTCGGGTGGCGCATGGTCCATCCCATCGTGCTGTTCAAGCGCGCGCTCCCAGATGACGCGCAATGAACCCATCTTCCTTATAGGTTGGGTCGATCGGTTATTAAGCGGGGTCGCGTCTTGGCCGCCTGCGCAATGATCGCGGTGGTAACCGGCGGGGTCGTTGCGGCTGACGCGTCGCCGCCGGCCGCCCGGCAATCGGCGGCCCAACCGCAGGCCTCCGGCGTCGGGGCCACGTGCACCTTCATCGCCTTTCAACCCTGCGTGCTGTTCGACGGAATCGCCGTCTCGATGGCCGCACCGCTGCTACATGCGTCGGTGCGCGGCACCGACGGCGGCACGACCAGGACATCCATCGACTTCACCACGGTTAATCCTGCCGGCGCGCACAGTGCATCAGGGATCGTGAACGGGCGCGCATTCAGCCTGGTGCCGAGCGGCCTCGTGGACTTCACCGACCAAGACGAGACAGTCCAGGCGACCGGGTCGGCGATCTTTGGCATCGTCGGCACGCACTACCGCTACGTGGTGTATTCCTCGCAGTTCGAGTACAGCAGCCCCGTGGACGCGTCCACCGTGGCGCTGTCGGTTCAGGGCACCGACCGCGTCTACACCAACTGTGTGCAGCACCGATCGGTCCGACGCCCGCTCAGCGACTGCGCGCCGGGCACCCAGCGCATCGCGCGGGGATCGGTCACCACGTCCCCACTCGGCGCACCCGGCACGACCTACACAGCGACGATCCCGCTCAGCTACATCGAGCGGTCCGTGGCGCCCAACGGCGTCGGACTCTCCGGCCCGACGCGGACGAGCAGCGGCCACTGGAGCCTTCGCGCCGCACTCGACCCGCACGGGCGGTCATCGATCTGGTCAACCGAGTGGTCAATCGGCGGCGTCGATCAAGGGCGCGAGGCCAGTGCATCCGACATCGTCACCGGAATGAACGCACCCATCGGCTCGCACTCCGACCCCTACACGATCTGATACGTCCCGCCCGAGTTGCCATGGGGCATGGCCCTGAACGCGCTGACCAGCGCGGCTGTAGGGACGGCTAGCGGCACAGCTCCTCGGATGGTGATCACTGTGTTCAGATGCTATGGCTGCTGCATTTCGTTGTGATCACCCCCGTACGCCGGGTGGAAACGGGTATCACGCCGACCAGGGGCATGGGCAGATGCGAACGGGCAGCCGGGAAGTCCAACGACACGCCACGTGTTCTTGCGTCGACACCCTGGCATCGGTGCGCGCGCTCGGCGGCATGAGCGTGCGGGTCGGCGCCGTAATCTGATCAACGTGACTCAGCAGATTCCCGTGTCGCTTCAGGCCCGGGTGGGTCGACTGGCTGCGCGGATTGCGATTGGGCGGCGATCGGAGTCGATCCCCAAAGCGATCGAACTGGCCTGCGACCTGCTGGTGGGCGACGTTGTGACGCCGGGCGTATTAGAAGTCGCGACACTGAATTCGGATGCGACCTGGCGGGACTCCGGTGAGCACATCCTGAAGATGGTCAACAGTCTCGGATTCGGTGTGACAGAGGCCGAAGACGAGGCCACGGTTTGGCCCATCATCCTGCGTGCGTTTGGGTTCTGGGACCTGCGCTTGAACGACTTCTACGGACCCTTCCTGAACCGATTGCCCGTCTGGGACGAGCAGGGCGCCCTTGATCGCTCTCTCAACCTGCTACTCGACGAATTGGATCATGCTGCCGACACGCAGGCGCGACAGGCCGTCGTTGCCCGAATGCGTGCCGTCGTGCAGAAGGCGATGGACTGGACCGCCCCGTCCAGCGCGGAGTAGGCCTTCACGAACGCCTCCTTCACGGCGTCATCGCCGTCACCGCCCGCGAGCAGCACCGCCGTGCGGTGCGCAATCGGCGGGTGGCGACGGATGAGCTTCTCATAGGCATGGACGTCGCCGTCGCGGGCGCGGCGCACGAGTTCGTCATCGTCCAAGTCGTCCACGGGTCGGCCCTCCGGGAATGTGAGTCGACCCCACCTGATCCGAGTGTGCCCGACCGGTCGAGGTCCCACATCCAGCGGGAACCTCATGCCCGCCAGCGGTGTATGAGCAGCAGGAGGTGGGCAGGATGAAGTGGGGCTTCGTGGCGGCACTAGCCCTCGTGGCCGTTGTGGATGCGTGCACGACAACGACGCATGCCCGCGACGCACCGGTGGTACCGGCGCCGATGGCCGCGGGCACATCGGCGATCGTCAGCGACGGCAAGACGACATTCACGGTTCGGATCGAGCAGCGCAGCACGGTCATCAGCGCGCCCGGGCGCAGTGAACTGGTGATTCCCGCCCGCTACGCGCTGCCGGTGATCTCGGCCGTCGGCACGCTCGGCGGGCTCGCGCAGGATGGCCGCACGCTCCCACTCGCGCCCGCCGCCCACACCCCTACGAGCCGGTTCGCCCTGGTCGACACGCGCCTCGACCGTGCTCCGACATTCGTGGAGTTGCCCGGCCAGTTCAGCTTCGACGCGCTGTCGCAAACAGGGACGATGCTCTACCCGGTGCAACACCTGCAAGCAACGAACTCGGGTCGATACTCGGTACGCGTTTATGACGTGGCGCTCCGGGCGCTGCGCCCGGAGCCGATCGCAGACAAGCAGAACCTCGAGCCGGTCACGTCGGGCTACCCGATGGCCCGGGCGACAAGCCGCAGCGGCACCTGGGTGTTCACCCTCTACCGCAGCACCAAGCATCCCTTCATCCACGCGCTGAATGTCGATGACGCTTTTACGGTCCGCCGCGACCTGCCACGCACCGCTCGCCACAACGACACCTGGCAGCTGAGGCTGGGCTCGGACGGTGACACATTGCACGCAACGCACGACGCCGTTCCGACAACCGTGGACGTAAGGCAACTGCTCGCCGAAGAGCGGCAATGAAAACCGTCAACCGGCGCTCGGGACTATCAGCCCACCCGCCACGACCACACGCCGGCGCCCGACACCGCGCATGGAAAGGGGTGGCGATGCTCGTGGCGGCCCTCGTGCTCGGCGCGTGCTCGGGCACCACTCATCACAAGCCGACGGCGCCCTCGCGTACTGCGAGCCCGACATCGTCGGCGACTGGCTGCGCAAGCTCGGTGAGGACGGGCGTGCTGCCCACCTGGGCACAGGGTGGCTTCACGCCACGCACGCAAGCTATGCCCTACGTGCTCGGTACCAACGGCAACATCCTCGGCATCCTGTTCGGCGAGCCGCTGCACTCGCCACCCCGGCCGGCTCCCGGTCCGTTCAACAAGATCCTCTGGGTATCGCGGGTGGGTACCAACGGTGATGCGCTGAAGATCGAGGCGCGGCTCGGCGGGTCTAGCGTTATCGCTACCCGCACCGTGGCGGGCGGCCCAGGACCGTCGATCATCGACCTGCCCGGGGCCGGCTGCTGGAATTTCAGCCTGTCCTGGTCAGGTCACCTGGACCGGATGAGCATCCCTTACTACGCGGGCTGACCCGGCACCGCGCCTCCCACCGAGTTGGTCCACACGCCGACACACACGGCGGGCGTCGCACCCGAACGCAAGATCGAATAGGACCGTCATCATCTCGGCAGGATCGCGCACGACTCGCGGCGTGTCCGCTCTTGAGCGCGCTGACCGCCGCATGAACGAATACTGGTTTAACCGTTGCTGGCTGGTCGCGGGCGCAAGAACACTCAAATTGGCCAGCGCACTTGGTGCGCGACTCGGGACGCAACCCGTAGCGTCTGCCGCGTTGGGAGGTATGTGGTCCCGATGGTGGCGTGTGGCAGGTACGGCGGCGGTGGTATCAGTGATTTCAGTGTCGCCTCTGACTGCCTGCTCTACGGGTCCGAAGCTCCCGCGTGAGGTCATCACCTACTCGAACGATGTGCCGCATGGGATCACGCCGGCGACGGCACCGCCGACAGCGCCCGGCGTCGCTTGGGCGCCAGCGGGGCGAATCTACGTCGACACCATGGGGAACAGTTCGTGCCCGAACTTACCCGCGATTGTTGACGCCGATGGCCCTCACCACTTGATCATTAAGACCAAGCAACGCGCGACAGGCCAGGCCTGTACCGCGGACCTAGGTCCGACGACAAGTACCATCGCGTTGCCAACCGGCATCGATCCGTCGCTACGACTTCGCGTGCACGTCGACAACTGTCAGGACACTGGTCCCACGGTAGTGCGTGCTTGGCCGCATCCTTCCGTCCTCGCCTAGGCGCTCGATGCCGAGCGCAAATCAGCGGCATGAGCGAGCGTCACAGCCACCTGCGAACGCGAGCGCGGTAGGCAGCGTAGTCCGCGCCGAACTTGGCGGACAGGTATCTCACTTCGGGCCGAATCGCGCCCCAGAAGAGCGCGGCGACGCCGACCGGAACCAACACGAGCAACCAGAACGAAGGCATCAATAACGCGAGTCCGAAATCCAGCGCGATCAACCCGAGATAGAGCGGATTGCGGCTGACACGAAACGGACCCATCTGAAGGACCACCGTCGTTGGACCACCGGGCAAGATCGACGTGCGATGCGACGCCATGACCTGCAGCGTCCACCCGTTCCATAGGAGAACGCCACGACGAGCAAGCCGCCGGCCCATCGCGCCGGCTGGCTGGCGAGGGAAGCCGGATCGCCCAACGCGGCCGTCAGGACCAGGCCGACTGCGAGCGGGACACCGAGCGCTACCGGCGGCCAAATCCGAATTGACGGCGCGTCCACACAGTGATCGTCCCCCGATCACCGGACGACAACCAGAACGCCTCCGTCAGCGCGCACCTCGCGGCATTTCCCGTGCGTTCACCGGACAGGACGCCAGATCTGATCTGGAACTCAGCCCCTTGTCGCCACCGCTAGTCACCAGCACCGACTACGAGGTGCAGCTGGCGCGTTGTCCGTTGATTCGGTAGGACTTGCGGACATCGGCAGGATCGCGCTCACCGCGGCATGTGAGGTCGGCTCGCTCCGCTGGCAGGGGCGTGCCTCGTCGCTAGACACACAGGCAGAACGGGTGCCCGGCCGGGTCGAGGAACACCCGGTACTCGGCCGGGCTGGGCTGCTCGGGCGACTTGGTGGCGCCGAGTTTGACCGCGTCCGCCTCCGCCGCGTCCAGGTCGTCAACCGCCAGGTCGAGGTGGAGCTGTTGCGGCACGGCGGGATCCGGCCAGGTGGGTGGGCGGTAGTCGGTGACTCGCTGGAAATCGATCCGGTGCGTTCCGTTGGACACCACCGTCCAGCCGTCCGGCTCGTCATAGCCGGCGTGGGTGATCTCCCAACTGAGCAGGTCGCGGTAGAACTCCGCTAGCACCTGCGTGTCGGGGCAGTCGAAGACAACTGAACGCATGCGTGCGATTCCGGCCATTCGGCGCATCCTCTAGCGCAATCGGATCAGGGAAGCTGCTGCCCACGTTGCTGGCGGTTCGACCATCGGGGTAGGCAGCGCCCACGAGGAGCCCAGAGCCGCCCGGACCGTAGGGGTCGGCGTGCAGCCCGTACGGGGATCGGTCAGCTCGGCGCAGGCGCATCGCGATCTTGATCAACATGCCGGTGCTGTATGCATCGGCGCCCACCAGGACGACCGCGAGGTCATCGGTCTTGGCGAACAGTGCGTGGAATGGGATCGCCCCAGGAAGCTCGTTGTCGGGCGGGTCTATCTTGCGATGCCATGCCTGCACCTGCTCCGGTGATGGCTCCCGATGGCCTCGACCCACGTGGGCGCTGCTGAACTGCACGCCGCGAACCTACCCCGCCACCGCCCGACCCGACCTCCGCAATTCCGGTAGGTCCACGCTGAACGCGGCAGGTGCGTGAAGGTCGGAGGATGATCCCGCCCTCCACAGCGCGCACACCTACGACCGCAGACCTGATCAACACCGACCGGTGCGGCACGTAATCGGCGACCACGCGCGCCCACAGCGTCGTCGCGAGCGGCGAGCACCCCTCGCCCTATCGCAAGATGCTGCAAGCTGGGCGGTGACCGGTTCGCTATCCCGAGCGACGCCAGGCATGTCCGGATTCGCTCGCATCCTCGTCGCGGAGCCAGGTGTCCGCGTCCGAGCTGGTAGCGAGAACGTCGGTGAGCCACCACGCTTGGTCGGGATTCCAGCCAGCGAGGATGGTTGCTGCTTCGCCGTTGGCGAGAATCAGCGCGCGAGTCGCGGTGGTGAGGTAACCGGTGACGGATAGATGCACGGCGTCCCAGTCGGCGGCGACCGCCGCCCAATCCGGAATACACCAGGTGCCGGTCCGGCCGGTCGTCCTGTACCAGTCGTGTCGGCGGCTGTTCGTGATGTCGAGGGGGTAACGCTCGACCAGCCGTACCCAGGCCTCGGGAGCGTCGATCTCCCACACCCGCGGCGTCCGAGTTGGCTCTAACGTCCAGATCAAGGCCGCCCGTGGCCCGAAACTGTCCTCCTCCCAGACAAGCTCCAGCGAACCAAGCCCCCGCAGCGGTCGGGTCGTGGTCACGAGCGAGGCCATCGCCGGCGTCGACCACCAATGACCGCTGAATGGCGCGGCGGGATCGGCCGCGCGGTTCCTCGCCGCGTCGCGGTCGTCCGCCAACGTTTGCTCGCGCCACCGTTTCAGCCGCTCGGTCGCTCCCGTGAGCGGCGGAACCGTGCCCGGCGCGTGGTCGGACCAGCTCGTGTACCGCAACCGGCCCAGATCCACCGGGCTGCTCCACCACGCCGTCGCGGGCGCGGACGCGATCGCCGCGGCGACCGGGCGCAACGCGGCGGCCACGGCTCGATCAGCGGTGATCGCCTCCTCCTCGTGCGGAGGTTGCCAGTACATCGCGTGGCTGACAGCTTCGTCTATCGGGTCCACGAGCATTCTCGGGTCGCGCCACCCGCGTACCGGATCGGCATCGACGGCCTCGAGTGCGCGGAGCAGATCGATGCGTCGCGATCCATCGGACCGATGCCACGCAGCCTGCAGCCAGGCCGGCCACACCGCTTCATGGAGTCGATGCGCTACCGCCATACACAAGACGCGGCCCCGCGGACCTACCAAGAGATCATCCGCAGCCAACACCCACACGTCGCCAAGCTACGCCCAGCGCGGACCTGGGGCGCCCGGCAGCGGATCTCCTTACAGACACATGCGCCCGAGTCGAACGCGCGCATATCGACGCGCGCCGCGTCCCGCCCCGGGCAGCCGTGCGGCACGACGAAGTCGGCGTTCGGCGACCGAACGCCAAGCAGTTATTGGCGCACAGCATGAACACGTGCCTTTCGGCATGATCGAGCGATTCCTTAGCCTCAACCCGTGGACCGGCTGGTCGGATGATCTTGCCGGGCCGTAGGTGATCTTCGTTGTGGTGCGGGCGATACGACTTCGCTGGTCTGCCCAGCTCTTCCACGTTGGGGTCTGCGGTCTGGCCAGCACGGCGGCGGTTGAGTCAGGCGAGCGCTGGCGGCCCGGTGCCGAAGACGCCGTGCTATAGCGCGGTCCACTGCGTCGTCGAGGGCCAGTGCCGGGGTAGGTGCAGGATCGGTCGGCGTTGCGGACGAGCCAGGCGGGCGGAGACGGTGACGAGCTGGCGGCGCAGGGTGGCGCCGCGGGCGGCGGCGTGCCGATCGCTGGTGAGGGTGCCGGCGGCGCGCAGCAGGTTGTGGCAGATGGCGGCGCAGATGGTCCAGGCGGCGTTGGCGGCGAAGCGCCCGGAGGGCTGGTGCGCGAGCGGTCCGTCGATCAGGTCGGCGAACACCGTCTCGATGATTGCGTGCCTGCGGTGGGTGATGTCCGCGGCCGCAGTCGGTTCGGTGTTGTCGGTGAGGAACGGGTGGTAGCGCCAGACCGGGAACAGCTCGTCTTGCTTGGCCCGGTCGCGGACCCGGCGCACGATCAGCCTCGCGGTGACAGGATGCTTGGTGGAGGCGAACGCGGTTAACTCGACTTCGGCGACCTCGGCGTCACTGATCAGCTCGCGGTGTCCGGATCGAGCACGGCGCCGGGGTAGTGCACCGGGGTCCAGGCATCGTGGGGGATCGCGGCGATCGTCCGACTTACTGCGGGGTCCTTAGTGAGCACCACCGAGAATCGCGCCCCGGCCTTGATGCAGGCGCGTACCACGGCGCTGTTGCCGTAGGCCGCGTCGCCGCGGACCAAGATCTCGCCGACCGCGCCTGCCGCGCGGGCGACCCCGATCGCCTCGGCCACCATCGACGCCGCACCCTTGCCCAAGTTCGCTTTGCCCGCACGAAGCCGGATCCCGGCGACTACCGGGGCACCCTGCGCGGTGGACAGCGTGGTGGCCAGCGGCGAGAGACCCTTGCGCAGCATCTGTTTCCCGGCGATCTTGGTGTGCCCGTAGCTGGCGCCCTGCTTGGCGTGCCCGAACACTTGGCGCAGCAGCGAGTCGATGTCGATGAACACCCGCTGCTCGAGTCCCGGCAGCAGTTCGCTGTGCTGGACCAGATTGACCAGGTGCGAGCGCACCACCGACGCCAACTGCAGGCTATGGCCGTGGGTGAACTCCCGCAGAAACTGGCCTAGCGTCGCGCACGCATACACCCCGTCGAACAGCCGCGGCATCCCGCCCGAACGGATCACGTCCAAACCGTCGATGCTGTCCGCGCCAGCGGCTATGGCCGCGATGATCGACGTCAGCTTGCCCGCCGGATTCGCCCCTGCCGACTCGACCCGGGTCGCCAGTGGGTCGATCGCGACCCGGTCCGCGATCAGCTCCGACAGGCCAGCCCGCTCGGCCAGGCCCATCACCGGAACCAGGCCCGCCACGACACCAGGTTCTCGTCATCGAAGACCGGCACCGCCCGCGACCACACCTGAGATACTCGCACCGAGAGTGCCTTCCGTTGCACGGATGAACCGGGCCTCGACAACCCAGATTCTTCTTGCACAGAAGGCACTTTCCCCGTCACCGCGCCGAATGATCAGCTACCGATCCACGGATCGAGGCTAAGATCGAGACTCGAGGAAGATCAACTCCCTATGTGCGGAGATTGGAAACACACGCGGGGAGAGGGACGCGGAACCACAGCGCTCGGTGGTCCAGGTTGCGCTGTGCGGCGTGGCATGGGAGTGCCAGGAGCGGCCAGATCCGCGGTGCTTCTCGATTCCGATCACATCGATGCCCGGCGGCGGCGTCGACACCTGAGGTATGGCCTAACGTTCGGTTGTGGCTTTGAGTCCTGAGCGGTTCTATGAGCACGCGCTCGCGGCGGCCGACGGTGAGCGTCGGCTCCCGCTCTCTCGCATGACGGGATGGGACATCAGTCCGTTCGAGCAAGACGGCTTGCGGGTCACGCCACTGCGCCCACCGATGATGCCTGAACCGGCACGGGACGGGGAGGATCCTTCGGACTGCCAGTCCTGCCGGAGCCGGGACGACGGGATCTGGTTCGACGACAACTGGCGACTGACCCGGATAACCGGAGTTGGCGTGCCGCTGGTGCTCATGCTGCACCCGCGAGATCACTACGACTTGGAGAACCTGACCGATGAGCTGGCCTGCGAGCTCGGGCGGCTCACCACGCATCTGACCCGCCATGTGCAGGCGTTGCCACACATCGCGCGGGCACACGTCTACCGCATCGGCGACGGCGGCGCGCACCTACACGTCTGGTTCTTCGCCCGTCCGGAGGGGCAGGCGCAGCTGTACGGATCGTGGATGGTCGTGTGGGACGATCTGCTGCCGGAGTATCCGGCAGAACCGGCCGATGCCGACGCGGCAGTCGTGGCTGACGCATTGGTCGCGTCCTACGGAGGTCATCGGTAGGGCGCACACCCGAACTGACACGCCCCCGAAAATGCGTACTCGCGCCCGGTGCCGCTCGGGCGGCAGCACCGGGCGCGAGGTCATGGGTCGCGGTCGGGCTCGATTCAGGCGTCAGGGCTTGATCTGCGCCAGCGGACCGTTCAGGTCGGGGAACTGGCGGGTGCTCAGTGCCTGGGGTCCGGCGTTGTGGTCGCCGTTGAACGGGGTGACGACGTTGGCGCAGCCGGCAGCCGCGGCGTCGACGGGCGAGTTGAACCAGACCCCGATGTGATACTGGTGAACCGGCGCGGTCGCAGGATTCGAGTCCGCATCCTTGATCGGCTGATCGTGGACGACGGGCGCAGCGCCGGTCCCGGGTGCGACGGTGAAGGTCTCGATGCTGAATCGCCCTACGAACTTTCCGTGCGCGTCGCCGTCAGAGTTGGTCTCCAGGTCACCTTGATACCAGGAGAGTCCGAACGGCGCGTTCGGCAGCTGGTTGACGAACACGTCGAACTCGGTGTTCTTGGGGAGTCCGGACGCATCGATGGTCATCACCTCGACCGGGCCGTGGTTTTTGATCTTGACGCGGGCCGTGGCGTTGACGAGGCAGCCCGCGTTCAGCGATGCCGTAGAGCGCACCAATGCAAAGTGGGCCTGATCCTGTGACGTCGTGGACATCGTCACCGCGGCTGCGGCGCTCGCACCGCCGGCCGTGAGGGCGGCTGCACCGACCAGGGCTGCTGTGCGCAGACTCTTGATGGTCATCTCTTCCTCCTCGAGTGTTGGCAGTTCGGTAGGGGTACGGGCCGCAGCGCCGGATCGGTTCGCGCGTTTCTGCTGGGGAACCGAACGGGCAGGGCGCTGCGTATCTAGGGGATGGATGGTTATCGGCGGCGGTCGGTGATTCAGACGTGACATCGAGTAGCGTCACCACAGTGGTGATGGGGGACGCCGAGATGGCTGCGGAATTCGCAGCCGGTAACGCCGACGCTGTCCGGGCTGTCTACCAGAGCTATGGGCGCCTGGTGTACTCCGTGGCGTTCAAGGTGCTCGGCGATGCGAGCCTTGCCGAGGACGCCACGCAGCAGACATTTCTGCAAGCCTGGCGAGCGGCTCCCAGCTACGACCCGGCGCGAGCCCTCGGGCCGTGGCTGGCAACGATCGCCCGTCGCGCCGCGATCGACGTCTACCGGAATTCGCGCCGTCACGAGGCGCACAGCGGCCTCGAATCCGCCGAGACGACGCTCGCCAGCCCCCCGCCGTCACTTGACGAGCTGTACGAGATTTGGGAGGTGCGCCGGGCTGTCGACTCGCTGCCGGCGGAGGATCGGGAAGTCGTTCGTTTGCAGCATTTCGCCGGGATGAGTCATGCGGAGATTTCCGAACGGCTGCAAATTCCGCTCGGTACCGTGAAGTCACGGACGTTTCGGGCCCATCGCCGACTCGTCAACCTGTTGGCGCACCTGCGCGGAAGTGACGACATCGCCGGCGTGACCATGTCCGGCCGGAAGGAGGGTGAGCCGCGATGAGCCAGGACGACCGAATCGCGTACCTCGCAGGCGTCGGCGACGCGCCGCTGAGCTCGGAGGACACGGCACAAGCCCAGCGATTGCAGGGGATTCTGTCCGACGAGGCGCTCTGGGTAGAACCCGATCCGGCATTGGAGCAACGCGTCGCGGACCTCATCACCAGCGCGGCCGGCGCAAGCCCGCCGGATTCCGGCACTGCCCCAGTCACGCCGATCACCCGGCCTCGGCTGCACCGGCGGCGCTACACGGCCCTCGGCATTGCCGCGGCGATCGTGCTGGCGGTAGGCCTTGCAGTGGGGATATCCATCGCGGTCTCGAACAGCGGGCCAGGCGCCACGAAATTCGCGGCCACTTTGCATGGAACGCCGCTCGCGCCGGGGGCGTCAGGCACGGCCACGCTGACCCAGACGACGAGCGGTTGGCGGATCCATCTCAACGCGATCGGGCTGCCGCGGCTCGACAACGGGCGCTTCTACCAGGCGTGGCTGAAGAATGCGGCCGGAACCGCGATCCCGATCGGAACATTCAACGAAGGCAGGGACGTCACGCTGTGGGCAGGTGTCCCGCCCAGCGACTACGGCACGATGACCGTCACCCGCCAGACCGCGCAAAGCGGGCCGGCGTCATCCGGGCAGGTCGTACTCATCGGAGCGACGAAACAGGTCCACTGACCTGCCGGCGGCTCGCCGATCAGCCGGTGGTCAGGAACCGCTGGATGACGGGCACGCAGTCTTCACCGCAGCTGCCAGCTCCTGCCCGGCCCTGGCGACAGCAGCAATCTGCGCAGTGATCGTGGGCAGCGCACCGCGCAGCCCACTGCTCGACAACCCGCTTACGGTCGGCTGCAACTGATCGATCGCGGTAGTGAGCGCGTTTACCTGCGGCGCGAACACGCCGGCCGAAGCGGCAAGCGCGGTCGCCTTCGCTTTGACGTCGTCGGCGGCCGCACTCAGTCCACTCGTGCCGACAGCAATGACGTTCAGTGAGGTCAGTTGCGAAAGCGATGCCTTCAGTGCCGCATAGTTGGAACAGAACTCCGCCGTGCCCTGAGTGGTCGCGGTCGGCGCCGCGGGTGTGGGACTCGGCGAGGACTGGCTCTTTGACAAGGATGTGCACCCGCCGCAGCACACCAGGATTGCTACGGCGGCCGCGCCGACACGTGCGCGGACGTTACTGCGCGCCAGATCGCCCCCTTGTCTCATCGTATGAACGATGCGATACGGCCTTGCGACTCACTGTCACCCGTCAGGCATGAAAGCCTGACACGGTGTGGCGATGTCGGTATTTGGCATAGTCTCGCCGGGTGAGCCCACGTGTCGTGATCATCGGAGCCGGGTTCGCGGGCTACAGCGCAGCGAGGGGACTGCAGAAGTACGCGGCTGACGCCGAGATCGTGCTGATCAATCCAACCGACTACTTCCTGTACCTTCCGCTGCTGCCCGAGGTGGCCGCCGGGGTCCTGGAACCTCGACGCATCTGCGTGTCGCTGCCTGATCGACTGCCGAAGACCAAGCTGGTGCTCGGCACCGTCGACCGCATCGACCTCGTGAGGCGCGGCATCGAATGGGTCGATCCCGAGCGCCGGCGCGGCGGCATCGAATTCGATCGGCTCGTGCTCGCGGTGGGCAGTGTGAACCGGCTGCTGCCCATTCCAGGCATCGCCGAGCACGCGCACGGGTTTCGCGGCATATCTGAAGCTCTGTACCTGCGCGACCACATCACCCGCCAGCTCGAGCTGGCAGCTGTCACAGACGACCGCGCGGAACGAGACGCGAGATGCACATTCGTCGTCGTCGGCGCGGGCTATACGGGCACTGAGGTTGCCGCGCAGGGCCAGTTGTTCACCGCGCGGCTGGCGCGTCAGCTCCCGGCGTTGAGGAACCAGCAGATGCGGTGGCTGCTGGTCGATCTTGCCGAGCGGCTGCTCCCGGGGCTCAACCCATCGCTTTCGACGACCGCGGATCGGGTGCTGCGCAAGCGTGGAGTCGAGGTGCGCACCGGGCAGTCCGTCGAGTACGCAAGCGCTGACAGCCTTCGCCTGACCACCGGTGAACAGGTGGCTACCCGCTCGCTGATCTGGTGCGTCGGAGTACGCCCGGACCCCCTCGTCGACAGGCTGTCTTTACCCATGGAGCAGGGACGAATCCAGGTGCGCGAGACGCTCGAGGTCCCCGGGCACGCGCATGTGTTCGTCTGCGGCGACTGCGCCGCGGTGCCCGATCTCACTCGTCCGGG
Organism: Jatrophihabitantaceae bacterium; assembly: GCA_036506155.1. Classification (GTDB taxonomy): domain Bacteria; phylum Actinomycetota; class Actinomycetes; order Mycobacteriales; family Jatrophihabitantaceae; genus DASXRA01. Next base: position 80,041 of record DASXSF010000080.1, read on the forward strand.
CACGATCACCGGGATGACCGCGCAGCATGCGCAGCGGCAGGGAGAGCTGGTGGCCCGCAACGTCGCGGCCTCGCTGGCCCAGGAATCTCTCGCGCCCTACCGGCACCACGATCTCGGCTTTCTCGTTGACCTGGGCGGGCTCGAGGCCGCGGCCGACCCGCTCCGCATCCCGCTGTCGGGACTCGTCGCCAAGATCGTCACCCGCGGCTACCACCTCTACGCACTGCCCGGCAACCGCACGCGTACCGCCACCGACTGGGCCATCAACACGGTCATGCCGCCGCGGGCGGTACAACTCGGTCTGGTCGCCCCGGAACGGGTGCGGCTGGAGTCTACCGGCGCTGACCTGACGCACACTCAGGGATAACGTCACCCGCATGGACACGGAGTTCACCGCCGAGTTGTGGGAATGGCGCGGGCCTGCGCCGTTCTACTGGCTGACCGTGCCCGCGGACAGCTGCGCCTACGTACGCGCCGAAGCGGGCGCGGTGTCCTACGGCTGGGGAGCGATTCCGGTGCGCGCCCGTATCGGTGCCACCGAGTGGGAGACCTCGCTGCTCCCCAAGAACGGCGGCTATGTCCTGCCGGTCAAGACCACCGTCCGGAAGCGCGAATGTTTCGGCGATGGTGACACGGTCACGGTTGCCATGAGCGTCGCCCCCCGCGGCGGTCGTCGGGCCAACGGCATCGGGCCGACCTGCTGATCGCAGCTACCCGGTAGGGGTACGGACAACGCCGTCAGGCGGCACACTGACCGCGTGAGCGCACCCGGCCCCGAGGTAACGGCACGCGAAGCCGAGGTACTCGCGCTGGTCGGTGAGCATCTGACGAATGCGGAGATCGCTGACACGCTCTTCATATCGGTACGCACAGTGGAAAGCCACGTGGCAGCGCTGCTGCGCAAGCTCAACGCTCCTGACCGCCGCGGCCTGGCGCGCCGTGCCGCTATTGATCGCGGGCCGTCGCGCGGAACGCTGCCGGCGCCGGCGACGCCATTCCTGGGCCGGGCGGTGGAGTGCGCGGAACTGACGCAAGCTCTGGCGGGCCAGCGTCTCGTCACCGCGGTCGGCCCGGGCGGGATCGGGAAGACGCGCCTGGCGATCCGCATCGCCGGCGACGTGGCCGCCGAGTACCGCGACGGGGTCTGGTTCGTCGACCTGGTTCGCGTTGCGGACCCGGCTGCCGTGGTCGCGACGGTGGCGGAGGTGGTCGGCGTGCCCGAGCAGCTGGCGCTTTCGCCGGAGGCCACACTGGTCGCCTCGCTGGCCAGGCGCGACGGGCTGCTCGTACTGGACAACTGCGAGCACCTGCTGGACGGGGTGCGCGAGTGTGTGGATCTGATCGCCAACGGCTGCCCGGGACTCACCGTGCTGGCGACGAGCCGGAGGAGGCTGATGCTTCCGTACGAGCGCGTTTATTCGGTCCCCGGGCTCTCCGTCACCGATGACGTTGGTGGCGATGCCGTCGCGCTGTTCGCCGCGCGGGTCGTCGCCGCGACCGGCGAGGCGACCCCGCCGGATCCGGCCCGCGCAGCCGCGCTATGCCGAGCATTGGACGGCATGCCGCTGGCGATCGAGCTGGCCGCGTCGCGCTACGCGACCCTGGGTCTGGACGGGCTGGAAGCCGGCCTGCATGACCGGCTGCGGTTCTTGACCGTCGGCAGCCCCATAGGAGCCCGGCACCGTTCGCTGCGCGACACCATCGCGTGGAGCTACGACCTGCTCACGCCCGCCGACCAGGCGCTGCTGCGTCGCGTCGCGGTGTTCTCGGCCTGGTTCGACGTAGGCGCCGCACGAGGCGTCGCCACTCCGGACAGTGATCGCGCAGCCGTTGCCGACGGGCTGGCCCGACTCGCCGACCACAGCCTGCTCGTGGTCGATCGTGGGGCGCCGACCCGCTACCGCGCGTTGGAGACGATCCGCCAGTACGGCGAGGAACGCCTCACCGCGGCCGGCGAACTCGCGACGGTCCACGCGCAGCTCGACCACTGGTGCCGCCTACAGCTCAGCGAGCTCGCGGCCGCCGAACCTGACCACGCGTGGTGTCTGCGGTTCGATCGAATCGTCGACGACGCGCGGGCCGCGCTTGTTCGGTGTGCCGCCGATCCAGCCCGTCGCGGGCAGGCCGCAGACCTTGCGGCTGAGCTCGCCGGGCAGCTGTGGCTGCGGGGGCGGCTGATGGAGGCCCAGCGGCGCTACGAGCAAGCCGCAGAACTCAGCCCGTCCCCGGCGGCCCGCGCACAGCGGCTGCGGCTGGCCGGCGGCGCCGCCGGCACCGGCTACCTAGGCACCGAGGTGCTGCGCCTGCTCCGCGAATCCGCCGACCTGGCCAGGTCGCTCGGGGACCTGGGCGGTGCCGCGAGCGACCTTGCCTGGATGTCGCTGTTCATAACCCGGGCTCCGGGAATCATGGCGCACACCCGCACCGCCGCGGAGGCGGCTGACCTGCTGGCCGAGGCCGAGGCCATCTCCGACGGTTCGCCAGGGAACGAAGCCGCAATCAGCCTCGCGAAGGCGTACGCCAAGTACCGCGACCTTTCCGTCGAACAATCTGAACAGGCCGTCGATCTTGCTCACGAGGCCGCAGACCCGGCACTCGAGGACGCCGCATTGGACCTGCTCACCGCCGTGCACCTCAGACTCGACGACATCCCGGCCGCCGTGGCGGCGATACAGCGCCGCGACGCGGCCATCGGCTCCCTCCCGATGGTGGCGCTGCACGGCTTCGCCCACAGCGACCACGCGCAGTACGGGTGCGAGGTTCTGCTTGCGGCCGGTGACCTGCACGGGGCGCTCGGATACGCGGACCGGCTGGCGCGCCTGCCGTTCTACCGCGAGGAAGGCCTGCTCGGGCTGGCCCGGCGCGTCAAGGTCGACGCGTTCGCCGGGCACTTCGACGCGGTGCTCCGCGACGCGACACACTTCCGCGAGAGCTGGGAACGTCTGGGCGAGCCGGTCGTGCCCAACCTCGCCAGCTCTGCTGGGGCCGTGGCGATGGTGCACGGCGTCCTCGGAGATGACGAGATGCGCGGGCGCTGGCTGCGCCTCGCTGATGACCTCAACGGCGACCAGCCATCGATCAGCACTCGGGCCTGGGCGTCGACCTTCGACGCCATGGTGGCCCTGCACCGCGGAGAGTTCCGCACAGCCTCGGACCGCCTCACACTCGACGTCGACGACCCGCAGACGTGGTGGCACGCCGGCCAAATCATCTACCGGCCGTGGTACGCGGCTGTCTGGGCGGAGGCTGCCGTGCTCGACCAACCGAACGATGCGCCGGCCCGCATCTCGCGAGCCCGCTACGCCGCGCGGGCCAACCCGATCGCGTCCGCCATTATCGAGCGTGCCGCCGCGCTCGCAGCGGGTAACCGCCGCGCTGTCGAGGACCTCGCCGCGACTTTCGAGGCGCTCGGCTGCCCCTACCAGCAGGCGCGAACGGGCGTGCTGGCAGCACTAATGTGATCGGTCAGAACGCTGTGCGAACGCCGCCGCCTTAAGCCACTGCTACCGGGAAGGCAACCGGGCTGCGGTTCCCGTTCTGGTCCACGGCACGAATACCGAACTGCACGTTGTCCTTCGAGATGTCGAGCGTGACCGAGGTGACGTTGCCGACGGGGAGCGCATCGGTCCAGTCCGAATCCGTGGTCTCCCGCATCACCACTTCGTACCCGGTCAGGTTCGTTTCCGGGTTGGCGTTCCAATCCATGGTGGTGAGGTTGGTGCCGGAGAAAGTGCCGGGCGGCGCCGTGTGGATCCGCACGTTTTTGGGTGTGCCGGGCGAGGCGGCCAGCCCCCACAAGGCGGCGGCGTTCACCCCGGCCACCCGGGCGATGTAGTTGAAGTCCACGAAATCGATCAGGTCGCCGAGCTGCACGCCGTCGACCACCTGGGTGTTCTGGTGCTCGTGGTTGAAGTTCTCCCGCGGCTCGGTGAACCTGGCGGCCGCGTACCCCTGGCCCTGGAACGAGACGTGGTCGCTGGCGCGCAGGTACCGGTCGCGCCGCCAGATCGGCCGGATGTTCATGCCGGTCAGGTTGAACGGCGCCACCGAGGTGACGAACCGGCCCAGTTGGCGGGACAACCCGTCGTTCTCACCGCCGACCGACTGCAGGAGCGATATCTGGCCCGAGGTCACGTTGGTCGGGACGCCCTCCAGGAACAGCCGGACCGTGAAGGGGTCAGGCTTGGTGCCGTCGAAGGCCTGGCTGGCGCCGATGATGTCGTTGCTGAACATGCCCTGCACGTCGTTGCCGGCCGCCTTCATCTGCCGGGCCATGAAGCTGGAACCGTAAAGCCCTTCCTCTTCCCCGGCGACGGTCGCGAACAGGATGGTGCCGGGGAACTGGTGGGTGGCGAACAACCGGGCGAGTTCGAGCACGCACGCCACGCCGGAGCCGTCGTCGTCGGCCCCCGGCGCGTCGCTGGTGAAATCCAGCACGTCGGTCACCCTGGAGTCCAGGTGCCCGGTCACCACGTAGAACCGCTCGGGCGATGCGGTCCCCTGCAGGGTCGCGATGACGTTCGTGATCGTGGTCGGGACGGGGATGCGGCTGGAGACGGGCTGCACGAACGTCTGCTGCTGCACCGTCATGTTGCCGCCGGAGGTAGCGGCGATGGCCTGCATCTGCTGAGTCACCCACGCGGTGGCCGCGCCGATGCCACGCACCGGGTCGGTCTGGCTGGACGCCGTGTGTCTGGTGCCGAACTGGGTCAGCCGGAGGATGGTGGCCTCGATCCGGTCGGGGTCGATCTGATTGATCAGAGCCCGCAGAGCCGGGTCGAAGTTCCCGGTGTTCTGAGCCGGATTGAGGCCGGCCGGAGCGGCATGAGCCGGAGCAGCCTGCGCGACGATGGGCGCAGCGACGGCCGTGACGGCCGCAGCGGAGAGGAACGTACGGCGGCTGGGGCCTTGTGGGCCCGATACGTCAGGGGTTTCCATGTGCTGAACTAAGACCCGGACAACGGAGCTTGTCAAGACATTGCGGCCGTTAGCCATCGGAAAGGCGCTGGCGAGAGACAATAGATCTTTTCGGTCCCGCCGGTAGCCGCCCGCCGAGGCCGCCGCGACCTCCGTCCTACTCCACCGCCGGGCGGACGCATCCGGCGCTGCGCTCGCATTCCGCGCCGCGTCGTCGGACGAGGGCGCCGTACTGCGCCTCGAGAGTGGTGAGCCCTCGGCCGAGCCCGAGTGAAGCACGGACAATTGTTTGGGCTAACGGCGGGCTTCTCCTGCACGCAAAGTCATTATTCGGCTCTGAAATCAAAATAGATTGCGCGAAAGTGCAGCCCAGACCTTGTGGTGACCAATGGCCAGGTCGACACTGACGTGTCTTGCGAGTTTCTACCTGAGCGGGGGCAGGTGGTCAGCCATGGCGACGAGTACGACAACCGACACCGACCGCAAGCCTGCGCCGCCACCGGTGAACTGGCGCCTGAACCCCGTGCTGGCAGACTTCCTTGAGCGCGCAGGATGGTCCGCTGGGCAAGTGCTCTTCGCGACGCTTCTGGCCGGCGGCACGAGCGTCACCGTCGCCAACCTGCCGTGGAAGTATGCGTCGGTGCTGGCGCTTAGCGCTGCCGTCGGGTCAGTCGTCCTCACCGCGATCCAGTACGTGGCGAAGCTCACCAACCTTCCATTTTGGGAAGATACGATTGTTCGATTGGGCAAGACGTTCCTCGCCTCGCTCGCCGCCTCCTTCGCGGCGGCTCAGCCGTTTGATATCACGAAATTCAACTGGACCACGGCTTTGAACATGGCGGCACTAGCCGTCCTGGCAGCGCTCGGGAAAGGTTTGCTCGCCCGCGGAAGTAATGCGGTCACCGCTGTCGATCACAAAGCCACGGCACCTGCGGCGAATACAGTGAATCCGTCGACACTTCCCGCACGCACCTATCTCGCGGCGGTCCAGCGATAGGCTCGTGTCGCACGCCTCGGCCAGGCGTACCTGGCACGGTTGCTCAGGCGCTGGCCGTCCGTCGCAGGCCGCGCGTCTCGTACAGCAGCGTTCCGGCCACGACCGCAGCGACTGCTGCGCCGTACACCAGCGACGTTCCCCGTAGGCCCTCGTCAGTGATGACCAGTCCGGCGAGCAGCGCCGGGATGCTGAACGCGAGGTAGCTGACGACGTAGATCGCCGAGATAAGCGCTGCCCGCTCGTGCGGTGCCGCGAGCTGGCTCACCGTCCGGAAGGCGCCCAGGTAGGCCGGCCCGAACCCCAGACCTGCGGTGACCGCTGCCACGATGAAGATCGTCAGTGACGAGGAGGCCACGGCAAGCACCAACAGGGCGCTTCCGAGGAACAGAAGTATCGTTCCCTGTCGCCCCATCGTCTCCGGCGAGCGGTCCCTGAGCAAGATCGAAGCAATCGCCGACGATCCGGCGAACGCTCCGATCACGAGGCCAACGACCGCGTGGTTGTGCTGGCTGAACACCACGGCGAGCAGTGAGCCGCCGACGGAGAACATCAGCCCGCCGAGCATCCAGGTGGAGGCCATGGTGGGGACGGCGCGCAAGAAGGCGCGTCTGGCCGGCGTGGGAACGAACACCCGGGGGCGCAGCGCTGCTCGCACACCGGGCGCCCGCGCGAGGTCTCGGGAAGCACCGACGTCATGAGAGCAAGGGCCACGAATGCTGCGGTGAGGATGCCGAAGACCAGGCGCGTGGGGTGGGGCCCGTACTGGATGAGCACGCCGCTTCCAATGGCGCCGAGGCCGAGGCCACCGGTCGCCGCCGCGCCGTTCACCAAAGAGCCGAGCCGTGAGCCGTTGGTGGGTTGCAGGTCAAGTAGGTAGGCGCCGAGGACACCGACCGCGGCGCCGGTCGCCAGACCCTGGATGAAGCGCGCGACAAACAGGGCGGCGACGCTGTCAGCGTTCAGGAAGACCGCCATGGCGCCCGCCTCGATGAGCAGCGCCACTGCCAGCACGGGACGACGTCCGAGGAAATCAGAGAGCCGCCCGACGGTGAGCAGGCTGAGCAGCAGGGCCAGCACGTACACGGCGAAGATCGCGGTCAAGGTGAGGGCACTGAAGCCGAACTCCGCCTGGTACACGGGGTAGAGCGGGCTGGGCGCGCTCGAGGCGGCGAGCAGCGTGGCGGTCGTGCCCGCCACCAGCCAGAAGGCCCAGGCTCGCGTCAGCACGGTGTTGGCGCGGTGCCCCGGACGGGCGGCACCCGCTGCGTCCTGTGATCTTTGCAGCAGAGTTGTCATCGTGGGCTCCAAGTGGCCTACCGTTCGAGTTGTATCGAACGGTTGCAACCCAGTAGCCTCTGCGATAGTTCCAAGGAAGTCGAACTGTAATGACCGCCACAGCCCGCCTGCTCCCCCACCCGGACCTGGCCGACGTCGGGCTGCCCGCCGCGCTGTTCGCGCTCAGCGACCCGGCGCGCCTCGATCTGGTCAGACAGCTCGCGACGCAGGGGCCGCTGTCGGTGGCGCAGTGTCAGGCGACCGGCCCCGGCGTGCCCAAGTCGACCTTCTCTCACCACCTGAAGACGCTGCGCGAGGCCGGGCTCATCCGGAACGAACCCTCCGGGCGACAGCGCACTGTCACCCTGCGCCGCGCCGAGGTTGACGCACGCTTTCCGGGTCTGCTGGACGCCGTCCTGTCCTTGCGGTAGCCGGTCGGTTTTGCGCGGCGGCGCCTGATCCACGCGGCTGCAACGGCATCGGACCGCGTCGGCAGGGCGTCGCGGAGGCCCTTGCGAGACGTGATCCCGAGTTTCAAGAACACCTACTTCAGATGCCACTCGACGGTGCGTGGGCTGATGAAGAGCTCGATGCCGATTCATCCAGGCTTGGCTGCTCGCGCGGCGTCAGCGCCGTCCGGGGACAGCACGGCGGCCCGATCCTGAGCACCACCCACCGCAGAGCCACAACTACCTGCGCCAGCCCGAGTAACCGGGCTGGCGCACCACAAGCTCACTCGGGCAGCGTCTCCCTGGCGTTCTCGTACGAGCCGCTCGGCGGGTTGGGGTCCGGACCGTATAGGAGGTGCACCACGCCCGTGCGAAACGGCTGTGACGAGATGAGCTTGAGGTGGCGGGCGGGCGCGCCGTCCTCGAACAGCTTGAGCCCCGAGCCGGCGGTTGCCGGATGGATGAACAGGTGCAGCTCGTCGAGCAGATCGGCGTCGAGCAGCTGGCGCACAACAGAGACCGATCCGCTGAGGGCGATCCGCTCGATCGTCGGGTCGTTCTTCAGCGCCGTGACCCCCCCGACAAGATCGCCCTGTAGCTGCTCGGAATTGCGCCAGGTGAACTCGAGCGGGCGGTGCGATGCGACGATCTTTCGCATGTCGCCCAGCCGCTTCGCGAACCCTGCATCGACGCCGCCGGCAGCCTCACGTTCGGGCCAGGCTCCCGCGAAGCTGTCGTAGGTGACGCGGCCGAACAGCATGACGTCGGCGTCATGCGTCTGGTTCACGGCGTCACCCAACTCCTCGTTGAAGTACGGGAAGTGCCAGCTGCCGACGCCGGGGTCGACGACGCCGTCGAGTGCCATGAACATGCTCGCGACGATCGTGGCCATCCGAGCTCCTGTCATGTCGGGTCGAGTCATAGCTCAACTATACGGTTGATTAACCTAACAGTTGACAATAGGCAACCGGGTGCAGCCCGTCAAGTCCATCCGCGCTCAGGCTCAGTGCCGCAGGATTCGCGTTGATCGCGACGGCCACCGCGACGCTTGGCGTGGCGAGCCGTTGCCCACGGGTAACACCAACTCTTATCCGGTCTGGATCCTGGCCGTCACCTGCATATCGCCGTTGGCCAGCGTGATGGCTCGGAATGAGCCGTGCGCGGTTTCGAATTGCCCCGTCCCGCCGTCGACGATCCCGTCGAAGCTGCTCGGCCCGCTGGTGCCCGTAGCCGGCCATTGCAAAGTCCAGCTGACCTGCAGATCTCCCTGCTCGTCGAAGCTGGCGATGTCCTGGCAGAGCACGTCGCGGTTGAACGAGACCGTACAGACCTCGTTGTCGTGACCGACCGGCTGATCGTTCTGCAGGATGCGGTCCTGCCCGATGATGCGGTCTCCCGGCACCAGTGGCGCAGTCGGAAACCCGCCGATGGGTCCCGTGCTGCTGAAGAATTCAATGGCGGTCAGCCGGCTCTCGAAGCTCAGCCGGTCCGCGGCATGGGCGCTTGCCCGTGCCGCGACCATGCCACCGGTGGCGGTGAGCGCGACCGCTGCACCGATGACAACACGCGTGCGAATGAACATCAGGGCTCCTCATCGGACGTGTAGGATAGTCAGAAGCACAGGTAGATTACAATTCAAACTACTAGATTGGCAAGCCAATGGCTGCACAGCCACTCGCCGAGAAGGTCTTCGCCAGCTTCCGCGCCCTCGGCGCCGAGATCGACCACCTCGACCAGGCAGCCGCCGATCGGTTCGGCCTGAACCGCACTGACATGCGCGCTCTCGAGGTCATCAGTAGCGCAGGGCAGGTCGCACCCACCACACTCGCCCGCCGGCTCGGCTTCACGACCGGCGGTGTCACCTCGGTCGTCGACCGTCTCGAGCAAGCCGGCTACGTGCGTCGCCGAGCCGACACCAGTGACCGCCGCCGGCAGGTGCTGGAAGCCACCGAACTATCTGCTACCCGCGAACTCGAGGTCTTCGGCGCCCTCATCGGGGCGACCAGGAAACTCCTCAAGAGCTACACCAAAGATCAGCTTCTGGTCGTCCAGGACTTCCTGGAGAAGACCTATGAACTCACGGCGGCACACGCCGGGCTCCTCGCCCGTGACGCTGCTGCGCAACGCGGTCGAGGTTAACGGGACCGCCCGACGCTGCGGCCTCTCGTGCGGCGTTTCCTCCGCTCAGCGATAGGGAGGCACCGGCATCGGCTCGGTCATATGGGCGCGCTGCGAGCGGTATACCGGTACGCCCAGCAGAAGTGCCCCGCCGGCCAAGAAGAACGGGGCCCAGTAGACCCAGAAGCTGTGTCCGGTGTTACGGCTGTAGACGATGAACAGGATCGAGAAGATTACGGACACGACAGCGACCGTCATGTCGCGCACGAAGCGCGGAGTCTCCATGGCGCGTTGATCCGCGAGGCGCCACTTGATCTGGGCCAGAGCCGAGAATCCGTAGGGAATTGCCGCGGTAATGCCCGTCATCAGGACGAGTGTCGTGAATACCGTCTCACCGTTCGAGCCGATGTAGTTGATGACCATCGCGACCGAAGCGAGGACGGTCGACGCGATGATGCCGAAGGCGGGCACGCCGGACTTCGAGATCGTCTTGAACTGTTGCGGGAACAGGCCGTCATTCGCGGCGGCGAGTGGCATCTCAGCACAGATCATCGTCCAGCCGTTCAGTGCGCCGAAGCCGGAGATGATGACCGCGATCGCCATGACGTGCCCGGTCCAGGTGCCGCCGAACATGGTGTTCATGGCCAGCGAGAACGGGGCGCTGGAGTCGGCCAACTTGTCGGTGGGGACGATGCCGAACACCGCGGTGAGAGAGAGCATGTACACCACCGCAGTCGCCAGGGTGCCGAGGATCGTGGCCCGGGGAACGTTGCGATCCGGGTCGCGGACTTTCGCGGCCGCGACGGCCGCTACCTCGACGCCGAGGTAACTGAACAGCGCTATCGACATGCCACCGCCGATGGCTGAGATGGCGCCTTCGCCGCTGACGTTCCAGGGCGTGAAGTTGTCACTCGTGATATAGAACAGACCGACCGTTGACATGAAGAGCAGGGCGGCGAACTTCAATACGGTCGTGCACACTTGTACCGCGCCCATATTCTTCACCCCGGACAGGTTGATCGCCGCGGGGATCCACAAGCCGACGAGCACGAGCAGGACCGAGAAGAACCGGTTGTGGTCCTTGTTGATGAACTCCTCTACGTAGAGCACCCAGCCGACCGCGATCGCGGCGTTGCCGGCCCAGGCCGTTATCCAGTACGACCACGCATTGGCGAAGCCGAGCGGGTTCCCGAACGCGACCCGCGAGTAAGCGTAGGGCCCGCCGTCGGCAGGAAGTCGTCGGGACAGCGATGCGAACAGGACCGCGAGTGCAAGTGCACCGACCGTAGTCAGGCCCATCGACACCAGGCTGATCGGGCCGTAGCCGGCCAGCGACGTCGGCAGGTTGAAGATGCCGACACCGATGATGCTCCCGACGATCAACGCCACCGCGGTCGTCAGGCCGAACCGGGCAGGCGGCTCGGTGGTGGGCCCGGCCGGTGTTGCAGGCTTCTGGGTCGCCGTGGACATCGTTCACCTCACGCTGACGGCAGTTCGCGGATTCGTGGAATTGAGTTCAATCCGCTGCCCGCCGCAGCCCATCCGCGACGAAGCATTCACGCTGGCAGTGTCGTTCCCCGGGGACGCGACGCGCTCACCCTGCGCGAATGATTGCCCCGCACTGCAACACAGCTAGCGTGCGCGCAGACCCTGGAAGTCGTGACGGCAGGTCCGATAAGGGAGGCGGCACACTGCAGAAGGCGGGGCTGACATGACTGGCGTGAAATCCTCCGACGCCGAGACATCCTGGTACTCGCTGTCTGCGGCGGATGCAGCAGCGCGATTGGACGTCGTGCCCGACGAAGGCCTCACATCCGAGGTCGTCGACCAACGCCTCACGCAATACGGGCCGAACGCACTGCCGACAGAGCCTCCGCCGAGCATGTGGGACGTCGCGGGTGGACAGTTCTCCAACCCGATGAACATCATGCTGCTGATCGTCGCCGTCGCGAGCTTCGCAATCGGTCAGATCGCAACGGCGCTCGTAGTGACCGGACTCGTCACGTTCAACGTCGTCATGGGCTCGCAACAAGAACTGAAAGCGCGTGCCAGTGTCGAGGCGTTGGCGCAGCTGCAGGTACCGCGCGCCCGGGTGCGGCGATCCGGCCGAGTCGAGGAAGTCGAGTCGACCAACCTGGTGCCGGGAGATGTCGTGCTCGTCGAGGCCGGCGACGTGGTCCCGGCGGACGGGCGAATCGTGTCGTCCGCCTCGCTGGAGGTGCAGGAGGCCGCGCTCACCGGGGAGAGCGCACCGGTGGCGAAGGACCGCACCACGTTGCCCGAAGGCGACGTGGCGCTCGGTGACCGGACCGACATGGTCTTCCAGAACACCCAGGTCACGCGTGGCAGCGCGACATTCGTCGTCACCGACACCGGCCAGACCACCGAGATGGGCCGCATCGCGAACATGGTCACCGCGACGAAGCGGACCAAGTCGCCGCTACAACGTGAGCTCGACGGCATGACCAAGGTCTTCGGCCTGCTCGCCTGGCTCGCGGTGGCCGTTATCGCCATCGTGGGAATCATCCGTGGCCAGGAGATCCACACCCTGGTGCTGCTCTGCGTGTCGACCGCGATCTCCGCGATACCGACGGGCCTGCCGACCTTCGTGCAAACCATGCTCTCGTCCGGCGCGCGACGCCTCGCGGAATCGAAGGCCGTGGTCAAGTCGCTCGCCGACGTCGAGACACTCGGCGGCACGACGGTCATCAACAGCGACAAGACCGGCACGCTGACGATGAACGCGATGACGGCGACGACCATGCTCGCCAACGGCGAATGGTTCCAGGTCGAAGGTCCCGGTTACAAGAAGTCAGGCGCGATCCTCGGCGTGGCCGGCGAGCTGCCCGACTTCCGCAACCTTGCGCTCGGATTGTGCCTGTGCACGGACGCGACCGTGGGCGATGACGAATCGGTCATCGGTGACCCCACGGAGGCGGCGTTCGTCGTGCTGGCCGCGAAGATGGGCGCCGACGCGGAGCAGACGAGGGGATCCTTGCCGCGCCGCGCGGAGGTGCCTTTCGACTCCGAGTACAAGTTCATGGCAACCTTCCACGATCGTCCGGACTGGCTGTCCGGGCCGCTCATCCGGCAGCCGCATTTCATGTGTGTCAAGGGCGCCCCGGACGTGGTGCTCGACCGGTGCGCCACGGTGCTGTGGCGCGGCGAGACCGTTGCGACCGCCACAGTCCGCGAGGACATCCTTAACGCAAACCGGCAGTTGTCCGAGCGAGGTCTTCGCGTACTCGCGTTCGCCGTCAGAGCCCTCGACGACAGCGCGATGTCAGCAGCGGTTGCCGATCCGATGTCCGCGGTGCAAGGGCTGGTATTCGTCGCGATCGTCGGCATCATGGACCCACTCCGGACCGAGGCGAAGGACGCCGTGCGAGTGGCGCTCGACGCGGGAATCGACGTGCGGATGATCACCGGCGACCACACCGTCACGGCGCGCGCAATCGCCGACGAGCTCGGCCTCGGCCCCGGCGTCATCACCGGAACTGAGCTGCAACGGCTCTCTGATGCCGACGTGCTCAGCAGTCTTCCGCAACTGCATGTGTTCGGACGCGTTGCTCCTGAAGACAAGCTGCGACTCGCCCGACTGATGCAGGAATCCGGCGACGTTGTCGCGATGACCGGCGACGCGGTCAACGACGCCGCCGCATTGAAACAGGCCGACATCGGTGTCGCCATGGGCAGCGGATCCGAAGTGTCGAAGCAAGCCGCGAAGATCGTGCTTACCGACGACAACTTCGCGACGCTGGTGCATGCCGTCGACCTCGGCCGCGACATCTACCGGCGCATCTCGTCGTACATTCGGCTGCAACTGTCGATCTTGTCGTCGGTCTTGCAGCTCATGCTCTACGCGACGATCTTTAACATCAACCACGGTATTGCGCTCTTCCCGCTACAGCTGCTCTTCTGCAAGTTTTTCGTAGTGGTCACGGTGGTGGTCGGGTTCATCGTCGACGTGCCCGACCCGAGCGTGATGCAGCGGCCGCCACGACGGCCCGGCACCAAGATCGTCAACCCACCCCAGGTCGTACGCTGGGCGATCACCGGCTTCGCGGTGGCGGTCACAGCACTCCTCGTCCTCGAATTCGGCCCGGACAACCCGAGCACCGACCACGCCTCGGCCGCCATGACCATGGCGTTCGCAATCGTGTCGATGAGCGCGGTAAACCTCGGCGTCGTGATGCGGCGAGAGCGTGAGGCGCCCTGGTCCACCCCGATATTCCCGTGGTTCGGCTGGATCATCCTCGGCTGGGTGCTGACCTGGGCTGCCGTCGAGCTGAACATGCTGCAACGCCTGCTCGACACCACGTCCCTGACCGGCAGGCAGTGGGTGGTCGTGCTCGCCCTCTCGTTGATCGCGCCGGCAACCATCGCGATCGACAAGGCACTTCAGATCTGGCGAGCACGTCGCTCCGCATGACGCTCCGAGCCGTTCGTAGCTTCAGCCGCCTGCGGAACGCGGCGCCATTTCGCCTTCGAGACGCGGCGCGGACGGATCGACCGAGGCCAGGGCGGTCTCCAGATCCGTCGCCGTGGCGCGCAACAGATTCACGGCGGCAACTCGGTCGTCCGTGGTGTCCAGCGTTGTGAGGCGAGTCCGTGAACCGCGTACCGCGTCGCGCAGGCTGCGGGCCTGATTGCGGCCGACGTCGTCGACAGCGGCCGCCTCGAGCATTGTCAGCCGATCCTCGACCGCAACGACGCGATCGGCTTCCATCCTCCAGCCGCCGGCGATCTGCTGGGCCGTCGGCGCCTGCTCGAGTCGGGGGATGAGCTCTCGGGCGAACCAAGCGACATCGTCCTTTGTCGCGGTGAGGTTTTCTGCCCAGGCGCGTTTCCGGCTTCGCTTGCGCAGTAGCAGCCCGGTCACAACCGCGGCAGTCAGTACGAGCGCGCCTATCAGCCACCACAGCCACGCCGGCGGCGAACTGCTCGTGCTGCCGGATGCGGCTGCGGTGGCTTGCGTCGACGGATTCGACGCCGGGGTCGGTGTCGGCGACTGAAGCGCCACTGCCGTGCGCGTCTGCGTCTGGGTCTGCGTCTGGACCTGGGTCTTTGTCTGGACCTGCGTCTGCGTCCGGACCTGGGTCTGGGTCGCGGTTTCGGTCTGGGTCTGGGTCGCGGTCTGCGTCTGGATCGGGGTCGTCGTCTGGGTCTGCGTTTGTGGTCTCGACCGCGAGGGCGTCGACGCCCCGGTCTGAGCAGCCGACTGACTTGGCGGCGCTGCCGTCGACGCCGCTGGACGTGAGGCCAGGCCGGAGAGCGTCGGCGACCGTGTCGGATTAACCCGACCGGACCCGCACGACGACACGACTACAGCCACGACAGTCAGCGCGATGACTGTCGGCAGCCCCACCGGCCGCGGAAGTCGGCAGGCGTCCGGCACGAGTCGGCGACGTGGCCGGGCATGCATCGCCGCCGTCCGGGTGGGGCATGTAGCGACGCGACCATCCCCCGATGTGATCACGGCCGATCTCCTCCAGAATCGGCGGCTGCCCGCCTACGGAATCTGCCGCAGCTCGCAACCGCTCCTTTCAGGACACGATTCGCACGTTGTGTCTGGCATTGGTCAGACACAACGTAAAGTCGCTCGGCAGGAAGCGACAGTCCCGAATGTCCGCATACCATCGCGCCGTTCCGGCGACAGGGCATCACACACTCAGGGTGAAACCCCGTGGACGCGCGGGCCGCGCACGGCTGACACCGACCTGATAGCACCGGATCTGGCTAACTACGTCCGGGAGATCGTGCGCAGAGTATTCAAGCTGATTCGACCCTCTGAAAAGAGCTCATAAACGTAGGAATCCTCGGATCCGGGGTATCGAAAAGTTGATCTCAATCGAAAGCCTCCGCCGACGTCGCAACAGATCGGATTGGACGTTCAGCCGGAGTGATGATGACCGGTGATTTGATCTTCTGGAATTAAACGACCATACCGAAAGCATCGCGGACGCCGAGCTGCCGCCGCGGTCGTCCGCTGACCCTGACGACCTCGTCCTCTCAGGACGAGCCGTCGGCGGATCGGCGCTGTTACGGTACTGCCATGAGCACGCGCGCGGCCGGGCACAAGCGCGCAGCCGGGCACAGGTGGACCGTGACACCCGTCCAAGCCGTCATCGGGCGCCGCTTCGGCCTTCGGTATCAGTGGAAGTACTGGGCCGGCGGTATGGCGTCCGCGTGGGCGGCCGGGCTCCTATGGGGCATCAAGATCGGCCGCCGCCCGCAGGATTCCCGTAAAGAGAGTTAGCGGGTCGGCTGCCGCGTCCGGGTCGCACCGGGCCGCCCGGGTCAGCAGTCATCGCCGCGGGGCGAACACGGCTGTGACCGTGACTGCGACGTATCTGCCGATGAGCAGTCTCGGCGCGCGTACTCCGAGCCGGCGCCGGTCGATGGTGCACGTGGCGTGGACTATCAATTCACCGGAAGCGCTGCGATCGACGAGCTGCGCGTCCAGCGTCACGTCGGTGGCAGCCCGGCCCGCGAGCCGGCCGGGCACCTGCCACGCGTCGGCCCGCTGCATCGGCGTGCCGGCGAAGGTCAGCCGCGGATGCTCGGCGGTGTCCATCAGGTGCGGCTTCTGGAGGTCGCTGTCCCGCTTCGGGTTGCCCGTCGCGATCCCCGTCAGGTCGAGCGTGGCGTGCACCGCGACCGGTACCCCGTCGGCGTCCACATCCACCGTGGCCGACACGATCGGCACGGTGCCCCGGACGGTGTTGAACGCGAAGTTCCGCACCGTGAACGACGCACCCGAGAGCGGCGCGACGTGCTCCCAGCGGCCGGTCCGCAGGTCGGTGAGCGTGCCGGTCATGATCGCACCGCCAGCGGCGTGAAAGCCGGACCGAAGGCGCGCACGACTTCGTAGGTTTCGACACTGTCCGGGCCGGGCAGCAGCGCGGGATCCTCGCCGGACAGCAGCGGCGTCTCATTGATGATCCTGTTGCCGCGTTCGAGGATCTCCTCGGTCTCGGCGACGATGATCACGACCTCCGCGCCGCTCGGCTGGCGCATGACGAAGGTGGCGACGATGCCGCCGCGAATCTCCGGGTCCGCCGAAACCGCCGGCAAGATCCGCTCGGTTCCCGCGCGGTCGCTGGCGGCGACGAGCTCCCGGCTGCGCGGTCCGTCGAGCTTGACGATTTGTGCATGCATGGTGTCCTCCTGTCGGATCGGTAGGACTACCGTCGCCGACAGAGCGCCGCCCGCCATCCGTACCGGTACGGAATGCGGTACTGAACCGCAGTACCGACCGCGATACTGACGCCGTGCCCTCCATCGTGGGACGCGCCGCGGAACTGGCCGAGATCGATCGCGCGCTCGACGACGCGCGCGCGAGCCGCGGCCGGCTGCTGTTGCTGAGCGGGCCGGCCGGCATCGGCAAGACGCGACTGATCGAGGCTGCGCTCGACCGCGCAGCCGAGCTCAGCTTGCGTTCGGCGACCGGATACGCCATCGACGACCCCGGAGCGCCACCCCTGTGGCCGTGGCTGCGCGCGATGCAGGACTGGCCCGGCGCAGACACGCTGCCGACCGCCGAGGTCAGCGATGCCGACCCGCAGGCGCGGTTCCGGCTCTTCCTCGCCGTCGCCCGGCTGATTCGCGCGCGGGCGGCCGCCGACTCCGGGCTGCTCGTCGCACTCGAGGACATGCACTGGGCCGATCCGACCTCCGTGCTGTTGCTGCGGCATGTGGTGCGCGAGGTCGTGACAGATCCGGTCGCCCTGGTCGTCAGCTTCCGGGAAGCGTCTGCGGGACCGCTGCTGGAGGCCCTGCCCGACCTGGTCCGCGGCGACACCGTCCGTCCGCTCACCCTCGCCGGTCTCGACGTCGCATCGCTGCGGGCGTGGCTACCTGCCCTTCTCGGTGAGGCGGACACCGCGCTTGCCGATGCACTGTGGGAGCGCACCGGCGGCAACCCACTGTTGGTTCGGCTGGTCGTTGACGACCTCGCCCGTCGCGGCCTCGCCCGGGACGCCTCCGCGCTCGGCTGGCTGATGGAGGAGCGGCCGCAACTGCGCCGACTCGTTGCCAGCAAGCTCGACGCATTCCGCTCCGAGGTCCGGGACGTCCTGGGGGCGGCAAGCGTGCTCGGCGAGCGCATCGATCCGGACGTGCTCGCCGTCATGACCGAGCGACCGGTGGATCAGGTGCACGAGCTGCTTCAGGCTCCGACCGCCGCGGGTGTGCTCCGCCGGGCCGACGGCGCCGCGGCTTTGCAGTTCGAGCACGCACTCGTCCGCGACGCGGTCTACGCCGAGCTGCCGGCGCCGGCGCGCGCTCGGGCACACCGCCGCGCCGCCGCCGCGCTCGCCGGACGTGGAGACCCCAGCACCGCCGGGTCGATCGCGCACCACTGGCACCGTGCGAACGGGACGGACGCCGTCGCGCAGTGCCGGAAGTGGGCGGAGCGCGCCGACGAGGTGGCCCGCGCCGTCTTCGCATACGACGATGCAGCGGGATATGTGCGCCTTGCCCTGGAGAGTGCCCGGCAGATGGGTGCGAACGACGCCGATCTCTCCCAGCTACACATCCGCTTGGCCGAGGCACTTTTCCACGCCACGCTGGTCCGTGAGAGCACCGCCCAGTGCAGGGCTGCCTTCGAGCTCGCCGAGCGGGCCGGCCGTGCGGACCTCATGTCCCGGGCGGCGCTCGTGATTCAGGGCGTCAACGACCCGTTCACGATCAACATCGTCCCGGGCCTGTGCGAGCGAGCGCTGGCCGCGCTACGGCCCGATGAGCACGCCACAAGAGCACGACTGCAGGCGCAGCTCGCCGTGGGCGCGGCCGAGGCCGAAGGCGGATCCCGACCCGCGGAACTGGCGGTGAGCGCGCTGGCCGAGGCGGAACAGTCAGGCGACTCCGTCGCGATCCTCGAAGCAATCGCCGCGCGCCACCTGTCGATCAGCATCCCGCAGTCCGTGAAGGAGCGGCTCGAGCTCGGCCGTCGCGCGGTCGATCTGGCGAGCTTGGCGCGCCGGCCCGTCGCGGCGATGTGGGGTCATCTTTGGCGTGCCGACGCGGCGCTGCAGCTCGGCACCATCGCCGAGGTCGAGCGCGAACGTGCCGAGATCGAGCACGTCGCCACGAGCCTGCGCTCGCCACTCGCGCAGTGGCACACGCACCGTTACGCCGCGCTGTGTGCCGCCCTAGTCGGCGACTTCGAAACCGCCCGGTCCGAGAACGACGCAGCTCGTGCGCTCGGGCAGCGAGTCGGCGACATGCCGATGACGATGATGTCGTATCCGTTCGAGATCTACATGGCTGTGTTGCGCGGGGACCCGGGCGAGATATCGCCGGGCATCGAGCAAGCGTTGGCACATGCCCCGCCGATGCCGCTGATCGGGGTGAGCTGGCCGATCATGCACGCACTGCACGGCGACCTCGGCCGTGCCCGGGCCGAGTTCGAGCAATACCGCGACGTACCGGCGACATTCCCGGTCGGCGTCCGGTGGGCCGGCACGATGACCATGTGCGGCATCGCCGCCGTCCTTGTCGACGATGCCGACGTCGCCGCCGTGGTGCACCGGTTGCTCGAACCGCTCGCCGCGTACTACTCGGGCGACGGTTCGGGCGCGGTGTTCAGCATCGGGTCGATGGCCGGGCTGGCCGCCGACACGGCGCGAGTGGCGGGTCGCGTCGACGACGCGGTACGGCTCTACGCGACATCGGTAGCGATGAACACCCGGATCGGCGCTCGCCCGTACGCGGCGCGAAACCGGCTCGGCTGGGCGCAAGCGCTGCTGTGGCGTGCATCGACGGGCGCTGCGCGGGCCGAAGACATCGCCGCGGCGGCGACATTGACCGCCGACGCAGCGGCCGAGTTCCGCCGGCTCGACATGCCGGGACCGTTGCGCACCGCCGACGCGCTGTCCGCCGAGATCACCGCCGCCCGACGCGCCGCCTCTCCGCTCTCGGCACGGGAAGCCGAGGTCGCGGCACTCGTCGCGCAGGGATTGTCCAACCGGGACATCGCCGCCCGGCTCTACCTGTCCGAGCGGACCGTCGAGTCACATGTCCGGAACATTCTTGCCAAGCTCGGCTTCGCCACTCGTATGGAAATCGCCGCATGGGCAGCGCGTGACGAGTCGGGCACGACGAGAGGCGGTCGGGTCAGCGGGTGATGGCGATGTTGAACGCGGGGGTGCGGCGTATGGACCGTGGCTACGGTAGGGCAATGCGGACGGGGGCAAGGACCCGATGATCAGTAGCTGGCGTCCGCGCCGTGACGATCCGCTGTTCATCCTCGCGATGGATCACCGTGAGTCGTTCGGGCGCACCCTCTTCGGCGTCGTCGACGACAGCCCCACCGACGAGCAGCGCCAGGCGATGCAGGCCGCGAAGTCGCTGGTCTATCGCGGCCTAGCGCAGGCACGTCCGCTGATCACGATCGGCCGGCCCGGCGTGTTGGTCGACGAGCGGTACGGCGCCGCGGTGATAGCTGCTGCCAAGTCCGACGGCGTTCTGCTCGCTGTACCTGTCGAGGCCAGCGGGCACGAGTGGTTTTCCCTCGAATGGGGCGACGCATGGCGCGACCACATCCGCGAGGTCGCTCCCGCTTACGCGAAGGTCCTCGTCCGCGACAACCCCGCCTTCCCCACCGCGAATCGGGATGCACAGCTCGGCTGCCTTGCGACGATAAGTGCGGGGCTGACCGGCATGGGGATGCCGCTGATCTACGAATTGCTCGTCCCGGCGACGGACGAGCAGATGGCAGCGGTCGGCGGTGCCCTCGACCGCTACGACCGCGAGATCCGCCCCGGCCTGGTCACCCAGGTCATCGCCGACAACCAGGCCGCCGGCGTCGAGCCGACGCTGTGGAAGGTCGAAGGACTCGAGACGGTCGACGCGGCGCAGCAGATCGCGGACCAGGCCCGCGCCGGCGGGCGCGACACCAACCTGATCGTTCTCGGCCGCGATGCTCCCACGGAACGCCTCAACCGTTGGCTGGCCGTCGCCGCGCGGGTGGACGCATTCGTCGGCTTCGCCATCGGCCGCAGCATCTGGGAACACGTCATCCACGATTGGCGCAGCCCGGGCCTGACCGAACAGCAAGCCATGCGCCGCGTCGCCGACAGCTATCTCGAGTTCGTGCATGTCTGGCTTGCCGCCGCGCCGACGAGCTGACCCCCACGCCCGGCTCGCGGGCACCGGTGACGTCAACCGCGCGGGTGCGGTGTATTTCGACGACCAGCGACACCTGCAGAGGTGAGCGAAATGGGAATCGGTCCGCTGCGTGATCTCGTGGGCACCTGGCAGCTCACCGTCGATCTGCCAGGTGCCGAGGATGTCCGCGGGCAGGTCCTGTTCGAGGCGATGGGAGAGCTGCTACTTCAGCGGACGACGGTGCCCGTCCCGGGCGCCCGACAGCTGGTGCGTGGTGGTCACCCAGGGTGACGGCAGCTACGTCCAGCACTACTTCGACGCCCGCGGCGTTGCGCGACTGTATGCCATGACATTCGACGGCCGTACCTGGACGCTGGAACGGACCAAGGCGGACTTCTCACCGCTGCAATTCCACCAACGGTTCGTCGGCAGGATCAGCGATGACAGCGCGAGCATCGACGGGCAGTGGCACAGCTCCGACGACGGCCACCGGTGGAGGCGAGACTTCGGCCTAACATACAAGCGCATCGGCAACGCTCAGAAATGACGCAGCCGCACCGCACGTAGCCGCCATAAAGCGGGAATCGCTACGGCGTCCGTGTCCGGACGGCTACGGCGTGCTGATTCCGTCGCCGCCGCGGTCAGTTCTATGTTCGGAGGGTTCTCTCCGGGGGGTGCCAGGGATGGGCCGACATCAGGCCGTTCGATCGTCGGTACCCGGCAGTCGCGAAGGCCAACGGGTACGCCGCCGCTGGGCATTGCCGTTGCTCGCGGTCGGGGTGGGCGTGCTGGCGGGCGGCATCGTGGCTGCAGCCGTTTCGGGACGGACCGGCTCACCTGCCAAGCGCCCCGCATCAAGCGAGGCGGCGGCATCGGGTGCGGCCCGCCCGGTTGCGTGCCCACACGACGTGACGGTGGTCGCCGCGACATCGTTCGCGGCGGTGCTGCGGCGGGTAAGCGGCTCGCTGGCCAGCGGGCCGCGGTGCGTGGCGGTCCGGGTCATCACGGCCGACGGCAGACTGGCCGCCCCGACGGCGGCGGCGGTCGGAGCCGATGCCTGGATCCCCGACGACACCTCGTGGGCCACGGTGTTCAACCCGGTCGAGCTGCCGCCCGGTCCCCGGTCTGGACGAGTGATCGCCACCAGCCCGCTGTATTTCGTCACCCACCGCGACAGCCCGTCCCTTCCCGCGGATGCGCGGTCCTGGCTCGGCCTGGGCCGGATGCTGGCCGGAGCGGGATCACCCTGGCACCTCGTGCTCGCCGACCCGGCCAGCAGCGGCGCCGGCATGGCGGGCGCGGGCGGGTTGGCCGAATCGATCCTCGGCGTCGACGGGCCCCTGGTCTCGGCGCTTGATCTGTTCCGGGTCTGGCGCACGGCAACCACCACCGGGGCGGCAACGGCGCTGCCGACCCGAGCGGATCAGGTCGGCATCGTGCCGGAATACGCACTACTCGCCTCCGGCCACGCCCGCGACTACACCGTGATCGCGCCGAGCGATGGCACCACGCTGCTCAACTACACCTGGTTCCCGACCGTCGCCGGGCTAGCCGACCCGGACAAGGCCGCGGCGCTGAACCGCCTGTACCAGGACCTGACCTCCCCGGGCGCAGGCCAGGCCCTGGCCGCTGCCGGCCTGCGCGGCCCGACCTGGCCCGACCCACCACCCCCGGGCGTCGCCGCTTCCGGCATGCCCACGGCCAAGGCCGCCGCCATGGCGGCGATCCCCGCCCACCTCGCCTACCACGTGCTGTCGACGTGGCACCCCGACATGCGCCGCTCGAACATGCTCATCGTCCTCGACGTCTCCGGATCCATGAACGACCCGGCTCCGGGCACCCGCACACCCAAGATCACCCTCGCCCGGAAAGGCATCACGCAGGTCAACGCCCTGCTACCGAACTCCGCCGAACTGGGCCTATGGCAGTTCGGATCCGAACTCGCCCCTCCCAATGACTGGCAGGCCCTCGTCCCACCTGCCCCGCTGACCACAAGCCAGCGCAAGGCGATCACCACCAGCGCCGCCGACCTGCGGGCCCGCCCCACCGGCACCGGCCTCTACGACGTCATCCTGGCCGCCTACCGCTATCAGCAGGCCCACTACCTGCCCAATATGCCTAACGAGGTCGTGCTGTTCACCGACGGCGTCAACGAAGACGATCCCGACTCCATCAGCCTCGCCCAACTCCGCGCCGGGCTCGCCGCCAGCAACCCCAACAAACGCGTCCAGCTCAGCATTTTCGGCATCGGCCGCGCAGTCCCCGCCAGTCTTCTCGAACCCGCCGTCGCCCCAGTCGGCGGCCAGGTCGACACAGTCACCACCCCCGATGAAGTCATCGGCGCGTTTGTGCACGCGGTCTCCGGCGCCCTCTCGGGTGTCCCGGGCTGAGCATCCGAAGCCGGACTATCCGTTAGTCCGTCAGTCATGGCATGTTGCGGCGAGCACTTGGGATCGGTCCATGAACGCGTCGGGTTCCAACCCGCCGAGCCGGCTGCGCATGCGCGCGACGAACGCGGCCCGCCGCTGCGGGTCCCACATCGCGAGACGGCGCCCGCTTACCCCGAGGACTTCATGGCGATTCACGAACGTCTCCAGGTCTGGTTGATCCGACCACGGGACGACGCGAACGTCGACGTACGTGTAGCCGGCGTCCGTGAGGATGCCCCGCAATTTGTCGGGTGAGTCCACGGCGTCGTAGTACGTAGCGAGCCTGCCTGCCTCAGGCGCCCCGGCGTCATCGAGGGCAGCGAGCCAGAGCTGCTCGGCTTCTGACTCGGCCGTCGCTCCCCAGACGAGCACACCGGCGTGTCCGCCCGGCCGCAGCACACGGCGTGCCTCGCGGAGGGTGTGTCGTGGATCTTCGACGTACTGCAGCATGAACGCCAGAATCGCAACGTCGAACGAACCGTCACGAAACGGCAGGCGATCCGCGTCGGCAACCGCGCGGTCGGCGGCTGATGTCGAAAGCCGCAGCATCCCTTCGGCCCGGTCGGTCAGCACCACCCGGGCCTGCGGCGCCGCCGACGACAGCGTCGAGTAGAGCGAGCCAACACCGGCGCCGACGTCCACGACGGCGCGTGCGTTCACCATCGTGAGCATGTCGATCAGCTGCCTGCTCGCCGGCAGCAAGGCGGCGCTCCAGTACTGGCGATAGGCGTCGGCGACCCGGGTGAAGTGCCCGGCGACCGCGGCACGGTCCTTCGACGACTGCGTTGGCTCATCCACCGTCAGACTCCGCACCCGGGATCACACAGCCTAGGACCGCGACAATGCGCCGAGAATATCTCCGCACCCGACCTCGGATATCGGCGTGCGGAGATCGCAATGTCAGTGATCTTGGCGGCGGGCGCTGATGTGGTGTGCGACTCGTTCGGCGTCGTCGCCGACGCCGAACAGCAGCGAGGAGCGACGGGTACACAGGAAGTGGACGCCGCAGAAGTACAGGCCGGCCAGCACGGTGCTTGCCCCGGCGATGGTGATTGGAAATCCGAGTTCGTCGGTCACCGGGGCGTCGATCCATCGGTAATCGGGCCGGAATCCCGTGGCGTGGATGACCGCGGCGAATCCGCGCAGGTCCAGTTCGTGGAGCGGCTCGTATCGGAACGCTTCCGGTACGGGTAGCTCGGGAACATCGAGGCCCTGGGCGGTGAGCTGTTCGGTCAGGAGCCGTCGAGCCTCGGCCCATCTGGCGTCGCCGAACGCGACGGACTCGCCGAGGTCGTCGGCGAAAAGAGCGTGTGTGCCGTCAATACCGGACAGGTGTCCGAGCAGTCGAACGCCCAGGTCTTGCAGCGTGCGGTAATGCAGGTCGTGGCCGCCGGCGGCGCCGGTGGTCTGAAGGTTGGCGATCAAGCGAGCGGCCGGAGACGGTAGCGCGGACACCGGCTGGTCGTAGAACGACGTCTTCTTCGCCAGCCACGTGATGACGTCGATTCCGTCCAACCGGCGCGGGGCCCACGGCGCGCGGCCACAAGACAAGAACACCTCGCGCCCAGCCAGATGCAGCTCTTCGGCCAGTTGACATCCGGTCTGGCCACTTCCGATGACCAGCACCTTCCCGGGCCGGATCTGGCCGGGGTTGCGGTAGTCCGCTGCGTTGATCGCGAGCACCCCCGCCGGCAGGCTGCCGGTGGCCGGCGGCCGGTATGGCCGCTGGTAGGCGCCGGTGCAGACGACCACTTCGGCCGCCTCGAGCTGCCCGTCGGACGTGGTGAGCTGAAAGCGCTCGCCGCTGCGGCGAAGCCGCTCCACCCGCACCCCCTCGCGGACCGGCACCGCGAACGTGGCGGCGTAGTCCAGCAGATAGGCGATGATCTCTTCGCGCGGCACATGCCCCTCCGGGTCGGCGCCCGAGTAGGGCCTGCCGGGCAGGTCGAGCGTCCAGTTCGGGGTAACCAGGGTGAAGCTGTCCCAACGGTCCCGCCACGCCTGGGCGATCCGGGCTCGCTCCAGCACGACGTGCTCCACCCCGACGGCCGTAAGCTCCCGGCTCACCGACAGGCCGGCCTGGCCGGCCCCGATCACCACAACCCGCATGACGCCCATCTTCGCGCTGCGCCACCCGCCGACGCGAGGTGACGACCAGCCGTTCCTCGGCAGGCGTGCACACCTTGGCCCGGTCGGCGACCGTCCGCCCTCCGTCGCTGCGGCTCCCCGAGCATTTCCTGGCGTTTCTGTAGGAATAAAGGAGAATACGGCAGCAGTGGCTATGCTCGCGCCCATGGCGCGACGAGCCTCGACGCTTCCGGCCGGCACCGTCGGCACGATTGAAACGCGCTACCTGGAGCTACCGACGCCGGTGCGTCTCGACTGCGGACGGATGCTTTCTCCGGTTCGCGTGGCATACGAGACCTACGGCAGCCTCTCCCCTCGACGCGACAATGTCGTCCTGGTGTGCCATGCGCTCAGCGGCGACGCGCACGCGGCCGGCTTCGCGAGCACGCCGCCCGAGGAGAGCACCCGTGATGGGTTCGGGGCAGAGGATCGCGACGGTGTCGTCGGCAAGGGACTCGGCTGGTGGGACGGCATGATCGGCCCGGGCAAGGCGTTCGACACCGACCGCTTCTTCGTGGTCTCGACGAATCTGCTCGGGGGCTGCCGCGGGACGACCGGCCCGTCCTCGATTGACCCGGCGACCGGCAAGCCGTACGGATCGGACTTCCCGGTGATCACGGTCGCGGACATGGTTCGCACCGAGCGCGCGTTCCTTACGGAACTCGGCATCGAGCGGCTGGCCGCGGTGGCCGGTGGCTCGCTCGGCGGAATGCAGGCGTTCGAGTGGGCAATCTTGTTCCCTGACCAGGTCGATGCCGTCGTGGCGATCGCCAGCACACACGCGCTGCACCCGCAGGGCATGGCCTGGAACGCGATCGCCCGCGAGTCGATCATGCGTGATCCGGCATGGCAGGGCGGCCACTACTACGGCACCGGCCGTACCCCGGAAGCCGGCATGGGCGTGGCCCGGATGGTCGGCCACGTGACGTATCTGTCCGCGCCGGCGCTGGACGACAAGTTCGGCCGGCGACTGCAGTTCGCCGACGATGTCCGCTACACGGTCACCGAACCCGAGTTCGAGGTCGAGAACTACCTGCGCCACCAGGCCGATTCGTTCGTCCGGCGCTTCGACGCCAACACGTATCTCTACACGTCACGCGCGCTGACCTACTTCGATCTCGCCCGGCAGTATGGCGGCGGCTCCCTCACCGGGGCGCTCGAAGGCGTGTCGGCGCGGACACTGCTCATCGCGTTCAGCTCCGACTGGCTGTACCCGCCGGCGGCGTCACAGGACATCGACCATGCCCTGCGCGGGCTCGGCAAGCCGGTGCAGTTCCACGTGATCGACGCACCGTACGGGCACGACTGCTTCCTGCTCGAGGAAGCGCGTCAGACCCCGATCATCCGCCGCTTCCTGGCGGATGCGTAACGTCGGGGAAGATGGCCTTGTGACCGATCCTGTCGAACAGGCCCGCCCATTTGGATTCGAGACCCGGCAGCTACACGCCGGGCAACGGCCCGATCCGAATACGGGGGCCCGAGCGGTGCCCATATTCCAGACAACCAGCTACGTGTTCGAGGACCCCGAGTCCGCGGCGGCATATTTCAACCTGCAGGAGTACGGAAACACCTATTCGCGCATCATGAACCCGACCGTCGCGGTGTTCGAGGAGCGAGTGGCGAACCTCGAGGGCGGCGCCGGCGCGGTGGCGTTCGCGAGCGGGATTGCCGCGCAGGCCGCCGCGCTGTTCACGCTGCTGGAGCCGGGCGACCACGTCGTCTCGTCGTCGGCGCTCTACGGCGGGACGGTGAACCAGTTCAAGCACCTGCTGCGCAAGATGAATGTGGAGCTGACCTGGGTCGATCCCGACGACCTCGAGGCCTGGCGGCAGGCGGTGCGCCCGAACACGAAGGCGTTCTTCGGCGAGACGATCGGCAACCCTGCCGGCAACGTGCTGGACATCGAGACCCTCGCAGCCGTCGCGCACGAGCACGAGCTCCCGTTGATCGTGGACAACACATTCGCGACGCCCTACCTGTGCCGCCCGATCGAGTGGGGCGCCGACATCGTGATCCACTCGGCGACCAAGTTCCTCGGCGGCCACGGCACAAGCATCGGTGGTGTTGTCGTCGAGGCCGGCACGTTCGACTGGTCCAACGGGCGTTTTCCCGTGGTTGCCGATCCGTCGCCTGCCTATCACGGCCTGCAGTTCCACGCGACGTTCGGGACCTACGGCTACCTGATGAAGCTGCGCGCCGAGACCCTGCGTGACCTCGGCGCGGCGCTCTCGCCGTTCAACGCCTTCTTGTTCCTGCAGGGGCTCGAGACCCTGTCACTGCGCATGGAACGCCACGTCGACAACGCGCAGGCCGTCGCAGCGTTCCTGGAGTCGCACGAGCTGGCTGCTAACGTGACCTACCCCGGCCGGCCGAGCAGCCAATACCGGCCTCTCGTCGAGAAGTACCTGCCCCGCGGGGCCGGCGCAGTGTTCTCCTTCGACTGCGCCGGTGGCCGCGCCGGCGGGCAGGACCTCATCCGCGGCGTGACGCTGTGGTCGCACCTGGCCAATGTGGGCGACGCCAAGAGCCTGATCATCCACCCGGCCAGCACCACCCACCGCCAGCTGAGCGACGGTGAGTTGCGGGCGGCGGGCGTCGGGCCGGGCACGGTGCGGCTGTCGGTCGGCACCGAATCCGCCGACGACCTGACCTGGGATCTCGAGCAGGGCTTCGCGCGCGTCGCTGCCGCGCTCGGACAGAAAGTAGCGACGGCATGACCGATCTCGCCCGCTACCAGGACCCGCTGACCATCCAGCGCGTGCTACACACCGCGAAGACGATCGCGATCGTCGGCCTGTCGAACAACGAACTGCGGGCAAGCTACTTCGTGGGCTACTACCTCAAACGGCACGGTTACCACGTCATCCCCGTGAATCCCCGCGAGACCGAGATCCTCGGGCAGACCTCCTATCCGAGCCTGCTCGACGTTCCCGAACCGATCGACGTCGTGGACGTGTTCCGCGCACCGGACGCGCTGCCGGGCATCGCCCGCGACGCGGTGGCGATCGACGCCGGCGCGCTCTGGTGCCAATACGGCGTCATCAACGACGAGGGCGCGCGAATTGCGGAGGACGGCTCTGTGACGGTCATCATGGATCGCTGCCTCAAGGTCGAACACGCGCGCTTCCTGGGCCGGATGCACTGGCTGGGGTTCAACACGGAACGCATCACCTCCGTCCGCGCCGGACTCCAGTAACTCAGGCGGTGCGTGCTCGAAACCCTCGAACTACCCCACCGGCAACGTCCACGATCGCGCCTTCGGCACCACGCAATGCCCGGGCTGCGGCGAACCGGTCGTGCGGTACTCGACTGCCGGGCGGCTACGAGGGCGAAGCGGGCAGCTGGGGAGCGCGCCGCCTGCCGATCACCATCACTTGCCTGGGGTGACGAAGATAGGCACATGGCCTTCACCCGCGACTCGGTGCCGGACCTGAACGGCCGCACCGCGGTGATCACCGGCGCCAACGGAGGGTTGGGGCTACAGACAGCGAGGGTATTTGCGAGCAAGGGCGCGTGGATCGTGCTGGCTGCCCGCGACCAGACGAAGGCCGCGAGGGCTCTTGCCGACATCCGTGCGGAGACACCCGACGCCCGTCTTGAACTGGTCGAGTTGGACCTGGCGTCGCAGGCGTCGGTGAAGAAGGCAGCCGGGGAGATCCTCGCGGGACACGCCGAGATCGACATTCTGGTCAACAATGCCGGCCTGATGGCGATGCCGGAACGGCAAACCGTCGACGGGTACGAGATGCAGCTCGGCGTCAACCATCTCGGGCACTGGACGCTCACCGCATCGCTTATGTCGGCGCTGCTGGCGGCTCCGGCGGCCCGCGTGGTGACCGTGACGAGCACGGCGCACCATTTCGGGCGCCCGCTCGATCCGCGCAACCCGCATCTTTCCGGGAACTACCGCCCCTGGCGCGCCTACGGCCGGTCCAAGTTGGCGAACTACCACTTCGGACTCGGCCTACAGCAGCAGTTCGAGCAGGCGGGGGTTCGCGCACAGAGCCTGATCGCCCACCCGGGCCTGACCCACAGCGATCTGCAGATCAGGACGGTCGCCGAGGGTGGCGGCGGCTGGACAGGCCCGTTCTGGGCATGGACGGCCAAATACACCGGCATGGACGTCGAGCACGGCGCCATGCCTCTGATCCGGGCGGCCACCGACCCACAGGCGCAGGGCGGACAGTTCTACGGCCCCCGATTCGGCAACTTCGGTCCCGCCGTGCGGCTGCCGGTGCTGCGGCCCGGAACCGACCGGGCCGTCCGGACGCTGTGGCGGGTCTCAGAACGCGAGACCGGGATTCCACTTACGGTTCGACCGCGCTGACGATCTCGCCCAGTGGGCTAGCGGTCATGCCTGCTCAGCCAGTCGACGTAGTCCGGTACGGCGCTCTCGACGTCGTACTCCGGCCGGAAGCCGGTGTCCTCCCGCGGCCGCGCGATGTCGAGGTAGAAGCCCTCGGGCCGGACGGGATTGCGACCCTCCGGGAGCGTGATGTTCGCGCCCGGGACAGCGGCGTTGATCGCGGCGACGACCTCGCCGTAGCGCACCAGCCGTCCGCCAGAGACGTTGTAGATGCGGTGGTTCAGGGGCTCGGCAAGCATGAGCATCGCGATGGCTCGGCCGCAGTCCTTGACGTAGCAGAGGTCCGTCTGGTCGTCGGCGTACGCGGGTGGGCGGGGCGGGGTGAGCTCGGGGTCCTCGCCCCGGACCGCGGCGCTGAGCAGCCGCGGAAGCGGGGTGAACGGGTTGTCGGGCACCCCGAGCGGCCCCCAGATGGTGCCGATTCGCAGGCTCACCGTGTCGAAACCGGCACTGCCGCCGATCAGCGCGGCGAACGACTCCCCGGCCTTCTTGAACACCGGTGTCTGGTGCCCGGCCACGCCCGGCAGCAGAGCGTCCTCGCGGTGCGGGGCCTCGTCCAGCCCGGCGTACACGCCGATCGTGCTGGCGACGGAGAACCGCCCGACGCCCCACACTGTCGCCGCCTCAAGCGCATTGAGCAGGCTGAGGGTGCTGGCGCGGAGGTACTCGACCGGATCGGTCAGGTCGTACCGGGCCACCGCGAGGTGCACGATGCCGGTGATCTCGTGCCGCTTCCCGACGTCGAGGAACGCGGCCTCGTTCATGGTGTCCAGCGGCTCGACGACGACCCGGCCGTCGGACTGGTCGGCGAGGAACTCCGGCAGCTCGGTCGACCGGTGCGCGGTGACCACGACGGATTCGCCGAGGTCGAGCAGTGACCGCGCGGTGTGCGACCCGATAGAACCGAGGCCGCCCGTAACGAGAATCATTCGCCGTCACGCCGGACCTCTTGCAGCAGCCACAGGTTGCCGTCCGGGTCGCTGAACTCGGCGAAGGACATGTAGCTGCTGCGTTCCGGGTCCGGGCCCGCTTGCCATTCACCGTCGCTCACGTGGAGGATGCCGCCGACCTGAACTCCGCGCGCGATCAGCTCGTCTCGTGCGGCGACCAGGTCGCTGACGGCCAGGTGCAGTCCGCGCTGGGAGCCGGGCGCGGCGGTCACCAGCGGCCCGGAGTCGAGGGCCAGCCCGGTGCCGAACCCGATCGAGCAGGCGGACCCGGGCGGAGTCACCTGCACGATCCGCCCGCCTCGATTGGCTTGCCCGTCGACCTCCAGCTTGAAGCCAAGAGTCTGGGTGTAGAAGTCCTTGGCCCGATCCACATCGGAGACCGGAATGATC
The DNA here is from genome assembly GCA_036506155.1 of Jatrophihabitantaceae bacterium. Taxonomy (GTDB): domain Bacteria; phylum Actinomycetota; class Actinomycetes; order Mycobacteriales; family Jatrophihabitantaceae; genus DASXRA01. The sequence continues at coordinate 111,171 of DASXSF010000080.1, forward strand.
ACGAGTTCCAGCGTGAGGTCCACCGTCATGTGCTCCTTCACATCGTCTGCCCCGACGCTAGCCAGCGCGGCTGCGGACCCGCCATCGCGAACCAAACGCATGCGAGCGGTCCGCGTTCCGTTCGCAACGCGTGGGCGACGGATACCGTCTCTGTCATGGGTACCGAACTGGACGGGACCGACTGGGCCATCATCGGTGAGCTCCAGCGCGACGCACGGCTTTCGTTCAACCAGGTCGCCAAACGGGTGAACCTGTCCGCGCCGTCTGTCGCGGCCCGGATCCGCCGGCTGGAACGGGCCGGAGTCATCGAGGGCTTCCACGCCCATATCAACTCCGCCGCCGCCGGGCTTCCGGTGACCGCGTTCCTGCAGTTGCACTGCCACCCCGGCCGCTGCTTGCTCAAGACGTCCGCGGCCGAGAAGTTCCCGGAGATCGTGGAGATCCACCGGCTCAGCGGCGACTCCTGCACCATGGTCAAGGTGCGGACCGCCTCGATGGCACACATGTCGTCGCTACTGGAACGCATCGGGGAGCACGCCGACACCAACTCGCACATCGTGGTCGAGACACCGCTCGAGCACGGCACACTGCAGATTCCTCCGCCGGCGCCAGCAGCCACTCGCCATCGAGGCTGGAGCGCCTGACGAGTACGGCCGGCGCCGGCGCGCTTCTTACCGCGGCGCGGGCCCGGGCGCCGCTGCCATCTCGTCGCGGGCGGTGACGATGGTGCCGGAGCGGCCGGCGAGCGCCTCCTCGATCTGCTCGAGCGAGGTGATAACCGCGAATCCCCGCCCGGACGAGGCGAAGTGGCACGCGGCCTCGACCTTGGGCAGCATGCTGCCGCTGTCGAACGCGCCGGCGGCGGCGTACCCGCCCAGCTCCGTCACGTCGACCTGGCCCAGCGGGCGCGCCGACGGCGTGCCCCAGCCGAGTAGCACCGCCTCGACGTCGGTGGCGATGATCAGCGCATCGGCATCGAGGGAACGGGCGAGCAGCGCGGCCGTCAGGTCCTTGTCGATGACGGCCTCCACACCGCGGTGGCCACCGAGGCCGTCGGCCACCACCGGGATCCCACCGCCCCCGGCACACGTCACGACGAAGCCGGAGTCGAGCAGCACACGGGCCGCTTCGTGGTCGAGAAACGCACGCGGTTCCGGCGACGCGACGACGCGGCGCCAGCCACGCACGCCGCGGTCTTCCCACGCCTGCCCGTGTTCGATCATCAGCGCCGCTTCAGCGCGCGGTAGATAACGGCCGATCGGCTTCGTCGGACGGGCGAAGCCGGGGTCGTCCGCAGCGACGAGAGTCCGGGACACCAACGCAGCGACCCTCGACGGCAGCCCGCGCGCGGCCAGCGAACGGTCGAGTGCATTGAGGATCAGTGCGCCGATCGTGGCTTGCGTCTGCGCGCCGCACCAGTCCAAGGGCACGGGCGGAACGACCGCCGCCGCCATCTCGTTCTTGACGAGCAGGTTCCCGACCTGTGGACCGTTGCCGTGGGTGAGCACGATCTGATGGCCCGCCGCGACCATGGCCGCGACGTGCGGCATCGTCCGCTCGACGGCCAGTCGCTGGTCGTCCGGCCGCGCACTCCCGTCAGGCGCCGTCAATGCGTTTCCGCCGAGGGCGATCACCACCCGCACGGCGCGATCCTACGAACCATCCGCTCACTCCGCACTCGATCGGGCTCGCGACCGCTACTGTCTCCGTTGAGGAGACGAATGATGAACGATTCAGGCTTGGGCGTGAAGACCGGCAGCATGTCGGCGCGGACCAATGCGGCGATTGACCTCGTCGAGGCGCACAGTGCGCACAACTACGCGCCGTTGCCCGTTGTCATCTCAGAGGGTGACGGGGCGTGGGTCCGTGATGTCGACGGGCACCGGTACCTCGACCTGCTCGCCGCGTACGGTGCGCTGAACTTCGGGCACCGCCACCCGCAGCTCACCGCCGTCGCGCACGCCCAGCTTGACCGTTTGACGCTTACAAGCCGCGCATTCCACAACGACCAGCTCGGCCCGTTCTGCAACGCACTCGCCGAACTCGCCGGCATGGACCTTGTTCTGCCGATGAACACGGGCGCCGAGGCCGTCGAGACCGCGCTGAAGACGGCGCGCAAGTGGGGTTACCAGGTCAAGGGGATCCCGGCCGACCAGGCCACGATCGTGGTCGTAGGCGGGAACTTCCACGGCCGGACGATCACTATCGTCAGCTTCTCCGACGACAAGGAGTCCACGGCCGACTTCGGCCCGTTCACTCCCGGATTCGTCCGCGTCCCATACGGCGACGCCGACGCCCTGCGCGCGGCGATAGACGACCGGACCGCGGCTGTCCTCATCGAGCCGATCCAGGGCGAGGGCGGAGTGGTGATCCCGCCAGACGGCTACCTGCAGGCCGTGCGTGACGTGTGTACCGACGCGAACGTGCTGATGATCGCCGACGAGATCCAGTCCGGGCTCGGTCGCACTGGCTATACGTTCGCCTGCGACCACGAGGGTGTGCGACCCGACGTCTACGTGCTGGGCAAGGCGCTCGGCGGTGGCATCATGCCGCTGTCGGCGGTGGTGTCCCGAAGCGACGTGCTGGGCGTGTTCCGGCCCGGCGAGCACGGCAGCACTTTCGGCGGGAATCCGCTCGCCTGCGCGATCGGGATCGAGGTCGTCCGCATGATCGCCACCGGCGAATACCAGCAGCGCGCGGTCGCCCTGGGCGAGCGCCTCGCTGACATGCTGAAGGCCCTGCCGGCCGTCGCCGTCACCGCCGTGCGCAGCCGGGGCCTATGGGCTGGGATCGACCTCGCCAACCGCACCGGCCGCGACGTCTGCGAAGGCCTGCTGCGGCGGGGCGTTCTGGCCAAGGATGCGCACGAGCGGACGATCCGGCTCGCCCCACCCTTGGTCATCGAGGCCGCCGACCTGGACTGGGCGCTCAGCCAACTCGCCGAGGAGCTCACCGTCGCCTGAAGCTGACCGGCCTCAGGTCAGTACCGGCGCGAGTACGTCGAGCAGGCTGGGCGAGTCCGGCAACACCTCGAGGTCGTATCGCACCCGGCACGCCGGCTTGCGGATCTCGATAACCCGGCGGAGGTCGATCGGCGTGCCGATCACGACGACATCGGCGTCCGCCGAGTCGATGATCCGCTCCATCTCGGCGAGCTGGCCGTCCGAGTAACCCATGGCCGGCAGCGCCGGACCGACGTCATACTTGCGGAACGTCTCGCCGATCGTGCCGATCGCCCAGGGCCTCGGGTCGACGATCTCGGTTGCACCAAGTGCACGCGCCGCGACGACTCCGGCTCCGAACTTCATCTCGCCGTGCGTGAGCGTCGGACCGTCCTCTACGACCAGGGCGCGCTTTCCCTTGATCGCGGCGGGATCATCCACGCTCACGCGGCTGTTCGCCTTGACGACGGTCGCCTCCGGGTTCACCTGGCGGATCGAGTCCAGGAGTGCCGCCACCTGATCGGCCGAAGCCGAGTCGATCTTGTTGATGACGATCACGTCGGCCATGCGGAGGTTGGCCTCGCCCGGGTGATAACTCGTCTCGTGACCAGCGCGGAGCGGGTCGGCCACAACGATGTGGACGTCCGGTGCATAGAAGGGCAGGTCGTTGTTCCCGCCGTCCCACAGGAGCACGTCGCACTCGCGCTGCGCCTGCTCCAGGATGTCGCCGTAGTCGACCCCCGCGTACACGATCGTGCCCGACGCGATGTGGGGCTCGTACTCTTCGCGCTCCTCGATCGTCGTGTCGTACCGGTCGAGGTCGCCGAGCGCCGCATATCGCTGCACGCGCTGCGCCTCAAGGTTCCCGTACGGCATCGGATGCCGAACCGCCACGACTCGTTTGCCGGCGGTCTTCAGGGTGTGGGCGACCGCTCGCGTCGTTTGGCTCTTGCCAGAGCCGGTGCGGACGGCGCACACGGCAACCACCGGAACAGTCGCAGCCAGCATCGTCTCGTGCGGCCCGAGCAGGACGAAGTTCGCGCCGGCGGCCAGCACCTGGCTGGCCTTGTGCATCACGTGCGTGTGACTGACGTCCGAGTAGCTGAAGATCACGTCGTCGATCGCCCGCTCCCTGATCAGCTGCGTCAGCTCACCCTCGTCGTGGATCGGGATTCCCTGCGGGTAGCCCTCGCCCGCCAGGCTCGCCGGGTACGTCCGGTCGTCAATGAACGGGATCTGCGTCGCGGTGAACGCAACGACGTCGACCCCACGGTTGCCCCGATAGGCGACGTTGAAGTTGTGAAAATCGCGCCCAGCAGCTCCCATGATGAGGACGTGACGCGGCATGCCTGGTTCCTCTCAGAGGTCTGAAACGCCGAAGGCCGGACCTGCTCTTCGCGAGCAATCTACCGGTCACCCGCTCGACTTCCTCGGCCTTCGTTCGGTTACATTCGCGGTGTCGGCGAAACCGCGATCTTGGGGCACGAGGCTCATGAGGCGAACCGTCCACGTCCAGGTACGACGGGTCTACGACGACCCGGAGCCTGGCGACGGCCGGCGAGTGCTCGTCGACCGCGTCTGGCCGCGGGGGCTCAGCAAGGACCACGCCCACCTCGACGAGTGGTGCAAGCAGGTCGCTCCGTCGACCGGCTTGCGTACGTGGTACGGCCACGATCCCGAGCGGTACCAGGAGTTCGCCCGTCGCTACCGCACCGAACTCGACGAGCCCGAGCGCGCTACGGCCCTGTCGCACCTGCGCGAACTCGCGGCTGCCGGACCCCTCACGCTGCTGACCGCCACGAAACGAAGCGATATCAGTCAGGCCGCCGTCCTCGCCGAGATGCTCGGCCGGTCCGCGGGTGGATGAGTCAGGACGCGGTACCCGCGTGAACGCAGGCACTCCGGGCGCCAGCACCGAGGACTGGACATGCCTGCTCGCGGATCAGACCTCCGGCACGTTCGTGACACAGACCGTGACGGGCGCGTCCATGCTCCCGATCGAGACTGCTTGGCCGGGTCAGGGCTTTCGGCCGCCCAGATTCCCGAGGCGCCGACCGATAGAGCGGACCTGTCATGGGCGCGGCTCGCCGCGCTCGGCGGCCTCATCCCGTCGGTGACGCGGCTGGGTGATGAGCTGGCCCTCGTCTACTCCGCAGCGCAGATCACCGGCAGCGCCCTGGCGCCGCTGGCTGACTGGACCTGGGACGGCACCCGGTTCGCGCCACCGGCCTGACGTCTGCCCGAGCCTGCTCGGCGCTGCGATCGGCTTGCCGTGGGACAGCTTCCGCGCGATCGTCTACGCGGGTGTCGACGCGCTGACAGGCAAGCAGCGCACAAAGGAGCGCCAAGCGAATGAGCAGCCAGGCCGCGCGTGAGGACGGAGCCGGTGAGGAGGATCCACGCCTCGCAAAGGCGATCAACCTCTTCGAGTTCCTGGCCCAAGCGCAGGCCCTTCGCACCAGACCGGTAAGAACCGTTGATGCATACGAGCGGGACGGCGATGTCGTCTGGCTGGCGGACGTACCCGCGCATCCGGCCGTCGAGTGTCCGGTTCGAGCCGGCATACCCGAGCCCGATGCCAAGGTCCTCACGATCAGGCGGATACCGCGCTGTGAGCCGCCCGCGCCGCCCGCCGAGATAACGAGTTGGCTTGCGAGCGATCCCGACGACGCGTATCGCGAGCCTGAGCTCATCGACCAACTATCGGCGGACGCGACGACGGGCAACGTCATCACAGAGCTCGCTGAGAGCGACGGGCTCGTCACGCTCCAGCTGAACCCAGGTGTGCAAGCGGACTTCGCCGACTGGATGCAACAGTGGCGGCCGTGGGCCGAGCAGGAGCGCACGGACGAGCCGGCGCGCACCTTGTACGGGAGGCTGTTCGCCATCCACGTCAACCTCACCGCGCGCCCTGAAGAGTTCGAGCTGATCGTCGCGACGGGGTGCTTGGCATGGCGGCCCCACGACGCAGAGCCGGCGCGCCGTCACCTGCTGACCAGCCCGGCTTCGATCCGGTTCGACGAGGACACCGGAGATCTTGCCGTCGTCCTGGTCCCCACGTCCGAGGTGATCTCGGTCGAGCTGGACATGCTGGATCCGCAGCTGCTCACCGATCCGCAGCGCATCAATGCCGTGAAGGCCGAGGCGCGAGAGTTCACTGCACATCCGATGAACCGCGATGCGGCCGGCGCCCTGGCCCGGCGGCTGGTGCACACCCTGGACTCGGCGGGACGGTATGACGACACGGGCGATCCACCGGACTACGCTGCGGCACCGGTCGCCGCGTTCGCGCCTGCGATCATCCTGCGCAGAAGATCGCAGCAGGGGCTCGTCGAGGTCTACCGGACGATCGTGCAGCAGCTGCGCGCGACCGGCCAGGTTCCTGACGGCATCGTGCCGCTCATCGACCCGGACCACCGACCGGTATCGATTCCGGATCCGACGCCTGGCGCATTGGTACTGGTCGATGACGATCCCTTCCTGCCCCTACCGGTCAACGACGGGCAGCTGGACATCGTCCACAGTGTCGACAGCAAGGCCCAGACCGTGGTCCAGGGTCCGCCCGGAACCGGAAAGACGCACACGGCGGCGGTCTTGATCTCGCAGCTGCTCGCCCAGGGCAAGCGGGTGTTGGTAGCAGCGCACACGGACCGCGCGCTCAAGGAGGTGCGCGACAAGCTGCCCGCGCAGATACAGCCGCTGAGCGTCGCCGTCGTCGGCGGCTCGCGCGAGGACCTGTCGAACCTCGAGGTTGCCGTCGCTCGCATCGCCGCAGAGGCCGCGAGCTACGACGCGCAACGATCCGAGCGCGACATCGACGACACGCTGACCCGCATCGACGAGCTCGGACGCGAGCGTGCTCTGGTGCATCGGCAACTGCTCACGTCCCGCGAGCGCGAAGTCGTCGAGCACAGCCACCGGCGCTACCACGGAACACTGGCCGCGATCGCGCAGCACTACGCGGCCGAGGCGGATCAATACGGCTGGCTGACGAGATTCGGCAAGGTCGCCGGATCCGAGCCGCCGCTGACGAACGACGAGGCGCTCGCGTGGCTGGCACTCGTGCGCGACCAGGAGCTGACGGCGGACGAGCCGGAAGCGCGCAGCCGCTTGCTCGACATTGGGGACCTTCCATCGCCCCAGCAGTTCGCCGACCTGTGCGAGCGAGAGCGGGCGGCTCGGGACGCGAGGCAGCTGCATCAGCAGGCCAGTCGGCACGAGGCGTTCAGCCCCATCCGCGAGCTTCCGGGTGAGGAACGCGCGCAGTTGCGGACGCGAATGCACGAGCTGGCTCGCGAAGCCCGCGAGCTCGAACAGCGTCGCGAGTCCTGGATGAACGAGGCGCTGGCAGACGTGCGATCGGGGCGGCGGGAGTTCTGGCAGTCCCGCGCAGAGCAGATCGAGGGCCTCATTCGCCATGTCTCGCCCATGGTGAATGCCCTGGGTCCGCTGACCGACGTCCGAATCAGCAGCCCTGATCCAGGCGCCGTCGACGCGCTGTGCCAGAGCCTGCTGGGCTACCTCGACGCGGGCGGGCAGATCAAGACGCTCGCCGACGGCCGCCCGAAGATCGGCGCGCTGACCTCGAAGACCGTCAAGCAGTGTGCACCGGTGTTCGACATGGTGCGCGTCAACGGCCGGCCACCGGTGACGGCCGACCAGATCCGCGCCGTATTGACACACATCGCCGCGCTGCGAGCACTCGACGCACTCGACCGCGCCTGGCCCGCGACCGTGCAGGTCGCCGGAGAGGACACCCTCGCCGAGCGCCTGGCCTGGCACGTAACCGAGGCGCAACAGCTGCAGCGGGTACTCGCTTTCAGTGAGCGCCTTGCGGCGGAGGAGCGCTACCTGCACGCCGTCGGTGTGCCCAAGCCGGACTGGGGCGATCTCGACTCGGTTCTCGGCTATGCCGCTCTGGTCGATGCGGCTGCGGCCGAGGAGGAGCATGCCTTGGCGTTGCGGCCCCTGGAAGCACTCGGCGAGCACGTGGAGTCAGCGGCCCGCTGGTCTGACGTCGCGCCAAGCGTGCATCAAGTGCACCTGGCGCTGCGGGCGCGAAATCACGATCAGTACGCCGCCGCATACGGGCGGCTGCAACGACTGCACGACGTACGCGGGCTGGTTGCGCGGCGCGACACCCTGGGCGGGCGGCTGCGCGATGCCGCTGCTGCACTGTATGAAGCCGTCCTGCGTTCTCCGGCGGACAGCGACTGGTCGACTCGCTTCGGCAAGCTCGGGGCATCGTGGGACTGGGCGGCCACTGGCGAGTGGCTGCTGAGCCAGGACGGTACCGACGTCAACGCGCTGCAGGCCAAGGCGGCGGTGATCGACGAGCAGCTTCGCGGCCAGGTCGAGCGCCTGGCGGCCGTCCGAGCCTGGGCACATGCAGTGTCGCCCGGGCGGCTGACGGGGCAGGCCCAAGCCGATCTTCACCAGTACGCCCAGCTCGTACGTCGCCTCGGCCGGGGCACCGGCAAGTACGCCGACCGGCGGCGTGCCGAGATTCGCAGGGCGATGGATCGTTGTCGCACCGCGGTTCCAGTCTGGATCATGCCGATCTACAGGATCGCTGAGCAGCTGCGGGTCGCACCAGACATGTTCGACCTGGTCGTCGTCGACGAGGCCTCCCAGGCGGGATTAGAAGCGACGTTCCTGCAATATCTCGCGCCGAAGATGGTGGTCATCGGCGACGACAAGCAGGTTTCGCCGGCCGCGGTCGGCGTCGATCAACAGCAACTTCGCGACCTGGCGAACCAGTATCTGGGCGGAGACCGTTACAAGGCGAGTTGGGAGGATCCGAAACGCAGCCTGTTCGATGAGGCAGTGATGCGCTACGGCCGCCGGATCACGCTCACCGAGCATCGCCGCTGCGTTCCGGAGATCATCGGGTTCTCGAACCGTATTGCGTACGAACCTGAGGGCATCCCGCTCGTCCCGGTGCGTCAGTACGGCACCGACCGACTCGACCCGATCAAGACCATTTACACCGCACACGGTTACGAGCGCGGCATCGCCGAGAAGGTCAACCCGGTCGAACTGGAGGCGGTCGTCGAGCAGATCGAGAAGTGCCTCCGCGATCCACGCTACGACGGCAAGACCTTCGGAGTGATCTCGCTTCTCGGTTCAGCCCAGGCTAAGGCCATCGAGAAGAAGCTTCTGTACCGCGTCCCGCCCGAGGAGTGGACCGCGCGTGACCTGCGCTGCGGCGACGCGGCGGACTTCCAGGGCTCTGAGCGTGACGTGATGTTCCTGTCGATGGTGGCGAGTGCCGAGCCGGGCCGGCGACTCGGAGCCCTCACCCAGGAACAGCATCTACAGCGATACAACGTGGCGGTGTCGCGTGCGAAAGATCAACTGTGGCTCGTCCACTCGCTGTCGGCCTCGGACGTCGCCAATCCCCAGGACTTGCGCCGCGTGTTGTTGGACTACTGCAACGGGGTGGTCGGCCGGCCGTCAAGAGTGCGACCGGCGCCGGTGCTCGAGGACCTGATCGTCAGCCCGTTCGAATCGCTTTTCGAACAGCGGGTATTCAACCGGATCATCGACCGCGGCTATGCCGCAACTGCGCAGGTCGAGGCGAACGGATACCGAATCGACATCGTCGTCGAGGGCGCGAAACGGCGGCTGGGCGTCGCATGCCACGGCGACACGTGGCGCGGGCCGGCTCACTACGAACGAGATCTGGCGCGCGAACGAGATCTCGAGCGGTGTGGGTGGCAGTTCCATCGGATACATGAGTCGGAGTTCTACGTCGACCAGCAAAGCGCCCTCGCCCGGCTCTGGGACGCGCTGGAGAAGGCAGAGATCTTCCCGGCGGTGGCCCCCGGGCCCCACAGACGCGCTCCGTAGGCCACACATCGGCTCACAGATCCAGCACGAGGTCGCTGTCCGGCCGGGCACAGCAGATCAGCGCCTCCCCGCGCGGCGGCATCTCCAGCGGGTGGGGAGCGTAGCTGACGTCGCCTGACAGCACCGGGGTGACGCAGGTGTGGCAGACGCCCGTTCGGCAGGAGTAACGGGTGGGAACGTCGCAGGCGTCGGCCAGTTCGAGCAGGGAGCGGTGCCGCTCGGCCCACCGCACCGTGAGGGCGCTGCGCGCGAACGTGATCTCCGAGCCGGTCCCTTCCGGTCCCGGTGGCTGGTGCGGAGCCGGCCGACGTGTGTCGGTGATGCCGGGGTTGATGGCCGCAAGAGCACCGAACAGCTCCGTGTGCAGCCGTTCCGGGGCGATGCCGAGCTCGACGAGCGCGTCGTGCACGTCGTTCATGAACGCCGTCGGCCCGCAGATGTAGGCCACGGCGTCGCTCGGCAGCCCTAGGCCGGCCAGTGCGGCGGACGTCGGCCGTCCTCGGATGACCTCGCCGCACGCCGATGCGTCCGACTCCGGCGAGGTGTAGAAGACGCGTTCGTGGGCGTGGGGAAGTGATCGCAGCAGGTCGTGTGCCTCACCTGCGAAGGCGTGCTGCGTCGCATCGCGGGCAGTGTGGATCCACCAGACCTCTCGGGTGGCACTCGCGGTGGCGAGTTGATGGAGCATCGCGAGAACCGGGGTTACGCCGATGCCTGCCGAAACTAGCAGTATCGGCGTGGCATCGTCGCTGAGCACGAACTCACCGCGCGGGGCGGCGACGTCGAGCACCGACCCGGCCCGCAGCGTTGAATGGACGTAGCCGCTGACGACGCCCTCCGGTTCGCGTTTGACGCTGATCCGATAAGTACCGGCGGCGGGATCCGACGACAGCGAATAGCTGCGGACCGGCGCGGGATCGCCCGCTCCGCTCAGGCGCAGTGTGATGTACTGCCCGGCTGTAGGCCGCGGCAGGGCATCGCCGTTCTCGGCGGCCAGGTACACAGATGTCACGGTCGAGTTCTCCGCCACCAGCTTGGCGACACGCAGGCGGCGGAAACCCGCCCAGCCCGGCTCGACCCCCACCGGCGGTGCGTCGGCTCGAGTGCCGCTCTCGGCGGCGTCGAGCAGTTCACGGAAGGACTGCTGCCATCCGGGGCTGAGCGCCGGGATATCGACGGCGGCACGCAGTCGCTCGATGTCCCGTCCGGGCAGGTACAGCAGGGCGTCGGTGTCGGCCACGCTGAGGGCATGCCGGCCGACCCGGGTCCGCACGATCTCGTCACCGGCCTGGACCTGCCCTTCCGTGATGACTCGCAGGTAGAAGCCGGGACGGTGGTGCGAGACGAGCAGGGCCGGCAGTTCGGGTTCGCCGAGTCGCATGCCCACCCGAAAGCAGGTGACGCGTGGCTGGGTGACCTCGAACTCCGCCCCACCTATGCGATACCGGTCGCCGATGTGTACGTCGTCGTCGCTCAGCCCGTCCACCGTGAAGTTCTCCCCGAACTGGCCGAACTCGAAGTCGTCACGGCCGAAGTAGTCCTGCCAGTGGCGGTACGAGTCGATCTGATAGACGAGCACAGCACGCTGTTCGCCGCCGTGCCCGTTGAGGTCGCCCTGGCCGTCGCCGTCGATGTTGAGCCGACGCGCCGTGCGCGGTCCTTCGACGGAATGCTTCCAGATCCCCGTGTGCACCGTGCGTTCCTGCCAGGCGACATCCTTGGGCAGCCCGACGTTGACCGACAACAGGGTCGCCATCGCGGTGCTCCTCTCGTGTGATGTCAATGCCGCGCGTCGGAATCAAGCCTGGCCCGGACGAGCAGCGGTGGCAGTGGTCCCAGGGCGGGTATAGCTGCCACGGCCACGGATGCGGCGTCGGCGCTCGCGCCCTGCCGCCCGAGGAGTAGCCGGCGGCCGAGATGCGTCAACCGAGCGAGTGCGGAGGTCATCGATATGCCTTTCTAGCCGTGCTGGAGGATCTCGTCGGGGTCCAAGCCGCGGTCGAGGCCGTGCGGGATGACGGTCTGCCCGGGCTCGAGCATCAGCTTCTTGCCGTCGAGGTAGATCTCGATCTGGTCGGGCTCGAAGGAAACGAAGTCAGCGACACGGGCGACTTCCGGCCACGCCTTGGGGTAGGACCAGGCGGCGCCGCGGCGCTCGCCGATGTCGTAATAGGTGGCCAGCCCCTTGTATGGGCAGAACGTCTGATCGTCGGTCAGGCGCAGCGCGCTTTCGTCGATGTCCTCGCGGGGCACGTACCAGCGCGGGGCGAATCCCGACTCGTAGAGCGCCAGTGGGCGGCTGGTGTCGGCGATGACCCGGTCACCGTCGCTGACGACGAGGTGGCGTGATGTCTGGCGGATGTCGATGCGGTGGTACGGGTCGGCCGCGTGGCCGAGGATGCGCTCGTCTTCTTCGTAGAAGGCGTCCATTGCCCGCCAGGCGAAGCCGATCCGGTTGCGTAGCTCGCCGGCATACTCGGGCGGCGCGATGTACTGCCAGGCGCCCCGGGGGGCACGGCGGTCGCCTGCGGTGACAGTGAACCAGGCGGTGTCGCCGAGTTCGCGGTGCATCGTGGAGCGGTGCTCGCCGACGAGAACGCCGGGCCGCACATCGGCCACGGGGAAGAGGGCCACCGGGTAACGGCCGGGCTCGTGCAGCAACAGCACGTCCTCGCTGTCGGCGATCCGTTCGCCGGCGAATTGGACGCGCGTGCGGCGCCGCAGTGGTTCGGCGAACAGCAGGCGTTGCGGCAGCGGCTCTGGGGTCAGGAAGCGCCCGACCGGGCCGTTCCCGAGGGGTCCTTGCTGCCAGGACAGTCCCATGATCGTCGTCCTCTCACTTGCGTTCTTGCAGCGTCCAGGTGTTCCCGTCGGGGTCGGCGAAATCCGCGAAGCTGGCGTAGTCACGGTGCTGCGGGTCGGACCCGTCGCTCCATCCGCCGGCCCAGGTATCGACCGGGTCCTTGTGCCGGATCTCGCTGACCGCGACGCCGCGCGCGATCAGCTCCGCGCGGGCGGCGGCGATCTGGGGCGTGACGAGGTGCAAGTCGCGCACCCGGCGTGAGCCGTCCGAGACGAGTTGCACCGAGCAGGCCGAGCCGGGCGGGGTGAGCTGGACGACCCGGAAGTCGGGCGTGGGCCGGTAGTCGACGTCGAGGGTGAAGCCGGCCTGCTCGGTGTAGAAGGCCAATGCACGGTCGATGTCAGCGACCGGAAGCGGGACGACCTCCAACGTGAGCGACTGCATCTCTAACTCCTCTGAACACATTTGATAGTTAGGTACTCAAGCATGCGTGGTGTAACCTGTCAAGAGACAATTGGAGGTTAGAGATGGAGCAGACAGACGAGACGTTCCTGCTCGACCTGCTGAACACCACGCCGATCATCGACGGCGTGCAGCAAGACAAGCTTGACCGCTCATGGCTGCGCGCGCACGGACACAGTGGCTCGACCGCTGAGTGGGAGGCCGCCGGCAGCGCCCGCGCAGCGCTACAGGCGGTCGCGCGCGGGCAGCAGTCCGCCAGATCGTTATCTCGACTGCTCGAGCAGGTCAGCTACCGCCCGTCGGTCTCCGACTCCGGTGTTCAGTGGCGGCTTGATGCGCCGACCGGCCGGACCGCGGCGGTGCGCGCCGTGCTCGCCTGGGACGAGCTGCGCCGAAGTCGGCCCGGCCGGCTCCGGCCCTGCGAGAACCCGGAGTGCGCCCGGTTCCTGATCGACCGCAGCAAGCCGAACAACGCCCGCTGGTGCTCCATGGCCGTCTGCGGAAACCGGCTGAAGGCACGCCGGCACTACGAGCGCAGCCGCAACGCCGAGCGGTGAACTAGGTTGCGCGCTGCGAGCTGGTCTGGACGGCCAGCGCGATTGCCCAGGACCTCGGCGCGTTCGCCCAGGGCACTGGTCCGGATTGCCACAGCGTCCGCGATGACCGGCTGAGTGTGGTGATCGATGGCTTCGCGGATGCCGGCAGTGAACGGAGCGCCGGCGGCCGCGAGCTCGCCGCCGATGATGAGCGCACCGGGATTGAGCACGTTGCACAGGTCAGCGAGGGTGCGGCCGATGGCTCGCCCGGCGTCGGTGACTACCCGCCGAGCGCTAACGTCCCCCGTTGTGGCGAGGCGGACCACGTCGGCGATGGTGAGCTGTTCGCGGTGCATGGGTTGCAGCGTGGCGAGGACGTGGGGAACCGAGACGAGGGTTTCCAGGCAACCTCGATTGCCGCAACGGCAGATCGCACCGTCGGGCTGGATCTGGACGTGTCCCAACTCGCCCGCGGTCCCGGTATCGCCACGGTAGAGACGGCCTTCGAAGACCAGCCCGGTTCCGATGCCGATAGACGCCTTGACGTAGATCAGGTTGCGGACGCCCTTGGCGGAACCGTACGTGATCTCGCCGAGGGCAGCGAGGTTGGCATAGTTGTCGAGCACGACAGGCAGGCGAATACGTTCCTGCAACTCGTGCGCCGGCGCGCGATTGACCCAGCCCGGGAGGATGTTGTTGCTGACGACGCGTCCGGTACCGCGATCGATCGGCGAGGGAAGGCCGACGACGACGCCGGTGACGTCTGAGACACCTGTACTGATTCTGTCAAGCAGTCGGCGGAATTCATAGGCTGCGGCAGCAAGCGCGTCGTCCGGGGAGTTGTCGACCTGCAGATCGCGATGCTCCTCGGCGAGCACTTGCCCGCTGAGGTCGGCGACCGCCGCACGCAGGTGGCTGTGTCCGAAGTCCAACCCGGCGACGACCCCAGGTGCCGCGACCAGGCACAAGCTGCCGGCGGGGCGGCCCGGCCCGCTCCGTCTGTCCGCCGGCGGAAGCTCACGCATAAGTCCGGCGGCGAGCAGCTTCGCTACCGTCGCGGCCACCGTGGCTCGGGAGAGCCCGGTCGCTCCGGCGAGGTCGGCACGCGTGGCAGTACCCCGGACGCGCAACGCGCCCAGCAACCGCTCCTGATTGTATTGCCGGGGTGACATCGTGACGTGGCGCCCGGTTACTCCCGGCGGAGGATCTTGCGTCATTGCGCCTTCCGAATAATCCAGGCAAATCCGAAAACATCACTCACAGGCTGCACATTAAGCGTATTGACTGTACTAACAATGCGCCTTAGATTTCGACCAAGCACCCATATGGTCAGTGATTCCGGCGCCCAGACTGCGAACCCTGGCCGAATGACGCAGCGGTGCTCCCTCGCTCACCGGTCGCTCGCCCGCAGCGGAAGAAGGTCGCCATGAGCAGTTTCGTGCTGCCCAAGATTCACCCGGTCCGTTCGGCTGCACGTCGACGGCGCGCAGCACTTCGTCGTGGCCTGCTCGCGGTGAGCGCGCTCCTGGCGCTCGTCGCCGCGGGGCTCGCCGGCACGTCCGCAGTCGGTCAGGCCCAGCCGGCGTACGGGGCCTGGGGATCCGGCACGCTCACCCCGGCGGAGTTGGCCAGCCTGGTCTCGCAGATGACGCCGGCTGAAGAGGTCGGGATGTTGCACGGTTACGGCGATCCGCCGTCCGCGACCTCGCCGGTGCCCAGCGTCAACGGCGAGGCGGGTGGCATCGCCGGAGTGCCTCGCCTGGGCATCCCGCCGCTGCGCTTCACCGACGGGCCTGCCGGTATTCGGCTGGCCCATGTCGAAACGGCAATGCCGGCCCCCGTCGGGCTGGCGGCAACGTGGGATCCGTCCACCGCGGGCGGGTACGGCAGCACTGTCGGCGACGCGGGCCGGGCGACCGGCGAGGACGTGTGGCTCGCTCCGATGATCAACGCGGTCAACTTCGTCACCGGTGGGCGCAACTTCGAGACGCTCGGCGAGGACCCGTACCTGGCCGGCCAGCTGGTGAGCTTCGAGGTGCAGGGCGTGCAGGGCAAGGGCATGATCGCCGAGATCAAGCACTACGCGGAGAACGACTTCGAAAACGGCCGCACGTCGACCAGCGTCGCGATCGACGACCAGACGCTGCACGAGACCGAGCTGCAAGCGTTCCAGACGGCGATCGACGCCGGCGCCGGTGCTGTGATGTGCTCCTACAACCGCATCAATACGATCTACGCCTGCGGCAACGACGCCACGCTCAACGGCGTACTCCGCGGCCAGCTCGGCTTCAAGGGCTTCGTCACGTCCGACTGGGGCGCGGTGCACCGTGTTTCGGACCAGCTACACGGCGACAACATCGAGCAGCCGGGCAACGCGGCCGGTACCAGCACCTTCGGCCAGCAACTGCTCAACGCGCTCGCCAGCGGCACGCCCGCCGTCGCGGCCACCGCAGACTTCCCGGCCGAGCCCGCGCACACCGCGGCGGAGTGGCAGGCGACGGTCGACACGTCCGTGCTCGCCATCCTCACCGAGGAGAACAACGCCGGGCTGCTCGAGGGCACGCAGTACGGCACGCACTACGACCCCAGCACGAATGCCCCGTACGTTCCGCCCCGCCCGGACCTCGACAGCCTGCGGCCGATTGCCGCGGCCATCGCCCAGGCCATCGCCGAGCAGAGCGCGACTCTCCTGAAGAACGACGGTGCCCTGCCGCTGCGCCACGGCGACCTGTCCGGCAACGGTGCGGGCAACGGCGTTGTGGTCATGGGCCCGACCGCGATCGCGCCGTACATCGGCGGCGGCGGTAGCGCACACGTCACCCCGTACGACCCGGTGCAGGGGCCGTTCGACGCGCTGGCCGTGGCGGCCGGCACCAACGCCAACCTGCGCTACGTTCCGGGCTACGACCTGGACGGGCAGGTCGTGCCGTCGTCAGCGATCTCGGCGCCGGACCCCGCTGAGGGCTACCCGAACTGGACGCTCACCCTGGCGGACGCCGCGTTCGCCAACCAGCCCGGCCTGCTGCGCCAGCAGATCACGATCGACCCGGTGCGGAGCGGATCGCAGCCCGTCCTCTACACCGGCTCCGACGCAGCGCCCGACCGGGTCGACCAGACCGTCGACTACACGGGCACGAACACGCTGCCGGCGAACACGGCGTGGCGCTGGTCCGGACGGTTCACTGCCCCGGCCAACCCGGGCGGTACTGGCTGGCAGCTGAAGGTCTTCGTCGCGCACCAGGCGAGCTCGCAGCTGTTCGTCGACGGGCTGACCAACGCGTCGCGGCGCGTCAATATCAATGCGTACCCGGCGGCGCCCACCTCGTCGTACGCCGGTCTCACCGAGACGGCCCGCTCGCACGATCCCGCGAACGAGGCACTGCAGCAGGGCACCTACTCCGTGCCGCTGAACCCCGGTCAGCAGATCCACCTGGACCTGCGCGTCGTCGCCGGCGCCAACCCGGCAAATATCCAGCTGCGCTGGGTACCTCCGGATGACCAGACCCAGCAGATCAACGCGGCCGTAGCCGCCGCCCGGCCGGCCCACAAGGTGGTCATCTTCGCCTACGACGAGGGCACCGAGGGCCGCGACCGCGGCGTCAGCGACCAGGGCCTCGGCCTGCAGCTGCCCGGCTACCAGGACGCGCTGATCCAGGCGGTCGCCGCGGCCAACCCCAACACCGTGGTCGTGCTCAACACCGGCGACCCCGTGCTGATGCCCTGGGCATCGAGCGTGAACTCGATCCTCGAGATGTGGTACCCCGGCCAGATGGGCGGACCCGCCACCTCCAACGTTCTGCTCGGCGCGGTCGACCCGGGCGGCAAGCTGCCGGTCACGTTCCCGGCCGACGCCACGCACTTCCCGACGTACGACCCCAACTGCACCGACACTTCGAGCGCCGGGAACTGCCCGCTCTACCCCGGCGTGGTCGGCCCGAGCCCGTTCCTCCCGGGCGCGACGACCAGCTTCCGTTTCCTCACCGGGATGCAAGTCAACGGGATCTACGAGGGCTACCGGTGGTATGACGAGCACAACGTCACGCCGCTGTTCCCCTTCGGCTACGGGTTGTCCTACACGAAGTTCGACTATTCGAAGCTCTCCGTCACGGCGTCCACCGACGGCGGCATCGACGTCAGCTTCCGTCTCCGCAACGTCGGCAACGACACCGGGTCCGACACGCCGCAGGTGTACATCGGCCCGTCGCCCGACCTGCCCGCGAACGTCCAGCAGGCGGTGCGCAAGCTCGTTCAGTTCCAGCGCACCACGCTGGGCCCCGGGCAGGCGGCGGACCTGACACTGCACGTCACGCCGCAGTCGCTCTCGTCCTGGTCCACCAGCGCGCAGCAGTGGGTCCTCGGCACCGGAGCACGCACCGTGTACGTGGGACCGTCCTCCCAGCAGTTCCCGCTGCACGCCAACGTCAGCGTCACCGACTGACCACCATCAAGCGACGGGCTGCGCCATTGGCGCGGCCCGTCGCTATGTCAGGCGTGATCCAACGGTCCCCGGACTACCGCCGTATCGTGGGTCGATCTTCAGGGCACCAGTTGCAGTTGGCCGGCCGCCTGGCCGATGCCGGCGCGTTCCCGATCACGCGAGAATTCCTCGGCTGAGACGAGGAATTCTTGCGCAATCGCAGCTGCTGGGGGCGGATCGCTTCAGTTTCCTAAACCACCGGGCTGTCGGGCCATGAACAAGCGGCGGGATCGCGCCACCTGGCACGATCCCGCCGCCGTCTCAGCCTTTCTCGCTACTGGACCGTGAACGACTTCGTCATGGTGGCTTGCGAGCTGTCGCCGACGTATACGTCGATCTGCCCAGGTTCGACGACGAACTTGCCCGAGTTGTTGTAGAAGCCGACGTCATTGCCAGTCAGCTTGAAGGTCACCGTCTTGCTCTGGCCCGGTGTCAGCGTCACGCGTTCAAAGGCGCGCAGCCGGCGCACCGGCTGGGAGATGCTTGCCACCGGATCGTGGATGTAGAGCTGCACCACCTCGTCACCTGTCCGGGAGCCCGTGTTGGTGACGTCGGCCGTGGCGGTGATGCTGCCGGAGGCCGGCATTGTGGCGGAGCTCAGCTGCAAGTTCGACACGTTGAACGTGGTGTAGCTCAGGCCGTATCCGAACGAGTACAGCGGGTCGCACGTGTTCAGGTCGCGGTAGCGCGAGTTGTACTTGGACGTGATGTCGCACGGCCGTCCGGTGGGTTCGTGGTTGTAGTAGATCGGCACCTGGCCGAGACTGACCGGGAAGGACACCGGCAGCTTGCCGCCGGGGTTGACCTTGCCGAACAGTACGTCGGCCACCGCGTTGCCGGCCTGGACGCCCGGGAACCAGGCCTCGAGGATCGCGGGCGACTTCGCCGCGACATTGGTCAGCGTCAGCGGCCGACCATTGAACAAGACAACCGTGAACGGCTTGCCGAGCGCGGCAATCCGGTCGATCAGCTGCTGCTCGTCGCCAGGCAGGTCGATGTTGCTGCGCGACGCGGCCTCGCCGCTCATCTCCCGCGGCTCACCCAGGGCCAGCACGACCTGGTCGGCCGCGTTGGCTGCGGCGACCGCCTGGTCGAACCCCGGGCCGGCCGGGCAGTCATCCGCGGGGTTGTACTGCGGGGGTTCGGTGTTCGGCAGGTCGCAGGCCTTCGTGAATGTCGTCGTCCCCGTGCTCTGCGCCTTGATCCCGGTGTATAGGGAGACGGCGTCCTGGTCGCGACCGGTGCCCCACCACGGGCCGAGCATGTCGTGCTGGTCGTCGCCGAGCGGCCCGATCACTGCTGTGTTCTTGCTCGGGTCGAGTGGGAGCAGCGAGTTGTCGTTCTTCAGCAGCACCATCGAGCGGGCCGCGTCCTTGCGCGCGAGCGCCACCGCGGCGGGCTGCAATTGCGCGCCGTCCGCCTGGGAGACGTCGACGTACGGGTGGTCAAACAGCCCGGCCTCGAACTTCACCGTCAGGATGCGGCTCACGGCGTCGTTGATTCGGGTGATCGAGACCTGATGGTTGGCGACAAGCTGGGCGCCGAAGTCGCGGATCAGCGTGCTGGTCATCTCGGAGTCCAGGCCGGCGTTTAGCGCCTTGGCCGCCGCGTCCGGTCCGTCCGCCGCGAAGCCGTGCCCACAGTCTCCGGAGGCGGGGTTCACCGGCGGGCACGCACGCATCTCGGCGACAGCAGCCCAGTCCGCCTCGATGAAACCCTTGAAGCCCCACTCGCCCTTGAGGATGTCGGTCATCGTCTCCTGGTTGCCGCAGCCCGGCACGCCGTTGATCGAGTTGAACGAGCACATCGCTGTGGCGGCACCGGCATCGACCGCCGCTTTGAACGGCGGCAGGTAGAGGTTGCGGAGCCGCTGTTCCGACATGTCCGTCGTGTTGTAGTCGCGCCCACCTTCCGGCTGACCGTACGCGACGAAGTGCTTAGGGCTGGCGATCTCCTTGTCGGGGGCGCTGAAGTCGGTCCCCTGGTAACCCTTGACGCGGGCGGCCGCCATGACCGAACCGAGGTATGGATCCTCGCCCGCACCCTCAGCGATCCGGCCCCACCGCGGTTCGTGCGAGACGTCCACCATCGGGCCGTACGCCTGCTTGAGCCCGACCGCGGCCGACTCGCGGGCGCCGGTCGTGGCGTCGTCCATCGCCACCTGGGGGTCGAAGCTGCTGGCCGTACCCAGCGGAATCGGGAAGATCGTCCGGAAGCCATGGATCGTGTCGAACGCAAAGAGCAACGGGATGTGCAACCGGGACTGCTCGACCGCGATGTGCTGGAGCCGGTTGATCGTGTTCGGATCGGTCACGCTCAGCACTGAACCCAGGCCACTACGCACCTCCTGGTCCGTGACCAGGAAGTCTGGGAGCAACTGGATCTGCTCCAGCTTCTCTTGCAATGTCATCTTCGCAAGAAGCGCGTTCACCTTTGCCTGGATCGGCTGCGTAGCCGGCGCGCTGGTCGCGTTGGTAGCGGCAAGCGTGCCACCGCCGACCAGCAGCCCGGCGCCGAGGACGAACACGGCTGCCACAGCGACCTTCCTCCGCCGTAGTAACCCGAGATGCCTCATGACGAAACCTCCTTGGGATGACGTCGGCGCAGGGCGCTGCTAGTTGAGCCCCATGTCCTCCACGCCGAGGTAGGTGCGGGCGGCCCAGGACACCCGGTCGCTAGCGAAATGCCGTTGTAGTGCGCGGTCGGTCAGCGCATTGTCGAGCGCGGCCATGATCATCGACTGGTCGAGCACCAGCTGTCGGTGACCCACCGCGCCGGTGGTCGGGTTGATCGCGTCGAAGAAGCCGGTGCCGCCGTATCCGCCGGGGAAGCCGGTCCGCAGGGCGACAATGTTCGCGTAGGCCTGTTGCGGTGCGACGTCCAGCGCGAGGAATGCCGCGTGCGGCGTTACCACGTCTTCAGTGGCGCAGCCGTGGCACTGCGACAGGCCGAGGTTCGGGTGCGACGCGTCCGCGCCGAAGCCGTAGTACGGGAACGTCAGGCCCTCGACGCCGAAGCCACCGTACCCTCCGGTATCGTCAGCAGTGCTGGACGGAGACATCCCCCAGACCGGGTAATGCAGCTGCTCGGACGCGTACTTGATTTGCACCTGCACGGTCCGCGCGTCAGCCAGCCCGAAGCTGTGCGGGCCCCACGACGTCTCAGGCACCACCTCGTTGGCCATCAGCGCCTCGAACATGCCGCCGGCGAATGTCGGCACGAACGTAAGGTCCGAGCCCGGGTATGTGTAGTGGCCCTCCCAGACCGGGAATGCCTGACCCGACTGCGGATCGGTGTACGTCTGCCACGAACCTGCCATCGGCCATTGGCCCTGCCAGGAGAAATCCGGGTCGGTCGTGGCGCAGTCCGGGAACGGTGCCGGCGGCGGCAACTCGCGCCAACTGCGCCACCACACGTTGCCGGGCATCTGGTGCAGGCCCATGCCAAGGTACGCGGAGATCCGCGGGTCGCTGTAAAAGGCGCCGTTGTGGTAGTAGTGCGTCCAGTTGTCGCCTTCGTCGGGAGGCAGTCCGGCGTAGTAGCCGCCGAACATCTGGCCCGTCGGCTGGTTGCCGGGGATCGCCGGGTTGACGTTGCAGTGTGTTTCGGCGCGGCCGTCGTAGAACAGCCCGAAGTCCATCGGCGCAACCAGGCCGTCGATCAGCTGCCGTAGCTCGGGCAGTGCCTCCCGCGCGACGATCAGTCCGGAGGCGTACCAGCCGTTGTCCACATTGGACACGAAGTAGCAGTTGTCGAACGTAGGTGTCGGCTCCGCGGCACAGTCGATGTCGCCGGGGTTGCGGATCACGTGGCCGTTCGTCGTGTCGTACCACTGGAACAGGAACCCGTGGTCGCGTCGCAGCGTGGCGACTTCACCGAGCGTCGCCTGGATCCGGTTCGTGGCATCGGGCCGTTGGACGAGGCCCATGTCGTACGCCGCGACGACGGCCCACAGGTACACGCCGATGTTGGACGCCGACGTGTATCGGCCATATGCCGTCGGAGTAACACCGCTGAACGTGAGGTTGTCCATCGGCAGATGTGTGCTCGGGTCGACGTCCAGGCTGTAGAACCGCCAGGTGTCGCGCGCGATGTCGCGTAGCACCGAACGCTGCGCCGCGCTCAGTCCGTGATATTCGCCAACCGAGGGCGGTGGAGACGCTCCGGCTGCGACCGGGGACAGCATCAGCACCGCGGCGATGGTGACGATGAGTCGCCTCGTCGCCGACTGCTTGGGTGATCTCGAAGCACCGGGCAACACTGGCCACCTCCTGGGGGAGAGCCGGCCTCTTATTCCATTCACAGCGTTGTAGGGCGATTCGCGCGATGTCAACACGGAGATAGTGATTGGCAGGCAGTTGCCCGGTCGCACTCGCCCCGTCAGTGATGCAGGACGACCCCAGCGTCGGTCATTCGGTCAGGTTGCCGCTGCCGAGAGAATCGTCACCGGGGCGGCGGCGATCCGGGCGGCGGAGACGGTGGCGGGTCGTCGAGGAAGTCCGCCGACGGGGCGAAAAACAGGCTCCCGGTGACGGCGGTGGAGAAGTCGAGGATTCGGTCGTAGTTGCCGGGTGGCCGGCCGGTGAACATGTTGGTCAGCATCCGCTCGGTCACGCTGGGGCTGGCCGCGTATCCGATGAAGTAGGTGCCGAATTCCCCGCTCGCGGCGGTGCCGAAAGGCATGTTGGCTCGCAGGATCTGCCGCTCAGTGCCGTCAGGCTCGACAACGGTGTTGAGCGCGACATGGGAGTTCGCGGGCTTGACCTCGTCGGGCAGCTCGATGTCGGACAGTTTCGTCCGGCCGATCACGCGTTCTTGTTCTTCGACCGGCAGCGCGTTCCAGGCCCGTACGTCGTGGACGTATTTCTGAACGACGACGTAGCTGCCGCCCGCAAAATCCGGGTCGGCGTCGCCGACGATTGCCGCGGCGTGCGCCGCCGGGCCGGTCGGGTTCTCCGTCCCGTCGACGAAGCCGATCAGGTCACGTTCATCGAAGTACCGGAACCCATGAACTTCATCGCGTGGCGTGACGCCGTCGCTCAGTCGAGCCATGACCTGCGTAACGAACTCGAAGCACATGTCCATGCGACTGGCCCGGACGTGGAACAACAGGTCGCCCGGTGTGGACACCGCGCGATGCTTCGGCCCTGACAAGGCGCGGAACGGGTGCAGTTCGGCGGGGCGCGGTCCGCTGAACAGCCGGCCCCAGGCATCCGATCCCACCCCTGCCACCACTGAGAGGCCCGCCCCGGGGATACGGAACCCGACCGACCTCGTGAGCGAGGCGACGTCCGTGAGCAAGTCCCTGACTGCCGCCTCGCCGCCAGGATTCACCGTCACTACAAGGAAGATCGCCGCCGCGCTCAGCGGCGTGAGCACGGGCTGCGGCATCGCGTCTTTCACGACACTCCTCCACGCAGCTGGGATTCAGGCCGATGCGACGGGACGTCCGACGATCATCGAGTCGAGCACATCGGCCGGAAAAGTCTGGGCGGTCCGCGCGTCGAGCTGGGCGCCGAGTGCGTCGAGTACACGGGTGAAGAACGAGCGCGCAGCTGCCGCGAACACGATGTCGGCGATGTCTGCGTCGGACAGGCCGACGGCTCGCATTCGGTCGATGTCGGCCTGCTCGACGCGGCTGGCGTCGACCGCGATCTTGCCCGCGAACTCGTATACCGCGCGGTCCTGCGCGCCCAGCGCTGCGCCACTCGGCTGGGCCGCGATCGAGCGCATCGTCGCCTCGTCATCGCACTCGTCGCGCAGGAACTTCGCATGCGCGACCGTGCAGTAGGTGGAACGCAGCGCGCGTGCGGCCGCGATCGTCGCGATCTCGAACCGTCTGCGGTCCATCCCTTCGCGAACCGTGGTGTTGAGCGTGTTCCACGCCTCTGCGACATCGGGGCGTGTGCTGAATGCGGCTGCGTAATTAGGCAGGAAGCCCCACGCGACTCGTTGCTGTTCGTAGTACTCGGCCACAGCACCGGTGGCGTCCTGCTCGGGCACGGCGTCGATGAACACCGCGTCAGTGTCGCGCACCGGAAAGGCGGGCGGAAGGACGCGGACAGCACCTCGCGACCGGGCCGGTACGGGGACAACGGCATACGGCCGGAGTGACTTGTGCACCCTGCGCCCGGGACGTTCGCCCCTGCTTAACACCACCTCCCGTGGCGGAGCCTATTTACGGAAACGCAAATCCAGTCCGAGGAGCTAAAGATGAAGCGCCAAAAGCTCGACCGCCTACTCGCATCCGGGGGCCTGGTCGTTGCGGGCGTCCTGCTCGCCGCCGGCGGACTGCTCACCTGGGCCCATGTGTTCGTGGACGACCAGGTGCACAGCCAGCTCGCCGCCCAGAAGATCTACTTCCCGCCGAAGGGAAGCGACGCCCTGGCCAGCCCAGAGATCGGTCCCTATCTCAACAAGTACGCCGGCCAGCAACTGACGACCGGCCCACAGGCCAAGGCCTACGCGGACCACTTCATCAACGTTCACCTCAAGGAGATCGGCGGCGGACAGACGTACGCGCAGCTCTCGTCGAAGGCACTGGCGAACCCGACCGACACAAAGCTCGCCAGCACCGTGCAGACGATGTTCCGCGGTGAGACATTGCGTGGCCTGCTGCTGAACGCATACGGCTGGGCAACGATGGGCTACATCGCCTTCATCGCCTCGCTCGTGGCCTTCATCGGCGCCGGCGTGATGGTAGTGCTGTCTGTGCTGGGCTTCATCCACGCCCGCCGGGTTGACGAAGAGGCGACCCCACGCGGTGCCCCCGCGCAGGAGATGATCAAGGCCTGACCAACCCTGCGACAGCGCACACAATCGACCCGCCGGCCTCGGCCGGCGGGTCGAACGTGCTTCGCCAGCGCTCATCGGTCTCCCAGCAGGACTAGGAGCGCGCTTGACGCAGGCATGGCGTGCCAATGAGGTCGAGCGGCCCATCGTGGCGACAGCCCTCAGCCAGGGGGCGCCCAACTGGGTCGACCGAAGGAGACCTGACGTGAATGACGTTCCCAGCCAGCCACCCACCCGGAAGCGCAAGCGCGCCGCGCTGACAGTAGGGCTGCTCGCCGCCGGCGTCGCAGCCGGAGCGATCGGGGCGACGGCGATCGGAGCCAGCGCGGAATCGACATCCGGATCGCAGTCGGCGGTCGCCACCTCGTCGAGCTCACCGGGCACCCCGATGCAGCCGCCGAACGGTGCCCGCGGATCTGCCCCGGTCCGCAGTGACGAGAAGTCGGTGAGCGCGAGCACCGCCGCGACGCTGAAGGCCGCCGCGCTCAAAGCGGTGCCCGGCGGCACCGTGTATCGCATCGAGACCGACGCCGGCGATGCCGCATATGAGGCGCACATGACCAAGGCCGACGGCTCGCTGGTCACCGTCAAATTCGACAAGAACCTTAAGGTGATCAAGGTCGAAGCCGGCATGGGCGAGGGTGACCCCGCACCATCGGGTCAACCTCCGGCCGGACACTAACCGCGTGAGAGGGCGGCTCGGGTTTCCCGCGCGATCTGCACGTCCTCCCGCGCGGCGATGACGAGAGTACGGACGCGCGCGCCGTCCGCGGTGATGTCGCGATCTGCGCCGTCACCGTCGTTGCGGGCCGGGTCGATGGCGATGCCGAGATGCCCGAGCCGCGCCGCGGTGCGGTACCGCACGCCTGCGGAGTTCTCCCCGACGCCGCCGGTGAATACCAGTCCGTCGACACCACCGGCCGCCGTGGCCATCGCGCCGATACTGGTCACGAGGCGGTGGACGTAGACGTCAAGCGCCAGGCGCGCCTCGGCGTCACCGGCCGTGGCGCGGGCTTCGACCTCACGCATGTCGGCGGTCCCGGCCAGCGCGAGCAGACCCGACCGCTGCTCGAGTGCGCTGGCTACGTCCTGAGGAGCCTGGTGTTCGTGTTCCTCCAGCCACAGCACCAGTCCCGGGTCGACAGTGCCGGAGCGCGTCGCCATGACCAGACCCTCGAGCGGGGTGAAACCCATCGTGGTGTCGACACTG
The DNA here is from genome assembly GCA_036506155.1 of Jatrophihabitantaceae bacterium. GTDB lineage: Bacteria > Actinomycetota > Actinomycetes > Mycobacteriales > Jatrophihabitantaceae > DASXRA01. The sequence continues at coordinate 137,245 of DASXSF010000080.1, forward strand.
CGACCGTCGACGACGGCCGCCAGCGACGCGCCCGCGCCGAGGTGGCAGGTGACAAGCCGACGGGCACCGGTCAGTTCGATCGCCCGGCGCGAACAGTACGCGTGGGACAGGCCGTGGAAGCCGTAGCGGCGCACGCCGTAACGCTGCTGCCACTCGCGCGGTACCGCGTAGGTCGCCGCGGCCGGCGGGATCGTCGTGTGGAATGCGGTGTCGAAGCACGCGACAGCCGGGACCTCGGGCAGCACGCGGCTCACCGCGTCGAGCGCAGAAAGCGATTTGGGCTGATGCAAGGGGGCAAGGGTGGTCAGCTCGACGAGCCGTGTGCGAACACGCTGGTCGATGCGGACCGCAGTCGCGAAGTCCGTGCCACCGTGCACAACCCGATGCCCGACGGCCTCGGGCGCGGGCCACTCGCGCAAGGCGTCTGCCACGTCGCCGTCGGCGGGCAGGTCTGCCGCGGCAACGACGGCGTCGTGGCCGTCGAGCAGGCGCAGCTTCAGGCTGGAGGAACCGGCGTTGACGACAAGGACGTTCACGCCCGCCCCGGCCAGACCCAGTCGGCGATCGCCGGGTCGTCCTCTCCGTATTCGCGGGTGTACGCGCGCGCGGCCAACCGAGCGTCCTCCATCTGCTGGCGCAGCGTGGCGGCGTTGCTGCGGAGTGACGGCACGCGATCGATGACGTCCATGACGAGATGGAACCGGTCCAGGTCGTTGAGCATCACCATGTCGAACGGCGTTGTGGTGGTGCCCTCCTCCTTGTAGCCGCGCACATGGATGTTGTGGTGGTTGGTGCGGCGGTAGGTGAGCCGGTGGATGAGCATCGGGTAGCCGTGGTAGGCGAAGATCACCGGCTTGTCGGGCGTGAACAGGGCATCGAAGTCGCGGTCGGACAGCCCGTGGGGGTGCTCGGATTCCGGCTGCAGCCGCATGATGTCGACAACGTTGATGACGCGTACCTTCAGCTCGGGCAGGTACTGCCGCAGCAGGTCGGCGGCGGCCAGTGCCTCCAGCGTCGGGATGTCGCCCGCACAGCCGAGCACCACGTCGGGCTCGCCGTCGGTGTTGCTGGCCCAGGGCCAGATGCCCAGCCCGCGCGTGCAGTGCGCGATCGCCTCATCCATCGAGAGGTAGGTCAGCGCCGGCTGCTTGCCGGCCACGATCACGTTCACGTAGTGCCGGCTGCGCAGGCAGTGGTCGGCAACCGACAGCAGCGTATTCGTGTCCGGCGGCAGATACACGCGGACGATCTCGGCTTTCTTGTTCAGGACGTGGTCGATGAAGCCCGGGTCCTGGTGACTGAAGCCGTTGTGGTCCTGCCGCCAAACATGCGACGAGAGCAGGTAGTTCAGCGACGCGATGGGCCGCCGCCACGGGATGTCGCGGGTCGTCTTCAGCCACTTGGCGTGCTGGTTGAACATCGCGTCGATGATGTGGATGAACGCCTCATAGCAGTTGAACATGCCATGCCGGCCGGTCAGTAGATAGCCCTCCAGCCAGCCCTGGCACAGGTGCTCGGAGAGCACCTCCATCACCCGGCCGTCCGGACCCAGGTGGTCGTCGCCGGGCACGGTGATCGCGTCCCAGGCGCGGTCGGTGACATCGAAGACCGCCGAGAGCCGGTTCGAGGCGGTCTCGTCCGGGCCCATCAGGCGGAACCGGTCGGAGTTGCGGGCGATGACATCGCGCAGGAACCGGCCGAGCACCCGGGTTGCCTCGCTGGTATCGACAGCGGGTGTCGGCACGTCGACGGCGTAGTCGCGGAAGTCGGGCAGGTCCAGTGCGCGCAGCAGCACCCCGCCGTTCGCGTGCGGGTTGGCGCTCATGCGCCGCTCGCCGTGAGGTGCCAGCGCCCGCAGCGCCGGACGCAGCGCGCCGCGCTCGTCGAACAGTTCCTCCGGCCGGTAGCTGCGCATCCATTCTTCGAGCAGCTTGCGGTGCTGCTCGTTGGTCCGGGTCTCCGCAAGGGGCACCTGGTGCGCGCGGAACGTTCCCTCGACCTGGACGCCGTCGACCTCACGCGGGCAGGTCCAACCCTTCGGCGTGCGTAGCACGATCATCGGCCACTGTGGGCGCTCGCGGGGCGCGTCCTCACTACGAACCGCCGCCTGGATCGCGGCGATGTCCGACAGCGTCTCGTCGAGGGTCGCCGCAAGCTGCTGGTGCACCTCCGCCGGGTCGTCGCCCACGACGAAGCGTGGCGCGTAGCCGTAGCCACGAAACAGCGCTGTCAGTTCGTCGTCCGGGATGCGCGCCAGCACGGTCGGGTTCGCGATCTTGTAGCCGTTCAGGTGCAGCACCGGCAGCACTGCGCCGTCCCGGGCGGGATTCAGGAACTTGTTCGAGTGCCAGCTCGCCGCAAGCGGTCCGGTCTCGGCCTCGCCGTCGCCGACGACGCACAGCGCCACTAGATCGGGGTTGTCGAACACCGCGCCGTAGGCGTGCACCAACGCATACCCCAGCTCGCCTCCCTCGTGGATCGAGCCGGGCGTCTCCGGCGCCACATGGCTGGGGATGCCTCCCGGGAAGGAGAACTGCCGGAACAGTGCCCGCATCCCGTCCTCGTTCGCCGCGATGTTCGAGTAGACCTCGCTGTAGGTGCCCTCCAGGTAGGCGTTCGCCACCAGACCGGGCCCGCCGTGGCCGGGTCCTGTTATGTAGATCGCGTTCAGGTTCCGGGCCCGGATGGCCCGGTTCATGTGCACATACAGCAGGTTCAGCCCCGGGGTCGTGCCCCAGTGCCCGAGCAGACGTGGCTTGATGTGCTCCGGGCGCAACGGCTCGCGCAGCAACGGGTTGTCCAGCAGGTAGATCTGACCCACGGACAGGTAGTTCGCGGCGCGCCAGTACGCGTCGATCGATGTCAGTTCTTCGGCGCTCAACACTTGATCGGGCATTCCACCCCACTCCTCGGCTCATACGACGCCAATCGGACTGTCCCGTGGCCCAGTCTTCCGGACGTGACGTGGGCTCGTACAGCCGAGGATCGTCTTGCTACGTCAGCGGCGTACCAGTGGCGACTAGTACGAACCACGCGCCGCCCGGGGCCAGCGTGATCGGCTTGCCCTGCGCATCGGTGAGATGCGTGCCGTCAGCCACCGCTGCGCGGTGCCAGGTCCCGTCGATGCGCCGGCCGTTCCGGAACACCGCCACTTTCCCGTCGCCGATCGTGTGAGTGACCTTGGCCGGACTGCCCGACTGGTCGATGTCGCCGAGGAACGTCGTGATCTTGCAGAACTGCACGACGACGTTGGGCGTGGTGATCACCTTGCCGTCGGTAGCCTTCTGGACCGCTCCGTCGATCACCCGGACGTACCGTTGCCGCGCGGCGTCCCAGGTGAACACGACCTGCGTGCCACCCACCCGGGTGTCGACCTTGGCACCGGCGACGGAGCCGGTGTTGGTCACCTTGCCCGACCAGACCATCCCGAAGTCCTTGGCCTTCGGCCCCTTCAGGCGCGCCCCGATCGACGCCAGGTTGGCGGCCAGGTTGAACGGCGCGGAACGGTTCGGGTTACGCGCGAAGCCCGGATCACCCCGGTCATTGATCGCAGTCTTCAACGGGGAGGCATCCAGCGGCTTCAACTCGCCGAGCGAACCTCCGGATGCGACATACACGATCGGCCCGAACTGCAGCGCGATCTCCGGGTCGCCCACTCGGGTGCTGCGGACCGGCTCGACGGTCGGCAGGCTCGTGTCGAACACCGCGAGCAAGCGGGTCAGCCCACCCTCGACCTGCTCGATGTAGACGATGTCGGCCTTGTCGATCCCGCGCTGGGGCCGGCCGGCCGCGGTGTCGTCGATCTTGGCGGCCACCACGGGGTTGTTCGACGGCGCCTCCCCGGTGAGCGGGTTGATCAGCGGGGGCGGTGGCGTGGAGCTCGCTGACGACGGCGCCGCAGGCGTCGGCGTCTGTGTCGCATGGTGGCTAGTTGAGCACGCCGCGAGCGCGATGACACATGTCGCGGCGGCGGCCATTCGTACAGCAATCATGACGGGGCGCCAGGTTACGCGTCGTACCTTGCTCACCGCTCAGCGGCCCGCGCCGAGGTGCCGACAGCCACTCGGGCGCGCGCGACTTTGATGGCAGCTGTGAGGGTCTTCGCGTCGTATGCGCCATAGTGTCGCTGGCCGTTGATGAAGAATGTCGGAGTTCCGGACACGCCACTGAGATCGGCGGACTCGACGTCCTGGGCGATCCGCGCAGCGTGCACGTGCCGTTTCAGATCGGCGTGGAACTGCTCACGATCGAGGCCCAGCTCGTCGGCGTAGCGCAGCAGATCCGCGATCCGCAGCTGGTCCTGCCGGGTGAGCAGCAGATCGTGCATGGGCCAGAACGCGTCCTGTGCGGCCGCCGCCTCCGCGGCCTCGGCGGCGAGCTGCGCCTGTGGATGGACGTCGGTGAGCGGCAGGTGCCGCCAGACGAACCGGACGTCGGCGTCGCTGCGCAGCTCGCGGACGGCGACCTCCGCGCGGCCGCAATAGGGGCACTGGAAGTCGCCGTACTCGACCACCGTGACCGACGCACTCTCCGGGCCGCGGATGTGGTCACGATCGGGGTCCACCGGTTCGGTGAGGTCGACAAGGCGCTCCGTATCGCCGAGCAGGGCGCGGGCCTTTCGGATCGGGGGCAGCCGCGAGGTCATCCGCAGCACCGTCCAGGTAAGGAGCGCCGCCACAACCGCGGCGGACAGGATGCCCACCTTCGCCTCGGCGAGCTGCTCGCCGTGGAACGCCAGCGTGGCGATCAGCAGCGACACGGTGAACCCGATCCCGGCGATAGTGCCGCAGCCGAGAACCGCGGCCCACCCCACCGGTGGACGCACACGTCCGCGGCTGATCCGGCCGACCAGCCAGGTCGCGCCCACCACCCCGACCGGCTTACCGGCGACATAGCCGAAAAGGATGCCGAGGGTCACCGGCGTCGTGTAGGCGTGGGCGAGGAAGCCGCTGTCGATGTGGAGCCCGGCGTTGGCCAGGCCGAAGAGCGGGACGATCACATAGCTCGTCCAGGGGTGGAAGAAGCGCTGGAGCCGGGCGTTCGGCGACAGCGTGGACGTCAGGCCCGTGCTGGCAGCCCGAGCCAGCTCAGGTGTCGGTTGTTCGCGGAACAGCCGGAACAGCCCGGTCGCCTGCTCGAGATCGACGCGGCTGGGCGTATACGCCGAAGCGGTCAGGCCGATCGCCAGCCCGGCGACCACCGGTTCGACGCCGCTCGCGAGCAGGGCGCCCCACATCGTCAGACCGAGCAGTGCATACGCCAGCGGCACATCGATCCGCAGCGCGAGCCCGGCCATCCAGACCGCGAACGCAGCGACGGCGATCAGCACCTGCAGGACGTTGATGTGCTCGCTGTACGCGAAGACGATCACCAGCAGTGACACGAGGTCGTCCGCCACGAACACCGTCACCAAAAACGCCCGCATCTGCCCGGGAACACCACGTCCCACGACGGCGAGCAGCCCAAGTGCGAGGGCCGTGTCGGTGGACATGGCTGCCCCCCAGCCGTGCCGGCCGGCGCCCCCGTCGTTGACGGCGAGGTAAATCGCGATGGGCACCACCATGCCCGCCGCGCCGGCGATCAGTGGCAGGACGACCCGCGGGCGGTCGCGCAGGTCGCCCAGGTCGATCTCGCGGCGCGCCTCTAGGCCCACGACCAGGAAGAACAGCGTCATCAGGCCGCTGTTGATCCAGGTCCGCAGATCGCGGGTGACCCCGAAGCGGCCGAGGTGAATGGAGAAGGTCGTGTGCCACACCGACTCGTAGGAGGCCGGGTCGACGTTCGACCAGATCAGCGCGGCGACGATCGCCGCGACCAGTACCGCGGCACTGCCTGCCTCCGTCCGCTGAAAGATCTGCAACGGCGCGGACAGGCTCCTCCTCCAAGGCGTTGCCTGGACGCGCTCGCGCACCAGGTTCGCGGCCATGGGCGGTCACCTCTGATGCCTCGTGGGGACTGGTCGCTACATCGTCGCAGGCGCGACACCCACGGCCGGCTGTCGGGATCCATAGACCCGGAAAGGCAGTGAGGCTGTACAGTCGAGTGATGGACGAAGTGGACGCACTGGCTGAGCAGCTACGCATCAGCGTCGACCGACTGTCCCGTTCGGCGCGCCGCGCGCAGGCGTTGCCGCCCGGCGAGGCGGCCGTGCTAGGCGCTCTCGATCGCGACGGCCCGCAGACGATCGCGCGGCTGGCCGACGAGCGCGGGGTCCGCCACCAGACGGCCGCAAAGATCGTCGCCCAGTTGGAGGCTTCCGACCTGGTCACCAAGCGCAGCCACCCCGACGATGCGCGCATGGTGCAGGTGCGGCTGACGCGGCGCGGCGCCGCTACCCTGCGACGGGACCGCGCCGCCCGCGCCTCGTGGCTGGCCGATGCGATCAAGACGCAGCTCAACGCGAGGCAGCGCCAACGCCTCGACGAGGTCGCCGAGGTACTCGGCGCGCTCGCCAGCTATGAGCCGGAGACCTGACCGCCGGTGATCTGAGCGGCTGCGAGGATGGCAGCCATGACTGCCGCCGTGGTCAGCACCGACCCGCGTACCGGGCAGGTCGTCGAGACCGTCGCCCATGAGTTCACGCCGGACGAGGTCGACGCCCGATGCCGTACCGCCGCCGCGCTAGCCACCGCCCTCGAGGCAGCCGGCCCGGCCGGGCGCGCCCGCATGCTGCGCGCTATGGCCGACGAACTCGAGGCGGACGCCGACGCGATTGTGGCACTGGCCGACCGTGAGTCGGCACTGGGCAGCACCCGGCTCCGCGGCGAGCTTGCCCGGTCGAGCTTCCAGCTGCGGCTGTTCGCCGCCGTGTTGGACGACGGCGGCTACCTCGGCGTGATCATCGACCACGCGGACCCGGACGCCGCGCCGGTACCACGCCCGGACCTGCGCCGCATGCTCGCCCCGCTCGGGCCGGTGGCCGTGTTCGGCGCGAGCAACTTCCCGCTGGCGTTCAGCGTTCCGGGGGGCGACACGGCGAGCGCGCTGGCAGCCGGCTGCCCGGTGATCGTCAAGGCTCACCCGGCACATCCGGCGACCGCGCAGCGGTGCGCGCAGGCGCTGCGTGCCGGAGCCGTGGCAGCAGGCTTCGGAGCGGAGGTGCTCGGCCTCGTGCACGGCGTGCAGGCCGGCGCCGACCTGGTCCGTCATCCGGCGATCCGCGCCGTGGGGTTCACCGGCTCGCCGGCGGGCGGCCGCGCGCTGTTCGACCTGGCCAGCTCCAGGCCGGACCCGATCCCGTTCTACGGCGAGCTGGGCAGCCTCAACCCCGTCGTGGTCACCGCGGCGGCCGCCGCCGAGCGCGCGGACGAGATCGCCTCCGGGCTGCTCGCGTCCTACACCAACGGCGTCGGCCAGTTCTGCACCAAGCCGGGACTGGTGTTCCTGCCGGCCGGCGCCTCGGGGCGGCGCATACGCGACGGCCTGGCCACGGGCACCCGCGAGTACCACCCGACCGCCATGCTGGCCGAACGCATCCGCGACGCCTACCGCGCCGGCGTCGACCGGCGGGCGACGCTCCCGGGCGTGGACGTGCTGGCCGAGAGCGCTGCCCCGGACGGGTCGGGCTTCCTGGCGCGCGCCCGACTGCTCGGGGTCCCGGCACACGTGCTGCGCGACGACACCGTGCGGACGACGCTCTTCGACGAGTGCTTCGGGCCGGTGACCGTGCTGGTCGAGTACGCGGACGATGCCCAGCTCGGCGAACTGCTCGCACAGCTGCCCGGATCGCTCACCGCCACCGTTCACGCCGGCGCGCAGGAAACCCCGACCGCGCAGCTCGACGTGCTTCGGCAGCGCGCCGGGCGCATCGTCTGGAACGGCTACCCGACCGGTGTGGCCGTCACCTGGGCGACCCAGCACGGCGGGCCGTACCCGTCGTCGACCGACTCGCGGTCCACGTCGGTCGGTGCCGGCGCGATCGCCCGGTGGCTGCGCCCGATCGCATATCAGTCCACTCCCGACGCGATGCTGCCGCCTGCCCTCCAGGAGGCCAACCCGTGGCGAGTGCCGCGCCGGGTCGACGGCGTGCTCGAGGTGCCGTAGGAACCTGCAGCGCGGCTGTATATCGGCCAGGTCGTCCACGGATGCAAGATTCCCCCATGGCCATTCCCGCAGGTCTACGGGAGAGTCGACCCATGGACGACGGCTCGGTCACTGCATTTCGCGACGCGTCGCGGTTTCTGGTCGAGGCGGTGCGCCTCGTCCCGGACTCGGCATGGGATACGCCCGGACTGGGCAGTTGGAGCGTGCGCGAACTCGTCGCTCACGCGAACCGCGGGCATACGACTGTCGAGGAATACTTGCTTCGCCCGCAGCGGCCGCAGCCGCCGGGCAGCGCCTACTTCACCGAGGCGGCGATCGCCGCACGCGGCCGTGAAGCGGTTCGTGTTCTGCGTGACGACCCGGCCGGCGCGGTTGCGGCGGCCTCGACGGCAGTGATCGCGCTCGTCGAGCAGACCCCGCCAGAGGCGAAGATAGGCAGCCCGGCCGGGACGATGACGTTGGCGCAATTCCTTCCTTCGCGCACAGCCGAACTCACCATTCACGCCCTCGATATCGTTCGCGCTGTCGGCGCTGACCTGTCCGCGCCGCCCAGCGCCATGCGCGAAAGCCTCGTATTCGTGGCGCAGCGAGCCGCGGGCAGGTCCGGGCAGGACGTGCTGCTCGCGTTGTCCGGCCGCGGCCGGCTCCCGGCCGGCTACTCCGTCTACTGATTCAGGTGATTGGGCAGGCTGAATCGCTCGAAGGTGTCGTTCAGCCGCTGCCGGTCGAGCGGTTGTTCGGGAAAGCGTATGTAGGACTCGGCATCGACGGCATCGGTAGCACGGACGATGAACGCGGTCACGTCGCCGATCAGATCGTCGCGCAGGGTGAGCACGTTGAGCGCGAACGGCAGATACACGCCAGCAGCCTCGTCCCACGCATAGAAGCCGAGCGCCGGCTGCGCGTTCGCCCGGGTGAGCACCGTCTTCCAGCGCCATGAGCCGGACAGGGCGTACTCCCGGGCCCAGGCGACGATCGATTCGCGCGGGGCGTACCACGTGGCCAACGGCGGCATCGCGAACGTGGCGTCCTGCACGAGCAGCGCCGCGAACGCATCGACGTCGCAGCGCTCCCACGCATCGACGTACCGGCTGACCAGATCGCGCAAGCCGCGGTCGCCGAGCATGCGCAGGCTCGCTTGTTGCGTGCGTGCCGGCATCCGTGACGACACCGTCGCCCGAGCGCGTTGCAGCGCGCTGTTGACCGAGGCCACCGTCGTCGACAACATCTCGGCCGTCTGGTGCGCGCTGAATCCGAGGACCTCGCGCAGGATGAGGACGGCGCGCTGGTTGGCGGCGAGATGCTGCAAGGACGCTACGAACGCCAGCTCGATGCTCTCGTGCTGCTCGTAGCGCGCCTCAGGCGTCGCCTTGCCCTCAGGCACGCCGATCGACTGGTCCGGATAGGGGTCCAGCCAAACGGACTCGGCGACCGGAACCCCGGGCGGCGCGTCCCGCTCGGCCGCCGGGCCGAAGTCGTGCGGAAGGACGCGCCTGCGCCGCCGTGCGAGCTCGGTCAGGCACACATTCGTGGCGATGGCGTACAGCCACGACCGCGCCGACGCGTTCTCGCGAAGACCGGCCCAGCCGCGCCACGCACGTATTAGCGTTTCCTGGAGCGCGTCGTCCGCGTCGTGCACCGAGCCGAGCATCCGATAGCAGTGGGCATGGAGTTCGGCTCGGTGCGTCTCGACGATGCTCGCGAAATCGCGACCGCCTTCGGGCTTCATGCTGGGTGCTGCTCCACGATCATCAGGGTGTGTCCGGTGGGATCCCGGAACCAGAAAAGCGGCGGCACCGGGTCGCCCATCCGTGACACCTCGGCGTCGACGTCGACACCCATCGCCTTCAGTTCGGAGTGGGTGGCGTCGATGTCGTCGGTGGTCAACGTGATTCCAGTGTGCATCGGCGCGACCTCGCCCCCCTGCGGCGGCGGCGGCGCCAGGGCAATCCCGGTCGAGCCCTCCGGCGGATAGACCTCCACCCAGCGGTAGCCGCCGGCGAACGGGATGTCCGTCCGCTTCTCGAAGCCCAGCGACTCGTAGAACTCGACCGCCTTGTTTTGGTCCGGTGTGGGAACGCACACCAGGCTGATCGCCGCGATCCGGCTTGCCGTGATCGTCATCCTGACCTCCTGCGAGTGGGTAACGGCGCCGGGTAGGACTCGGCATCGGCCGGCAACTCATCGGTTGGTGAGGACGGCGGGCCGCGACCCCGCGGACGGGTCCGGGTCCCCGATTCCATCGATCTGACGATCTCGCCGGCGACGACCATCAAGGCCGGCACGGAGAACGGCTTGCCGTTGACGGTGACGACCGCCCCGGGAGCGCCGTTAACCAGCGCTCCGGCCGCACCCGCTGACACCCGGGCGCTCAGGAACGGACGAGTCGCGCGATGGCGTCCGAGGCCTCCCTGACCTTGGCATCGGCCTCCGCGCCACCGGCACGGGCGGCGTCCACCACGCAGCCGGCCATGTGCTCGTCGAGCAGACCGAGTGCGACCGACTGGAGCGCCTTCGTCGCGGCGCTCACCTGGGTCAGGATGTCGATGCAGTACTTGTCGTCCTCGACCATCCGTGCGATGCCGCGCACCTGTCCCTCGATGCGTCGCAGCCGCTTGAGATAGGCGTCCTTGTTCTGCGTGTAGCCGTACACGCAGATCACAATACCCTCCGGGGGTAGTACGCCCAGGATTCCCACCGTGAATCAACAGCTGCGCCGAGCGCGTCTTGTCCTTATCGTGAATGCACGGGTGGATGCAACGTGGGGCGGCGGCCATGGGCGGATTCGGGATCGATCTTGGCACGGCAAACACCGTCGTATGTCAGGTGCGGCGCGGCATCGTCCTGGACGAGCCGTCGGTCATGGTGGTTCGGGCCAGCGCCCGCGGCAAGCGGCTCACGCCGCTGCTGCTCGGCCATGACGCGCGGGCGCTGACCGGCCGCTGCCCGGTCGGCCTCGCCACCCTGCGGCCGCTGCGCGACGGGGTGATCGTCGACCTGGAGGCGGCGCGCGCGTTCATCGTCGGCATCTTGAGCCGGGTCACCGAGCACCCGTGGCAGCGCATTCGTCCGCGCGCCGTCATCGGCGTGCCGGCCGGGGCGACCGCGCTGGAGCGCCGGGCGCTCATCGAAGCTGCCGACGAGGCGGGAATCCGGCGCGCACGGCTGTTGCCCGAGCCGATCGCCGGGGTGGTCGGCTGCGGCGTCAACCCCCTGGAGCCCCGCTCGCACATGGTGGTCGACGTGGGTGGTGGCACCGCCGAGGTCACGGCGTTCTGTTTCGGCGGCGTGCTGGCACACCGCTCGTGCCGGGTGGCCGGCGACGAGATGACCCTTGCCCTCTACCAGTACCTGCGCAGCCAGCATCAGCTCGTGGTCGGCGAGCTCACCGCCGAGAGCGTCAAGTGCCACGTCGCCACCGAGCCGAACACCTCGCTGGTCGCCCAGGGCATCGACGCCAGCACCGGGCAACCGCGGCTGGTCACGCTCAGCGTCGGCGAGGTGGTGGACGCCATCCGGCCCACGGCCGACACGATCATCACCACGCTCGCCAGTTGCCTGGAGGACCTGCCGCCACAGGCCGTGGACGACATCCTCGACGACGGCGTGTGGGCATTCGGCGGAGGCACCCTGTTGCGTGGATTCGACAAGCTGCTCGAGGACGCGTTCGGCTTCCCGGTACGGCTCGCCGAGCGGCCGCTCACCTGCGTCGCCGAGGGCGCCGCCACTTGCCTGGTGCATCGCGAGATCCTCGACGCCTTCGACGAGGACTTTGCGGAAGTAGCCTGACCGATCCCGCCATCCCATCGCGTGATCTTGGAGCTGTGGTCGCTATTCAGCCGAACCTCCAAGATCATCGCGGGACGGCGTGCGCGAAGTAGTAGGCCAGGGCTTCGCGGACGACTTCGCTGGACGGGTGCCCGTTGCCCTGCCCGCGGATGAACGCGGTCGCCTCGACGAGCGGCGAGTCGATCGGCGCGACGGCGGACATCCACGAGTCGAGGCCCTCGCCGCCGGCACTCGGGTCCTCGGCCGTGCCGGTCTTGCCGCCGGCAGCCACCGGCAGGGACGCCAATACCGTCGCGGTGCCTGTGGTGACCGCGGCGCGCATACCGGCCCGCACCGGGCCGAGGTCGATGCCCAGCCGGCGCGGAGCAGGCCAGGTCAGCGGCGTGCGTCCACTCCCGAACGACAGCCCCAGGTGCGGCGTGACCAGGGCGCCGGTCGACACCCCGGCGGTCCACCGCGCGTCCTGGAGCGGTGTCGTCGTGAGGTAGCCCTGCCCGATGCCGAGCAGCACTGTCGAACCCGGATACCACTGATCACCCAGCGCCGCCGGCGTGCCCAGGTACCCCCCGGTTTCGCCGGGCAGGTCGATCCCGGTCGGCTGGCCCACCCCGAGCGTCCGGGCCATCGACACGATCTTGTCCGCGCCCAGCGCCCAGGCCAACTTGTAGAAGTAGACGTCGTTGGACCACGCGATCGCCTGCTCGAGGTTCTGCGGCGGCAGCACGCCCCAGTTGTGGAAGGTGTGCCCGTCGAGCGTCCAGGCCCCGCCGGTAGGCACGACCTCGTCGGGCGACCAGGTCGGGTGCGCCATGTTCGCGGCGGCGACAACGAGCTTGAACGTCGAGCCGGGCGGGGCGGCCAGCTGGGTGGCGTGCTCGAGCTGCGGGTCGCCGGGCGCGCTGTTGAGATCGGCCAGCCCCTCCTCGTCCACGGGCGGGCCGAACAGGTTGTCGTCGTAGGACGGGGTGCTGGCCATGGCCAGCACGCGACCGTTGCGCGGGTCCATCACGACTGCGGCGCCCTGGCTGCCGCCCTGTCGCACCGCGGCGGTCAGCGCGGCGGCGACATGCCGTTGCAGCCCCAGGTCGATCGTCAGCCGCAGTGACGTGCCCGGCACCGGCGGCGTGTAGGACGCCAGAGCGACCGGCGTGCCCGCCGGGTCGACGTACACGCACTGCCGTCCGTCCACTCCGCGCAGGATCGTGTCGTACTGCTGCTCGAGGCCGGCCCGTCCGACGATCGCGCCGAGCCTGAGATCCGGCCAGCGCTGCATATCCGCCGGCGTGGCGACCCCGGTCCAGCCGAGTACCGGCCCGAGCAACGCCCCGTACGGGTAGGTCCGGTGTGCCGCCGGGACGACGAGCACCCCGGGCAGATGTGCGGCTGCGACCCGCGCCGCGGCGGTGGGTGGGAGCGTCGCGACAGGCACGATCAGCTCGTCCGAGCCGGACACGATCCGCCGTAGCGTTGACCCAGGCTGGGCGACCAGTGGCGCGAGGCGGCCCAGCGCCGACCGCGACGCCATCCCGCGCACCGCCCAGATGTCGTCCTGCGGCGTATTGACGGCAAGCGGCACGCCGTTCCGGTCGGTGATCACCCCCCGCGTGGCCGGCACCGTCACGCAGCGCGTCATCTGATCCAGCCCGGCCGCGCGCAGGCCGGGACCGCGCTTGTGTTGCAGCTGCCAGGCGAACCCGACCATGGCGACCAGCGAGGCGGTGACGGCCAGCGCGGTGAACCGCAGCAGGCGCGGATGCGTGCGCCGCCACCGCGGCACCAGCCAAAGCTCGCGGCGCTCCGCGTCGGCACGCAGCGCGAGCACCATGCCGACCGCGGCGAGGTGTACCGCGATGGCGGTACCGCCGTAGCTCACCAGCGGGAACGGGACGCCCGCGGTCGGGACCAGGCCGAGATTGGCGGCCACCGACACGCCCACCTCGATGCCGATCAAGGCCGCCAGCCCGGCTGCCGCGAGGGACGCATCCCGGGTGCGCGCGTGGCGGCTGCACAACGCGATCCGCCATATCACGGCGCCGGCGGCGAGCACGGCCAGGATGCCGGCGCGGATGCCCCACTGCTCGACGAGGCTGGCGTAGGCGAGGTCCGTCTCGCGCGAGGGCAGGTACTCGGCCAGCAGGTGCTGGAACGGCTGGCCGGCAAGGCCACTTGAGCCGCCCCACGCCAACGCGATGTGCGCCTGGAGGATCGTCCACCCGGCGCCGCTGGACGTACCGGAGAAGAATCCGTGCAGCCGCTCGAGCTGGTACGGGCGCAGCAGGTGTTCGCCGAGCGGCGCGACCAGCCCGGCTGCCAGCGCGAGCGCCGCGATCGCGCGCAGCGGGATACGCCCGAGCACCAGCATCACCAGGGTCAGCGCTGCCAACACGGTGGCCGTCGACAGGTCCGGCTCGACGACAACCAGCGCGATCGGAACGGCTGCGAGCCCCAGGGCCGCGGCGAGCCGGCGATACCACGGACGGTCGGTTCCCAGCACCCGGGCGAGCACGAGCAACAGGCCGACCTTGGCCAGCTCGGACGGCTGGAGGGTGAACGACCCGACCGTCAGCCAGCGGCGAGCGCCGTAGCCCAGATCGCCGGCCGCCACCACCAGGAGCAGCAGGAACACGCTCGCGCCGTAGCTGACCCACCCCAACCACCGCAGGCTGACCGTGCGGCAGCGACGCAGCACGCAGAAGAGCACGATTCCGCCGGCGACCACGGCGGCCTGGTGATCAGCCAGCGACGTCGCGCCGAGCGCCCGCAGATTCGCCAGGCCGAGCGCGACGAGCACGGCCAGCCCGCCAACCGCGACCAGGTCCGGGCGCAGCCGCGGGCGCTCGACCGGATAGTGCGAGCGCTGCCACGCCCACTCAACACTGAGCATGGCCGGACGGGACGGTCACCGGCGCCGACGCAGCCCGCACCGGGGCGGTGGTCATCGCGAGCAGTGCCACGGACCGCGTCTGCGGCAGCGGCACCCTCGCGGTGGTGTAGATGTGCTGCCAGCTCGGCTGCGCGATCATCGACCCACCCGGTACGTCGGTGCGCGAACCGGTGCACGGGTCGACCAGCACGAACGTCCACGTCACGTGTTTGACGTCGTCGTGGGCTGTGATCTTGATAGTCACCCGGACCGAGCAGCTCGCGCCCGGCTGGCAGGTCTCGACCGGTGTGACCGCCACACCGTCCACAAAACCCGCGCTGCGCGGGGCGACGGCCGTTGCGGCGCGCGGCCGCGTCGAGCGCGGGGCTGGGCTGGGCGATGCCGGGGGCGGGGGCGAGGTGCGCGACGCGGGCGGCGTCCCGGCGGTCTCATGCCGGCGCTGTGACACCGCCAGCACCGCGGCACCGGCGGCGGCGAGCACGAGAACGGTCCCCGCGGCGACCGCCCAACGCCGCTTTCCGGAACGCCGGGTGAGCGGACGCCGGTCGTGTGGCAGCCGGGGGGGCAGTGGAGCGGCGGCCACCACGCCGCCGGGCGGGCGATTGCTCGCACCGACGAGGATGCCCAGCTCGTCCGCCACACTGGCGGAGTCGCCCAGCGCGCCCTCCAGTTCACCCGCAGCCGCGGCGGCGTCGGTGATGGGTGACGCGGCGAGGCGTTCCAGGCGTTGAAGGAGTTCGCCGCGCCGGGCCGCCGGGCGGTCGGCGTTGTGGATCAGGGCCGCGACGAGCTCTCGCGCCGCGGCGAGATCGTCGGACGAGGTGGCGTCCGTCCCGAGAGCCCAGTCGGAGAGCTGAACAGTCCCGTCCCGATCGATCAGGACGTTCCCGGCGCAAAGCCGCCCGTGCGCCTGACCCGCGGCGTGGAGCGTCGCAAGCCCCGCCAAGGTGCGTGCCGCGATATACGCGGCCTGCGGCGAGCTCAGCGTCGCGAGGCTCAGCAGCCGCTGGACCGACGCGCCGTCGACATGCTCGGAAACAAGCCATTGCGTCCCGTCGAGATCGACGCTGCCGATGACCGGTACGAGCAGCGGATCATGCACGGCGCCGGTCGGCGGCGCCGTCACGGCACGCGCGACTACCGGTGCGCCGTCAAGCTGGGCCAGCCACGTGGACCGGCTCAGACTGCGCACCAGCGTGAGTCGACCTGCAGGCGAGGGGGCCAACCCGACCACCACTCAGAGTTCCGGGCAACGACGTATACAGTATTCCCCTGAATGCAAGTTGTGACCGTCCACAGTGGACAGTCAGGCCAACATTGTCGGCGCTCCATGGTCGACTACCTACATGACTCTTAATAACAAGGCCGCTGCGTTTGCCGCGCTGCACCGGGCGGGCGCCCCGCTCGTCCTCGCCAACGCCTGGGACGTGACCAGTGCCCGTATCGTCGCGGCGGCCGGCGCCCCGGCCGTTGCCACTACCAGCGCCGGCGTGGCCTGGAGCCTCGGCTATCCGGACGGAGACGCCGTCGATCTCGACCTCGCCATCGGCGTGATCGCCCGCATCACAGCCGCGGTCGACGTGCCGGTCACCGCCGACATCGAAAGCGGATACGGGACCGACGCGGCGGGCGTGGGCCGCACCGTCGCCAGGGTGCTCGAGGCGGGCGCGGTCGGCATCAACCTCGAGGACGCGCAGCAGGGCGGGGATACCCCGCTACGCCCCGCCGCCGAGCAGGCCGAGCGGCTCGCCGCCGCCCGCGCCGCAGCGGAAGCCGCGGGCGTCGACCTCTACATCAACGCGCGCACCGATGTCTTCCTGCGCTCGATCGGCGAACCCGCGGGGCGTGTCCAGGCCAGCCTCGAGCGGGCGGCTGCCTATATCGAGGCCGGCGCAAGCGGGATTTTCGTGCCTGGCATCACCGATCCGGCGACGGTCGCCGAGTTGGTCCGTGGCATCGCGGCCCCCGTAAACGTGCTGGTCGGCCCGGGCGCGCCCCCGGTGGAGCAGCTGGCCGAGCTCGGGGTGGCGCGCATCAGTACCGGATCGTCGCTCGCGGCGGCGGCGTACGCCGTCGCGCAGCGCGCCACGCGTGAGCTCGCTGCCACCGGCACATACGAAGCGCTGGCGGGCGAGCTCGACTACGGGACGCTGAATGCGCTGTTCGGGTAGGCGCGCAGTTCCCGGCCGTCGTCGTCGAGCACGTGGCCGTCGTCGCACACGAGCCGAGCGCGGACCGCGGCGCCACACCCGGCGTGCTCGATGTGCAGCGGCGGGCCGGCGGGGACCGGCCGGTACCGGTCGCCCCACTGCATCAGCGCCACGAGCGCCGGCCGGAGCGCACGGCCGGCTCCGGTCAGCCGGTACTCGTGCCGGGTCCGGGCGCCGGCGTCGCGGTACTCCCACCGGACCAGCACGCCGGCCTCGACCAGTGCGCGCAGCCTGTCGGCGAGCACCGCTCGCGGCGCGCCGGTCGCGGCCCCGATCGCGTCGAAGCGCCGCACCCCGAGGAACACCTCGCGCAACACCAGCAGCGACCACCGTTCACCGACAATCTCGAGGGCACGGGCCACCGAGCAGACACGCCGGCCGGTCATCTCAGGACCGCCGGTTCGTGGCTCGCGCAAGCGCTCATCATGAGAGAAGTATGACAGCTGCGTTCGTATATCGAACTCAGACTGGTAGCGTCCGCGGCATGACGGCCGAGACCGCATGGGGTGTCCCCCGACAGAAGACGATCACCTGGTACGACCCCCTTGCCGCCGCCGAGAAGGGCGCCACCATGGCCGGTATCGACCACCTGCGTGCGATGTTGGAAGGCCTGCTGCCGCCTCCGCCCATCGCCGCGCACTTCGACCTCCAGGTCGTAAGCGTCGAGCCGGGCGACGTCACGTTCAGGTGCACACCCGACGAGTCGGCGTACAACCCGATCGGCCTGGTGCACGGCGGGCTGGTGTGCACGCTGCTGGACTCGGTTACCGGATGTGCCGTGCAGTCGACGCTGCCTGCGGGCGTCGGGTACACGAGCATCGAGATCAAGGTCAACTACCTGCGCCCCGTGCATGCCGACAGCGGCGAGCTGCGTGCCCGAGGCTGGATCACCAAGCCCGGGCGTCGGGCCGCGTTCGCCGAGGGCGACGTCCGCGGATCGGACGGCAGGCTGGTCGCCACAGCGTCGAGCAGTTGCTTGATCCTGAAGCGCTGAGCGCCGGGCAGCGGGCGCGCCCCGCAGCCACGCGCCGGTCCGTCCATGTTTGGATAGCCCCCGTGACGCCTCCACAAGGTCCGGACGGGCGCATCGTCGTCAACGGGCTGACCAAGGTGTTCGGGGGCCGGGTCCGTGCTGTCGACAGGCTCAGCTTCACCGTCGAGCCCGGATCCGTCACCGGCTTCCTCGGCCCAAATGGTGCCGGCAAAACCACCACGCTGCGCATGATTCTGGGGCTGATCCACCCCACCGCCGGCAGTTCCACGGTCGGCGGCCTGCCATACGCGCAGCTCCCGAACCCGATGACGGTGGTAGGCGCCTCCCTGGAAGCGGCGAGCTTCCATCCCGCGCGTACCGGCCGCAACCATCTGCGCATTCTGTGCGCCGCGGCGAAGCTGCCCGACCGCCGCGCCGACGAGGTCCTCGATCTGGTCGGCCTGCGCGACGCGGCCCGCCGCAAGGTGCGCGGCTACTCGATGGGCATGCGGCAACGGCTCGGTCTCGCCGCGACGCTGCTCGGCAACCCGCACTTTCTGGTGTTGGACGAGCCGGCGAACGGGCTCGACCCCGAGGGCATCCGCTGGCTGCGCGGCTTGTTCCGGCATCTCGCCGGCGAGGGACGCACCGTGCTGGTCTCGAGCCACCTGCTCAACGAGGTCGAGGAGTTCGCCGACCGCGTTGTGATCCTCAATCGCGGCCAGCTCGTCCGGCAGGGCTCGATCGCCGAGCTCACGGCGGGCACCGACACCGTTGTCGTGCAGTCGCCGCAGCCCGAACCGTTGCTCGCAGCGCTCCGCGGCGCGGGCTACGAGCCCGAGCAGGTCGGGCCCACGACGCTGCGGCTGCGCGGCATCACCGCAGCGGAGGTCGGCCACCTCGCATTCACCGCCGGCGTCGAACTGCACGAACTGCGGGCCGAGAAGTTCGACCTGGAGGAGCTGTTCTTCACTCTCACCCAGGGCGAGTACGCCGCCCCCCAGGCAGGTGCGCAATGGTCGCCCTGATCCGCGCGGAGTTCCGCAAGCTGGGCACGACGCAGGTCTGGTTCTGGATGCTGCTGCTGTGCCTCGGGCTGACGAGCCTCGGTGTCGTCGGGTCGATCGCCAGCCAGAGGACCGACTTCGAGCTCGCCCAGCACGTCCGCGACGTGATGATTTCGGCAAGCGCGGCGTTCACTTACGTGCCGCTGTTCGTGCTGGGCGTGCTGGCGGTGACGACCGAGTACCGGTACCAGACCATCACGCCAACCGTGCTCGCCACGCCGTCGCGCTGGGCCTTGATCACCGCAAAGCTCATCACGTATGCCGTGGTCGGCGCGCTGTTCGCCGTACTCTGCCTGGTGGTTCAGCTGCTGATCGCGCTGCCATGGCTGTCGGCGCGGAACGTGCACGTGTCGCTCGGCGACCAGAAGGGCCCACTGCTGATCACGTTCGCAGTGCTGACGCTGTTCGCGCTGGTGGGCCTGGGCACCGGCGCGCTGCTGCGTAATCAGATCGTCGCGGTCACTGTCGGCGTGATCTTCATCCTGGTGCTCGCCCGCCTGATTCTGCTCATCCCGGGCGTCAAGTACGTCTACCCCTACACGCCAACCGGCGCGGTCGACTCGATCATCACCGACCCGCATGACACAGAGGCGCGTGTGATCAACGACGTGCACCTGATATCCCCCGGCGCCGGCATCGTCGTTCTCGTCGTGTGGGGTTTGGCTCTCTCGCTCCTGGGCGCCGGAATCACGATGAACCGCGATATCAGCTAAGCGCACGAATTGCGCGAGAATGACTGTGACGATGGCCCCGGCGTACCCTGAGGGAGATGTCTGCACGACATCTTGACGTCGAGAGAACCAACGTGAGGCGGCCGTACACCGTGGCGACTACGGAGCAGTCGACAACCGAACCCCACCCCGTCAGCGGTGCCGATTTCGGCGCGAACGAGTGGCTCGTCGAGGAGATGTACGAGCGCTACCTCGCCGACCCCACCAGCGTGGACGGTGCCTGGCACGATTTCTTCGCCGACTATCGCCCCGCCAAGCCAGGAGCCGCCACCAATGGCACCGCCGCGACGGTAGCGCCCGCGCGCCCGACTCCTGCCACGCCCCAGCCCGTGCCCCAGCAGGCCCCGCAGCCGCAGCGGCCCGCGCCGGTCGCGCCTGCGCCGTCCCCCCAGCACGCGGCGCCGGCCGAGCAGACGGTGACCCTGCGTGGCGCCGCGGCTCGCGTCGTCACCAATATGCAGACTTCGCTGGCCGTCCCGACTGCGACCAGCGTGCGTGCCATTCCGGCCAAGCTGCTCATCGACAACCGCGTTGTGATCAACAACCACCTGCGGCGCTCCCGCGGCGGCAAGATCAGCTATACGCACCTCATCGGATACGCGGTGAGGAAGGCGCTGGCCGACCACCCGGAGATGAACAATCACTTCGCGGAGATCGACGGCAAGCCGGCGCTCGTTGCGCCCGAGCACGTCAACTTCGGGCTGGCGATCGATCTGCCCGGCAAGAACGGCGGGGCGCGTTCGCTCGTCGTGGCCAGCATCAAGGCAGCCGAGACGATGGACTTCGCAGCCTTCTGGGGCGGCTATGAGGACATCATCCGGCGCGCCCGTACCGGCAAGCTCACCGCCGACGACTTCGCCGGAACCACGATCAGCCTGACGAATCCGGGCACCATCGGCACCACCCATTCGGTGCCGCGGCTGATGGCCGGGCAGGGCTGTATCATCGGCGTCGGCGCGATGGAGTACCCCGCCGAATTCAGCGGCCTGAACGAGGACGCCCTCGCGGAGCGGGCAATCAGCAAGATCATGACGCTGACCTCGACGTACGACCACCGCATCATCCAAGGCGCGCAGTCCGGCGAGTTCCTGCGCCGCATTCACGAGCTATTGCTCGCCGACGCGTTCTGGGACGAGATCTTCGCGGCGCTGCGCATCCCGTACGAGCCGGTGCGCTGGCGACTCGATCGCGAGTTCGCGCACGAAGGCCAGATCGACAAGAACGCCCGCGTCATCGAGCTGATCAACGCCTACCGCACGAACGGCCACCTGATGGCCGACACCGATCCGCTCGAGTACACCGTGCGCAGCCACCCCGACCTGGACATCACCCGGCACGGCCTCACGCTGTGGGATCTCGACCGGGAGTTTCCGGTGGGTGGCTTCGCAGGCCTCAACCTGGCGCGCCTGCGCGACATCCTCGGCGTACTGCGCGACGCGTACTGCCGCCGGGTCGGCGTCGAGTACATGCACATCACCGACCCCGCGCAGCGCCGGTGGATCCAGGAGCGGATCGAGGTCAAGCTCGAGCCGCCGGACCGCACCACACAGCTGCACATTCTCGGCCGGCTCAACGTCGCCGAGGCGTTCGAGACGTTCCTGCAGACCAAGTACGTCGGGCAGAAGCGGTTCAGCCTCGAGGGCGCCGAGACCGTCATCCCGTTGCTGGACGCGGTGCTGTCGCGGGCGGCCGATCAGGCGCTGGAGGAGGCGGTGATCGGCATGCCGCACCGCGGCCGGCTCAACGTCCTGGCGCACATCGTCGGCAAGCCGTACGCGAAGATCTTCACCGAGTTCGAGGGCAACATGGACCCGAGCACCGCGCAGGGCTCGGGTGACGTGAAGTACCACCTCGGCGCGCGCGGCACGTTCCAGGCGCCGAGTGGCGCGGACATCAAGGTCGAACTGACGGCCAACCCGTCGCATCTGGAGGCTGTCGACCCGGTGCTCGAGGGCATCGTCCGGGCCAAGCAGGACGTCCTGAACAAGGGCGAAGCCGGTTTCACGGTGCTCCCGGTGCTGCTGCACGGCGACGCCGCCTTCGCCGGGCAGGGCGTGGTCGCCGAAACCCTCAATCTGTCGCAGCTTCGCGGTTACCGTACCGGCGGCACGGTGCATGTCGTGGTCAACAACCAGGTCGGCTTCACGACCTCACCGGCGCAGTCGCGGTCGAGTCTGTACGCCACGGACGTTGCTCGCATGATCGCGGCGCCGATTTTCCACGTCAACGGCGACGACCCCGAGGCGTGCGTGCGGGTCGCCAAGCTGGCGGTGGACTATCGGCGGGAGTTCAAGAAGGACGTCGTCATCGACATGGTCTGCTATCGGCGGCGCGGCCACAACGAGGCCGACAACCCGTCGTTCACGCAGCCGCTGATGTACGACATCATCGACACCAAGCGCAGCGTGCGGAAGCTCTACACCGAGGCGCTGGTGGGCCGTGGCGACATCACGCTCGAAGATGCCGAGGCGGCGCTGAAGGACTTCCAGGCGCAGTTGGAGAAGGTCTTCCTCGAGACCCGCGATGCCTCCGACCGGCCGCGGCGCGAACCGATCATGGACGATGCGGCGCCCATGCATCCGGCCAGCACCGCGACCAGCCTCGAGGTGATCAAGCGCATAGCCGAGGCGTACGCGAACCCGCCAGAGGGCTTCACGATCCACCCGCGGCTGAAGCCGCAGATCGACCGGCGTGTGGCGATGGCGAGCAACGGCAGCGTCGACTGGGCTACAGCCGAGCTGTACGCTTTCGGCTCCCTCGTCGTCGACGGGCGCGCGGTGCGGCTGTCCGGGCAGGACTCGCGCCGCGGCACGTTCACGCAGCGGCACGCCGCGCTGATCGATCGGAAGACCGGCGAGGAATACACGCCGCTGAAGTACATGTCGCCGGAGCAGGCGCCGTTCTGGGTGTACGACTCGCTGCTGTCGGAGTTCGCGGCGATGGGCTTCGAGTACGGCTACTCGGTGACGCGTGACGACGCGCTGGTGTGCTGGGAGGCTCAGTTCGGCGACTTCGCCGACGGCGCGCAGACGATCATCGACGAATTCATCGCATCGGGCGAGGCGAAGTGGGGTCAGCGCTCCGCTCTCGCGTTGCTGCTGCCGCACGGCTACGAGGGCCAGGGTCCGGACCACTCGTCCGGACGACCGGAGCGGTTCCTGCAGCTCGCCGCCGAGAACAACATGACGATCGCGATGTGCTCGACGCCGGCGAACTACTTTCACCTGCTGCGCCGACAGGGGCTCTCGCCGGTACGGCGTCCGCTGGTCGCCTTCACGCCCAAGTCGCTGCTGCGGCTCAAGGCGGCGGTCAGTGACCTCTCGGACTTCACGTCGGGGACGTTCCGCCCGGTGATCGGCGACGACGTCGATCCAGCGGGCGTGCGCCGGGTGCTGATGTGCACCGGCAAGATCTACTACGACCTGGCGGCCAAGCGGAGCCGCGACGGCCGAACCGATATCGCGATCGTGCGCGTCGAGCAGCTCTATCCCCTGCCTGTGGAGGAGCTCCGCGCCGAGCTCGACCGCTACCCGGACGCGCAGCTCGTGTGGGTACAGGAGGAGCCGGCCAACCAGGGTGCCTGGCCGTTCATGGCACTCAGCCTGCCCGAGCATCTCGGCGGACGGCTGCTGGCTCGCGCCTCGCGCAGGGCATCGGCCTCGCCGGCCGTCGGTTCGGCAAGCGTGCACGAAGCACAGCAGCACGAGATCGTGGCTGCCGCCTTCGGCTGATTCATTCGCGGGATTCGGCTCTCCGGGTGCGCCGCTCGCTGACGTTCGGGCTCTTCGCGCCAGCGCTCATCGCTGCTGTGGTTGGCTCATGGCATGGCTGACTCCATCCGGTGGGGCATCCTGGGGGCAGGCGGCATCGCGGGCACTGTCGGGGCGGAGATCGCCGCAACGCCCGGCAACGAGGTGGCGGCCGTCGGCGCGCGCGACTCCGGTCGGGCCGCCGCACTGGCCGAGCGGCTCGGCGCGCCACGTTCCTACGGCTCCTATGCCGAGCTCGCCACCGACCCCCACCTCGATGTCGTATACATCGCCACGACGCACGGCCAGCATCACGAGCACGCCCTGCTGGCGCTGCGCGCGGGAAAGCCGGTGCTCGTCGAGAAGGCGTTCACGCTCAATGCCCGCCAGGCCCGAGAGGTGGTAGCGGAGGCGCGGTCGCGGCAGCTGTTCTGCATGGAGGCGATGTGGATGCGGCTCAATCCCCTCATCCGCACCGCACAGGACGTCGCGGAGTCCAGGCGCATCGGCGAGCTGATCAGCGTCCGCGCTGATCTATCGGCGCGCTTCGAGTACGACCCGACACATCGCCTCTACGACCTGGCCGTAGGTGGTGGCGCACTGCTCGATCTCGGTGTCTACGCGGCTACGTTCGCCTGGCTTTTCCTCGGCCGTCCCGACAGCGTGCAGGCCACAGGCTCGCTCTCGCCCACCGGGTCCGACGCCAGCGCCGCGATGCGGTGGGGGTACCAGGACGGACGGTTCGCCCAGATCGCGTCGACCACACTAGGCCAGAATCCGCTCGCCGGGCTCGTCGCCGGTACCGCGGGCTGGATCTCCCTGCACGGCCGGGTCGGCCGCCCCACCTCGATCACCGTTCATGACGCGACCGGCGACGAGGTGCTGCCCGACACGCTGCCCGGTCGCGGCTACGGCCCGGAGGTGGCAGAGGTCGAGCGGTGTTTGCGCGCCGGCGAGCTGGAGAGTCCCCTCGTGCCGCTGGACGAGACCGTGGCGATCCTCGAGGTGCTCGACGATGCGCGCCGGCAGCTCGGCGTCCGCTACGAGGCGGATCAGGGGTAGCGGGTGTACTTCACCGACCGGGGCATCGAGGAGCTCGCCGAGCGCCGAGGCGATGAAGAGGTCAGCCTGGCCTGGCTTGCCGACCGGCTGCAGGCATTCGTCGACACACATCCGGACTTCGAGATCGCCGTCGACCGGCTGGCCACCTGGCTCGCGCGCGACGACGAGGAATGATTGCCGCTTGCTCGAGGAGCGGACCCCGCGGCTGCCGTCGATCGGACTCCGCAACGCGCTCAGTATCGACGCCTCGACACGGCGTCGGCTGATCAAGTTCACAGTGGCCGGGACAGTGGCCTGGGAAGCGGCTGCCCTGCGAGACGTCCGCCACCGCGCCCACGTCGGCGGCGTAACCGCCCTGGTCAGTTGGGACTGCTCGACGAGCGGTCGTGGTGGTCGTTGCCCCCGTGTGTAGCCACAGCAGCTAGCGCAGCGAGCGCGACCAGCAGCATGGCTCCTCCGAGACAGGTCAGCGTGATCACGGCGATCCCCCCTGGTCATTGATACCGTTAGTACCCGTAAATCAAAGTATCATATAGACACCCCGCGACCAACTCAAACGGAGCTCGGCCAGCCAGTCCGATCCACATGCCAATTCCTACGATGCCAGGCCAATTCTGTGCGAGGATGGCCCGGTGACTCCACTTGTTCGGGTCAGCGGGCGTGCGCTCGCCCGACTCCTCCCCGACCTGCGCTACGCCCCCGGCCCGGTGTACAGCGCCCTCGCCGACGGCATTACGGCGCTCGTCCTCGACGGAAGAATCGCGCCGGAGACACGACTGCCCTCCGAACGCGAACTGGCCAAACACCTGGCGCTCAGCCGGGCCACGATCACCGCCGCATACGACGCATTGCGCAGCGGCGGTTTCCTCGTCAGCCGCACAGGCGCCGGCAGCTTCGTTACCGTGCCGCCGACTGCCCGCCGGGTGTCCCCCAGCCGTTGGTCAGCGGCCCCGGTCACACCGGTCGACGAGATCGACCTGTCCTGCGCAGCGTTGCCGGCGCCGCCTGCCGAGCTGGCCGACGCGGTGGGCCGGGCAGTCGGGTGGCTACCTCCGCTGGCCGCGAGCACGGGCTACAACCCGCTCGGCCTGCCGCGGCTGCGCGAGGCCGTCGCCGCCCGGTTCACCGCCCGGGGCCTGGCCACGCAACCCGAGCAGATCCTCATCACGAACGGGGCGCTGCACGGGTTCGACATGCTGTTGCGGCTGCTCGCCGGCCCGGGCGACAGAGTGCTGACCGAGCTCCCGACCTACCCCGGAGCGCTCGACGCCCTGCGCGCCAACGGGGCTCGCGTGGTCCCTGTCCCGGTGTCGGCGGAGCATGGCTGGCACGTCGGCCAGATGCAGGCAGCATTGCGCCAGACCTCGCCGCGCCTCGCCTTCCTGATCCCCGACTTCCACAACCCGACCGGGATGCTCGTCGGCGAGTGGGAACGCCGCGAAGTGCTGCGCGTCGCCCGCCACACCGGCACCACCGTCGTCATCGACGAGACGTTCGTGGAACTCGGATTCGCCGGCCCGCGCCGGCCGACCGCGGTCCTCGACTCGTCGGTCGTCACGCTCGGTTCGCTCTCGAAGCCGGTCTGGGGCGGACTGCGCCTGGGCTGGATCCGGGCTTCGGCCGACCTCATCCGCCGCCTCGCCGTCCAGCGTGCCGCGACCGATCTGGCTGGCTCGATCATGGACCAGCTGCTCGGCGTCGCCTTGCTGGAGCGCCTTGACGACATTGCCGACGCCCGCCGCGAACAGCTGCGAGAGCAGCGCGACGCCCTCGTCGGAGCCCTTTCCGAACACCTGCCGCAGTGGCACCTCGCCGTGCCCGAGGGCGGCATGTCGCTCTGGGCTGAGCTGGACGCTCCACTCTGCACGTCGTTGACGCTCACCGCGGCGCAGCATGGCGTGCAGCTGGTACCCGGCTCGCGCTTCGGCGTCGACGGAACGCTGGAGCGCTTCCTGCGCATACCGTTCGCCCTGCCGCCAGAGCAACTGCGCGAGGGTGTGCGCCGGCTGGCGACTACGTGGGAACGCCTCGACCGCTCGGCGGCGGCAGCGCGCCAACTCGTCGTCGCCTAGTTCATCCCCTCGGCGGCGCGCTCATCGCTCCAGGGTTACTCCGTCGGTGCCCGCGGCCGCGGCAACGGCAGCCGCGACCGCAGGCGCGACGCGACGATCGAACGCGGTCGGCACGATGCGATCCGGCGCCAGCTCGCCGGCCACCACCTCGCCGATCGCCGTCGCGGCGGCCAGCTTCATGTTCTCGGTGATCGCCCGCGCGCCGGCGTCGAACGCCCCGGCGAAGATGCCCGGAAACGCCAGCACATTGTTGATCTGGTTGGGAAGGTCGCTGCGCCCGGTCGCCACCACGGCAGCGTGCCGGTGCGCGATCTCGGGCGCCACCTCCGGTGTCGGGTTGGCCAACGCGAAGATGATCGCCTTGGGCGCCATCTGCGCCACCGAGACCTCGTCGACGACACCGGCGCTCACGCCCACGAAAACATCGGCGCCCGCCAGTGCATCGGCCAGGGATCCGGTCAGCCCGGCCCGGTTCGTCATGGACGCTAGATCCGCCTTCACCGGAGTGAGATCGGACCGTCCACTGTGGACAATGCCGCGTGAGTCAGCGACGGCGATGTCGCCGATGCCCGCTGCCAAAAGGATCTTCGTGCATGCCACACCGGCCGCGCCGGCGCCGGAGATCACCACGCGCAGATCGCCCAGCGCGCGTTCGGTGATGGCGACGGCGTTGCGCAGTGCGGCGAGCACGACGACCGCAGTGCCGTGCTGATCGTCGTGGAACACGGGGATGTCGAGGCTCTCGCGCAGCTGCTGCTCGACATCGAAGCAGCGCGGGGCGGAAATGTCTTCGAGGTTGATGCCGCCGAACGACGGCGCGATGTACTGCACCGCGCGGATGATCTCGTCGGCGTTCGTCGTGCCGAGCACGATCGGCACAGCGTCGACGCCGGCGAACTCCCGGAACAGCGCCGCCTTGCCCTCCATGACAGGAAGCGCCGCAGCAGGGCCGATGTTGCCGAGGCCCAGGACCGCAGTGCCGTCGCTGACCACGGCCACCAGCCGCGACCGCCACGTGTAGCGCCGGGCCAGGGCCCTGTCGGCGGCGATCGCGGTGCACACCTCGGCGACGCCGGGCGTGTACGCCAGCGACAGCGATCGCCGGTCGGCCAGGGCGATCTTGCTGCGCATGGCCAGCTTGCCGCCCTCATGCGCCCGGAACACGGGAGTAGACGGGTCGAATTGCACTGCAGCCCTCACAGCGTGGAAGTGAGCTTCCGGGGCCAGGGATGCGGCGCCGCTTCTGAAAGTCCGGGGATTACCCAGGGAAAGTGTCGCAGATCGCCGGCAACCGGTGTGCGTGACCTACCCCACGCGCTGCGGCAGCCAACCACGGCGGCCCGGCAGCCGCACCACGACGCGGCCCAGCACGTCGGCCACACCATGACTGCGACTGTCACCACCGGCTGCATCGTTGTCGCTGGAAAGCAGCCAGCCGGCGCCGTCCGGCCGATCAGCGCGCTTGATCACGAACCGATCGGGCATGCTGCGAAAGCATGCCAGCACAACGTCCCCGGGCCGAATCCGCGCGCCGTGCCGCAGGATCACCACGTCTCCGTCGTAGAGCGTCGGCACCATCGACGGACCGGCCACGCGCACGATCTGCCAGGGCAGCACGCGACCTATCGTGCCCGAGCACCGGGAGTAGGGTCGGCGCAGAGGCTCACACGACGGCGAATCCTGCAGGAGGTCATGGCGATGCCACTGTTCCGCCCGACGATCACGGCCTATGCGCACTGCGACCTGCCGTGCGGCGTGTACGACCCGGCGCAAGCGCGCATCGAGGCCGAATCGGTGAAGGCGATCATGGAGAAATACCAGGGCAACGAAGACCCGGTCTTCCGCACCCGCGCGCTGATCATCAAGGAGCAGCGGGCCGAACTCGTCAAACACCACCTGTGGGTGCTGTGGACCGACTACTTCAAGCCGCCGCACTTCGAGAAGTACCCAGAGCTGCACGACCTTTTCAACCGGGCCACGAAAGCAGCGGGCGCAGCCGGCGGCAAGGGCAGCGTCGACCCCGCCGAGGGACAGAAGCTGCTCGATCTCATCGCTGAAATCGACAAGATCTTCTGGGAGACCAAGAAGGCGTGAACGATCCCGGCGGGGCCGGCTCCGCTGCGGAGCCGGCCTTCGTCGTGCCCGGGCCCGTCCCGGACGCCACCGCACTATGGCTCATCCGCCATGGGGAGACGGAGTGGAGCCGCTCCGGTCGGCACACGAGCCGCACCGACCTGCCGCTGACGGCACGCGGCGAGAAGCAGGCGGTCGCGCTTCGCGAGCTTCTCGCCGGGCTGCGGCCCGCCCTGGTGCTCTCCAGCCCCAGGCGCCGGGCTGTGGACACCGCGGAACTGGCCGGCCTAGCCGTCGACGCCATCGACGACGATCTCACGGAGTGGGACTACGGCGACTACGAGGGGCTCACTACCGCCGAGATCCGCGAGCGGGTTCCGGGCTGGTCACTGTGGACGCACGCGATACCCGGCGGTGAGACGTGTGCGCAGGTCAGCGCGCGGGCAGACCGCGTATTGCGCCGCACCATGCCCTACCTCGACGACGGTCCTGCCGTGCTCATCGCCCACGGGCACATCAGCCGTGTCATCGGCGCTCGCTGGATCGGCTTGTCCGCTGTAGACGGGCAGCGCCTGGCGCTGGGCACGGCCGCGCCGTCGCTGCTCGGCGGCGAACACGGGTCTGCAGTCGTGCAGCGTTGGAACATGCCGAACCCCGGTGCGTAACGCTGGGTCATTGCGCTACCAGCGGGGAGTCAACGGCAGCGAACCATAGCTAGGGGTTGTCGAGTCGGCGCATATGTCGCATCCTGGGCCAACAGGTGTGCGACTGGGTCTGTTGTGCACCCTGTCACCGAGGAGGCTGCCATGAGGCCGATCCGAACATCGTTCCGCGTGGCGACGATCATCGCCGCGGTCAGCGCGACGACCGCCGGCGTGTTGGCCGCGCTGCCAGCCGGGGCGAGCCCCGCCGCGAGCAGTGCACAGCTGTCTGCGGCGATGCAGCGCCTCGACCGGTCGATCGCGTTTGCAGGCACCGCATGGGGCGTCGACCCGGCCGCGCACCAGGTCGTCGTCTCGGTCGACCGCTCCGTCACCGGCAACCGCCTTGCCGCGGTCCGGGCCGCGGTCGGGGGTCTTGGCAGTGCCGCGAGGCTGCAGAGCGCACCGGGCGTGTTCCACGTCGACATCAGCGGCGGCGATGCGATCTACGGCTCGCGATTCCGCTGCTCGCTCGGCTTCAACGTCATCAGCGGCTCTACTCACTACTTCCTGACCGCAGGCCACTGCGGCAAGGCCGAACCGCGGTGGTGGACCTCCGCCAGCCACGCCACGTTCCTCGGCAACACGACCGGCGCGACGTTCCCCGGCCACGATTACGCGATCGTGCGCTACGACCCGTCCTACACCAACTACCCGGGCACGGTCGGCAGCCAGGACATCACCCACGCGGCCAACGCCGTGGTCGGCGAGACGGTCACCCGCCGGGGCAGCACGACCGGCGTGCACACCGGCCGGGTCACCGCCCTGAACGTGACGGTGCATTACAGCAGCGGCGGCACGGTCCGCGGACTGATTCAGACCACCGTCTGCGCCGAGCCCGGTGACAGCGGCGGCCCGCTCTACAACGGCACCGCGGCCCTGGGCCTCACCTCCGGCGGCAGCGGCAACTGCACCACGGGCGGGACCACGTTCTTCCAGCCGGTGACCGCCGCGCTGTCGGCGTACGGGGTTCAGGTGTACTGATCGCCCGTGGGCGGGTTCCGGGGTTGACTTCAAGCCGGCTTGAACTCGTATGGTGCCGGCATGAATGACATCCGTTACCAGCACAGGAGCCTCGACGTTGCCTGCGAGCTGGGCGCCGCCGACTCTCCCGGCAGGGCCGCCGAGTGGCGGCGCCTGCGGGAACAGGCCGGGCTGGGCGCAATTTCCATCCCGGGTGGTGCACGGCTGTGGCTTCGACCGACGGCCGCGGACGTGGCCCGGGATCTGGTCCGGCGGGAGGCCGCGTGTTGCGGGTTCCTGGATCTCGAGCTGGCCACGGATGGCGACCGGCTCCACCTGGACGTCACATCTCCTGCTCCTGGCGCCGGCCCGGTGATCTCCTCGCTGACGGGCGTTGATCCACGGTGACCGCTGCGGTGCTGTCGATCGGTGAAGTCGCGGCACGCTCCGGCCTTGCCACCTCGGCGATCCGCTACTACGAGGAGCTCGGCCTGGTCGAGCCGGTCGCGCGGCAGTCCGGTCGGCGGCTGTTCGCCGAGTCGGCCGCAAATCGGATGCGAGCCATCACAGCCGCTCGAGAGGCCGGCTTCAGCCTCGACGAGATCCGGCGTCTGCTCGACAGCCAGGTCGAGGGCACCGAGGTATGGCGCGAACTCGTCGAGGTGAAGATCACCCAACTCTCCACGCGCATCGAACGGTTGCAGGCCGTCGAGACCCTGCTCCGCGACAGCCTCACATGTGGCTGCCGGGCCTGGGACGACTGCCCGATCCTGTTGGGTGCCTGCCAGCCGGCACCTGCGACCGCGTCACGCGACGCGACCGGTCAAGATTGTGCTTAGCTCCAGCGGCTGATCTCTCGGTGCGCGTGGGAGCCCCGGACGGGCGCCCGGTGATCGCGATTGCAGTCAGTGCGGCGAGTACGGCGAAGATCACGCACGACCACAACGCCGGACGGAAACCGGCGGTCACCGAGGCCGGAGTGCCGAGGTGGCCGTGGGCGGCGAACACGGCGCTGGCGATCGCAATCGAGAAAACCGCGCCGAAGCGTTGTTCCATGTAGTTGACGCCTGACGCCTGACGCCTTGCCCATCTCCTGCTCGGCGACTGCACTGAGAACGGCGGTGGGCACAGTGGGTAGTGCCATCGAGATGCCAATGCCGGCGACGAGCAGTCCGGCGACGATTTCCACCCAGCCGGTACCCAGCGATCCGCGCGCAGCCATCTATGTCTAGCCGACGGTCTGCAGTGCAAGGCCGGTCAGCATGATGGGACGTCGGCCGATTCGGTCGGACAGCGCGCCTGCGATCGGCGAGACGATCATCGGGGTGGCGAAGAACGGCAGCAGCCGCACTCCGGTCGAGATCGGGGAAGTACCCGCGCGCGAACTGGAACTCCTGCGTGATCAGGAATGCCGCGGCGAAGGTGGCCCCGGACATGAGGAATGTCGTCAGGTTGCCGGCAGCGAAGGCCGGGGTGCGGAAGAGGCGCATCGGCACCATCGGTTCGGCCACCCGCTGTTCCCAGCCGAGAAAGCCGAGAAGGAGCGCACCACCCGCGAGGAGCGTCCCGACGATCTCCGGGCTCGACAATCCGATGTCGTTCGCACGGACCAATGCCCACACCAGACCGAAGACGCCGCCGCTTATTAGGCCGACGCCTACGAGGTCGAGCCGCCCGGGCCCGCCGTGGCTTTCTGGCAGCAGCCGGGCGCTGAGCGCCAAGGCGAGGAGCCCGATCGGGACGTTGAGCCAGAAGATCCAGTGCCAGTCGAGACGTTCGGCGATCAGGCCTCCGACGATCGGGCCGGCGGCGACGGCCAACCCGGCAAGGCCGCCGTAGATGCCGACGATCATGCCACGCCGTTCGCGAGGAAACGCCGTCGTGAGGATCGTCAAACTCAGCGGCATGACGACGGCGGCGCCGAGTCCTTGCACGGTGCGCGCGACAACCAGCTCACCGATGTTCGGCGCCAGCGCACAGGCGGCCGAAGACAGCGTGAACAGCGCCAGACCGACGTTGAAAATGCGCCGCCGCCCGAAACGATCGCCGAGCGCCGCGGCGGTGATGATCCCTGCAGCGAACGCGATCCCGTAGGAATTGACCGTCCACTGCAGCGACGCGAGGTCGGCGTGCAGGTCTTGCTGCATCTGCGGCAACGCGGTGATCACGACCAGCGCGTCGAGCACGACCATGAAATACGCGGTCGAGGTGAGGCCCAGCACCCAGCGCAAACGGGTCGTGGACAGCGTTCGGACGTTCGTCATCGGTTCGGCTCCTTCGGCGCGTCCCGCCGCCTCGGGGCGGGTCCGCAGCAGTGACGAACAGCGCGACGCCAGACAGACACCTCGCCGCAGAGTTTCCGAGGACGTGTCCGTGCGCGGTCCGTCTGCTCGTCTAATACTCGAAACGAATCAGAAACCGCTGCTGGAGGACTGATGCAGTACGCACTGCTGGCCTACGGCCGCACCGATTCGCTGCGCGACGCGAGCGCTCCGATCGACGACGCCATCGCCGCGGTCCTGGCCCGGCCCTACGTCACCGGCTGGGCTCGTCTGCACGCAGACGAGTCGGCCACCACGTTGCGAAGCAGTGCGGGAAAGACATTGCTCACCGACGGGCCGTTCATCGACAGCAAGGAGTACCTCGCCGGGGTGATCGTCGTCGAGGCCGACGACCTCGACGGGGCGCTTGCCGTGGCGCAGGAACTACAGGACGCCCGCAGCGGCGGCGCGATCGAGGTGCGGCCGGTCATCGAAGGACTGTTCCGTGGCGCTTGACGCCGTCTTCCGCGAGCACTGGGGCCGCGTCCTGGCGAGGTTGGTGGGTCTGCTGGGCGACATCGAACTGGCCGAAGAGGCAGCGGCGGAGGCGTTCGCGATCGCTGCAGAGCGCTGGCCGCTCGACGGCGAGCCGACCAACCCGATCGGCTGGCTCGTCGCGACTGCCCGCAACCGTGCTGTCGACCAGATTCGCCGGCAGCAGGTCCTGGCCGCGAAGACGAAGCTGCTCGGACGCGAGCTCGAGCTCACACCGGAGGCAGCCATGCACGACCCCGCTACCGCCGTCATTCCCGACGAACGACTCGAGCTGATCTTCACCTGCTGCCACCCCGCGCTCGCCATCGACGCGCAGGTGGCGCTCACGCTCCGCACCCTCGGTGGCCTCTCCACCGAGGAGATTGCACTCGCCTACCTTGTCCCGTTCGACACGATGAGCAAGCGGCTGACCCGCGCCAAACACAAGATTCGCGACGCGGGCATCCCCTTCGCGGTGCCGCCCGACCACCAACTCCCCGACCGGCTCGCAGGCGTCCTGGCAGTCGTGTACCTGATCTTCAACGAAGGCTGGGGCGGCCGTCGAATCGATCTGGCCGCCGAGGCGATCCAGCTGGGTCGAGCGCTGGCCGACCTCATGCCCGACGACGGCGAGGTACTTGCGCTGCTCGCGCTCATGCTCTTGCACGACGCGCGTCGTCACGCTCGGGTCCGCGACGGCCAGGTCGTCCCGCTTGACGACCAGGACCGCAGCCTGTGGAACGAACGGCAGATCGCCGAAGGCCGTGAGTTCTTGGAGGCGGCGATGACCCGCGAGCATGCCGGGCCGTACGTCGTGCAGGCAGCGATCGCCGAGCTACACCTGCACCAACCACGCGACTGGCCACAGATTGCCACGCTCTACGAAGCTCTCGGCCGGCAGACCGGGTCGCCGATCGTCGAAATGAACCGAGCCATCGCCATCGCCGAAATCGAGGGACCAGAGGCCGGACTGGCCATCCTCGACAGGCTCGAGTTGGACCACTACCGCTACTTCCACTCCACCTACGCCGACCTGCTGCGCCGGGCGGGCCGGCACAGCGACGCGCGCCGCGCCTACCGGCGGGCCCTGGATCTCGCGAATACCGATCCCGAGCGGCGCTTCCTTCGAGACCGACTCGCCGAATTGAACGCCTGCGAGTGACCGCAATCTCGGCCCCGCTCGCTCATTTGCGTCAGGAAGGCCTCTCACGGTCGAGGGCTTTGCGGGCAGGCGGCGTGAACAGCAGGTAGAGCACCGCGAGCGCGCTGACAATGATCGGCCCCCCGTATGCCATCAGGCCGGCCTGAAAGCCGAGGCTGTATCCGACCGGAAGGGCCAGTAGCTCGATCACGACGACCGGCGTGCGGGCCGCCGGTCGCAGCCCGAGCAGTCCCCGCGCGCACGAACCCAGCACCACCGCGCCGAGCAGCGCGAACGCCGCACCGAGCAGCGCCCGCGCGACGCTGTCCGGGTGTCCGACGGCGGTCTTCACGACCAGGGCGACAGCGCCGCCGGCGAATGCAAGGCCCTGGAGGCCCACGATCACGACGGCGGCACGAACCTGGGCGGGGACCTGATCGGTGCCGGAGTGGACGGACATCGCCATAAGCCTAAGACGCCGCAGGCGCGGAGTGGCGCGAGGCATCCGCCCCCCGGAGGGCGGTGCCCGAGCGACACGCCCGGCGGATGAGATCATGCGAACATGCGTGTGGTCGTCGTGGTGAATCCCCTGGCAACCGCGATGTCCGATCGGCAGCGCGACGTGCTCGCGCATGCGCTGGGCAGTGCGTCCGAGCTTTCCATCGAGGAGACGGCCAACCGCGGCCACGCGGCCGCACTGGCCTGCCGCGCAATGCGCGACGGCGTCGATGTCGTCATCGCCCTCGGCGGGGACGGGACCGTCAACGAGGTAGCCAACGGGCTGCTGACCGACGGCATCCATGACGCGGTGCCGGCACTCGGGGTGGTCCCGGCCGGGTCCACCAACGTCTTCGCACGCGCACTGGGCATGCCCAACAACCCGATCGAGGCCACCGGCGCGCTGCTGGACGCGTTGCGGCACGGCCGCCGGCGCGCGATCAGCCTTGGCCGATTGGAGGACCGCTGGTTCACGTTCACCGCCGGAGTCGGTTTCGATGCGGCCATCGTCGCCGGTGTAGAGAAGCAGCGGCGCCGGGGCAAGCGCTCCAGCCATCTGCTCTACGCCCAGGTCGGCATCCGGGAGTTCCTGCGCACCGACCGGCGCCACCCCATGCTGCACCTCGAGCTACCCGACGGCGGGACCGTCGACAACCTGCACTACGCGATCGTTGCCAACTGCGACCCCTGGACGTATGTCGGCGAACGGCCGCTGCGGCCCACCCCGCAAGCGTCCTTCGACACGGGGCTGGACCTCTACGCGCGCCGAAGCATGGGCGTCGCGAGCGTCGCCTTCGGGCTCGCCCGGATGCTGCGCAAGAGGCCGTCCACCAAGGGCGGTTGGGGCGTCTACCTGCAACACGACCTGCCCGGACTCGTGCTCCGGGCAGATGAGCCGATGCCAGTGCAGGTCGACGGTGACCTACTCGAACCCCGCGACAAGATGCAGTTCTGGTCGGTCCCGCAAGCGCTCAGTGTTGTCATCTAGTCCGCTACGCCGCATAATGTCCGCCTGTTTGTAGGGATCGCGGAAGTTCCGGCGGGTCACCGCTTGCCGGCTGGCGCCGATTGGGTAAGGCTGGTCGGTGAGCGAGGTCTCCGGCGGAAATCCCGCCGGAGCGCCAGTGTGCGCCGGCGCGTGCACAACACGCGCTCTGGCGTGATCTCGCCCGCATCGCTCAGACAGGCCTTGAAGCACGAACTAGCTCGTGAAAGAATTCACAAGCACGGCGGCCGGCGACGAAGCCACTGTCGTAGCACGAGGTAGAGGAGAGATAGACCAATGGATTGGCGTCACCGCGCGATCTGCCGTGACGAGGACCCGGAACTGTTCTTCCCCATCGGAAACACCGGGCCCGCGCTGTTGCAGATCGAGCAGGCCAAGGCCGTGTGCCGTCGTTGCCCGGTGGTCCAGGACTGCCTGGCCTGGGCTCTGGAAAGTGGCCAGGACGCGGGGGTCTGGGGTGGTCTCTCCGAAGACGAGCGCCGGGCGCTCAAACGCCGCCGGGCCCGCACTCGGGCCAGGACGGCCTGACCGGAGCGTTTACCCCCCGGTAGTCGCCCAGGTCCGCTCCAGCGACAGCGTCACCTGAGCCTGGGCACCGGTTTGCCCGTCGTCGCGGGCGCGGAGTTCAAGCGAACCTCGCAATTCGGTCGCGACCAGCGTGCGCACGATCTGAAGGCCGAGGCGGTCGCCGTGGTCGGGCGTGAACCCTGGCGGCAGGCCCACCCCGTCGTCGCTCACGGTCACGGTCATCCGCGCGCGTGAGCGCAACGCGCCCACATCGACTGTGCCGCCCTCCCGGCCCGGGAAGGCATGCTCTACGGCGTTCTGCACCAATTCGGTCAGCACCAGCACCAGCGCGGTTGCGGTCTCTCCCGGGATCTCGCCGAACGTCCCGGTCCGTCGTAACCGCAGTCTGCCTGCCGACCCCGCCACGTCCGCCAGCATGTCCAGGAGTCGGTCGACGACCTCGTCGAATTCGACCACCTCGTCCACCGACACCGACAGCGTGTCGTGAACGAGCGCAATCGAGCTGATCCGCCGCATCGACTCCTCGAGCGCGGTGCGCGCCTCGGGCAGGGAGACCCGCCGCGCCTGAAGCCGTAGCAATGCCGCCACCGTCTGGAGGTTGTTCTTGACACGATGGTGGATCTCGCGGATCGTCGCGTCCTTGCTCATAAGCTGCCGGTCGCGGTTACGAACCTCAGTTACGTCCTGCATCAGAATGAGCGCACCGAGCACCTCCCCGCGCGGATGCAGCGGCAGCGCCTTGAACGCGACGGTCGCGCCGCCGCCGTCGACTTCCAGACCGATCGGGTTCCCGCCGTCGATGGCGTGCTGGACCGCCTGGGCCAGATCGCTGGCGTCGAATGGGTCGTCGGCCACCGTACTGGTCAGCATGTCGATCGGTTCGCCGAGGACGTTGCCGCTGACGCCCATGCGACGGAACGCCGAGAGCGCATTCGGGCTCGCGTAGAGGATCGTGCCGTCGCGCTCGACGCGCAGCAGCCCGTCCCCGACGCGCGGCCCGGCGCCCTCCTCGGACTCCGCTGCCGGGCCGGGGAACGTGCCGTCGGCCACCATCGCGGCGAGATCTGCGGCGCTTTGCAGGTACACCAGCTCGAGCTGACTCGGGCTGCGCACGCTGGCCAGATTGCTGTCCCGGCCCAGCACAGCGATCACGTCGCCGTCAGCGCGCACCGGTATTGCCTCGCGACGGATCGGCAGGTCGCCGTCCCAGTCCGGGTCGGCTTCCCGATAGATGCGCCCCTCCGTCAACGCGATGCGCATCGGAGTCGCGCGGCCGCCCCGAATCCGGGCGCCCACCTGGTCATGCAGGTAAGCGGTCGGACCCGTGGTGGGCCGGCATTGTGCGGCGCACAAGAATGTGCCGTCCACCACGGGAACCCACAGCAGTAGGTCGGAGAACGACAGGTCGGCGAGCAGTTGCCATTCCCCCACGAGTCGCTGCAGGTGGCTGACCTGGCCGTCGTCGAGGGACGTGCGGGCGGCGAGCAGATCGGAGAGCGCTGACATCACCGATCAGGGTATTCGGCGGCCTGATCGACGCCGATCAGTCGGGGCGGTACTCGCTGTGCGCGGCCTCGATGGTGACCTCGGTGAGCCGCAGCCGGATGCGGGCACGCAGGCCGTCCGGGGCGATGTCGCCGCCGCAACAGCGGGCGACGAGCGACTTCACGTCCTGCTCGAGGCCGTACTGGCGCAGGCATGGTGCGCACTCGTCGAGGTGCTGACGGATCCGGTTCTTCACTGCAGGATCTGACTCGTCGTCGAGGTAGCTGAACACATCCTTGAGGACGTCGTCACAGTCGATACCGCCGGGGCCGAAGCCGAGTCCGGTCATGATTCACCTCCGACCGCGGCTGTCGAGCCCGACGGGACCAGACCGCGCTCGCG
Organism: Jatrophihabitantaceae bacterium; assembly: GCA_036506155.1. GTDB lineage: Bacteria > Actinomycetota > Actinomycetes > Mycobacteriales > Jatrophihabitantaceae > DASXRA01. Next base: position 175,417 of record DASXSF010000080.1, read on the forward strand.
CGCGTAGTCGGCGAGCAACCGCTGCAGCTGGCGGCGTCCACGATGCAGGCGGGACATCACCGTCCCGATCGGCGTACCCATGATCTCGGCGATCTCCTTGTACGCGAATCCCTCGACATCGGCGAGGTACACGGCCAGCCGGAAGTCTTCCGGCAGCGCCTGCAGCGCCTCCTTGACGTCGGAGTCGGGGAGGTGATCGAGCGCCTCCATCTCCGCCGAACGCAGTCCGTCGGAGGTGTGCGATTCAGCGCGCGCGAGTTGCCAGTCCTCGACGGTGTCGGTGTTGGCCTGCTGGGGTTGGCGCTGTCGCTTGCGGTAGCTGTTGATGAAGGTGTTCGTCAGAATCCGGTAGAGCCACGCCTTGAGGTTGGTGCCTTCCTGGAACTGGTGGAATGCCGCGAATGCCTTGACGAAGGTCTCCTGCACGAGATCCTCGGCATCGGCCGGGTTGCGTGTCATGCGCATGGCCGCGGCGTAGAGCTGGTCGACGAAAGGCAGCGCATCGCGTTCGAATCGCTGCCGCCGCTCTTCGACCGTCTCTTCGGGCACCGGGCTCCTCTCTCCGTCTCCTACGGAGGATACGGCTCCGCCGGCGTCTCGCAGCGCCCGGACCGGCACGTCCACGGGCGGTTGCCACGCCGGCCAGTCACGTATGGTGTTCGCCCGCCGGACGGTTTCGAGCACGACCATCGTCCTTCCCTTCGCCTACTCGAGAGAACCGGCGAGATCACCTGCCGCATTCCCGTACCGTCGCGCGCATGGCGACCGGGACCCCTGCCACCGCGCTGCTGGCGCGTCAGAAGATCGCGCACACGCTTCACCCGTATCCGCACGATCCGCGGGCGGACAGCTACGGCGAGGAGGCAGCCGCCGCGCTGGGTGTGGATGCGGCGCGACTGTTCAAGACCCTCATCGCCTCGATCGACGGGCGCCTGGTATGCGCGGTAGTGCCCGTGTCCGGCCGGCTCGATCTCAAGGCGCTCGCCGCGGCGACCGGCGGCAAGCGTGCGGTGATGGCCGACGCTGCCGCGGCGCAGCGCGCGACCGGCTATGTCCTCGGCGGGATATCGCCTCTTGGGCACAAGACCCGGCTGCCCGTCGTGGTGGACGACTCCGCGGAGGGGTTCCGGTCTGTATTCGTATCGGCCGGCAGGCGAGGCCTGCAGGTCGAGCTTGCACCCGGCGACCTGGTGCGGCTGACCGCCGCCACCACGGCGGCGATCGCGACGTGAGAGCATCCGATGCCATGACGACCCCGTTCGCGATCGAGCACACCGACATCGACGGGCTGCTCGTCATCCGGATGAAGCAGATCGGCGACGAGCGCGGCACGATCCGGGAATTGTTCCGCACCAGCGCCTTCGCCGACGCCGGCGTCGCGGCCGGCCCGTGGTTACAGGTCAACGCCACGGAGACGAATCAGGGAGCGATCCGGGGTCTGCACGGGGAGGCAATGACCAAGCTGGTCGCCATCGTGCACGGCGAGGCGTTGGGCGGATACGTCGACGTGCGGACCGGTTCGCCCAGCCGCGGCAAGGTGGTCACCGTGCCGCTCGTCAAAGGCACCCAGGTGCTCGTCCCGGCCGGTGTCTGCAACGGCTTCCAGTCGATCAGCCCGGGCACGTCGCAGTATCTGTACTGCTTCGACGCGGAGTGGGTGCCGGGCATGCCTGGGGTGGCGGTCAACCCGCTCGACCCGGACCTCGGCATCGTCTGGCCACTGCCCGTTGATGTCACCGACCGGAGGCGGCTCTCGGTGAAGGACGCGGCGCTACCGCGGCTGCGGGACGTGCTCGGCTAGAAACCTGCCTACCGCGCCCGCTACGGCGCGTGGGTCCTTCTTGAGCGCGTGGGTGTCGCCCGGGATGACGACGAGTTCGCGCCGCGGATCGGGCGGCGGCATCCCGAACGCGTCGCGGTCGCCCTGTACGACCAGTACCGGCACGGTCGGCGCGTCCAGCTCGGAAAGCCGGCTGCGCTCGGGCTTGCCGGGTGGATGCAGCGGAAACGCGAGCGCGACGACGGCAATGGCCCGCGATGCGGCAGCCGTGCGACACGCGACGCGGGCGCCGCTGGACCGTCCACAGTGGACTGCGGGCAGCTCCCCGAGTTGCTCCTGCAGTGCACCGGTCGCCACGAGCCACGCCTCGTCCAGACGGGGCCCCGGGGGCGGTGTGCGGCGCCCGGCCACGCGGTACGGCTGGGTGATGCGGGCCACGACGTAATGGGCGGCGAGCGCACCGTCGCGCGCGGCACGCACGTCGGTGCTGTCGACTCCGCCTCCGGCGCCGTGCCCGGCGAAGAACACCCCGACCGGATCGCCGGCGGGGCGGTCGATGTCGGCCCAGGCCGGTCCCGCGGGCGTCTCGATCTCGACGCGCGTCACGAGAAGGCAGCCTACGGTTCCACGGGCCACTCGATGTCGGTCATCGGCCGCCGCAGCCGCGAGTTGTCGCCGGCCGGGCCTGCTCCGGCGCGGCCGAAGGCCGTCATCGTAGTGACCTCCCAATGCGCAGGCACGTCGAACTCGGCCGCCAGGCCGGCTCGGTCGAAAGCACGGAACTGCCGAGCGAACAGGCCCAGCGCCTGGGCCTGAAACGTCATGTGCGCGACCGCCTGGCCGAGGTCGTAGAGCGCGAACTCGGAGTAGTCCCAGTCGGTGTCTTCGACGAAGCGATGACACAGGTTGGCGATGAGCATGCTGGCGGTCGATGCCCACGGAGCGGAGCTGCCGGTCAGATGCCGCACCAGACGGGCGTGCACCGGCTCGCCGCGCCGGCCGACGATGAACGCCCACGGCTGGGAGTTGCCGGCGGACGGCGCCCAGCGCGCGGCCTCGAGAATCGTCGTCACTTCCGACGGCGTCGCGTCATAGGACGTGTCGTACGTCGTCGGACTCCACCGACCGGCCAGGAGCGGATGCAGGAGCACCTCGGGCTCGTCCACGACCCGAGCGTGCCACCTCTGCGCACTCGGTCACGCGAATACGGGCACCGGCCGGTCGTTCACGACATGCTTCATGACGAGCGTGGAGGTCAGCCGCTGCACGCCGGGCAGGGCGGCCAGGGTGTCGTCCTCGAGGTTCGCATAGGCGTTGAGGTCGGCGGTCACGACGCGCAGCAGGTAGTCGGGATCGCCGAACAGCCGTTGGGCCTGCACCACGTTAGGTATGCGGCTCAGGGCGTCCTCGAAGCCGAGCAGTGTGTCGCGATCCTCCTGACGCATCGTGACGAACACCAGCGCCTCGAACGCCAGCCCGACCGACTCGCGGTCGACCACCGCGCGGTAGCCGGTGATCACGCCGCTGCGTTCGAGTTCACGCACCCTCCGATGGCACGGGGACAGGCTGAGCCCGACCTTGCCGGCGAGCTCGGTGATGGTGAGCCGCCCATCCTCCTGCAGCGCCGCAAGAATCTGCCGGTCGATGCGATCCATACGCAGAAGTCTTCCACGCAATGGCCCTCTCCGCGCCGAATTTAGGACCACCTTCTGCCTTGTCCGCAATAGTCTCTGTTCCATGACGGACGTCGTGGACTGGCTGGAACGCCGGGCGGACGAGATGGCCGAGCTGCTGATCGGTCTGGTGGCCCGCGAGACGGAGAACCCGCCCGGGCGGTGTCTCGCCGACTGCGCGGACCTGCTGGGTGTGGCAATGGACCGGCTCGGCCTCGGACCCGAGATTCTCGAGCTGGCGCCGGGCGGCACACTCACCGAGCCGCGCATCGTGCGCGGTGCGGCCGGCGGTGGTGAGCCGGTCGTCTACTTCCACGGGCATTTCGACGTCGTCCCCGCGCAGGACCCGGCCCAGTTCCGCGCCGTACGTCGCGACGGGGTGATCACCGGCCGGGGCACGGCGGACATGAAGGGCGGGATCGTCAGCATGCTCTACGGCGCTGCGGCTGCCCGCGAGCTCGGCCTGCTCGGCCGCGGCCGCATCGTCATCCACCTGGTCTGCGACGAGGAGACCGGCAGCTCGGTCGGCTCCGGCCAGCTGGGCGAGCGCAACCTGATCGACCCGAACGCGGTCGCCATGCTGACCGCCGAGCAGAGCGGCGAGGTCATCTGGAACGCCGCCAAGGGTGCGCTTTCGCTGCGCGTGGACGTCCACGGCCGCCCGGCGCACGTCGGGCAGGCGGTCGAGGGCGTCAACTCCTTCCTGCACATGCTCAAGGTGGCCGCACCGCTTTCCGACTACGCGCGGGAGATGAGCGAGCGCGGCTCGATGATCGTGGTGGGTGGCCGGTCCGGTGGCGGCTCCAACTTCAACGTCGTACCTGAGCGGACCTGGTTCACCGTCGACGGGCGGTTCAACCCTCACGTGGATCTGGAGGACGAACTCAAGCGCATTACCGCCATCGTCAGCGACGCCGCCCGTATCGCCGGCGCCGACATTTCCGTCGAGGTGTCCCAGCTCGCGCCATCTGCCGCCACCTCGGCCAGCCATCCGGCAGCTGCCCTACTCGCCCGCTGCGTCGCCGACGTGACTGGACACCCGGCCCGGTTCGAGCTATGTGCCGGATGCCTGGATACGCGCTGGTACGCCCAGCTCGGCATCCCGTCGTTCGGGTTCGGGCCCGGCCGCTTCGAGGTCTCGCACGGCCCGAACGAGTACGTGGACGAGGCGGCGCTGCGCCGCGTCGCCGCCGTCTACGCCCGCTACGCAGCCGAACTGCTGGCCGCCCAGTAACACCTGCACGCGGCAGACTGGTGGTATGTGTGGCCGCTACGTCAACGTCGCATCGACGTCCGACCTGACCGACGAGTTCGACGTCGAAGAAGTAGTCGGTGACGACCCGGGGCCCTCGTGGAACATTGCTCCCACCGATCCTGTCCGAGCTGTCATGCGCAGGCGACCCGCACGCAGCGACGAGGATGCAGCGGAGGTGACGCAGCTCCGCACGGTCAAGTGGGGGCTCGTACCGAACTGGAGCAGGACACCTTCAGGCGGCCCAAAGATGATCAACGCGCGTATCGAAACCGTGACCACGAAGCCCGCGTTCAAGACCGCAGCTGCCCGCCGGCGGTGTCTGCTGCCGTCCCTCGGCTACTACGAATGGCAGAAGACCGACCACGGCAAGGTGCCCTACTTCCTGCACGACCCCGACGGTCAGCTACTCGCGATGGCCGGACTGTACGAGCTGTGGCGCGACCCGGCGCTGGCTGATGACGACCCGAAGCGCTGGCTCTGGACCTGCACCGTGATCACCCAGCAGGCGCCCGACCTGCTCGGGCAGATCCACGACCGCAACCCGGTGGTCGTACCGCCCGAACTGCGCGATCAATGGCTGGACTGCTCGAGCGAGGATGCAGCCGTCGCGCAACGCATTCTCGACGAGATCCCGCCGGCAGGACTGGACCCGTACGTGGTGTCGTCCGCGGTGGGAAACGTGAAGAACAACGGTCCCGAGCTGATCGAGCCGGTCGACCCGGCGCTACGACCGCAGCAGGAGCGGCTTGACCTGTGACGTCGCCGTTGCCGCATCCGGCAGACTGAGCATGTGACCGTGCCATCGGCGCCATGGCCGGCTCCGCGTGCTGCCGGGCCGGTGCACGCGCACGTCCCGATTCCGGGTTCGAAGTCGCAGACGAACCGTGCCCTCGTGCTCGCCGCGCTGGCCGACGGGACGTCACGGATCGAGGCCCCGCTCCGCGCGCGCGACACGATGCTGATGGTCAATGCCCTGCGCGCGCTGGGCATTTCCGTCGACGACGGCGAGGTGTGGACGGTGACGCCAGGCCCGTTCCACGGCGGAGTCGTCGACACCGGGCTCGCCGGCACAGTTATGCGCTTCGTCCCTCCGATCGCGGCGCTCGCCGACGCGCCCGTCACCTTCGACGGCGACGACCGGGCCCGCGAGCGTCCTATGTGGACACTCATCGAGGCGCTGCGTCAGGCGGGCGTGGTCGTGGACGACGCCGGCCGCGGGCGGCTGCCGTTCACGGTGCGCGGTACCGGATCGGTCCGTGGGGGAAGAGTCGAGATCGACGCGTCGGTATCGTCGCAATTCGTGTCGGCGCTGCTGCTGTCCGGGGCGCGCTACGACCAGGGCCTGGAGGTGGAGCACGTCGGCAGGACGCCACCGGTGTCGGCGCCCCACATCGAGATGACGATCGACATGCTGGCTGGTGCGGGTGTCACGGTGGCCCGGCCGAGTCCGACGACGTGGCGGGTCGCCGCCGGCCCGATCCGCGCGCAGGACGCCGTGATCGAAGGCGACCTGTCGAATGCGGCGCCGTTCCTGGCCGCAGCCCTCGTCACGGGCGGCGAGGTGACGATTCCGGGCTGGCCGGCCGCCACGACACAGCCCGGCGACGCGCTGCGCGACCTGTTGGCGCGCATGGGTGGTTCTGTAACGCTGTCGGACGAGGGCCTCACCGTGCGCGGTGCCGGCACGATCACGCCACTTTCCGCAGATATGCGCAACGTCACCGAACTCGTCACGGTGATCGCGGCGCTGGCCGCACTGGCCGACGGGCCGTCCCGGCTTACCGGGCTCGCGCACATGCAGGGGCACGAGACGGACCGACTGTCCGCATTGCGCGTCGAGCTCACGCGGCTAGGTGGCGAGGTCGCCCAGTCGCCGGATGCCCTCGAAATCACCCCGCGTCCGCTTTCCGGCGGCGTCTGGCGCACGTACGACGACCACCGCATGGCGACCGCCGGCGCCGTCCTCGGACTCGCTGTCGACGGCGTCCAGGTCGATGACATCGCAACTACGAGCAAGACGCTGCCGGACTTCCCCGGCATGTGGACGCGGATGCTGGCCCCCTAGTGCCGCGCGACGTCCGCCGCCTCGACGAGGACGACGTCCGGGTTCGGCCCGGTCGGGGCAGCCGGCCCCGGTCCAAGCAGCGGCCGGAGCACGTCGACGCGACCGACGGCATGGTGCTCACCGTCGATCGGGGCCGTTACGCGGTGCTCGTGGACGACGTGACGGTCACCGCGATGCGTGCCCGTGAGCTCGGCCGGAGGGCCATCGTCGTCGGCGACCGGGTGAGCGTGGTCGGCGACCTGTCCGGCCGGCCGGACACCCTGGCCCGCATCGTCCGGCTGCAGGAGCGAGACACCGTACTCCGACGTACGGCAGACGACACCGATCCGCTCGAACGCGTCATCGTCGCGAACGCCGACCAGATGGTGATCGTCGCGTCGCTCGCCGACCCGCCGCCGAGCTACGGGCTGATCGACCGCTGCCTGGTCGCCTGCCTGACCGCCGGACTGGAGCCGCTGGTGTGCCTGACCAAGTCCGATCTTGCCGGCCCTGACGATGCTCTGGGCCGATACGCGCAGCTCGACGTGCCGGCCGTGGTCACCAAGCACGGCAAGGCGGCCCCGCTGCGTCCCTGTCTGGGCGGTCGCACCTCTGTCTTCGTGGGCCATTCCGGCGTGGGCAAGTCAACGCTGATCAACGCGCTCGTGCCGGGTGCCCAACGCGCGGTCGGCGCGGTGAGTGCGATCGGCAAAGGCCAGCACACGTCGAGTTCCGCGGTCGCGCTTCGGCTGCCGGCCGGCAACGGCTGGGTGATCGACACACCAGGACTGCGCTCGTTCGGCCTGGCGCACGTAAGCGCCGATGACCTGCTCTGGGCGTTCCCGGACCTCGAGGACGGCGCTGTGCAATGCCCGCCCGGCTGCGAGCACCAGTCCGCGCAGGCCGGCTGCATGCTGGACGCATGGGTGGCCGGCGGACATTCGACGGCCGACCGGCTCGCCGCGTTCCGCCGGTTATTGGCTAGCCGATCCACCGAGCCTTCCTAGGCTGATCGCCGTGGCCGTCACCCTGGCGAGCATCTACCGCTATCCGGTCAAGTCCTGCAGGCGGGACGAGATGCCGCAGGCGGAGGTCGAGCCGTGGGGGCTCGCCGGCGATCGGCGCTGGATGCTGGTCGACGACGACGGTGCGTTGGTGACCGCCCGCGAGCGCCGACGGCTGCTGCTGGTGACGCCGGTACTCGACGGCACCGCGCTTCGGTTACATGCGCCGGGTCATCCGTCGCTGACGGTCAAGGTGCCCGAGGGCGAACTCGCGCAAGTATCCCTATGGAGCAGCCGGCTCGACGCGGCGCCGGCCGTGCCCGAGGCGCATGCATGGTTCAGCGAGGTGGCCGGCATGTCGCTGCGGCTGGTGTACCTGGACGACCCGCTGCGCCGACGGGCGAACCCGCAGTTCAGTGCGGCCGGGGATCGGGTGTCGTTCGCCGACGGGTATCCATTGCTGCTGGCGTCGGAGTCGTCGCTCGCGTGTCTGAATCGCTGGATCGCCGAAGGTCCGCGTGCATGCGATGGACCGCTACCAATGACGCGATTCCGCCCGAATGTCGTCGTGCGGGGTGCCGCCGCGTGGGCCGAGGACGGCTGGCGGCTGTTACGCATCGGCGACGTGACGTTTCGCGCCGTCAAGGGTTGCGACCGCTGCGTCATGACCATGATTGATCCCGAGACGCTGACGACGACCAAGGAGCCGATCGCGACGCTGGCCCGCTACCGCCACTGGGACGGCGCGACATGGTTCGGCATGAACCTGATTCCTGACAGCCTCGCCGCCGGTGCCGCGATCCGGGTCGGCGACCCTGTCGAGATCCTCGAGGAAGTCGACGCGCCGGACGGCCCTCCACGCTGAGTGTCGCTCGTCTTTCAGAACGGCAGCGACGGGGTCGTTGTCCGGGCGGTTTCTTGCGTCGCCGGCTTGCGGATTCTCCTTATGGAATAAGGGTAGACGGCACATGTAGCGGTTGGTAGACTCGCACACATGTTCGAGCATGTGCCGCCGGTCTCGGAGGTCGACGTGCTCGTCTCCCCGGACGCGGTCGCCGCCGAACTGGCCACCGCTGCGCCGCGCGGCGAGGACACGGCGGCGCTGCTGCTGCTCGACCCGGACGCGTTGTCCGACGCCGGGCGGGTGGATCTGCTGGTCGCCCTCGAACGGCACCTCGCGCTGCTGCAGGCCGCGCAGCAGCAGGTCCTGGCATCTCTGGACGGGCGCGCGTTGGACTGGTCGGGCAAGAAGCTGATCGACTACACCCGCGAGCAGGTCGGGGCCGCGTTGCGGCTCTCCCCCGGCACCGCGGAGCGGCGGCTGTCCATAGCGCGGACCCTGGTGGACCGGGTGCCGGCCACGCTGGAGTTGCTGCGCACCGGGCGCATCACGTACCTGCACGCGATGAAGCTCGCCGAAGCCGTCAACCCGTTCGATATCGAGACCACCGCGAAGATCGAACAACGGGTGCTGGCCCGGGCACCGGAACAGACCCTGTCGCAGTTCGATGCGTCGCTGCGGCGGGCCGTGATCGCCGCGGATCCGCGCCGCGCCGACCAGCGCCACCACGACGCGATAGCCGAGCGGCGGGTGGTGTTCACCCCGCACGACGACGGCATCACCGAACTATGGGCGCTGCTGCCCGCCGACGGCGCCGCATTGATCGAGACCGTGCTCAATTCCCTCGCGTCCGGGCAGACCGATGCCCGCACCGCCGATCAGCGCCGCGCCGACGCCCTGGTCGACGTGTTCACCCGGATGCTGGGCGACCCGGACCTGCCCGAACAGCACGGGCAGCGCCCCGCCATCAACGTCACCGTGCCGATCTCGACGCTGCTCGGCTGCGACGAGCAGCCCGCCCACCTCGCCGGGTACGGGCCCATCACCGCCGCCCTCGCCCGCCGTATTGCCGCGGACAAGTCGGGCACCTGGCGGCGGCCGGTCACCGATGACACCGGCCAGCTCCTCGACTACGCCCGGCGCACCTACCGGCCACCCGCGAACCTCACCGACCACGTCATCGCCAGAGACCACACCTGCACGTTCCCCGGCTGCCGACGCCCAGCCAGGCTGTGCCACCTCGACCACGCCCAGCCCTGGGCCGATGGGGGTGAAACGAACAGCGCGAACATCTCCGCCCTCTGCACCAGACACCACAACGCCAAACACCACGCCGGCTGGCAAGTCAAACACCGACAAGACGGGAGCCGACAGTGAACCAGCCGCACCGGGCACCGCTACCTCGTGCCACCGCCCGACGGCTGAACGTCCGCGCGGCGAGTGCGTGGCGCCGATCACTTCGCGCATTCACGCGTCCCGCGTCTTTCCGGCCGCCAACGCCACGCCGCCTCGCACGTCACACGCACCCGGCTGCACGACCTGAGCGCCTGGACCAGCCCAACCGCCCTAACCGCGCAGAATGTTCCGCGCCTCGGCAGCCAGGCTGATGAACGGCTCGATCGACAGGTCCGTGGCGGCCGGCTGCAATACGACGGTCGTGGCGCCGGCGTCGGCAAAACGGCGCACCACGGCGGCGACGTCCGCGGGCGTTCCGACGGCGATGCCCTCGGTCGGCCGGTTGTACGCGGCCTGCTCCGCCTCGGTCGGCGCCGCCGAGGCGCCGGCCGGCAGGTACGTCACGACCTCGTGAGGGCCGGGAGCCGCCGCGCGTGCGACGGCGGAGCGGATCGTGTCCGGTGTGATGCCGGCGTCGAGCACCATACCGTCGGCGCACTCGCCGGCCAGGGCGATCGTGCGTGGCCCGCGCGCCCCGACAAGCAGCGGGGGTACGACCCCAGGCGGCCAGTCGAGGGCGACGCGGTCCAGGCGCACGTACGAGCCCGACGTCGTCACGGTCTCGCCGGCAAGCAGCGCGCGGACGGCGGTAACCCACTCGCGCAGCAACGTCATCGGCGACGCGGCCCGCGCGCCTACCTGATCCATCCACTCGAGCACGCCGTGGCCCGCAGCGGGCACGAACCGCCCGGGAAACAGCCGTGCCAGCGTGGCCACCTCCATCGCCGCCACGGCAGGGTTGCGGAACGGCACCGGCATCAGGCCCAGCCCTACGCGCACCGAACCCGTCCAGGAAAGCGCTGCTGTCGATGCGGTCAGCCCACCTTCGAGGAAGCAGTCCTCCCACAGCCACACGTCGTCCAAGCCGACCTCGTCGGCCAGCGTGACGAATGTCCGCAAACGCTCCGGCGCGAGCTGCGGCCGGAACACCACACCGATCCTGGGCGTCACTCCGCGAGACGATACGACAAGATCACTATGCCGTTCGACAGTGTGCGGGTATCGGTCAACTTCCACACCACCGGCTTGCCCGCGCGGAACAGCAGATCGTCCGGGCCGGCCGTTCCCGCGAACACCGGATGCACCCACAGCCGTAGCTCGTCGAGCAGCCCGTGCTCGAGCAGCAGGTGCGAGAGCGGCCCGAACCCGTACTGCACGATGTCCTGCCCCGGCTCGTCCTTGAGGTGCCTGATCTGCCCGACCACGTCGCCGTTGAGCACCGTCGTGTTCGCCCACTCCGGATCGCCGAGTGAGTTCGACACGACGTACTTGGACATGCGGTTGATGCGATCGCTGAACGGATCGCCGGAGCTGTTCATCCACACCGGAACGAAGGCGTCGTATGTGCGCCGGCCCATCAGCACGGCGTCACAGGCCGTGAGCAGGTCGGTCTGGATTCCGTAGCTGTCCGGGTCGGAGCCGACGGCAGGCCACCGATCCGGGTTGTCGATCACCCCGTCCAGGGAGATGTAGCTCGAGTTGATGATCTTGCGCTTGGGTTGTGACTGGGAGGCACTCATGACCGCGACCCTGACAAAGGCCTGGCCCGCCGATAAGGTCCAATCCGATGCCAGGATCGGGGTCCAATCCGATCAGCCGTACCGAGCTGCTGATCGAGCTGCGTCGCAACGCGCCGACGGCGCTGCACCGCCAGGTGGGGGCAGCGATCCGCCACAGCATCCGCACCGGACGTCTCGCCGCGGGCGCCACGCTCCCGGCCAGTCGCACGCTTGCCGGCGACCTGGGCGTCTCCCGCGGGGTCGTCGTCGAGGCGTATCAACAGCTCGCCGCCGAGGGCTACCTGGTCAGCCGCCCCGGCGGGTACACCCAAGTCGCGCTGGGCGCTCAGCTGGCGCCGCCGCGGCGTCCGGCCGAGCCGGCCCGACAGCTGCGCATCGACTTCCGCTACGGCCGACCGGATGTCTCCGCGTTTCCTCGCGCGGCGTGGCTGCGCTCGCTGCGCACCGTGCTCGCCCACACGCCGAATGAGCGCCTCGTCTACCTCGACGGGCGGGGTGCCCCGGAGCTGCGAGCGGCGCTGGCCGAGTACCTGAACCGCTCCCGTGGTACGGCGGCCGACGCCGAGAACATCCTGATCGTGAACGGCTTCGCCCAAGGGCTCGGCCTGATCGCCGGCTTGCTCGCGGACGCGGGTGCGCGGACGCTTGCCGTCGGCGACCCATCGCCCGACGACGATCGGGCGATCAGCGAATCGGCCGGGCTGAGGGTGGTCGGCGTCCCGGTGGACGAGAACGGGATGCGGCTACCGGTGCTCGAAGCCTCCGGTGCGGACGCCGCGCTGGTGACCGCGGCGCATCAGTTCCCCGTCGGCGGCGCGCTGCCCGCCGCCGCGCGGTCCGCTCTGATCGAGTGGGCCACCCGGCACGACGCCGTGATCATCGAAGACGACTACGACGCCGAGTACCGCTACGACCGCGCGCCGGTCGGCGCCATGCAAGGGCTCGCCCCGGAGCGGGTCATCTACGCCGGCTCGGCCAGCAAGACGCTTGCCCCTGGGCTTCGGCTGGGTTGGGTGCTCGCGCCGGAGCGCTTCGTCGACCCGCTGGCAGCCGCGAAGCTCGCAGCAGACCGCGGCTCGCCGGTCCTGGACCAGTTGGCGTTCGCCGACTTCCTGGCGCGCGGCGAGTTCGACCGCCACCTGCGCCGGATGCGCCCCATCTACCGCCGCCGGCACGACACACTGCTCGGTGCGCTCGCCCACAAGCTGCCTGACCTGCGCCCCACCGGGGACGCGGCCGGCCTGCACCTGGTCGCGCTGCTGCCGCCCGATGTGGACGAGGAAACCGTCGTCAGCGCGGCGGCCGAACGGGGGGTGGGCGTGTACGGCATCGCGCCGTACCGGCTCACACCCGGACCGCCCGGGCTGCTGTTCGGCTATGCCGCACTCAGTGAGCGGGACATCATTGCGGGCGTCGACATCTTGGCCGATGTGTTCGCTCAGCGACCCTCGGTCCGCCCCAACCATTCCGTGAGCGCCGCGTCCTTGGCGCGAGCGGTCTCCGCGAGCGTCACCTGAAAGGCGGCCATCCGCTGCGCGAGGGCCGGGTCGGACGCGGCGAGGATGCGCACTGCGAGCAGCCCCGCATTGCGCGCTCCCCCGATCGAGACCGTGGCCACCGGGACGCCCGCAGGCATCTGCACGATGGACAGCAGCGAGTCCATGCCGTCGAGGTAGCGCAGCGGCACCGGGACTCCGATCACGGGCAGGGTCGTCAGCGAGGCCACCATGCCGGGCAGGTGCGCGGCGCCTCCCGCCCCCGCGATGATCACCTTGACGCCACGACCGGCCGCGCCCTGGGCGTACGCCGCCATGTCGAGCGGCGTGCGGTGGGCCGACACGACGCGCACCTCGTGCGGCACATCGAACTCGCGCAACGCTTCGGCGGTGGCCCCCATCACCTCGAAGTCGGAGTCGCTACCCATGATCAGACCGACGAGTGGATTCACGCACCCTCCCCGTTCGCAAGGTAGTCAGCCGCGGCGCTTGCCCGCTCGCGCACTTCGGCCATGTCCGAGCCCAGGGCCGTCACGTGGCCGACCTTCCGACCTTTGCGGAAACCCTTGCCGTACAGGTGGATCTTCACGTCGGGCCAGCGGGCCATGCAGTGGTGGACGCGCTCGTCGACGCTCGCCGGCTTCACATCGTCGGGACCGGCCAGCACGTTCGCCATCACGACCGCCGGAGCGGTCGGGGTGGTCGTGCCGAGCGGGTAGTCGAGCACGGCACGCAGGTGCTGCTCGAACTGGGAGGTCCGTGCCCCCTCGATCGTCCAGTGCCCGGAGTTGTGTGGACGCATCGCCAGCTCGTTCACCAGCAGCTCGCCGGACGTCGTCTCGAACAGCTCGACAGCGAGGACACCCACCACGCCGAGTTCCCCCGCAATGCGCAGGGCCAGCGCCTGCGCCTCGTTCACCCGCGCGGGAGGCAGGCCCGGTGCCGGGGCCAGCACCTCGACACAAATGCCGTCACGCTGCACGGTCTCGACGACGGGCCAAGCCGCTGCCTGCCCGTACGGCGACCGGGCGACGACGGCCGCAAGCTCCCGGGCGATCGGTACCCGCGCCTCGCCGATCAGCGCCGTGCCCGACGCGATGATCGGCGCTGCCTGCTCGGGGGACGACACGACCCACACGCCCTTGCCGTCGTACCCGCCCCGCGCCGCCTTGAGCACCAGCGGCCAGCCCACGGCGGCACCGAAGGTCACCAGGTCGGTCTCGGACAGATCACCCCAGGCCGGGCAAGGGATGCCGAGCTCCGTGAGTCGGGCGCGCATCACCGCCTTGTCCTGGGCATGGATCAGCGCGGCAGCGTCGGGCCGGACGAGCACCCCGTCGGCTGCCAGCGCCTTGAGATGAGGCCCGGGCACGTGCTCGTGATCGAACGTGACCACGTAGCAGCCGGACGCGAACGCCCTCAGGTCGTCCAGCGAGCGATAGTCGCCCACCACGACATCGGCCGCGACCAGCGCCGCGCCGTCGTCAGGCGAGGCAGCCAGCACCCGTAGCGACTGCCCGAGCGCGATCGCGGCCTGATGTGTCATCCGGGCCAACTGCCCGGCCCCGACCATGCCGACCACAGGCAGCCCGGTGCGCGGATCCATTCCCAGCCCATGGGATCGTGCCGAGTTCGTCGCGCCGGCGCTAATCACGTCGCAGAGGGTAACCGGCGCGGTCGGTGCGAGACGGACATGGCATCCGGGTAGACTCCCGACGCATCATGCTGACGACGTCCCCACCATCGCTGCTTGAACGGCTTCGTGGCTCCTGGCGCATCGTCCTCAAGGAGGTCGCGGCGTTCGGCGTCGTCGGCGCCATCAGCTTCGTCATCGAGATGGGCCTGTTCAATCTGCTGCTGCACCAGCACATCGGCCCCCTGACATCCAAGGCGATCTCCGCGGGCGTCGCCACCGCGTTCGCCTACATCGGCAACCGGCACTGGTCGTTCTCGCACCGCGCCCGCACCGGGCTGGGTCGCGAGACGTCGTTCTTCTTCGGCATCAACGCCATCGCGCTCGTTGCCGGTGAGCTGATCATCGCCTTGTTCGCCTACCCACTCGGGTACAAGGACGACCACTGGGTGCTCAGCGCCGCCAACGTCTTCGCGATCGGCCTGGGCACCGTGTTCCGGTTCTGGGCGTACAAGCGGTTCGTCTTCCTGCATCCGGACCGGGTGCACAGCCGCGACATCGATCTCGACGAAGAACTGGCTGAGAGCTAGCGGAACGAGCCCGCGCCCGAAAGGACCGCACTACCCAGCCATCGGGCGATGAGCGCTCGCGCGAAGAGCCGCCGGCCGCGACGCGACCCGCGCCGAAGGCGTGGAGTGGCTCGAGGCGCGCGTCCCTTGTGGGCGCCGCCGAGGGACACGAACCGGCGAGTCAATCAGTGTCGTCTGGGTTTTCCAGCCGGAAGCCAACCTTCATACCCACTTGGACATGCCCGAGCTGACCGTCCACGATGTGCCCGCGGATTTCGGTCACCTCAAACCAGTCGAGCCCGCGCAAGGTCCGGGCGGCGCGGCCGATGGCGCCCTTGATGGCGTCGTCCACGCCTTGGGACGACGTGCCGACGACCTCCGTAACTCGATACGTGCGACCAGGCATCGGATACCTCCTTGACGGATATCCGCCCGATCATGCACCCAACGCGGTGAGCAGTCAGCGCCAGCGGGTCCCGGTGATCTGTTCGTAGAGGGCGACGTAACGGCGGCGCGTCTCTTCGACGACCGCTGCGGGGACGTCCGGTCCGGGCGCGCGCTTGTCCCATGTGCCCAGGTCGGCAGCCCAGTCGCGCAGATACTGCTTGTCGTATCCGTACTGCCGCCGGCCCGGTGACCAGTCCTCGACCCGCCAGTACCGGGATGAGTCCGAGGTCAGCGCTTCG
Organism: Jatrophihabitantaceae bacterium; assembly: GCA_036506155.1. GTDB lineage: Bacteria > Actinomycetota > Actinomycetes > Mycobacteriales > Jatrophihabitantaceae > DASXRA01. Next base: position 191,373 of record DASXSF010000080.1, read on the forward strand.
TCCGCGAGCACCGGGCCACCGTCCGGGCCGATACCGAACTCGAACTTGGTGTCGGCAAGGAGCAGGCCGCGGTCCGCGGTGATCTTCGTCGCCGCGTCGTACAGCCGCATCGTGGTCACGCGCAGCTCCTCGGCCCGTGCGTTGCCCACCAGGGCGGCGACCTCGGCGAACGTCAGCGGCTCGTCGTGGCCCTCTTCGGGCGGAGTCTTCGTGGTCGGCGTGAAGATCGGCTCGGGCAGGCGCGCGCCTTCGAGCAGACCGCCGGGCAACACGATCCCGCAGATCGATCCCGTTGCGGTGTACGCCGACCAGCCGGACCCGGCGAGATAGCCGCGGGCCACGCATTCCACCGGCACCATGGAAAGGCGCCGGCAGCGGATCGCCCGCCCGGCGAGTTCGGCCGGAACGTCGTCCGCCGAGACCACATGATTGGGCACGACGTCCGCGAGCTGCTCGAACCACCACAGCGATAGCGCGGTGAGCAGCCGGCCCTTGTCCGGGATGGGGGTCGGCAGCACCACGTCGTAGACGGACACCCGGTCGCTGGCGACCAGGATCAACTCGTCCGGGCCGTCGGTGTACACGTCGCGGACCTTGCCGCGATGGACCAGTTCCACGGCGGTGATCCTCCTAGCTCAGCGCTTGGGTCAGGTCGGCGATCAGGTCCTGGACGTCCTCGATACCTACCGAGAGGCGCACCAGGTCAGCGGGCACCTCAAGCGGAGAACCGGTGACGCTCGCATGTGTCATCCGCGCCGGGTGCTCGATCAACGACTCGACGCCACCCAGCGACTCGCCCAGGGTGAACAGTTGCGTCAGCCCGCACACTTTCACCGCCGCCTCTTCCCCCGCACGCAACGCGAAGGACACCATGCCGCCGAAGTCGCGCATCTGCCGGGCGGCCAGCTCATGGCCAGGGTGTTCCGCCAGTCCCGGGAAGTAAACGCGGGCCACCGCAGGGTGTTCGACGAGGAATGCGGCGATCCGAGCCGCGTTGGCGCAGTGCCGGTCCATCCGAACGCCGAGCGTCTTGATGCCGCGCAGCACCAGGAATGCGTCGAACGGTCCCGGCACGGCGCCCATTGCGTTCTGGTGGAACGCCAACTGCTCGCCGAGCTCGGCATCCCGGAGCACGAGGGCACCGCCCACAACGTCGCTGTGCCCGCCCAGGTACTTCGTCGTCGAGTGCACGACCACGTCGGCGCCGAGGGCGAGCGGCTGCTGCAGATACGGCGAGGCGAACGTGTTGTCCACAACGAGGAGCGCGCCGGCCTCGTGGGCGATGTCGGCCAACGCCACGATGTCGGCGATGCCCAGCAGCGGGTTGGTCGGCGTCTCGCACCAGACGACCCGGGTCGCCGGCCGCAATGCCGCCCGGACCGCGTCCAGGTCCGAGAGCGGCACCGGCGTGTAGTCCAGCCCCCACCTCGCAAGGACGCGGGCGATGAGCCGGAACGTCCCGCCGTAGGCGTCGCCGGGCAGAAGCAGGTGGTCGCCGGGCGCACAGAGCGCGCGCAGCAACGTGTCGGACGCCGCGAGCCCGCTCGCGAACGCCAGCCCGCGCTCGCCGCCCTCGAGTGCGGCGAGCGCCTCCTCGAGCGCGGTACGAGTCGGGTTGGCGCTGCGGCCGTATTCGTAGCCGCCGCGCAGCCCGCCGACGCCGTCCTGCTTGAAGGTCGACGTGGCATATATCGGAACGCTCACTGCCCCGGTGAGTCGGTCGGGTTCCTGCCCGGCGTGGATGGCGCGGGTATTGAATCCGGCGTCTTTGCCGGCGCTGCTGGTCACGGCGGCCACGATAGTTGCCGGCGCGCGGCGGCACACAGCAAGCGGCCGACTGCTTTGCCGTAGTCTGCGTCGCGATGAGCAGTCATGCACCCCGCCGTCGACGCGCGGCGATCCTCGGAGCCGTGCTCATCGTCGGGGCGCTTGTCACTGTCGTCGTTATTGCCGCGCGCGGCACAACGCGTCATGTGGGCGACACGACGAGCCCGTTCAGCAGCACCGCAGCGACAGCGGCCACGAGTCCGACACGGACGACCCCCACGCCGACTCCGACGCCAACCCCGACCCCGACGCCGACCCCCACCCTCGCTTCGCCGGCCAGCCTCACCACCGCGCTCCGCCGCCTAGCCGCGACCTTGCCAGCCGGCGGAGTGTCGGTGGCCGCGCTCAACATGAAGACCGGCGCGCACTTCAGCTTCGGAACCGGCGATGGCATGCGCACCGGCAGCGTCGCGAAGCTGTTCCTGCTCGAGGCGGTGCTGCTGCAACACCAGGATGCGGGCACATCCGTGAGCGAGGACGAACTCGAGCTCGCTAGGCCGATGATCGAGAACAGCGACAACAAGGCCGAGTACAGCCTGTACCTGGACGCCGGCGGCCGCGACGCCCTGGTAGCGGCGTTTCCCCGGCTCGGTCTGAAGCACAGCACCCCTGGGTACGCCGATCCAGCACTGACCACGACGGGCGCGACCGACGGCATCACGCTGCTGCGAAACCTCGTCCGGCACAGCCCACTCAACGCGTACTCGCGCTCCCTCGCGCTCGGCCTGATGCGCAATGTCGAGTCCGACCAGCGCTGGGGGGTCAGCGCAGTAGCCGACCCGGGCAGCTCGGTCGCCCTGAAGAACGGCTGGCTCTCGGTCGACGACACCAACGGGCCGGGCGAGAACGACGATGGCCGCTGGCTGGTCAACAGCGTCGGCATCGCGACAGTGCACGGACAGCAGGTGTTGCTGTCGGTGTTCACCCAGCACGGACCCGACTACGCGAGCGGCGTGCACCTCGTCGAGGCACTCGTCCGCGCGATCACACCAGCCGTTGTCGCCGAGTCCCGGTGAAACCCGCCGGGTGGCGCCCCCGCGGCGCGGTGATTGCGGCTGTGTTGGTGGTGGCAGCCGTCGCTGTAGGCACCGTTGTCAGACAACCCCGGCGGCCTCGGTGACAACGACCTGTGGCTCGTCAACAGCATCGGCATCGTCACGGTGCACCGTCAGCAGGTGCTGATGGCGATGCTTACCCAGCACGGCCCCACTACGGCACCGGCGTGCAGCTGGTCGAGGCACTGGCGAAGGCGATCACCCCTGCGGTCGTGCGATGAGCGCTCGCGCGAAGAGACTCATCCGGCGGATTGAGTCAGGTGCCCCAGCAGGTCCTGCCGGGTGATCACTCCTGCGGGCTTGCCGTCGATGTGCACGAGCAGCGCGTCGGCTGCACCGAGCGCGTCGATCGCGGCCGACACGGGCTCGCCGGACCCGATGATGGGCAGCGGCGGCGACATGTGCCGCTCGAGCGCATCCGCGAGCGACGCCTTGCCGGCGAACAGCGCGTCGAGCAGCGCCCGCTCCGATACGGCGCCGACCACCTCTCCGGCGGTGATGGGCGGCTCGGCCTTCACGACGGGCATCTGCGACACGCCGTACTCGCGAAGGATGTCGATCGCCTCGCGCACGGTCTCGTTCGGGTGCACGTGCACCAGCGGCGGCACCTCCCCTGACTTCTGCAGCAGCACGTCGCCGACCGTCACCTGACCCGGCGACTGCAGGAAGCCGTAGTCGGCCATCCACTGGTCGTTGAAAATCTTCGACAGGTAGCCGCGGCCGCCATCGGGCAGCAGCACCACGACCAGGGCGTCCGCGCTCAGGCCCACGGCCGCGCGCAGCGCCGCCACGGCAGCCATACCGCACGATCCCCCGACGAGCAGCCCCTCCTCGCGGGCCAGCCGACGGGTCATGTCGAACGAGTCGCGGTCCGACACGGCGATGATCTCGTCGCAGACCTCACGGTCGTAGGTTTCCGGCCAGAAGTCCTCTCCGACGCCCTCGACCAGGTACGGACGTCCGGTGCCGCCCGAGTACACCGACCCGTCAGGGTCGGCGCCGATCACTCGCACGCGCCCCTCTGATACGTCCTTGAGGTACCGCCCGGCGCCGCTGATCGTGCCTCCGGTGCCCACGCCGGCCACAAAGTGCGTGATGCGTCCCTCGGTGTGCTCCCACAGCTCCGGGCCGGTCGTCTCGTAGTGCGAGCGTGGGTTGTTCGGGTTGGCGTATTGGTCGGGCTTCCAGCCGCCGGGCGTCTCGCGGGCCAGCCGGTCCGAGACGGTGTAGTACGAGCGAGGGTCCTCGGGGGCTACCGCCGTCGGGCACACCACGACGTCCGCGCCGTACGCGCGCAGCGTGTTGATCTTGTCGGTACTGACCTTGTCCGGGCACACGAAGATGCATCGGTAGCCGCGCTGCTGCGCGACGATGGCGAGACCTATGCCGGTGTTGCCGGATGTCGGCTCGACGATCGTGCCGCCCGGCTTCAGCTCGCCCGACTGCTCCGCGGCGTCGATCATCCGGACAGCGATGCGGTCCTTCACCGAGCCACCCGGGTTGAAGTACTCGACCTTGGCCAGCACGGTCGCGTCCAGGCCCCGGGTGACGCTGCGTAGCCGCACCAGCGGGGTGTTGCCGATCAGGTCGACCAACGACTCGTAGTAACCCATGGGGCAGAGGTTAACCTCAGTAGTTCGAGGTCGCGGGGGCGAACTCGATAGAGGTGGTGCATGAGCCGAGTGGGTCGAGCGCGGCGTATCGCGACGGCCGCCGCATACGGCGGCGGCGGTGTCGGGCTGCTCGGGGTCGTGGGCGGAGCGGCGCTGTACGGGCTGATCGTGGGTGAGAGCAGGCTCGCGCGGCGACGCATCCGGCCGGCCGAGACCGATCCCCCGGTGTCGCACGACACGACCTGGACGGCCGCCGGCGTGAATCCCAACCAACCGCCCGTCCGAATGGCCATGCTGGGCGACTCGGGGGCGGTCGGTTACGGCGTACACCGCGACGTCGAGACGCCGGGCGCGCGTATCGCCATCGGCATCTCCGCCGTCGCGCGTCGCCCGGTGCACCTCACCAACGTGGCGGTGGTCGGCGCCGAGTCGCGGACGCTTCCCGAGCAGGTGGCCCGCGTGGTCGATCACCTCGACCTGGCCGTGATCGTGATCGGCACCAACGACGTCACACACCGGCTCAAGCCGGCCGAGTCGGTGGCATACCTGGGCGACGCGGTCCGGGCGCTGCGCACGAGCGGTGCCGAGGTCGTGGTCGGCACCTGCCCGGACCTCGGCACGATCCGCCCGATCGCCCAGCCGCTGCGCTCTATCGCTCGGCGCCTGTCCCGCAACCTCGCAGCGGCGCAGACGATCGCCGTCGTCGAGGCCGGCGGGCGCACCGTGTCGCTCGGCGATCTGCTCGGCCCGCTGTTCTCACAGCGGCGCGACCTGTTCAGCGACGACCAGTTCCACCCCTCCGCGCAGGGCTACGCGCACGCCGCCGACGCGATCCTGCCCTCTGCCCTGGACGCCCTGGGCCTGCGCACCCGATCCCGGTCGGCCAGCCCGTTCACGACACGGCGCGCGCGTCCGATCGCAAAGGCGGCCGCGCAGGCCGCGGCCCGGCCCGGCACCGAGGTGGCCGGCACCGAGGTGCACGGCGAGACCGAAGGACGCCGCGGCCGCTGGGCTCGCCTGCGCCGGCGTCTCCCCCGGCATCCCGTGCAGACGTCACCGGAGCAGGCGCGCACCGTCGCAAACGCGCTATAGGCGACCATGGAACGCGATCAGTGGACCGGGAGCCCCCGACGCGATGAGCGCGCGGAGAGCCCGCCGGCCGCGACGCGGGCCGAGCGAAAGCGGATGTTAATTGCGGAGGTAGCCGAGCAGGCGCAGGATCTCGAGGTATAGCCACACGAGCGTCACGGTCAACCCGAACGACGCGTACCAGGCGAACTTCTCGTCGGCGCCGTTTCGGATGCCCTGCTGGATCACCTCGAAGTCGACGGCGAGGTTCATCGCCGCGATGCCGATGCACAGCAGGCTGAACAGGATCGCGAGCGCGCCGCCGTCACGCAGGCCCAGTCCACCCGGGTGGAACAGGTACGCGATGGCGTTGATGAGCATCAGCCCGAACACGCCGAGGGTAGAAGCGAACACGATCTTGGTGAACCGCGGCGTGACCCGGATCGCCCCGATGCGGTAGGCGATCAGCATGCCCCCCGCCACCAGAACCGTGCCGGTGAGCGCCTGTACGACGACTCCGTGCCGCCACTGCTCGAACGCCCGGCTGATAGCGCCCAGCGCCACGCCCTGGAGCGCCGCGTACAGCAATGCGGTGACGGCGTTGGCCCGCATGGTGAAGGCCATGTACAGGCCAAGCACGAGGCCACCGAGCGCCCCGACCGTAATAGCCACGCCGGCCGAACTCTCGGGCGTAAGTACCCAGGTGGCGGCGCCGGCGAGCAGCAGCACACCCAGCATCGCGCCGGTGCGCACAATGACGTCGTCGAGCGTCATGTACCGGGTCGGCGCGGCCGGGATGCCGCCGCCGAACGCGCGGCCCCCGTACCCCTTGGTGATGTCGGTGGGCGGCGGGGTCGGACCGCCGAAGGAGGGCTGCCGGTACGCCTGCTCCAGGTCGTCGACCGTCGGCGGCTGACGTACGGACGTCTTCTCCGCGTACTTGGTGAGAACGGCGTTGGTCACGACTAGCTGCCTCCTATGGATGTTGCCCCTTGCTGGCTAACGATAGGGACGGCGTCGAAGTTCCAGGGAGAACGGCTTGCTACTGGCAAGTAACCTGCGACAGCATGAACCTGTGACATCACGCAACAGTCGCGACCTGATGGGTCTGGGCCTAACAGCCCTGAACAAGGCCGCCGGCTCACCGCTGCTCGACACGCTGCGGATGCGCACACCGCTTCAGCGCGGCGTCTTCCACGCCGGCCGGACGGGCTATCGCGCCCTCGGCGCCGCCACGCGGACGTTCACCGCCGTGCGGCGCCGGCCCGGGCCGGAGCGTCCGCGGACGGCGGCGCCGCCGGCCCGATTCGACCTGACGCCCACGGACGAGCAGCGGATGATCCGCGACCTCAGCCGTGAGTTCGCCGCCAAGCAGTTGCGGCCCGCGGCAACGGTCGCCGACGCCGCGTGCGGGGCGCCGGACGAACTGCTCAAGCACGCAAGCGCAGACCTCGGCATCGGCGGGCTGAACGTCCCCGAGTCGCTCGGCGGCGCGGCGAACGAGCGCTCGGCCGTCACCGGCGTGCTGGTCTCCGAGGCGCTGGCCAATGGCGACATGGGCCTGGCGCTCGCGTGCCTCGCCCCATCGGCGGTGAGCACGGCCCTCGTGCTGTGGGGCAACGAGGTGCACCAGGCGACGTACCTGCCTGCGTTCGTCGGCGAGAACCCGCCGGCAGCCGCGCTGGCGATCCTCGAGCCGGGCCCGCTCTTCGACCCCTTTGCTCTGCTTACCAGTGCGCGGCGCACCGTGGACGGCTACCTGCTGGACGGGGTGAAGTCGCTGGTGCCCGGGGCGGCTGCGGCCGAACTGTTCGTGATCGCGGCGAACCTGGACGGGGGCCGGCACTGTTCGTCGTCGAGTCGCGCACGCGAGGGATCACCGTGGCTGCCGAGCCGGCGATGGGGCTGCGCGCGGCGTCGCTGGCGCGGGTCGAGCTCTCCCGCGTGGCACTGCCCACCGGCGCACTGCTCGGCGACGCGGCCGACTATGCCGACTGCGTTCGGCTGTCCCGCGTGGGCTGGTGTGCGCTGGCGGTCGGCACCGCGCAGGCCGTTCTCGACTACGTCATCCCCTATGTGAACGACCGGCTCGCATTCGGTGAGCCGATCAGCCACCGGCAGTCGGTGGCCTTCATGGTCGCCGACATCGGGATCGAACTGGAGGGCATGCGCCTGGCGACGTACCGGGCGGCAAGCCGGGCCGAGCAGGGCCGCCCGTTCGCCCGTGAGGCGGCCCTCGCTCGGCAGCTGTGCGGCGAGTACGGCATGAAGATCGGCAGTGCCGGCGTACAGCTGCTCGGTGGACACGGTTACGTGAAGGAGCATCCGGTGGAGCGGTGGTACCGAGACCTGCGCGCGGTTGCGGTGCTCGAAGGCGGCGTACTCGTATAAGGGGGAGGTGACCCGGTGACGATCAACCTCGAGATTCCGGCGAAGCTCAGGCTGCTGGTCGACCAGGCGCACCAAGTGGCCCTCGGCGTGTTCCGACCGATATCGCGCAAGTACGACCTGGACGAGCACGCGTACCCCAGGGAACTCGACATGCTTGCCGCGCTGGTCGACGGCATGAACGCCTCGGGCGAACAGGGTGCCGGAGCGCGCGGCGTTCGGCGCTTCGCGGATGACGCCGCCCGTGGCGGCAACCTGTCGACCGTGCTCAGCGTCAGGAGGCGTGTTGGGGCGACATCGCCATGGTGCTGTCGATGCCGCGGCAGGGCCTGGGCAACGCGGCGATCGCCTCGGTCGCGAACGACGAACAGCATGCGCGCTTCGACCACGTGTGGGCGTCCATGGCGATCACCGAGCCGGGGTGTGGCTCCGACTCGGCGGCCATCCGGACCACCGCGGTCCGCGACGGCGACGCGTACGTCATCAACGGTGAGAAGATCTTCGTCACCGCGGGTGAGCGCTGCGACGCTGTCGTGGTCTGGGCGACGCTCGATCCAGCGCAGGGCCGGGCCGCCATCAAGCCGTTTGTCGTCGAGAAGGGAACCCCGGGGCTCACCGTCGAGCGGGTGGAGCGCAAGCTCGGGATTCGTGGCTCAGACACCGCCACGCTGCGCTTTGCCGACTGCCGGGTGCCGGCGGCCAACTTGCTCGCCTCGCCGCAGATCGACGAGGGCTTCGCCGGCGTTATGCAGACGTTCGACAGCACCCGGCCGATAGTCGCCGCGATGGCGCTGGGCGTGGCCCGGGCGGCGCTCGACGAGACGCGTTCCGCGCTGACCGGAGCCGGTGTATCCGTGGACTACGACCGCCCCGGCCGGGTGCAGCACGCGGCCGCTGCCGCGTTGCTCACCATGGAAGCCGACTGGGAGGCCGCGTACCTCACCATGCTCGAAGCAGCGTGGCTGGCGGACAACGGCACCCCCAACTCGTTGCAGGCGTCCATGGCCAAGGCGAAGGCGGGGCGAATGGCAACCGACGTGACGCTGCGTTGTGTCGAGTTGGCAGGTGGCTACGGCGAATCGTCGTTGCTGGAGAAGTGGGCCCGGGACGCAAAGATCCTCGACATCTTCGAGGGCACGCAGCAGATCCAACAGCTGATCGTGGCTCGCCGGCTGCTCGGCAAGACATCCGCCGAGCTGAGATAGACGCAGTTGACGCGCGTGCCAGGCTGTCCGTGTGAGTCCTGAGCATCCCGAACCCGACGAGGTCAAGGACAAGTTCCGCGAGGCGCTGGAACGCAAGCGCAGCCACGAGGAGAAGCGCGAATCCGAGGCCCGGGAGACGGCGAAGATCCACGGTGAGCACGGCCCTGCCGCGACGCGGCGAGCGTTCCGCCGCAAGAGCGGCTAGGGGCGATCAGGTCAGTTCTTGAGCAGGTTGCCCGCCTGCCACTGTGACCACGGCACGTTCCAGTCGCCGAAGCCGTCCCAGGACGGCATCACGTTGGACGTGCCGGTGTTCGTGTAGGTGACGACGTCGCCGATCATCGAGAAGTTGTAGAACCACTGGGCGTCGCCGACGTTCAGGTTGGTGCAGCCGTGAGATGTGCTGCGCACCCCGATGTTGCCGCCGTTCCATGACGCTGCGTGCACAAACTCCCCGGAGTTGGTGACCCGTACCGACCACGGCACGTTCAGCGAGTACGGATTCGCCTCGCCGGGCGCGCTCACCATGTGCTGCGGGTTCTTCTTCGCCATCACGACCTTGGTGCCCAGGTAGGTGGGCGTGGACGCCTTGCCGAGCGATACCGGGAACGTCTTCACCGTCTGCCCGTCGGAGGTCACCCTCATCTGTTCGCTCCCGCCGTCGACGGTCGAGACGTGCGCGGCGCCGACGTTCATCGAGAGGGTCAGGCTGTCGTCGTATGCGAGCCCCCGGCCGGCGCTCAGTCCCTTCAGCGGCATCGTCATCTCGATCTTGGCGTGCGCCGGCCAGAACTGCTCCGGGCGGTAGTGCGCCTCCATGGCATAGCCGGAGTTGGAGTTCACCCAGAACCAGGCGCCGTTCGCCGGCTGGCCGTTAACGGTCACCTTCACCGCGCTGTCGAACGGATGCGCATTGGTGACCTTCTTCGAGAACTGGGCAATGATCGGCATACCGATCCCGTACGTCTGCCCGTCTCCCTCGAAAAGGCTCACATGAACGGGCGCACTGGCCGGCGACGACCCGGCACTGTGGTGCTGCGCCGACGTGGGCGCGCCGGCCGCCGCGGCGGACCCGTGCGGCGTGGTGTGCGCGGTCCCCGCGGTCGAGTGGTCGCGGTGGTTGATGCGCACGGCGGCCACAGCGGCCACAGCACCTACCACCAGGACGGCGCCGAGCGCCAGCAGCGCGCCAGGGCCGCGCCGGGAGGGCCCGCCGCGCCGCGGCGGCCGTGACCCGTATGTCGTCGGCGTACCCCACTCGTCATCTGGATCACCCCACGGCCGGCCGCCGTGCGTCATCCTCGTACCTCCAGGTCTGCGACGTACATACGCGTAACAGCTTGCCTCAGGCCGGACCCGGCTGGCGGACCGGGGTGCCTCCAGCGGCGAACGGGTGCTCAGTGGTCAGCAGCTACTGCATCGGGAGGGCGGGATGGTAGGCGCCACCCGCCGCATCACCGGCAGCGCGAAATAGCCGAACCGACCGGACGGCGCGAACGCGAACAGGCGGGTGACGTCGCGCACCCATTCATGCCTTGACAAGCATATGCGGGTTTCGGCATATTGCATGGATGGCCGATCCACCATGGGCGGCGCTGACGGACCCGAAGCGGCGCGCGGCCCTCGATCTGCTCCGACAGCGTCCGCGCGCTGTCAGCGAACTCGTCGACGCACTCAACCTGAGCCAGCCGACGACCTCCAAGCACCTGCGGGTGCTGCGCGAGGCCGGTCTTGTCACGGTGCTCCCAGATGCCCAGCGACGCATCTACGCGCTTGACCCGGCGCCGCTCGCCGAACTGGATGCCTGGCTCGCGCCGTATCGGCAGCTCTGGAACGAGCACCTCGACGAACTCGGCCGGCACCTGGACAGAATGACGAGACGAAGGAAACGCGATGGATCTCGGTAGCTTCATCGAGTTCGACGGACGACCCGCAGTCCGGTTCGAACGCACCTACACCCACACGGCCGAGCGTGTCTGGGCCGCGATCACCGACCCGGGCGAGCTTGCGCACTGGTTCCCGTCGTCGGTCGAGATCGAGCCGCGTGCCGGCGGCTCGATCTCGTTCTCCGGCGACCCGCATAGCTCGCGACAGACCGGAGTGGTTCTCGCGTTCGATCCGCCACGCCGGCTTTCGTACACCTGGGGCGGCGACGAGCTGCACTTCGAGCTCGAGCCGTTCGCCGACGGGCAGTGCCGACTGATCTTGATCAATGTGCTGGCCGACCGGTCCGCCGCAGCCCGCAACGCCGCCGGGTGGGACGTCTGCCTCGACGAACTGGCAAAGCTGGTCGCCGGGCAACCCGCTGGCGGCCCCCACGCCGAGTCCGCCGCACCCTGGCAGCCGCGCTACGACGCCTATGTGGCGACCGGCATGCCGTCGGGCGCCGACATCCCGACCGGGCCGTAGCGGCGCCGGACCAGGCCACGCAGGCCTAGAGCGGCAGTCCTTCCAGCATCTCGGTAACCAGCGCCGCAATCGGCGAACGCTCCGACCGAGTCAGCGTGACATGCGCGAACAGCGGATGCCCACGCAGCGCCTCGATCACCGCGGCGACGCCGTCGTGCCTGCCCACCCGCAGGTTGTCGCGCTGCGCGACGTCGTGGGTGAGCACCACTCGGGAGCCGGTGCCGATCCGTGACAGCACGGTCAGCAGCACGTTGCGCTCCAACGACTGCGCCTCGTCCACGATGACGAACGAATCGTGCAGCGAGCGTCCCCGGATGTGGGTGAGGGGCAGCACCTCGAGCATGTCCCGGTCGAGGACCTCGTCGATGACCTCGCGGCTCACCAGCGCCCCGAGCGTGTCGAACACCGCCTGCGCCCACGGCGCCATCTTCTCGCCCTCGCTACCCGGCAGATAACCGAGGTCCTGGCCGCCCACCGCGTACAACGGCCGGAACACGACGACCCGCTTGTGCGCCTGCCGTTCCAGGACAGCCTCCAGCCCGGCGCACAGCGCCAACGCCGACTTCCCCGTGCCGGCTCGCCCGCCGAGCGACACGATGCCGACGTCCGGGTCGAGCAGCAGGTCCAGGGCCACCCGCTGCTCGGCCGACCGGCCGTGGATGCCGAACGCCTCGCGGTCACCGCGGACGAGACGGATCTGCTTGTCCGCGGTGACGCGCGCCAGCGCCGAGCCGCGCTCGGAGTGCAGTACCAAGCCGGTGTGGCAAGGCAGCTCGGCGGCATCGAGCAGCGCGGCGTGGTCGGCGATCGGCAGCCGCTCGCTGCTGTAAAGGGCGTCGATCGTCGCGGCAGCCACGGATAGCTCCGCCATGCCGGTCCAGCCGGAATCGATCGGCCCTGGCGTGTTGTACTCGTCGGCCCGGACGCCGACCGAGGCCGCCTTGACCCGGAGCGGCATGTCCTTGGTGACGAGCGTGACGTCACGCCCCTCAGCGGCGAGGTTCAGCGCGACGGCGAGGATCCGGGAGTCATTGCTCTCGACCCGGAATCCGGCCGGGAGCGCCGAGATGTCCGCGTGATTCAGCTCGACGGAGAGCGTCCCGCCGGCATCGCCGATCGGCACCGGAGCATCGAGGCGACCGTACTTGATCCGCAGATCGTCGAGCGAACGCAGCGTTTGCCGGGCGAACCAGCCCAGTTCCGGGTGGTGGCGCTTGCCCTCCAGCTCGCTGATCACGACCAACGGCACCACCACGTCGTGCTCGCCGAAGCGGCCCAGCGCTCCGGGGTCGGAGAGCAGGACGGACGTGTCGATCACGAAGGTGCGTACCGCGGCCGCACGATGCGGCTCGAGGGCAGGGCTCATCGGACCCTCCTGATGCATAGACGGAATGGGCGGTCGTGCCACGAGCGGCGCCCCGCCCGGAGCGATGGCTGCGACGGCAACGCCGGGAGGCCGGGGCACTCGTGCAGTTCATGAGCACCGTGCGGGACCTCCCCGGCGGAGCAGCTATGTAGCTCGTACGCCAGCCATTGTCGCCATGACGGACCGTACGGCGTCAATCTTCGCTGTTTCAGAAGCCACGCGGTTACCGAGATGAAACGAGTTGGCTAACAGTCAGCGATGAGCGCTCGCGCGAAGAGCTCCGCCACCGCGGCTCCGTCAGCGCCGTCAGCCGCCCGGGCGGACTAAGTACCGTAACGGCGTTCTCGGCGGGCGTAGTCACGGAGCGCGCGCAGGAAGTCCACCTTGCGGAAGTCCGGCCACAACGCGTCGCAGAAGTAGAACTCCGAATGCACGGACTGCCAGAGGAGAAACCCGCCGAGGCGCTGCTCGCCGGAGGTGCGGATGACCAGGTCGGGGTCCGGCTGGCCCTTGGTGTAGAGGTGCTCAGCGATGTGATCGACGTCGATGACATCGGCGAGCTCTTCGATGGAAGTTCCCGAGCTGGCATGTTCGTACAGCAGCGATCGCACCGCGTCGGCGATCTCGCGCCGGCCGCCGTATCCGACCGCGACGTTCACCGCGAGACCACGCCGGCCGACGGTGCGCTCTTCGGCGGCCTTGAGTGCGCCGGCCGTCTGCTCGGGCAGCAGGTCGAGGGCGCCTACGACGCTGATCCGCCACGGCTTGACGCCGGCAGAGAGTTCGTCGACGACACCTTCGATGATGCGCAGCAGCGGCTCGAGCTCGTCCGAAGGACGGCTGAGGTTATCCGTGGAGAGCAGCCACAGCGTGACGTGCTGGACGCCCACCTCGCTGCACCAGTCGAGCAGGTTCGCGATATGCGCCGCGCCGGCGATATGGCCCTTGGTGACGTCCTCGAACCCCGCCGCACGTGCCCAACGCCGGTTGCCGTCGAGCATCACAGCGACGTGCCTCGGCACCGGATGGCCCGCCAGCTGGGAGCGCAGCCGTCGCTCGTAGACCGAGTAAATGAGCGAGCGCATTCCCACGGGCACCAAGTTTAGGACCACAGGTTAAGGGGCAGCTTGCCACAATCGATCGGCCATGTAACACTGTAATCGTGTAATGAAAGGAGGTGAAACGATGCACGAACACGAACACCATGCAGACCACGAGCACGGCGAGCGGCATCACCGACACGGCGGGTTCGGCCCGCGCCGACACGGCGGACGCGGCTTCGGCCGCCCCGGTGGCTGGCAGCAAGCCGACCTGCCGCCCGCGGACGGCGCCGAGGCATGGCTGCGAGGCCGACTGCCCGACGACTGGTTCACGGAACCGCCCACGGTCACGGTCGACCGCGAGGAGATTGTGGTCGTCGGCGAATTGCCGCCACCCGCTGACGACGACAGCGAGGCCACAGCCGGGCGCATCAGCCGCTTCCGCGAAGAGACGCGCGAGAAGCGCATGCAGATCGCCGACGAGGCTGAGGCCCGGTACGGCCGCAAGGTCGCCTGGGGCGCCGCGATCGGTGACACTCGAGTGCTGTTCACTCACCTGTCCGTGCCGGTCATGACCCGGCTGCGACAGACGGAGCGCCGGGTGCTGGACACCCTGGTCGATGCGGGCGTGGCCCGCTCCCGGTCAGAGGCGCTGGCCTGGTGTGTGCGCCTCGTCGGCGAACACACCGACGACTGGCTGGCCAGCCTGCGCACGGCGATGTCCGAGGTCGACAAGCTGCGCGCCGAGGGCCCAGACCTGGGCGATACCCAAACCGTCTGACACAGGCGATGAGCGCTCGCGCGAAGAGCCCGCCGGCCGCGGCGCGGTCCGCGCCGAAGGCGCGGTGTGGCTCGAGGTGTGCGCCCCCTTTGTGGGGCGCCGCCGAGCGACGCCACCGGCGGATTAGGACAGGCGATGGGCGCT
>DASXSF010000081.1:0-98123 GCA_036506155.1 Jatrophihabitantaceae bacterium
GGAGTAGGCACCGCCGCAGTCACCGCCTGGGGGATCGCCAAGTGGCCCGTCCTGCTGATTCTCGTCAGCCTGATGTTGGCGCTGCTGTACTGGGCTGCTCCGAACGTCAAGCAGCCTGGTCTGCGATGGATCCTGCCGGGCGCGGCGCTGGCTGTGGTGATCTGGGTCGCGGCGTCGGGGCTGTTCGGCCTGTACCTCGGATTCTCCAACTCGTACAACAAGACGTACGGGTCGCTGGCCGGAGTGATCATCTTCCTGGTGTGGCTGTGGCTCTCCAACACTGCTGTGCTTCTGGGTGTGGTATTCAACGCGGAGGTGCAGCGGGAGCGGCTCCTCCAGGCTGGGCTACCCGAAGACGTCGCACCGTTCCTCGATTTGAGGGACACGCGCAAGCTCGACGAACCCGAACTGGAACGGGTGGCGGCGGCGCGCAGCCGGCGAATGACGTTAGGCGAACCATAATCCGCGGGCCGATCAGCGCAATCAGTACGAGCGCGGCGCGCCGGCCGCCGTGATCGAATACGGTTGAAGCGTAGCATTCGGTATACCCCGCGGCGGCGATAACCGAGCATCGTCAGCGCCCGAGTAGGTCGTCGCCGATCGGGGTATATCCCGAGCGTGACAACGACTCGCCACGCGATCATTGCGGGGCGATATCGGCTCGACGAACGCATCGGCAGCGGGGCGTTGCCGATGTCTACCGAGCCACGGACGAAGTACTGGGCCGGCCGGTTGCTCTGAAGCTCTTCCGGTTCGACGCCGACCGTACCTGGTTCTGGAACTTGTTCCAGGACCGACCCTTGCGCAGCGGCTCGCGGACCGGACGCTCACTCCGGCGCAGACCGCCGCGGTCGGCACGCAGGTCGGAGCCGCCCTCGACTACGTCCATGGCCGCGGTGTCGTCCATCGCGACGTCAAGCCGGCGAACATCCTGTTCAACGATTCGGTTGCGAAGCTCGCCGACTTCGGCATCGCCCGGGCGGTTGACGGCCCACGGCTCACCGAGCACGGCACGGCGGTGGGCACGGCCAACTACCTCAGCCCGGAGCAGGTCAAAGGCGGCGACGTCGGACCGGCGAGCGATGTCTACTCGCTCGGCCTTGTGCTGCTTGAATGCCTCACCAGCCGGCTCGCGTACCCAGGGCTTGGCCTCGAGGCGGCGCTGGCGCGGCTGAACCACCGCCCGACGTGCCGTCGCATCTCGGGGCGCTGTGGGTCGAGCTGCTTACCGCGATGACGGCGAACCGACCCGAGGCAGCGGCCGAAGGCGCGAGACGTCGCCGACGCACTGACCCAACTCGCCGAGGGCCCAGCAGCAGCGCCGACGGCGACGAGACTGCTGCCGGCTCCGCGAGCGATCGTCACCCGGCGGCGTGCCGTGGCCGTACTTGGTGCGCTCGTCGTCGGCGCGCTGGCGCTGATCCTGGCCGTGCCCGGCATGCGACACGTGCCGGCTGCGGCGTCCACCTCGCCTGCGTACCCCGCGGTGGCCGGCCGGCTCGGTAGCGACCTGCACCGTCGGGAGCTGGCGATCGAAGGGCTCCTCGAATGCCGACGCGACGACGCAGCTGCGCGAGGATCTGCTAACCGTTGCTACCGCCGCGGCGCAACACCACTACCAGAACGCGGACTCGATGATCGGCGGGCTGAACGCAGATCTGGCGGCCGCCCGGGAGGCGGGCACGCTGTCCCGAGGGAACATCAGCCGCATCCGGGCAGTTCTCGCTGCCGTGCAGGCTGCCCTCGGGGCCCCGATGACGAGCCCGGCCCGACGGCCACGGTGACGGTCACCCCGTCCCCGCGCAAGGCCACGACGCCCGGCCTCCCGCCGCCGGTCCCATCCGGCGACCCGGGTGGCAAGGGTCATGGCAACCGCCATGGTCGAGGCCGCGAGGGGTGATCCGCGCAGCCGATGAACGGCGGTAGCCGCGCGCGTGCGCGGCTTGCCCTTGCTTGCTGGCATCGCACTCCTCTCGTCTTGAGGTATCCCTAGGCGGGCGACGTGGGCGCAGTCCAATCCGATCTCCTGGTTAGTCCAGACGAGGGCCGGCGTGGCCGGCAAGACAAACCCATCCGGCGGTCTCATCGCGGGTCCAGGCCTGGGTCATCCACATCCGTGCCCGCACCTCACGGCCGTCGGCGCCCGTGATGACGTCGGTGACGGTGCAGCGCAGCACCGCCGTGTCACCGACGACGTGTACCTGCGCTTGCTCCAGTATCTGGGCCCGCCACCGCAGCCCGCCGGGCGCGGTGTTCGCCGCGACGTAGCGGTCACGGTCGAACGCGTCGCCGCGGTGGGACACCCAGCTGAAGTCGGGATGCAGCAGCGATCTCAATGCCGCGGCATCGCCGGCGACCAATGCGGCTGCCCGTGCGTGCGCCGCGGCGAGCACCTGATCATCGTCGCCGGCCACGGTTCACTGTGACACGAGCCCGACCGAATGCCGCGCCGCGGCTTATCGTGTCGGCAGGCCGTGCGTGTGGTCGATCCGGACGGCCTGCAGCGCGTTGGGGTTGAGGCCGAGCAGGCGCAGGATGGTCGGCGCGATCTGTGCGGTCTGTACCGGCGTCGAGCTGACCGACCCGTGCGGCACTCCGGCTCCGGACACGACCAGTGCGACGTCCCGGTCGTCATCGGCGGCTCCGCCGTGTTCGGCGATCTTCTTCACGCCGCCGGTGTACACGACGCCATGCTGCGCGATGCCGATGAGGTCCGGTGCGTGGCTGTCGCCGATCGGAGCACCGACGAGCGTGTCGGCGGCGCTACCGGTGTACACGGCAGTCAGCCCGGAGGCGGGCACGGCAGTGGAGTAGACGCCCTTCGGGTCCGAGATCGTGTTGGCCGGTGCGCTGTGGTTCAGCAAGTACTGCTTGGCGAATGCGAACGTTGCGGGTGACCGGTCGGAGAGCCACAGCAACATCGCGTCATCGTCCACCGAGAAGCAGACGAGCGGCGCCGCGGCCGGGTGTCCAGTTGCCCATGCCGCGTCGAGACCATCGATGACGGCGCCGTCGTCGACACGGCGCAGCAGATCGGGATCGATGGGCGACTGGCCGTGCTTGGCCGAGAGGATGATCGTCGTGGAGGACGCCAGACCGTCTCGCTCGATGCGCTGCGTCATTGTGCCGACCTGCGTGTTGATGTAGTCGAGCGCTCGCAGTACCAGCGGCCCGGGCGTGCCGTCGGGGTTATACCCGCCGCGTAGGCGGTCCGAGGCGGGAAGCTTCTGCGCCGTCGAGACGGTCTGGAAGTTCATGCCGAAAACCGCGGGCGTGCCGACATGTCTCGCGCCGGAGTGATCCAGTCCGTCGATCTCGTTGAGAATGGCGGCCACCTTGAAGCTGTCGTCCTCCATCGTGAGTGCGTTGTCGGTGGTCCAGTCGTCACCGGCCGCGTCCGCGACGCTGTTGATCTCCGGAGTGAACAGGTCGTCCAGACCGGTACCGTCCGGACCGTTGAGGATCTCGTAGGCGGGATGCTTGTCCGACCAGGCGGTGTGCAAGCCTGCCCCGTGCACGACATCGAAGACGGTGTTGACGCGGATGTAGTCGTGCGGATAAAGCGGCGTGCATGTCGCGGGATCGACCGGCAGCGCCGCCGGGTCGAGCAGTGACTGCGGCTTCGGTGTCATCTTCAAGATTGCGGCGGTCAGGGCCGCCGAGTCCGACAAGGTTTGGCTGAGTGTGTTCGTCGGGAGCGCCGCCAGTGCCGGGTCGGCCAGCTGCTGGCCGGCGTCGAGCGCGATCGGGTTCTGGGAGCGCTCGGCGGCCTCGGTCCAGCCGACCTCGGTTCCGAGCGGGGTCGAGGTGCAGTCGGTGCTGCCGGGTGGCAGCAGTTGATGGTTGTACGTGTCGTCGTAGTAGACCCCGGTCGCGCCGGGACCGCCCCCGGTCAGCTGCGCCACCATGCCGGGAAACGAGTCGGACGGGAAGGTCGTCTTCGCAGCCGTGTAGTCCGTCCCCTCGGCCGCGAGGTGGGCAAGTGCCGAGCGAGGGTTGGCGGCGTCGTAATAGGCCAGGTCGCTTTCGTGCAGTCCGTCCACCGACAGCAGCAGGACATGCCTGACGGTGCCGTGTGCCGGATGGGCAGCCGCATTCTCGCCCAGGCCCAGGCTCAGCAGCCCCAATGCCGCCCCGGCGGCGGCGAGCACTGATCGACCTCGCATCAGCCACTCCTCGACGTTGCGCTACTACACGGGACGTCGTAGGTCTACCGGCGATCCGCGCCAGGATGCGGAAACGGCAGGTGAACATCTCGCACACAATGATGAACATTTCGACCGCATCCAGGCGTGACCGCACGCAATGTATCTACAGAGATAATCTGTCAAGATGTATCTTGATTGAATGGAGATGCAGATGAGCCAGCTCTACCAACTCGGCCGCAGGCTCTCCGAGATCGCCCTGCGCGAGATGGGCGCCGACGAGCTCGGCCTTACCCCGAGCGAATTCCTTGTATTACAGGACTTGTTCATGAACGGCAGGTCCTCGATCACCGACACCGTCCACCGCACCGGCCTGGCGCAAAGCCGCGTATCTACCAGCGTGGCCCGCTTCGTGGACCGCGGCTGGGTCACTACGGCGCCCGATCCCAACGACGGCCGCAAGACCCTCGCCCAGGTCACCGATGCAGTCCGCAAACGCGGCAACCGACGACGCATCCGTGGGGCCGACGCCGCCCTCGCCGCCGCGCTGCCCAAGGCGGTCACCGCCCGCGAACGTGCCACCCTGCTCCGAGCGCTGAACCGCATGCACCAGCTACTCGTGACGAAGGACGCCTGAACGAGCACCCGCGCAGCGGGGTGTTGACTCGCTGATCTGGACGGTGTTCTGCTGACGTGGGACGACTGGGGCGGCTGGGAGGACCACGTCGCCACGCCGAACGTCGAGCACACCGCCGGACGGCGTGCAGTTGGCGTACGGGCCGCGGGTACCGCTGCTCGTGGTCGGCGCTACCGTACGCCCCGGTATCGACAGTAGGTGGTGCTCACATGTGAGCTTCGCGAAGACCGCCCTGCGGCTGCTCGGCCTGCCCGCACTCGGCGTGCCGCGCCTCGACGACGATCCCGACTCGCCGACCTCGTCGACCGCACCCTCAGTCAGCCGCCACCACCGGCCCCGGGCAGCCCGATCACCCTGCCGCAGGCGCCCCAACCGCCGCCCGCCCCCGGCCGCTGCCCCCGCCGCCGACGCAGGCATCACAGCCGGTCGGCCCGGTACTGCTGCGGGACGGACGTACGTTGCCACCGCCCGACGACGCCCCAATCCGGACGGCGCCCTAAAGCATCAGGACCGGGACGTCGCCTTGCGGCTGGTACTGATCCACGCGCCGATCAAGACCACGACGCCGAGGGCCAGGGCGACGATGGCCCGCTTGATGTGGTGATGAGTGTTGTGCGCCAGCTTTCCGGGAATGACGGACGGGAGCTGACCCGACGCCGTCGTGAAGTAGATGATGGACACGGCGATCAGTGCGAGGCCAACGACCGCGAGCACCACTGTCACCGCAAGCGGGGTCCTCCGCGTGGAGGTCGAGATTGGCATCACCTGGCCCCTTTCAGGCTGGCTTGTATTGACTTGGTGCTCGAAGCGGGAAACCTACCGCAGAGTCCTGTCGTGCCCTGCATCGGCGTCCGGCAGGCCTCGCGATGTAGCACGCTGGAGACATCTGTGAGGATTTCTCACGGTGCGGGGGGCGTAGAGCGGAGAAGGTGATGGTGCACGAGGACGTCGGTCGGCTCGTGGCGGGCCGGTATCGGCTGCAGCACCCGGTCGGGGAGGGCGGGATGGGCGTCGTGTGGCGTGCCGTCGACGAGCGGTTGGACCGGGTGGTGGCTGTCAAGCAGTTGCGAGTGCCTGCTGCGGTGGGATCCCGGCAGGCCGAGCAGGCGCGGCAGCGGGTGTTGCGCGAGGCGCGCATCGCCGCCAGGTTGCAGCACCCGAACGCGGTCGGCGTCCATGACGTGACCGACGACCCGAGCGGACCGGTGCTCGTCATGGAGTACCTGCCTGCGCGCAGTCTCGCCGACGTGCTCGCCGAGCGCACGGGACTGTCTCCGCAGGAGGTAGCCCGCATCGGGGCGGCGGCTGCGGCGGCCTTGGCCGCGGCCCACGCCGCAGGCATCGTCCACCGCGACGTGAAGCCCGGCAACATCCTGCTCGGGCACGACGGCACCATCAAGATCACAGACTTCGGTATCTCGCACGCCGCGGGCGACGTCACGGTGACCAGTACCGGCCTGCTCGGTACGCCGGCGTTCCTGGCCCCCGAGGTTGCCCGCGGTGAGCCGCCCGGCCCGGCCTCGGATGTGTTCTCCCTGGGTGCGACGCTCTACACCGCCGTCGACGGTGCACCGCCGTTCGGCATGAGCGACAATCCGATCGCGCAGCTGCACCACGTGGCTGCGGGCGGGGCGCCGACACCACGGCACGCCGGGCCGCTGACCGGGTTGCTCGTCGCGATGCTGGACGACGATCCCGCCGCCCGTCCGAGCATGACTGGCGTCGCCGCGGATCTGGAGATGATCGCCGCGACCGGCGCGCCGGGAACGCTGGCCGCGGCGCGAACCACGGCCGTCGCCCCGGCGCGGCGACTCGGCGCGCCCGCGGCCGTCGCGCCGGCACCTACTCGGATTGACGCGCAGCCCGTCCGCACGCGTACCCGCTCGCGAGCGGGTGGCGGACTGCGCCGCCACCCGGGATACGTGATCGCGGGGTTGGTCGGCTGCCTGCTGTTGGCCGTCTTGGTGTCGGTACTGCTCAGCGCGCCGCGCGATCGTTCCCCCGGCGGGGCGGCACCGCCCAGCAGCGCGGCCTCTTCCCATCCCGCCACGACGGCCAGCCACCGGCCCGAGGCGATCGACCCAGGGCATCTCCAGCAGGCAGTCTCGGCGTATTACGCGTTACTGCCGGATCACCCCGACAAGGCATGGACCCGGCTCGGCCCCGCGCTACAAAGCCAGGGCCAGGGCGCTTACGACAGTTTCTGGCACGGCGTCAAGGACCTTCAGGTCGTTACGCCTCCCCGAGCCGATGGCAACAGCGTCACGGTCACCATCGCCTACCGGACCGCGGGCCATGACCGCGTCCAGGAGACGCACCAACTCGGCATGATCCTCAGCAGCGGTGCTCCGCTGATCAATGCCGATCAGCTGGTCTCCTCGCAAACCAGCAGCAACGCCAACGGCCACGGCAACGGCGGAGGAGACGGCGGCGGCGACAACGGGGGCGGCAACGGCGGCGGCTAGATCGGGTCACTCGGCAGGCGCCGGTCACGAAGGATCGCAATTCGATCGGCCCGACGCGCTCGCCATGACCGCAGCATGGCTGCGCGCCGAGCTGCTCGCCTGATCACTGCGTGCCGAGCGCTGCCGGCGCGACGACGGTCTCGAGTCGACCGCTCTGGGTGTCGTAAAGCAGACCCGAGACGATCAGGCCGGGCGGTAGCAGAGGGTTCGCGCGCAGTATCGCGAGGTCGACGGCGAGCGATGCGCGCGGATCTGTGATCGAATCACGGTCGAGCGCGTCGGGGCTGGTGCCGAGTTCGGCGGCGAGCCCGTCGGGATGATCGAGCAGCCGGCCGATGCCGCAGTCGGTGTGGTGGATGACGACGAGGTCCCATCCAGGTCCCGGCTGGGTTCCGCCGCTGCGAGCAATTGCCCCGAGCAATGCGAGGGTCCGCTGAGCGGCCGGGGTTATCCGGCCGCCGATATTGCGGATCACGGCGGCTTCGCCGAGCCGGAGCCCGAGGACCGCGGTCGGGTCGACGCGGGGGTCGACGCATCCGACGACGATGGTCCGCCCGGTCGGCAGCATCGTGAGGCCGGCGACGTCGTGGGCCTTTGCGAAGTCGGCGTTCCTGCGCACGAGCTCGTCAACGGCAGTTGTGTCGAGGCTGGTATCAGACATGGTGTTCTCCGTTTCGGGGATCAGGCCGGGACGAGCTCGGCCTGGGCAGGCACGGTCTCGGCGGCCGCTCGGTGGCCGCGTCCGGGCAGGAGCAGAGCGCCCGCTGCGCCGGCCAGGCCGATGCCGAAGGCGACCAGACTCGCCGTGTGGAATCCGGTCATGAACGAGGCCTGCACGCCGTCCAGCAGTCGCTGTTGTGCGGCGCCGGGCGCGTGGCCGACAGTGGTCAGGGCCGCGGCCACGGAGTTCTGCGCGGCCGAGACAGTGTGGCTCGGCAGCTCGTGGAACGCTGTCGTGCTCAGGTGGTTGGCGTAGAGGCTGGTGAAGATGCTGCCCAGCACGGCTACGCCGAGCGTCCCGCCGGCTTCACGCGTCGCGTCGTTCACCGCGGACCCGACGCCTGCCTTGGCGGGCGGCAGCACGCTCAGGATCGACTCCGTCGCCGGTGCGCTCGTGAGTCCGAGGCCCAGTCCGATCAGCACCATCTGGCCGACGATGCGGTCGTAGGGCATGAACGTCGACGACAGTGCGATCCACCCGAACGCCGAACTCAACAGGACCAGCCCGCTGGAAACGACGGCGCGGGTACCGATGCGGCTTGCCAGGGCGACGCCGCCCACCGAGCCGATCGCGATGGTGATCGCCACCGGTAGAATCCGCACCCCGGTCGACAGCGTGCCGAAGCCGCGCATGAACTGGAAGTACTGCGTCACCAGGAAGATGAATCCGAACAGGGCGAAGAACGCGAGCGTCACCGACGCACTGGCGGCCGAGAAGGCCGGCGTGCGGAACAGCGTCACGTCGATCATCGGGCGGGCGCGGCGACGTTCGACCGCGACGAAGCTCGCGACCAGCAAGGCCGCGCCGGCGAATCCACCCAGGGTCGCCGGGCTGGTCCAGCCGCGCGACGGAGCCTCGATGATCGTGTAGACGAGCAGGCCGATCGCCGCGGACGACAGGATCAGTCCGGGCACGTCGAGGCGAGCCTCGCCGGGGTTGCTGGACTCGGGCACCCACAGCCAGGTGGCCGCCAGCGCAACGAGTGCGACGGGCACGAGTGCGACGAAGACCGACGGCCACCCAAAGTGCGCGAGTAGCAGTCCGCCGGTAACCGGTCCGATGGCGACCCCGAGGCCGGTCACAGCGCCCCACAGCCCGATCGCCTTCGCACGCTCACCGCGCTCCGGGAACGCGTTGGTAATGATGGAAAGCGTCGTCGGGAAGATGACTGCCGCGCTCGCGCCCATGACAAACCGGACCGCCACCAGAGCGGATGCCGAGGTCATGACCGCACCGATGCCGCTCGCGAGCGCGAATCCGGCCAGCCCGACCAGTAACGCCGGCCGACGGCCGAACCGGTCACCCAGTGAGCCGGCGGTCAGGACGAGCGCGGCGAACGCGAGGTTGTAGCCGTCGACGATCCACTGCAGGTCGCGGGTCGTCGCGCCGAGTTGGCGGCCCAGGTCGGGGAGAGCGACGTTCACGATCGTGGTGTCCAGGTTGATGGCGAAGGCCGCCAAGCACACGGTTGCCAGGATCAGCAACTGCCGGCGACGGGTCAGATCAGTCATGAGAAGCTCCAGGCCGTGTGATGTTGACGCTGACAACATTGACGAGACTGCCACACCGTGTGGACACTGTCAACATGGTTAGTGAGAATCGCACTGACGAAGGGCGGGGCTACCACCACGGGAACCTGCGCGAGGCACTCGTGGAGGCCGGCGTCGAACTTGCCCGCACCGGCGGCCCCGGCGCAGTGCTGCTGCGCGCCGCCTCCCGTCAAGCCGGTGTCTCGCACAACGCCGCGTACCGGCACTTCGCCAACCAGGAGGACCTGGTTGCCGCCGTTGCACAGCAGTGCATGATCCGGCTGGGTCAGCTGATGATCGAACGTTCGAATCAGGTCACCGCGCGAAGCCCGGTCCGCCGGGCTCGCGCACGACTCGACGCGATCGGACGTGCGTACATCGACTTCGCCCGCACCGAGCCGGGCTGGTTCCGCACGGCGTTCAGTTCGGCGCGACCTCATCCTGCGGACGGATCGGCGCCTGAGCCACCCGGTGCGGGCCCCGCGGAGGAGACCGCCAACCCCTACCGTTTGCTCAGTGCGCGACTCGACGAACTCGTCGCCGTGGGCGCGCTGACGCCGCAACGCCGTCGCGGAGCCGAGTACGCCGCCTGGTCCGCCGTCCACGGCCTGTCCAGCCTGCTGCTCGACGGACCATTGCAGGACCTGCCGGAACCCGAGATCGAGTACGCCATCGACACCGTCCTTGCGGTGATCAACCGCGGACTCCAGTGACGTGCCCGAGTTAGATCGTGAAGGCCAGGCCGATGGCGAAGGCGATGTAAAAGCCCGCGGCCGCCGTGAGCCGAGCCGCGGTGAGGCGGCTGGTCCGCAGCAGCCAGAGCAGGTAGCCGATGGCCGCAGCCGTGGCGAGGCCGGCGAGGATGACTGCGGCGTCGAACTTCCACGGGGTGAACAGGATGCCGATGCCGGAGGGCACCGTGGCCTGAATCATCATGGCGCCGGAAATATTGGCCAGTGCTAGGTGCACCTTGCCCTGGCGGACCCAGATGATCGCGTTGAGGACCTCAGGCAGCTCGGTGGCGATGGGCGAGAGCAACAACGCGACCACGGCGGCTGGCAGCCCCAGCGCGGGGCCTGCCCATTCGAGCTGGCGAACGAACAGCTGCGAGGCACCGAAGATGAGCGCCAGAGTGACGAGGGTCTGTGCGATAACCGCCCGCCGCGCCGGGGTCGCACGACGTCGCTGCAGTTTGAGCGGTTCCAGGTCGGCGCTGCTCGCGACTTCCCCCTCGGCGTGCACCTCGCGCCAGAAATACACGCCGTAGGTGGCGAAGAACAGCAGCCCGAGCCACGGCTTGATCGCGAACGCGATCAGGCCGAGGGCTACCTTCACGGCGAAGATGATCAGAAACCAGGTCTGGTCCTTGGCGAGTCTGGCGGTCTCGCTGCGCGGCAACACAGCTGACCCCGGCCCGGCCTCGGCACCGGTGCTTGGTCCCACCCCGGCCGCGACGCGGGCTGGTGCGCGGCTGCGGAGCAGCAGTGCGGCGCCGGTGACGCCATAGGCGACGGTGCCGACGACAAGGGGTCCGCCCATGGCGGCGCCGACCCCGATGTCGGCACCCTGCCGGTGGCTGCCGAGGGTCACCGCGACGAGTGTGACGATGCTCTCCGGGAGAGCGGTGCCCACGGCGGCGAGGATCGTGCCGACGGCCACCGCGCCTACGCGCAGGTGGGCGCCGAGCCACTCGATTGCGTTGACGAACCACTCGCAGGCGAGGTAAATGACCACGGCGCACGCGAGCAGCACAGCGACGTGGACCATTCGGGATTCCTTCCCGCCACCGCGGGAAGGAAGGAGGCGACCGTCCGACCCGCGACAGCGACGAGCACTGTCAATGGATCGAAGGTCTCGCCCACCCGCAACTGACTGCGGGCCCGGAAGCCGGGACCGGCCGGTCCCAGCATGTCGACTCACCGGTGGGAGGGCTACTCCCCTTCAACAAAGACAAGGATACCGGACTAGAGAGCCTGGTCCGTGAGGTGGTCGCGGGCCCAGAGGGCAGCGCTGGTGCGGTCCGTGACGCCGATGCGCCGGTAGATGTTGCTGAGATGCACCTTGACGGTCCGCTCGGTGATGCCGAGCGCACGCCCGATCTGCTTGTTGGCAAGTCCCTTGCTGGCAAGGCGCAAGACCTGCCGTTCCCGGTCGCTGAGCTGTTCGGCGGGAGCAGCGCCGGTCGGTAGCAGGGCGGTCGCAACGCGTGGGTCGAGCGGTGCGTGCCCGTCGGCAGCGGCACGGACGGCGCTTCGCAACTCGTCCGGCGTGCAGTCTTTGAGCACGTACCCGGTGGCGCCAGCCGTGATCGCATCGCGGACGCGCCCCTGGTCGGCGAAGGACGAGAGCACCACCACCCGGGTTTCCGGATGGCGGCTGCGGACGGCTCGGGTCGCGCTCACACCGTCCATGACCGGCATCGACAGGTCCATCAGCACGACGTCCGGACGGGTCGACGCGACGAGGGACAATGCCTCGGTGCCGTCGGCGGCCTCGCCGACGACCTCCATGTCCGCCGCGGTGCTGAGCAGCGAGATCAACCCGGTCCGGACGAGGCCGTGGTCGTCGGCGAGCAGCACGCGAATCATCGGGTCGGGACCTCCATACGCCATACGGTGCCGTTCCCCGGAGACGTGCGCAGGTCCAGGCGGGCGCCGATGTCGGCTGCGATGTCGGACATCAGGGTTATGCCGAGGTGCTTGTCCGGACGGTGGTCGGCGCGGAAGCCGCGGCCGTTGTCGCTGAGCTCCACGGTGACACTGCCTCCGGGCAAGGTGCCGACGGTCAGCGTCGCGTTGGAGGCGGCGGCGTGCTTGACGGTGTTGCGGAGTGCTTCCTGGGCGAAGCGGAAGACGGCCTGCTGCTGGTCCGCATCGAGCCGGGCGACGGCAGCGTCGTCGACCTGCACATCGACCGTGACCGACCGGCCGGCAACTGCGGTGACCATGTCCCGGAGGGCGGCCGCTAGACCCGCGCTGCGCAGACTCGGCGGGTAGATGTCGACGACGAGGGAGCGCAGCCCGGTCATGCCGGTGCGGACCGTCCCAGCCGCGGCGTGCAAGTCGTCCGAGAGCGCATGCTCGCCTCGTGTTGCCGCCGCCTCGGCGGCACCGGCCACCGCGAACGAGGCCGCGGCGAGTTGCTGGACCGGACCGTCGTGCAGGGCGGCGGCGATCCGGTGGCGCTCCTCGTGCGACGCGTCCAGAGCGCGTCGCATCATGGCCTCCCGCTGGGCCTGGGCCCGGCGGGTGCGGCGGAGCAGTGCCGCGACGATCGGAACGAGCAGCGCGAACACCGCCGCGACGCTGCTCAGCGTGACCCCGAGGAAGCCACGCCACAACTGCGAGCTGCGCGCGGTGACAATGCCGTACGGGTAGTAGGCCTCGAAAAGCAACGGGTGCCCGTCCGGCGTCCAGACCGGACGGTAGACCTCCAGCAGCTTGCCCCGGCTGCGCTCGAAGGCGTTCTCGGGCCGGCTCACGTCGCTGACCTCCGCCGTGGTCTGCGGTGCGCTGAGCGCCGCCCGCGCGCTCTCGTCCAGGGGGAAGGTGCGGGCGACGAGCCGCGGCTCGTCCGAGTAGAGGATCGTGCCGCGCGGCGACCACAGCTTCACCCGGACCAGTGACGTGGCTCGGATCACCGTGCCGAGTGCAGCAGCCGCTCGCGGGTCGCCAGCCATGCGATCGGTAAGCGCCGGCTGGACGACGCTCTCGGCGAGCATGTCGGTCTGCTGCGCCACGTCGTGAACCGACTGCCGCTCCGCGATGCGACGGCTGAGGGCAGCCCCGATAAGAGCCACCAGCACCCCGACCGCAACCGCGGCGGCGGACAGCTGGAGAACGAGGCGCCGCATGTCAACCGGGCGCTCCGCGGCGGTGGGGGCATCTGCCGTTGCCGGTACGACCGTGACCCAGCCGACCGGGGCCGGGTCGACTGGGTCACGGTCTTCTCCGGCGAGCGGCTGCGGGGAGTCAGCCGGCTCGCGGATCCTGGCGGCACGAATCATCGGCTACCGGCCTCGTCCTGGGCCGGTGCCACCGCGATGGCCGCCGCTATCATCGCCGGGTTCCGGCGCGTGCGTCCCGGCACCACCCCGGTCGTCGCCAGGTTCCGGCGCGCTGGTGCCGGCACCGCCTCGGTCGTCGCCCGGCTCGGACTCCCGAGCTGTGGGGGGCGTGCTGCGTACCGCCCGTCCGTGGTCGTCGAACTCCACGAGCTGCGCCTGCGAGGGCGGGCGAACCGGGAGCTTGTGGCTGAACGACGGGTTGCCGGCCAGACCGGCCACCGCGGGGATGCCCGCTGCGGCGATCGCTGCCGCGGCGGCCGAGTAGATCAATAGGCGCTTCATTTCCTGGCTCCTGTGCGAATCGGGACATCGGACGTGTCAGTTGTGCCGCACAGGTGGTCGCAGTCGCCATCGGACGATGGGACTAGTACGTGCCCCGCTACCGGTCGGAGTCTCATCACCAGGTACTACGACGATTGCCCGATGGTGGCTCAACCATCGGGCCGCGCACCCTTCGATCCGTCCGTACCGCACCGAGTCGAAGGGGATCAATCATGACACGCACGACCAGGCACGCAGGCGTACTCGGGCTCCTGATGGCTGTGGCGGCAGCACCCATGCTGATCGCGACACCTGCCGGAGCCAAGGGCGGCAGCCCGACCGTCGAAGCTCGCGGCAGCTGCGTCGGCGGCGGCAGCTGGAAGCTTTCGGCCAAGCACGACGACCGCCGCATCGAGGTCGAATACGAGGTCGACACCAATCGGCCCGGTCAGCTCTGGCACGTCGTCCTCACCGACAACGCCGTTCGGATCTTCGCCGGTCAACGACGCACGGTGGCGCCGAGCGGCTCGTTCACGGTCAGCGTTCGGCCGCCCGACCGTCCGGGCATCGACACCATCCGGGCCCACGCCACCCTGGGCGCCCGTAGCTGCGGCGGCACTGTTCGCCTGTAGCAGCGGGCAGACGCCGGGCCAGCTCAGGCCCGGTATGGGGGCGGGCCCCGGCCACGTCGCAAGGGACGCGGCGGGGGCCCGCGGTCAGTCGATCAACTGATGGTGAAAGGCGCGGACACGGCGACCTCGTACGGATTGCGGGTGCCGATCGTGTCCTTGGGCAGCTGGACGATGTAGCCGCCCGCTTCGACCGTCGGTGGCCCGGACGCGTTGATGTCGCCCTGGGTCTCAGCCAGCGTGGAGACCGGGAACTGAACCTGCACGGTCTTGGACTGGTTGGGGTCGAGCGTGACCCGCGTGAACCCGACCAACCTCTGCGGCGGCACGACGACGCTGCTGACCGGCTGGGCCACGTAGACGGGAACGATCTCGGTGCCGCTGCGGGATCCGGTGTTTCTGACCGTGATGGTCGCCGTCACGGTGCCGTTGCTGGAAACCTGCGGTGTCACCGACAAATTGCTCTTCGCGAAGGTGGTGTAGGACAAGCCGAACCCGAACGGGTAGAGCGGGTTGTAGGCGTGTCCCTGCCCGGACCCGGTGCCCGGCAGTTGGTCGAAGAACTTCGGCTGGTCGCCCAGCGGCGACGGCGCGCTGCCGTCGAAGTCCCCGCCCGGCGCTGCCGCGTCGGTCGGCCAGCTGACCGAGAGCTTGCCGCTCGGGTTGACCTTGCCGAAGATCACGTCGGCGGCTGCCTGGCCGGCCTCTGTGTCGCCCTGGTAGGCCATGAGCACACCGGCGGCGCTCTCGGCATCAGGACCCAGACCGACCGGACGTCCGGCGATGACCACGACGATCACCGGCTGGCCGGTCGCCATGAGCGCGCTGATCAGCGCCTTCTGGTCAGGCGGCAGCTGCGGTGCCGGGTTGTCGCCGAGCCCTTCGGCGTAGGCCTTCTCACCGACCGCGACGACGTAGGCGTCGGCGGGTGTGGCCGCGGCAGTGGCGCCGTCCGCCACATACACGGCGTTGGGGTCGTCGTTCAGGACGCCCTCCTGCACGGTGGTGCCCGGCGGGATCTGGTCGGGCGGGCCCATGCAGCAGACGTGGCCGGCGCCGAAGACGCCCTGCCAGCTGACGCTCCAACCGCCGAGCTGGTTGGTCATCGAGTCGGCGCTCGGGCCGGTGACGACGACCTTGGCGGACGACGAGAGCGGCAGCGTGTTGTTCTCGTTGCGCAGCAGCGTCATCGACTCCTGTGCGGCCTTGAGCGTGGCGTCACGGCCCGCGGTAACCGCTGCGTTGGCGGCGTTGGCGTCGACGCACGGCGTGTTCGGATCGCTGACGCACGCCTGGTCGAACAGGCCGAGCTGGAACTTCAGCGTGAGAATCCGCCCGACGGCTTCGTTGATCCGCGGCATCTTGATCGCGCCGGAATTCACATCCTGAATGATGGCGGACTGCCACTGATCGGGGTTGTCCACGTACATGGCCATGTCGACCCCGGCGTTCACCGCCTTGGCAATCGCCTCAGCCGGGTTGGCGGCGACGTGGTAGGCCCCCTGCAGCGCCTGCACGTCCTGGTAGTCACTGATCACGACGCCCTGGAAGTGCATCTGGTTGCGCAGGATGTCGGTCAGCAGGTAGTGCGACCCGGTCGCCGGAACGCCGTTGATGGAGCCGGAGTCGACCATGACGGTGCCCACTCCCGCATCGATGCCACCGGCATACGACGGCAGGATCATGCTCTGCAGGTAGCTCAGCGGCAGCAGCGCCTCGTTGCGGTCGTGGCCGTTGACCGACTGCGAGTAGCCGGCGAAGTGCTTGACGGTCGCGGTAACACCGAGCGAGCCGGCCGGACCCGGAGTCTGAAGACCGCGGATGTTGGCGGCGCCCAGAGCCGCGGACAGCTCCGGCTCCTCGGCCCACGTCTCGTACGTGCGGCCCCACCGGTTGTCGCGAGACAGGTCCTGCACCGGGGCGAAGTCCCACACCCAGCCAGTGGCCCGCAGCGCGCTACCCGTAGCCGCGCCGCCGGCTTGGGCTGCTGACGGGTCCCAGGTGGCGCCCATGCCGATGGATTGCGGATAGAGGGGGGCCTGCCACGGGTGCCCGAAACCGTGCACGGCGTCAACACCGAAGAGCACCGGAAGGTGCAGCCGCGAGTTCTGGATCGCGTACTGCTGGATCATGTTGTACTCGTTGGCCCAGTCGTAGCCGGTGTTACCCGTGGCGCCGGGCACGTGGGTCGTGTCGGGCGGGTTGTCCGTGCCACCCGCGAGCAGCGAGCCGACGTTGTTGTCGACGAGCCACGTCTTCATACAGTCCGTGTTCAGCTGGGCCCAGCCCTGGCTGCCGCATGCGTTGGACGGGCCGCTCATGTGGTCGACAAGTTGCTGGTCCATCTGGCCGACCTTCTCGGGCAAGGTCATTGCGCCCATCAGCGCACTGACGCGCGCCTGAATCGGCTTGTTCGGGTTCAGCCAGGGCGCCTGCGGTGGGGCCGCGCTGCCCTGACTGACGACAGCGGACAGCCCTCCGACCGCGAGGACGCCGATCGCAATGGCGTAGACCACCTTCTTTTTCGCGCGTAACTGGCCTGTGGGTAGCCAACGTGACATGACCGGGCCTCCTTGGGGTGACGGTTAGCTCGGCCGAGGACGGGGTTCTCGGCCATGCGTACTGGGGTGGGTGCACCTGCCCCGTCCGGGTATGCGACATCGACTCCCGGACTGTCGCTCAGCGAGGTGCACAATGAACATCCCTCCAGGGGCGACGCTGGCTGAGCGTAGTAACGCGTATCTTCGCGGTCAATCACGCAATGTCCCGCACGCCGCACGCGGTCGTAGAGTGTCAGGACGTGGAGCAACGGCTCACGACTACGACGGCGGGAGGCACCGCGGGCGACATCATGACCACGCCGGTGATCACGGTGGCTCCCGATACCTCGGTGGGCGAGGTGGCGGAGACCTTGCGGCGGCACCGCGTCAGCGGCGTACCGGTGGTCGATGTCGCCGGTACTGTGCTCGGCCTGGTCAGCGAGTACGACCTGCTGGCCAAGACCGGGGCCCTCGCCGGCGACGTCATGGTCACCGCGCTGATCACCGTCAGCAGCGAAACCGCTATCTCCGACGTGCGGCATCTGTTGGTCGACCGGCGCATCCGCCGCGTCCCGGTGCTCGACGCGGGTCGGCTCGTGGGCATCGTGAGCCGCAGCGACGTGATCGCGCTGATGGCCACCGAGTGGGTCTGCGGAGTCTGCGGCGAGCCGGTGCGGGCCGAGCAGCGACCCGAGATGTGCCCGAAGTGCCACGCTGCAGGCGAGCAGTTCCGGCTTCAGGAGCAGGTGCCCGGCGACTGACCGAACGAGGTGATCCCATGACCGGCGAGCCACCCGAACGTCCCTTTCCCGGTGCCGAGGCGCCGGAGGCCCTGCGCGGTTACTACGCGCAGATGGCGTTGATCCGGGCCTTCGAGCTGCGCGCCGCGGAGATGTACCAGCGCGCAAAGATCGGCGGATACTGCCACCTCAACCTCGGTGAGGAGGCCACTGTCGTCGGGCTGATGGCCGCTCTGGAGGACCGCGACTACCTGTTCACGACGTACCGCGAACACGGGTACGCGCTCGCCCGGGGGCTGGAGCCGGCGCGGGTGATGGCCGAGCTGTTCGGCAAGACCACCGGGGTGTCCGGAGGCTGGGGCGGGTCGATGCACCTGTTCGATGCCAAGGCGCGCCTGCTCGGTGGGTACGGCATCGTCGGCGGGCAACTCCCGCCCGCCACCGGCGCCGCGCTCGCGCTCACCTTCCGGGGCGGCCCCGGCCCGGACGCGGAGGCGGTGATGTGTCTGCTCGGCGACGGCACCACCAACATCGGCGCGTTCCATGAGTCGTTGAACCTCGCCGCGGTGTGGCGGCTGCCCATCCTCTACGTGATCGTGAACAACCAGCTGGGCATGGGCACGCCGGTCGAGAAGGCGTCCGCCGAGCCGGACCTGTACAAGCGGGGCTGCTCGTACCGCATACCGGGCGTGCGGGTCGACGGCGACGACGTGCTCGCGGTCCGCGACGCCGCCTGCGCTGCGCTGCATACTGCCCGCACCGAGCGGCAGCCCGGCCTGTTGGAGACGGTGAGTTACCGGCTGCGCGGCCACTCGGTCGTCGACCCGGCCCGGTACCGGTCCAAGGAGGAGACCGAGCGGCTGCGCAGCCTCGATCCGGTCCCGGCGTTTCGCGCGCGGCTGCTCGAGGCAGGGGTGCTCGACCCGGAGCACGCGGCGCGCATCGACGAGGACGCCGACGCGCAGGTCACCCGGGCGGTCACGTTCGCCGACGAGAGTCCCGATCCCACTCCGGACCAGCTGTTCGCACACGCCTACGCCACACCGGTGCCCAACGCGCCGCACGCGCTGCCCGGCGACCCGGTCATGGCCGTCGCATAGGAGCTGAGCTCATGGCGGTGATCACGTACCGGCAGGCGCTGCACGAAACGCTGCGCGCGGAGATGCTCCGCGACGAGTCGGTCTTCCTTCTCGGTGAGGAGATCGGTGTATTCGAGGGCTCGTACAAGATCACCGCGGGGCTGCTTGCCGAATTCGGGCCGGCCCGGGTCCGCGACACCCCGATCTCCGAAGAAGGTTTCGTCGGCGCCGCGGTCGGGGCCGCGATGCTGGGCATGCGGCCGGTCGTGGAGATCATGACCCTCAATTTCAGCCTGCTGGCGATCGACCAGATCGTGAACCATGCGGCGAAGATTTACGCCATGTTCGGCGGGCAGGTCGCCGTCCCGATGGTCATCCGCACGCCGGGCGGCGGCGGCCAGCAGCTCGCCGCGACCCATTCGCAGAACCTCGAGGTCTGGTACGCGCACATCCCCGGGATGAAGGTCGTTGCCCCAGCCACGCCGGCCGACGCGAAGGCCCTGCTCACGGCCGCGATCCGTGACGACGACCCCGTTCTGGTACTGGAGAATCTCGCCCTCTACAACACCAAGGGCGAGGTGCCCGACGGCGAGCAGCTCGGCGAGATCGGCACCGCCGCGGTCGTCAAGCCCGGCACGGACCTCACCGTCGTCAGCTACTCCCGGGCGACCGTGATCGCGCTCGACGTCGCCCGCCAACTCGAGGACGACCACATCTCGATCGAGGTCGTGGATCTGCGCAGCCTGCGCCCACTCGACCGGGAGACGATCTGCGCGTCGGTCCGCAAAACGAGCCGCGCCGTCGTCCTCGAAGACGACTGGCTCACGTACGGCGTCGGCGCCGAGATCGCGGCCACCATTCAGGAGGGCGCCTTCGACTACCTCGACGCGCCGGTGCGTCGGGTGGCCGCCGCCGAAGTGCCGCTGCCCTACGCCAAGCCCCTCGAACTCGCCGCGCTGCCCGACGCCGGGGCGCTGGCCAAGGTCATCGGCGAGGTGCTCGACGCCACCCGGTTCAGCCGGTAGGAGCCACCATGCCAGACGTCCTCATGCCCCGCCTGTCCGACACCATGACCGAGGGCGTACTCAGCGAGTGGCGGAAGGGCGAAGGCGACCCGGTGCACCGCGGCGACGTCCTCGCCGAGATCGAGACCGACAAGGCCACGATGGAACTCGAGGCGTACGACGATGGCGTGCTCGAACGCCACCTCGTCGCCCCCGGCACCACTGTGCCGATCGGCCAGCCGATCGCAGTCATCGGCGACGGCACCGGAACCGTCAGTGCGCCCGCTCCCGCGCAGGCAGAACCGGCCGAGGCCGTACCACCGCCGGCAGCCGCGCCGGCTCCCACAACGCCAGCTCCTGGTCCAGCGGCGGCTGGTCCGCCGGCGGCGGTGCGCACGTCCCCCCTGGCCCGGGCATTGGCGCGTGAGCACGGCATCGACCTGTCCACGGTCACCGGCACCGGGCCGGGCGGTCGCATCGTGCGTGCCGACGTCCAGTCCGCGATCACCGTCGCAGCCCCCGCGTCGCAGCCCGCGCCGGCCCCGGCACCGGCGGCCGCTCCGATAGCCGCAGGGGACGAGAAAATCCCGCTCAGCGCGGTGCGCCGCATCACCGCGCGACGGCTCACCGAGAGTGCCGCGGCGCCGCACTTCTACCTGACCTCGGTCGTCGACGCGGGGCGCCTGCTCGCATTCCGCGCCGAGATCAATCAGCGGCTCGCCGCCGACGGCGTCAAGATCAGCATCACCGACCTGCTCGTCCGTGCCTGCGCCGTGACGCTGCGCGTACACCCGCAGGTCAATGCGTCCTGGGGCGGCGACCACATTCTCCGGCGGGCGAACATCCACATCGGGGTTGCCGTCGCCCTCGATGACGGCCTGATCGTTCCGGTGATCCGCGACGCCGACCGTAAGAGCATCGGCGAGATTGCCGGCGAGGCGCACACGCTCGCCGACCGCGCGCGAGCAGGCAAGCTCACCCCCGACGAATTCACCGGCAGCACGTTCACTATCAGCAACCTCGGGATGTACGGCATCGACCATTTCACCGCTGTCATCAACCCGCCCGAGGCGGCCATACTCGCCGTCGGCGCCGCCACTGACGAGGCGGTCGTGCGCGACGGGCAGGTGCTCGCGGCGACGACGATGAAGCTCACCCTGTCCATCGACCATCGCGTGCTCGACGGCGCCACCGCGGCAGCGTTCGAGCGTGATTTGGTGCAGGTCCTCGAAGAGCCGCTGCGCATCGTCGTCTGACCAGCGGCGATCGTATGCAGATAGCGCTGCCCGAACAACACGATCTGCAGGTAATCCAGCAGGTTCAACGGCCGGCCCGCGCATGCCGACCGCTGTGGTCGTGACCGGCCATGTCGTCGGGGCCGCCGCCCATCATGGCAAGCATGGCGCGACCGCCGGTGCGATAAAACCGCCAGACCAGCGCAATGGCGAGCAACAGGAAGACGATGTTCAGCACGGTGGTGTAGTTCCAGCGGATGCTGTCGTCGCCGACATCCGCGTTACGGGGGCCCGAGGGGATGAGCCCAAGCGGGCTGAACACGAACTCGATCACGTAACCGGCGGCCACCATGGTCACGTAGAACGTGACGAACAGAAAGACGGCCATACGCCGCCCGTAGTACTTCGCGTAGATGAGCAACAGCGGAATGATGATCAGGTCGGCGAAGATGAACGAGACGACCCCACCGAAGCTGATGCCCCCGTTCCACAGCACGGCTGCCAGTGGCGCGTTGCCGATCGAGCAGACGAACGTCACGACGGCGACGAGCGGACCGATGAGTGGTCCCCAAAGCTTGGCTGCCAACGGGTGGTCGGTGAAGAACAGCTGCTGCCAGAACGAGTCAGGGATCCAGGCCGCGGCCGCTCCGGCGATGAGCAGCCCGCCGACGAGGTCGCGCAGGATCGCTGCCCATTCCATGACGAAGTTGTGGCTGACCGACGTGAACCCGGCCGGTGAGGCGAGCCGTCGCCAGAATGATCCCGAGCCGGTGACACTCATGTCCATCGCCGCATGGCCCTCCATCGACCCGGCGACGCCACGATCGGCCTGCGTGCGGGCGTCCTGGCGCAGCCGACTCGTGAGAAAGCGACGGAACAACAACGCCAGCAGGATGATCATGATGGGGCCGCCGACGAACTCCGCGAGCGTGAACTGCCAGCCGAGCAGCAACGCCAGGATGAGCCCGAGTTCGATTACGAGGTTGGTGGAGGCGAACTGGAACGCCATCGCGGCGGTGAAGTCCGCGCCTTTACGAAACAACGAGCGGGCGAGCGCGACGGCGGCATACGAGCAGGACGAGGACGCTGCCCCGAGTCCGGTGGCCTTGGCGAGACTGCGCGGGCGGTCGTCGGGGAGCAGCCGGGCCATCGTCGACTTCCGGACCAGGGACTCGATCACCGCTGCCAGCGTGAAGCCCAGGATCAACGACCACGTGACCTGCCAGGTCATTGTCCCGGCGGCGCGCAACGCGTGCAGGATAGGCACTGTCAGCTGACTCCTTCCGGCGCTAACGCTACCCCCGTAGGGTATTGCTGCGGTCACCGGGGCAGCATCAGGTCCAGTTCGAGCCATTGCGCCAGGGTCTCGATCTCGGCATGCACGGCCATGGTCATCGTCCGGGTGAAGAGCACGTCCTCGTGGATAGCATTGACCCGGAGCACGCCGGCCTTGCGGTCGGCGGTGGCGTCGAGCTTTCCGACCAGTCGGTCGCCGTAAAGGATCGGCAAAGCGAAGAACCCCCAACGGCGCTTAGCGGCCGGCTTGTACATTTCCAACTGGTAGTCGAAGTCGAATAGGTCGAGCGTTCGCTGCCGGTCGAAGATCAACCGATCCAACGGGGACAGGAGTGCCGCGCGCCCGGAGAAGGCGCTGTCCGGATACGACGGATCGATCCGCCATATGCCCTTGACGCCGTCGACCGCGGCCTGCTCGCCCGCCTCGCCCACGTCCATTGGCTCACCCGGGCTTTCCGGTGCTCGGGCGCGGGCGATGCCCAGCGACCGCAAGCGCAGCTCGTTGCGGGCGCGCAGTGCCTGGTCGGCCGGCATGGCCGGCTCATCGGGGTAGATGCGACTGGCGAGATCCCACAGCCGACTGCGGCCGCGCCGCCCCGCAACCGCGACCTCACCGCGCGCCTCCATGAACTCCAGCAGCCGGGTCACGTTGCGGTCGCTCGACCAGCCGGACGACTTCCAGGGCACTGCGCAGGTATCCGGAAGCTCGCCCGCAGCCAGCGGGCCCGACGAGCCGAGCCGATCGAGGATGTCCCGGCGGCACGCGTCATTGGCGCGCACCCAGTCCCTGCGCCACACCTGCCAGTCGCGCAGCTCCCCCCGCCCCGGCCACTCGGCCATCTCCGCGCGATAGAGCGCCATGTCTTCGGCAGGACGAATCATCCCCTGCACCTCGACGAGCGCCCGGTGCTCCAGCGCGCCCTGCAGCTCTTCGGGCCGGTACGCCGCCCCGAGGCGGCTCCAGGCGACCAGGTCGGCATTCGGGGCGACCGCGGCGGTCCCGTCGTTCTGAAGCAGCGTCAGGTGCTGCACAACCTCGAGCAGCACTGTCGGACGCGGGGTGTCGAGCAGCTGAGCGCGTACGGCGATGCGACGCGCGTCCACACGAGACAGCTCGCGCACGGTCACGCGAGCGACGCTACGGGACCGCGCCGAAGATCTCGGCCGGCCGGCCATCATGCGCGTCACCGGGGCCGATCCGGTAGTAACGAACCGTGTCCGGAGACGTAGGAACTGCGCAGCTGCAGCGACACCGCGCACGGCTGCTGCCGAAGCTGGACGCGCGGGAGCTGGCCGCGATCTTCGCCGGCGGCGCCGCGGGTACGGCGCTTCGAGCCGCGCTGGCCCAGGCGTTCCCGCACTCTGCGACTAGTTGGCCGTGGCCGACGTTCGGCGTCAACATCGTGGCCGCGTTCCTGCTCGGCTACGCGGTGACCCGGCTGCAGGAGCGGCTGCCGGTGTCAAGCTATCGGCGTCCGTTGCTCGGCACCGGGTTGTGCGGCGGCTTGTCGACATTCTCGACGGTCCAAGTGGAGTTGGTGACGATGCTCGACGCGCATGCCTACGGGCTGGCCGCCGGATACGCGTCGGCCAGCGTCGCCGTCGGCTATGCCGCCTGCTACGCGGCGACCGCGCTCGTCCGCCGATCGTGGACACGACGGTGAGCGTGCTCGTCTGGACGGGCGTGGTCGTCATCGGCGGGTTGTGCTCGGTGCTGCGGTTCCTCGTCGACGGCGCGGTGGGGTCCCGGCTGGGCCGTGACTTCCCGTTCGGGACGCTGGTGGTCAACATCAGCGGCGCGGCGGTCCTCGGGCTGCTCACCGGGCTGGCGCTAGGAGAGGACGCCGCGCTGCTGGCCGGCACCGCGGCGGTCGGCTCGTACACGACGTTCTCGACCTGGATGCTGGAGACGCAGCGGCTCGCCGAGGAGCGCGAGGTGCGTAGCGCCGTAGTCAACGTGATCGCCAGCCTCGCCCTCGGCATCGCGGCTGCCGCCGCCGGCAAAGCGATCGGAGGCCACCTGTGAACCTCGACGGCCTCAAGCTGACCAGCTACTTTGGCGAGCGGAAGCGAGTCGGGCAAGGTTTCCTTGCGGACGCCCTGATGGACCTCTACGGGCGACGGCAGCTCACGGCCAGCATCATGCTGCGGGGCGCCGAAGGGTTCGGACTGAAGCACCACCTGCGCAGCGACCACTCGCTCACGCTGTCGGAAGACCTTCCCGCCGTAGCGGTCGCCGTCGACACGCGCGAGCGCATCGAGGCCGTCCTCGACCCGACCGCCGAGCTCGGGCCCGGGTTGATCACTCTCGAATGGGCACGGCTGCTCACAGGTGACATCTCGCCTGTCGCGCTGACCGAGCCGACGTACGACGCAACGAAGCTCACCGTCTACCTGGGCCGCCAGGAGCGGGTCTATCGCGTGCCGGCGTTCGTCGCCGTCTGCGACTTGCTGTATCGGCGCGGCATCGCCGGCGCGAGCGTGCTGCTCGGCGTCGACGGCACTGCGCGCGGCATCAGGGAGCGGGCCCGGTTCTTCGGCCGCAACGCCCAGGTGCCGATGATGGTGATCGCCGTCGGCTCGGGCGAACAGATCGCCGACGTCCTGCCCGAATTGGGTGGGCTGCTGCGCGAGCCGCTGCTGACGCTCGAACGCGTCCGGGTGTGCAAGCGGGACGGGCAACTTCTCGACACCCCGCACATCCTGCCCAGCAGGGACGAGCGCGGCATGCCGTTGTGGCAGAAGCTGATGATCTACACGTCCGAGGCGGCGCTGCATCGCGGCCAGCCCATCCACCGCGCTGTCAACCGTCGGCTGCGCGCCACCGGTGCCGCCGGGTCCACGACGCTTCGTGGCATCTGGGGATTCCACGGCGCCCATGCCCCGCACGGCGATCGTCCGTTCCAGGTCAGCCGGCACGTACCGACGGTCACGGTTGTCATCGACAGCCCGGACCGGATCGCCCAATCGTTCGCGATCATCGACGAGCTGACCAGCGAGCGTGGCCTCGTAACGAGCGAGGTGGTCCCGGCACGCGCCCTTTGACCCGGGTTCACCCAAAGGTCAGGTCGGTCTGATGTGCTGGCCCGAACCACAGGCGTGTCGGATCGGAGGACGTCATGCGCAGGTTCGGGCTTGTCCTGGCCGCGGCCGGAGTCGCGATCGCGGTGACCGTGCCGACGGCCGCATCGGCGGCCGACACCGCGTCGGGCTGGCAATGGACCAGCGAGTCGGTCGCGCCGGGCGTGACTGTCGAGGTCGGCGTGCTCCAGGGGGCGTCAGCACCGTTCTGGACGGTGACGATCGACGCGCCGGCAACCAACTCGCTCACCGGCCAGCCCGCCGTCGCGGAACTGGGTCCGCAGCAGTGGGCGCAGGACACCGCCGAGCGCCTGGGCGCGGCCGGCTACCAGCCACGGGTCGATGCCGTCGACTGGCCGGCGTTCGCGGACACGCCCCGCGGCAGCGAGGGTTTCCGGGTCCGTACCGGGGACTACACCACGCAGGCGGATGCGTTGGCCGCAGTCGCCACGCAGAAGGCTGCCGGGTTCAGCACAGCCGCCGCGGAGTGGACCGGATTCGACGCCGACCAGGCGCCGGATGCCGAGCGGGTGCAGGTTGCGGTCATCGACCCGCGGACGTTCCACGGGTCCGTCGCCGCGACTCATGACGGCACCGTGGCACGGCGGGAAGTGACGTCGACGATCGCCGCGAAGACGGGCGCGCTGGTTGCGGTGAACGGGGGCTTCTTCGTCACGTCGGACGCTGACGGCTACCAGGGCGTGCCGTCCGGGCTGGCCGTCTACGACCGGCGGCTCGAGTCGGAATCGGTCGGCGCCCGCGCAGCGCTCGTGCTCGGCCGGCGCAGTGCCCAGATCGAGAACCTCGTATCGACGGTCACGGTGCGCGCCGGCGAATCTGGCCACTCGGTCGAAGGCGTGAACCGGAAGCCCGGCGTGGTGCGCGACTGCGGCCGCCCCGGCCTTTCACCGACGTCGCGACCGCGACAGGACTTCACCTGCACGAGCAGCGACGAACTGGTGCTGTTCACCGCCGAGTTCGGCGCGCCGCTGCCCACCGGTCCGGGTGCCCAGGTCGTGCTCGACGCCCACGGCGGCGTCGTCTCGGCGGGGGACCGGGGCGGGAGCGTCCCGGCCGGCGATTCGGTCGTGCAGGGCGTCGGCGCGTCGGCGAGCTGGCTTGCTGAGCACGCTCCGGTGGGTGCTCACGTAGCGGTCGACGGGCAGATCCGCGATGCCGGATCCGGCGCACGGGTGCACCCCGACGGCATCGTCAGTGCGGCACCGGTGCTGCTGCGTCAGGGACGGCTCGCCATCGACGGGGACACCGAAGGCGTCATCGACGTGCACGACCTGTCGTTCGGATATGCCTGGGCCGAGCAACGCCAGCCACGCACCATGGCAGGCATCGACCGCGACGGGCGGCTGCTGCTCGTTACGGTCGACGGTCGCCAGCCCGGCACCAGTGAGGGCGTGACGATCGAAGAGGGCGCCCGGCTTATGCGTGAACTTGGCGCCGTGGACGCGATGAACCTCGACGGCGGCGGCTCGAGCGCGATGGCCGTCGACGGCATGCTCGTCAACCATCCGTCCGACTCGACCGGCGAACGGCCCATCGGAGACGCGGTTGTCGTGCTGCAATGAACGAATGACGCTCTCTGATGCCGATGTCGCAGCCCTGGCTCGCGAGGCCGCCGATCGGCGCAGCCTAAACCTGGAGGTTCGCATCGCTCCGGCGGATCCCCTCGATCCGTACCGGTGGGGGACCCCCGCCTGGACGGTGTTCGCCGGTGGGGCAAGCAGCTACATCACGGCGGACATGACCGCCGAGGAGGCGCTGGCCAAGTTGACGGCCGATCTCGGGGGTGGCTAGCCGCGTTCGGTGTGGTCGACGATGGCGGCAGCGACGGCGGGCCAGTCAGCCTGCTGGACACCGTGGCCGGCGCTGGGCAGCGGCAGCAGCCGTGCGCCGGGAATCTCGGCGATCAATGCCTGTGCGTGCTCGAGTGGGAACATCGGGTCGGCCGTCCCGTGAATGACCAGGGTGGGCGCGGTGATCGATGACAACGGCCCGGCCGCATGCTCACCCTCCGGCAGCAGGTCGTGGTTTTGCATTGCGGCGAAATCCCGGGCACGGGCGACATCGCGCCGGGCGAGCTGGCGGGCCGCCACCTCGTCGAACGGCCGCTCCGGTCCGCCAAGCACTCGCGCGTAGGCGACCAGGTGCTCGACCACCGAGTTCGCGTCGGACCAGTCGACGCGGGCTTGCGCCGCGAACCGCATGAACCGTTCGCTCGGTGGCGGCAGGCCACGGTCACCGGCCGTGGCCGGCGATGTGCTGATGAGGACGAGCGAGCGCACCCGTTCCGGCTGGCCGAGGGCGAGCAACTGCGCGAACGCCCCGCCCGCCGAGGCACCGACCACATGCCCTGCCTGGATGTCATACGCCTCGAGCACCCCGGCAGCGTCCGCGACGAGATCGGCGCCCGTGTAGCCGGGCCGACCGGGCGGGTAGCTGACCGAGCGGCCGGTATCGCGATGGTCGTAGCGAACCACGAATCGCCCACCGCCGGCGAGCAGTCGGCACAAGCCGTCGTCCCACCACAGCATCGACGCGCCGACGCCCATGATCAGCAGCACCGGCGGATCGGCCGGGTCGCCGAAGGACTCGGTGCACAGCTCGACGCCGTTCGCCTCGATCAAGCGCTCGCTCATGGCCGACGCCCGTCGGCGCCGGTGCTCAGGGCCAGGTTGCGGGCGCCCATTACCGTCCCTCATTCCGCTTGCAAATCGCAATCGCTTGTTGGTGGACGTTAACATGAGCGATGGCGCTTTGCAAGCGGTTCTTGGCGGCTCTCGGGAGGTGAGGCGATGGCAGAGGCACCGCGATCCGGCTGCCCGATCAACGCTGCCGTCGAAGCATTCGGCGACCGGTGGAGCCTGCTCGTGCTGCGCGACATCATGTTCGGCAATCGCCGCCACTTCCGGGAACTTCAGGCCGGCTCCGAGGAAGGCATCGCGTCGAACATCCTGGCTGACCGGCTCAAGCGGTTGGTGCGCGACGGCTTGCTTACCCGCGATGACGCCCGTCCTGGCCAAAAGGCGACGTACAGCCTTACTGAGCAAGCGATCCAGCTGGTCCCGGTGTTCGCCCAACTCGGATCCTGGGGCTTGCGGCATCGCCCCACTACCCCGGCGCTGCGGGTCCGGGCGCAGGTGCTCGAGCGCGGTGGTCCCGGGATGTGGGCAGATTTCATGGACGAGCTACGCGAGACACATCTCGGTATTCCGCGCCCCCACGGCAGTCGCCGATCGGTCAGCGCGCAACTCGCGAACGCGTACCGCAAGGCCGCCGGCGCAGCGGACTAGCGGCATTCGAGCCTCCGGGTGGTCGTCCCCGTTACTGAAGAGACGATTGGCCGACCACCCGGTACGACACTGGCCGGCCCGCACATCAGGCGATCGTCACGTCCTTGGGCGTGTGCCGGGGCGCGACGCCTGCGGCGAGCATCTGCTGCCACGCCCGTTCAGCGATGCGCAATGGCGTGTGACCCTGTGCGGCGATGCGGCGTGCCTCATCGCACGACGCGATGCTCGCGACCAGCATGATCCGCGGCGGCGGCTCGTCCCGGAGCTGGTAGATGTTCCAGCGGCGTGCCGGCGCACCGTTCTCGTACTGCGCCATCACGTGCAAGTAGCAACTCGTCCCGCTGGCCTGGTTCTGATTCACGGCACCCTCCACGCGTCGGCCGCTCCACCCGCATTGAATAGTGTGCGCGACGAGTCAACTGCGCCGAGTGCTCGTGAGCACATCCGAGCGCTAGCTCCCTGTGCGGCGGCGGCGTACGGCCGTCCGCACCGACAACAACACCCCGCGGCGACGGACCACGCCAGATGCTGCCCAGCCGGTCGCCACCGCGAGGGGGATCGCCACCGCCAGGGCCGCGGCCGCGGGCATGAGTGCCGCCGCGGTCACGGCCACAACTGCTGCGAGCGCGAGCAGTAGTACAGGTAGTGGGCATGCTCTAACGGCCTGCCGAGCTCGGCCGCGCCAGCCCGTAGCGACGGACGAGAGATCGGCCTCAAGCTCGTTGAGCACCTTGCGCTCGTGTTCCGACAACATCGGGATCCTCCGCCACGTTCTAACCCGATCCTGCCTAGTTCGCCGCCGCTAGAGT
Organism: Jatrophihabitantaceae bacterium; assembly: GCA_036506155.1. Taxonomy (GTDB): domain Bacteria; phylum Actinomycetota; class Actinomycetes; order Mycobacteriales; family Jatrophihabitantaceae; genus DASXRA01. The sequence goes on from DASXSF010000081.1 coordinate 29,546, forward strand.
CGTCGCCGAACCCGCCGTCCGGCAGGTTGCGCGACCTCGTCGTCACGCAGCCCGCCGCTCTACATGTGTACACCCGCCGGACCGGATCTGCGCCTCACCATTTGGTAACCCTCGGCGACGAGCTGACCCCCCGGTCGGTCGCTCGTTCTTCCCTTCCCGTCGTGATCTTGGAACTGTGGCTGAATGTCGACCACTGCTCCAAGATCACGCAGCCGTCGCGCCGACAGAGTGTCGGCGTACTCAGTTGGGTGTCGGATCGCGGACGAGGATGCTGCGGGCCTGCTCGACGTGCAGCGTCGCGGTGCTGGGTGGTCCGTCGAGTGTGCCGGGGATGGGCGTCTCCGGGCCGCCGGCGACTTGGAAGGTGGCCGTCCACGTGACGATGGCGCTCACGGTCGGCTGCCCGGTGGTCGTGTAGGTATGCCCGTCGTAGTCGGCGCATTGCGCGGTCTTGCAGGGATCGTGGCGGGCGTCGTAGGCGCGGCCCGGGCCGTCGCTGGTCGCGGTGTGGCCGTCGCCGTAGTTCCAGGCGACGTGGTCGATGCCGATGTGCACACTGACCGGGCGGCCCAGGATCGTGACGGTGGGCAGGGTGCGCTGGCGGGCGGTTGCCACCCACATGATCGTTTCCATGTTGACCAGCGTGTCGTGGCGCGGCGCCAGCCCGATCTGGGCGGCGGGGATCAGTCGCTGTGCCTGCTCCCAGACCATCATCGGTGTGACAGCCGGCGGTGGCGGGTTACTGACCGGGTCGCACTCGCTGCCTGTCGTGGACCACGTGCCGTCTTGCTGTTTGACCATGCGCACGTATTGCTGATGTGGCACACCGGTGGCCTGGGTACGCGCGTTGCACATGTCGACGGACTGGCACCCGCCGTGAGCGTCAAGCGCCGCTTGCGGATCGCCAAGCGTGGCCAACTGCGCCTCCGCCTTTGGACCACATGCGACGAGGCGAACGGTCCCCGGGGGATCAACGGACTCCCGGCTAGCCCGATTGTCGCCTGAATCCGATGGTGGTGCGGTATCCGAGTGTCCACCACCGATGTTGACGGCTGACATATTCGAGTCATCGCAGGCGGTAAGGTCTCCGTACTTGCCGCACTGCGTGGGCTCGTTTGCGATGGCAGCAGTTGATATCGCGCCGGCGATGATAAGCGCGGTGCCAGCTGTGATCAGGATTCGCTTCATTTTTGAACCACGTGCTTCGAGTCAACGACGGTCCATCGTGTGCCGGTCCAGCGCACCCAGATCCGATCGGTGGTTCTGGCAACGGCGGGATCCGACTCGACAACCTTTCCGCTGCGGTCGATTGCTTGCAGGGCCTGGATAGAAAGCGTGACGTCGACAACTGCACTCGCAACGTTATGGTGATCGTTCGGCTGGATCGTCCACGCAAGAACAAATAGGCGTCCGCCCCTGAAATGAACACCGTCCGCCCGCGCACCGTCGAAGATCTTCATGAATCGTGCGCAGCCGGCGCAGCTCACGGAATACGCGGTTCTCGGCAGAGACGAATCGACGGTCGCGTAGCCCCAGTCGATCGTCTTCTCCCAGTACGCGGCGAAGGCGCCTGCGGCGCTGGGGAGGTTCTTCTGCAGCGATCGGGGGAAGGTTGGTGGTTTCTCGCCGGGGCGGATGTTGGGGCCGGTTGTGATTGGTGGGGTGCTGGCCGGGGCGGTGGAGTAACTGGGCGGCGAGTAGGTGGTGGTGAGGGTCGGCGTGGACGTGTCGGCAGCGGCGGAGTGGTCGCTGCTGCATCCGGCGAGCGCGCAGGCACCGAGCAGGCACAGGAGCACGACGCGATGCTCACGCACGCGGCGGAGTATGGCACTTCGGGCATCTGCCGAAAACGGCACCGCGACAGTGTGGCAGGTTCCCGACAGGTCCGTCTGAATCCATCCACACGCCCTCTGAGAGAGAGCGCGCCCACAGGCGGCACGGACGTGATGTCCGGGTTGCCCGCTCCGATACCGTCGCGGGATGGTTGGGCGCGGTATCCGGTTCTACATCACCACCGGCGTGACGGTGGCGGCGCTGACGCTGGCTGCGCTCTCGTCCCTCATTGTGGGCAGCCTGCACGGCAGCGCCCGGGCCTGGTGGATCACGATCAACCTGCTGAGCGTGGCAACCGCCGTGGTCGTCCAGGCCATCGAGCAGCGCCGCCGTGAACGGGAGCGGCAGGCGGCCGAGGTCGTCGCGATCGACATGCGCACCGCGATGAACGACTCGCTCGACCCGATCGTGCGCCAGATCGGCCGCATCGCCGTGGCGTCCGACCTGGAGGAGCGCATCGCGCTGCGGGAGCAGACCGTGCCGATGGTGCTCTACTCCGCGTCGCTGCTGATCGGCCCGGACCGGGTCCGCGCCTGCTGGTTCCGCCTCGACGAGGGCACGCCGCGCGCGCTGCGTCCCGAACTGTCGGAGGGACGCGCCGGCGGCCCGCGCACGACGTTCGTCGAGGGCACGACCGTCGGCGAACCGGTGTTCGAACTACTCGCCACCAACGAGCACCGCTTCTGTGCGGACGTCCTGGTCGAGCCGCCACCCGGCTGGGATGCTTCGCATTCCCACGACTACCGGACGTTCCTGTCGGTGCCCGTCGTCGCCGGGTCGCGGGCATTCGGGCTGCTCACCGTGGACTCATTGCTGCCCGGCGACCTCACGGAGGGTGACGTCCCGCTGCTGCGTCTGCTGGCTGGATTGCTCGCCGACGCCCTGGCCTACGGGTCCTGAGCGGGTAACCTGGTTGCGAGGGGGTGGAGCAATGGCCGATGGCATAGTCGTCGCCGACACCGACGATCGTGCGGAGCAGATGCTCGCTGACCCCAAGGGGTATTTCGAACGGGCGCGGGCTCGGGCTCGGGCGCAGGTCAGGCGCGAGATAGCGGACGGCTTGTCGCAGCGCCGCCTTCAGGTCCACCCGGCCTAGGCCGGCGCCGCATCGCGACGTGCGCGATGCCGTCCTCGATGAACTCGTCGCCGTCCCGGACGAAGCCGAACCCCTCATACCAGCGCGCAAGGTATGACTGCGCATCGAGCACGACCACGCGGTCACTGGCCAACGTCAGCGCCCGTTCCATCAGCCGCCCCGCAAGCCCGGCGGAGCGCGCATCGGCCGCGGTGGCCACCCGGCCGATGCGCAGCGCGGCCCCCTCGTCCAGGACCCGCAGCGTCGCGACCACGTCGCCGGACCGCTCGATCCACAACTGCCGCGTGCCGGGCTCGAGGTCGCGGCCGTCGAGCTCCGGATACGCGCAGGCCTGCTCGACCACGAAGACGTCCACGCGCAGCTTGAGGATCTTGTAGAGCATGGTGGCGTCGAGATCGGTGGTGTGCGCGTCTCGTACCTCCACGCCCCTCACGATACGGTTTGCGGCATGGGGGTATTGCGGCTATTCGCCGTCGCTGTGCTCGTTGCGCCGACTGTGGTGGGCTGCGGCTCGTCCTCGTCGCCGCCGACGGGGCTGGCCGCCGCGCTGTTCATCGCGCCCCGGGACGCCAGCACCGTGCTGTTCACCGACTGGGCGGCGTTCGGGCACAAGAGCAGCGCCGGCGGTCCGGCGTTCGCGGGCAACCTGGTCGCGTATGACCAGCAGATAGCGACCGACCTCGGCTTCCACTCGACGGACGCGCTGTGGGAGGCCGACGTGATCCGGCCGGACGCCGCTCCGGCGACGGTACTGGACTTCGGCGCCGGCACGACCTGGACGCTGTAGCAGCCAGGCTTGCGACGTTCGGCTATGCGAAGACGAGCATCGCGGGCCACGACGTGTTAACCGGCAAGAGCTTGTCCGCCGGAGCCGGCACGGAACATGCCTGGCAGGTGTCGATGCACGTCGTCGCCATCGATCCGAAACGGCCCGTGCTCGTCGCCGGATTCGCCGCCGCAACGGTCAACGGCATCTTCACGGACGGCCCGTCGCTGGCCAGCCGCCCGGACCTCCGAGCGGTGGCGGAGCAGGCCGGCCCGGCAGTCGGCGCCTACGTCGCGGTGGGCGAGCAGGCCCGCCTGCCGATCACCGCCGTGCTAGGGCATGCGACACCCCAGATCGGCGCGCTGCTACGGCAGCGGGTCGCAGCTCTCGGCACGTTTTCGCCCTTCACGGCTGAGGCGGTTGCCGTGCCGTCGCCGTCGGCAGACACGGGCAGGGCCGCGCTGGCCTTCCCTGACGAGCGCGCTGCGAAGGCCAACGCCGAAGGACGCGCCGCAGCACCGGCGATGATCAGCCAGATGGTGACCGGGCGGGCGAACGCGATCCGGGCGACCGGCACGAACGTCACGGGCGCGGTGCTAACGCTGGCGCTGCACACGTCATCGCCGCGAGTGCTGCCCCAGGCCGTGCAAACCCGGGCGCTGGGCCTGGACCTATGCCTGTAATCGGCACGGCGAGCGCGGGTGGCCGCCCCCTAAGAATCGGCTCTCAGCGCGCGCCTACACTCGCAAAGAACAGCTCGTGAAGCCGTTCACAAGGCCGGAGGACGGGAGAGCGCGCATGCCGGAAGCAGCGTCCGGCTCTCAGCGATATGACGCCGACGCGATCGTGGTCGGCGCCGGCCCGGCCGGCAGTAGCGCCGCGTACTGGTTGGCCAGCGCCGGGCTCGACGTCCTGCTCCTGGAGAAGGCGACGTTCCCGCGCGAGAAGGTGTGCGGCGACGGGCTGACCCCGCGCGGCACCCGCGCGCTTCTCGACATGGGAATCGATGTCAGCCGAGATGCCGGCTGGCTGTCCAACAGAGGGCTCCGCGTGATCGGCGGTGGCCTACGCCTGCACCTGGACTGGCCGACACTCACCAGCTTCCCGTCCTACGGCCTGGTGCGCCCGCGCGCCGACCTCGACTCGCTGCTCGCCGGCCACGCGGTGAAGGCGGGCGCCGTACTGCACGAGCAGACCGCAGCCACCGAGCCCGTGTTCGACCGCGCCGGGCGCGTCGTCGGCGTCGCCGCCAAGGCCGGGCCGGACAAGCGCGACGCCTTCTACAACGCACCGGTCGTGCTGGCCTGCGACGGCGTCTCAGGGCGGCTGGCTCAGCACCTGGGGGTGCACCGCAACGACAAGCGTCCGATGGGCGTCGCGGTGCGCCGCTACTACCGCAGCCCGCGCACCCACGACGACTACCTCGAGTCCTGGCTCGAACTCCACGACGGCCCCGTCAACGCCATGGACCGGGAGCAGCTGCTGCCCGGCTACGGCTGGATCTTCGGTATGGGCGACGGCACCGTGAACGTCGGCCTCGGCGTGCTGAACTCGTCGGCGAGCTTCCAGAAGACCGACTACCGGGGCATGCTGACCCGCTGGCTTTCCGGCACGCCCGAGCACTGGGGACTACGCGAGGCCAATGCCGTCGGGCCGACGCGCGGCGCGGGGCTGCCGATGGGCTTCAACCGCACCCCGCATTACACCCGCGGCATGCTGCTGGTCGGCGACAGCGGCGGCGCGGTCAACCCGTTCAACGGCGAGGGCATCCCGTACGCGATGGAGTCGGGCAAGTTCGCCGCCGAAGCGGTCGTGGACGCACTGGCTCAGCCGGACGGCCCGGAACGCGAGCGAGCGCTAGGTGCCTACCCGGCGCGGCTGGCTGCGGAGTGGGGTGGCTACTACCGGCTCGGGGCGACGTTCGTGAAGCTCATCGGCCAACCTGCAGTGATGCGCGCATGCACCCGGCACGGCCTACCGCATCCGGCCCTGATGCGGTTCCTGCTCAAGCTGCTCGCCAACCTTTCCGACCCCCACGACGGCGACGTTTCCGACCGGATCATCGCCGTGCTTCGGAGGCTCACCCCCGCGGTTCGCTGACCCTGCCAGGCAGTTAGCCTGGCGAACGCCGAAAGGAGAGAAGGATGCTTGCGCCGTACCTGCCGATCGTGCTGCTGTTCGCGCTCGCGGCCGCCTTCGCACTCTTCTCGGTAACGATCGCGCCGTTCGTCGGCCCGCGGCGGTTCAACCGGGCGAAGCTCGACTTCTACGAGTGCGGGATTGAGCCGACACCGCAGCCCGTCGGCCCGCACCGATTCCCGATCAAGTACTTCCTGACCGCGATGATCTTCATCGTCTTCGACATCGAGATCATCTTCCTGTACCCGTGGGCGGTCGAGACGAGGGCCGTGGGCGGCCAGGCGTTCGGACTGTTCCTGCTCGTCGAGATGATCATCTTCATTCTCATTGTCTTCGTGGCGTACGCGTACGTCTGGCGCCGTGGCGGACTGGACTGGGACTGAGGAGGCGGCATGGGACTGGAAGAGAAGCTGCCCGACGGCATCCTGCTTGCCCAGGTCGAGAAGCTCGTCAACTGGACGCGAAAGTCGTCGCTCTGGCCCGCCACCTTCGGACTCGCGTGTTGCGCGATCGAGATGATGACGTTCGGGGCGCCGCGTTTCGACTCGGCGCGCTTCGGCATGGAGGTGTTCCGGCCCTCGCCGCGACAGGCCGATCTGATGATCGTCGCCGGCCGGGTCAGCCAGAAGATGGCGCCCGTGCTGCGGCAGATCTACGACCAGATGCCCGATCCGAAGTGGGTGCTCGCCATGGGCGTGTGCGCCAGTTCCGGCGGGATGTTCAACAACTACGCGATCGTGCAGGGCGTCGACCACGTCGTGCCGGTCGACATGTACCTGCCCGGCTGCCCGCCCCGTCCCGAGATGCTCATCGACGCGGTGCTCAAACTGCACCACAAGATCATGAATGAGCCGCTCGGCCCGAAGCGCGCGAAGCGGCTGGCCGACCAGAAGGTCGAGCTCATCCCGTCTACGCAAAGGTTTGCGAGATGACCGAGCCGACCGAGCAAGCTCCCGATCAGGCGGCGCAGGACATCGAGAAGGCGACCGTTTCCCGCGAGACGCCGGGCGACCTGCCTGCACCGCAGCACGGCATGTTCGGGGTCGAGGGCACCGGCGACACGTCCGGATACGGCGGCCTGGTGCGCCAGGTCTGGGAGCCGCCCGCGGCACAGCGCCCTTACGGCAGCTACTTCGACGAACTGGTCGACGCGCTGGCGAGCGCCTACCCGCAGTTCGACCAGGCCGTGACCAAGATCGTCGTCGACCGCGGCGAGCTCACCCTGCACGTCGCCCGCGAGCACGTGCGCAGGCTCGCGCGGGTGCTGCGCGACGACCCGGCGCTGCGCTTCGAACTGCTGTCCAGCGTGTCGGGCGTCGACTACCTGGGCCAGGTGCACCGGCTGCACGCGGTGTATCACTTCACCTCGATGACGTTCCGCCGGCGTATCCGCCTCGAGACGCAGGTCAGCGTCGAGGACCCGCACGTCCCGTCGGTCACGCCGGTGTACCCCACGGCCGACTGGCAGGAGCGCGAGACGTACGACATGTACGGCATCATCTTCGACGGCCACCCGGCACTCACCCGCATCCTCATGCCCGACGACTGGGACGGCTTCCCGCAGCGCAAGGACTACCCGCTCGGCGGAATCCCGGTGCAGTACAAGGGCGCGACGATCCCGCCGCCGGACGAGAGGCGGGCGTACCGATGAGCGGCTACGCCCCGTCGCAAAGGACCACTGAGGGCACCGTCTACAACGTCACGCGCGGCGATTGGGACCAGCTGCTCAGCGACGTCAATGAGGACCGCATCGTGGTCAACTTCGGGCCACAGCACCCGTCCTCGCACGGCGTGCTGCGCCTCGTCCTGGAGCTGGACGGCGAGACGATCACCGACTGCCGTCCTGTAGTGGGATATCTGCACACCGGTATCGAGAAGAACACCGAGTTCCGTACCTGGACGCAGGGCGTGACGTTCTTGACGCGGGCCGACTATCTGTCGTCGTTCTTCAACGAGACGGTGTACTGCCTGGCTGTAGAGCAGCTGCTGGGTCTGCCCGTCCCGGCCCGGGCACAGCTGATCAGGGTGCTGATGATGGAGATGAACCGCGTCTCCTCGCACTGGACGACGATCGGCCCGACCGGCATGGAGCTCGGGGCGCTCACCGTCATGACGAACAGCATGCGGGCGCGCGAGAAGTGCCTGGACGTGTTCGAGTTGATCACCGGGCTACGCATGAACCACGCCTACATCCGACCGGGTGGCGTCGCCCAGGACCTGCCGGACGAGGCGCCTGAGGCGATCCGTCATTGGGTCCGGGAGATGCAGCGCGAGCTGCACGATCTCGACACGCTGGTGCGAGGCCAGCCCATCTGGGTCAACCGTCTCAAGAATGTCGGCTGGCTCGGCGTCGACGGCTGCATCGCCCTCGGCATCACCGGCCCGCTGCTCCGCGCGGCCGGGCTGCCGTGGGATCTGCGCAAGACGGACCCGTATCTCGGCTACGAGACGTTCGACTTCGAGGTGCCGACCGACGACCGCGGCGATTCGTGGGCCCGGTTCGCGGTCCGCGTGGCCGAGATGCACGAGTCGCTCAAGATCGTCGAGCAGGTCCTCGACCGGCTCGAGCCCGGCCCGACGATGGTCGACGACCCCAAGATCGCATGGCCGGCGCAGCTGGCGATCGGCCCGGACGGTTTGGGCAACTCACTCGACCACGTGGAACGGATCATGGCGACGTCGATGGAGTCGCTCATCCATCACTTCAAGCTGGTGACCGAAGGGTTCCGTGTGCCCGCCGGGCAGATCTACACGACGGTCGAGGCGCCCCGCGGTGTGCTCGGTGCGCACGTGGTCAGCGACGGCGACACCCGGCCGTACCGGGTTCACTTCCGCGAACCGTCCTTCGTCAACATCCAATGCCTACCGGCGCTGGTTCAGGGCGGGCTGCTGTCCGACGTGATCCCCTGCATCGCATCCGTCGACTCGCTGATGGGTGGCTGCGACAGATGACTGATATCTACTCGCCGTCCCGGGAAACTACTGAGGGCCGCGTCTACAACCTGCTCGGCGGTGACTGGGACGCCGTGATGGGGGGCGGCGATCCGATCCGCGACGAACGCATCGTCCTCAACATGGGACCGCAACACCCCTCCACGCACGGTGTGCTGCGCTTGGTGCTGGAACTCGAGGGCGAGAGCGTCACCGACTGCCGCGTCGTCATCGGCTACCTGCACACGGGGATCGAGAAGAACACCGAGTACCGCACCTGGACGCAGGGCGTCACGTTCCTGACCCGGGCCGACTACCTGTCGCCGATCTTCAACGAGACGGTGTACTGCCTTGGTGTCGAGCAGCTGCTCGGTGTCGAGGCGCCGCAGCGGGCGCAGCTCATCCGGATCATGCTCATGGAGATCAACCGGATCTCGTCGCACTGGGTGTGGCTCGCGACCGGCGGCCTGGAGATCGGCGCGCTCACCGCCATGACCAACGGCTTCCGCGCCCGCGAGCGGTGCCTGGACGTGCTGGAGCTGATCACCGGCCTGCGCATGAACCACGCGTTCATCCGTCCCGGCGGTGTCGCGCAGGACCTGCCGGACGGCGCGGTCGACAAGGTCCGCGAGTGGATCAAAGAGACCCGCGAGGAGCTGCGCGGCGTCGACAGGCTGCTGACCGGGCAGCCGATCTGGGTCAACCGGCTGAAGGACGTGGGCTGGATCGGGGTGGACGGCTGCCTGGCTCTAGGCATCACGGGGCCGATGCTGCGCGCCGCGGGACTGCCGTGGGATCTGCGCAAGACCGAGCCGTACCTGGGTTACGAGACGTTCGACTTCGAGGTGCCGACCGACGACCGCGGCGACTGCTGGTCGCGGTTCGTAGTGCGCGTGGCCGAGATGCACGAGTCGGTCAAGATCGTCGAGCAGGTGCTCGACCGGCTCGAGCCAGGGCCTACGATGATCGACGACCCGAAGATCGCATGGCCGGCGCGGCTGTCGCTGGGGCCGGACGGCCTTGGCAATTCGCTCGAGCACATCCAGCACATCATGGCGTCCTCGATGGAGGCGCTGATCCACCACTTCAAGTTGGTGACCGAGGGATTCCGCGTGCCTGCCGGGCAGGTGTACACGCAGGTCGAGTCGCCGCGCGGCGAACTCGGCGCACACGTTGTCAGCGACGGCGGCACCCGGCCGTACCGCGTGCACCTGCGCGATCCGTCGTTCGTCAACCTTCAGTCCACGGCGGCCCTGGCGGTCGGCGGGCTGATCGCTGACGTAGTCGCCTCGGTGGCCTCGATCGACCCCGTCATGGGCGGAGTGGATAGGTGACTAACCTCAGAACCGCGGTCATGCAGCTGGAGCGGCCGGGCGATCCGACCGTGTTCGGCGACGACGTGCGTACGGCGGCCGCCGAGATCGTGGCGCGCTACCCCGGGGGGCAGCAGCGGTCGGCGCTGCTGCCGATGCTGCACCTCGTGCAGTCCGAGCAAGGCTTTGTCAGCCCCGACGGCATCGCGTTCTGTGCTGACTTCCTGGGCCTGACGAAGGCGCAGGTGGTCGCGGTCGTCACGTTCTACACGATGTTTAAACGCAAGCCGACCGGCGAGTATCTGGTCAGCGTGTGCACCAACACGTTGTGTGCCCTGATGGGCGGCGACGAGATCTACGCGGCGCTGTCGAAGACCCTCGGCGTCGGGATGAACGAGACCACCGCCGATGGCAGGATCACCCTCGAGCATGCCGAGTGCCTGGCAGCCTGCGACTACGCACCCGTGGTCACGGTCAACTACGAGTTCTTCGACAACCAGAGCGTCGAGTCGGCGGAGGAGCTCGTCGCCGCACTGCGGCGCGGCGAGCAGCCGCTGCCGACGCGGGGCGCCCCGCTGTGCTCGTTCAGGCAGATCGAGCGCCAGCTCGCGGGATTCCTCGACGAGCGGCCAGAGTCTCTTGACGCCGAGGCAACGGGTACGCCGACCGAGATCGGGGTGCGGCTCGCGATCGAAAGCGGCGAGAGCGCTCCTTCCTACGCGGTACCGCGCGAGGGCGAGTCGGCCGAGAGCGTCGCGCAGCGGGCGTCGGGGCAGCCGACGAGCGCCCACGACGCGCCGCTGTCAACGTCCGCCAGCGCCGACGCTGCGGAAACTCCGGAGGACAAGCGCTGATGCCGCTCACCCCCGTCCTCACCAAACGGTTCGGTACGAACCAGCCCTGGAAGATCGCCAACTACGAAGGGCTCGACGGCTACGTCGCCCTGCGCAACGCGCTCGCCATGCAGCCCGACGAGCTGATCAGCCTGGTCAAAGATGCCACGGTGCGCGGGCGCGGCGGAGCCGGCTTCCCAGCCGGCATGAAATGGCAGTTCATCCCGCAAGGCGACGGCAAGCCGCACTACGTGGTGGTCAACGGCGACGAGAGCGAGCCGGGCACCTGTCGTGACGTGCCGCTGATGATGAACGATCCGCACTCGCTCATCGAGGGCGTGATCATCGCTTGTTACGCGGTGCGCGCCGAGCACGCGTTCATCTACATCCGTGGCGAGGCCGTACACGCGATCCGGCGCGTGACGCGCGCCGTTCGTGAGGCGTACGAGCGCGGCTATCTCGGCAAGGACGTGCTGGGCCGCGGCGTGACCGTCGATATCACCGTGCACAACGGAGCCGGCGCGTACATCTGCGGCGAGGAGACGGCGCTGCTCGACTCGCTCGAGGGCAAGCGCGGCCAGCCGCGGCTCAAGCCTCCGTTCCCGGCGACGAACGGCCTTTACGACGCGCCCACGGTGGTCAACAACGTCGGCTCGCTGGCGAGCGTCCCGTACATCGTGCTGGGTGGCGCGGACTGGTTCCGCGCGATGGGCCCCGAGGGCTCGCCGGGCCCGAACATCTACCAGCTGTCCGGGCGGATCACGCAGCCCGGGCAGTACGAGGCGCCGATGGGCACGACGCTTCGGGAACTGCTCGATCTCGCCGGTGGCATGAGCCGCGGCAAAGAGCTCAAGTTCTGGACGCCGGGCGGTGCGTCCACGCCGTTGTTCACCCGGCAGCACTTGGACGTGCCGCTCGACTTCGACTCTGTTGTGAAGGCGGGGTCGCTCAACGGCACCTCCGCGATCATGGTCTTCGACGAGGACGACAGCGTGGTCCACGCGGTCTGGAAGTGGACCAAGTTCTACGAGCACGAGTCGTGCGGCAAGTGCACACCGTGCCGCGAGGGCACCTACTGGGCTTCCCAGATTCTGGAGCGGATCGTTTCCGGGCGGGGACGTCCGGAGGACATCGACACGCTGCTGGACCTGGGCGACAACATCCTCGGCCGGGCGTTCTGCGCGCTCGGCGACGGCGCAGTGAGCCCGATCGCGTCCTCCATCGAGTACTTCCGGGACGAGTACGAGGCGCTGGTCCGCGAGCCGGTAGGAGCAACCGCATGACGCAAGCACCGGCGAAGGAAGACCTGGTCACGCTCACCATCGACGGGTTCGAAATCTCCGTACCCAAGGGTACGTTGATCATCCGCGCGGCCGAGCGGCTCGGGATCTCGATCCCGCGCTTCTGCGATCACCCCCTGCTCGAGCCGGCGGGTGCGTGCCGCCAGTGCCTGGTCGAGGTCACCGACCTCGGCAACGGCCGCGGTATGCCCAAGCCCGCGGCGTCGTGCACGACGACGGTCACGCCCGGCATGGTCGTCAAGACGCAGCTGACGTCGCCTGTCGCGGACAAGGCGCAGCAGGGCGTCATGGAGATGCTGCTCATCAATCACCCACTCGACTGCCCCATCTGCGACAAGGGCGGCGAGTGCCCGCTGCAGAACCAGGCGATGAGCAACGGCCGTGGCGACTCGCGGTTCGTCGACGTCAAACGCACCTGGCCGAAGCCGATCGCGATCAGCCCGAACGTGCTGCTCGACCGTGAGCGCTGCGTCTCGTGCCAGCGGTGTACCCGCTTCTCCGACGAGATCGCGGGCGACCCGTTCATCGACCTGCTCGAACGCGGTTGGCAACAGGAGATCGGCACCTCGCCGGAGCAGCCGTTCCAGTCGTACTTCTCCGGTAACACCGTGCAGATTTGCCCTGTCGGCGCGTTGACCGGTGCGTCGTACCGATTCCAGGCGCGGCCGTTCGATCTTCAGTCGACGCCGTCGGTGTGTGAGCACTGCGCGTCGGGATGCGACCAGCGCAGCGACTGGCGGCGCAGTCGCATCACCCGGCGGCTCGCCGGCGACGACCCCGAGGTGAACGAGGAGTGGAACTGCGACAAGGGCCGCTGGGCGTTCCACTACGCGACACAGTCCGATCGGCTGCTCACCCCGCTCGTCCGCGACGAGTCGGGCATCCTCGTCGAGGCGTCGTGGCCGGACGCTCTGGAGCGCGCCGCGGCCGGGCTGCGCGAGGCCGTCGATCGGGGCGGCGTCGGCGTGCTGCCCGGCGGGCGACTCACCGAGGAGGACGCGTACGCGTACGCGAAGTTTGCCCGGGTGGCGCTGGCGACCAATGACATCGACTACCGGGTGCGGCCACATTCCGACGAGGAATTGGCATTCCTCGGCTCGCACGTCGCAGGCGTGAGCCCGGAACACGTCTCGTACCGGTCGCTCGAGGCCGCCCCGGCGGTGCTGCTCGCGGGCTTCGAACCGGAGGACGAGTCTCCGATCGTGTTCCTGCGACTGCGCAAGGCCGTACGCCGGGGTACGCGCGTCTGGGCGGTGGCCGCGCTGGCGTCGAACGGCCTCGCGAAGCTCTCCGGCACGCTGCTGCAGGCGGTGCCGGGCGGTGAGGCGTCCGCGCTGGACGCCCTGCCCGCCGACGTCGTCGAGGCACTGCGCGCCGACGGTGCGGTGATCCTGGTGGGCGAGCGGCTGGCGTCTTCGCCCGGCGCCCTGTCGGCCGCGGCCTCGTTGGCGACGCAGACCGGTGCCCGCCTCGCCTGGGTACCGCGACGGGCGGGGGAGCGCGGCGCTGTCGACGCGGGCGCACTTCCGACACTGCTGCCCGGCGGACGTCCGGTCGCGGATGCCGCTGCGCGCGCCGATGTCGAGCAGGCCTGGGACGCGTCGGTGCCCGCGACGCCCGGACGCGACGCGAACGGCATCCTGGCCGCCACTCGCGACGGTGCGCTGGCCGCCCTGGTGATCGGCGGCGTCGACCCGGACGACTTCGCAGACCCGGCGCTGGCCGCCGAGGCGCTCGACCGTGCCGGGTTCATTGTGAGCCTCGAGATACGTCGCAGTACGGTCACGGAGCGCGCCGACGTGGTACTGCCGGTCGCGCCGCCGGCCGAGAAGTCCGGCCGGTACGTCACGTGGGAGGGGCGGCGCCGTCCCTTCGACCTCACCCTGCACGGCACCGGCGCGATCTCCGACGCACGGGTACTCCACACCCTGGCTGAGGAACTGGACGTCGACCTGGGGCTCCCGACGCCTGAGGCGGCGCGCGCCGAGCTGTTGCGCCTGGGCGCGGGGACGAGCCGGGTCGCAGCCCCGCACGTCGCGCCGACGACGCCGGCAGCGCCCCGCCAAGGGCAGGCGGTCCTCGCGACGTGGCACGAGCTCCTCGACGCAGGACGGATGTCCGTCGGCGACGAGCACCTCGCCGCCACCGCGAAGCCGGCCCGCGCACTGCTGTCGCCGGCGACGGCCTCGGAGGTCGGCGAGCGCGTTACCGTATCGACGGCACGCGGGTCGATCACCGTCCCGGTCGAGGTGGCCGACATGCCCGACGGTGTCGTGTGGCTACCCACGAACGCGCGTGGCTGCGCGGTGCGCGCCACGCTCGGCGCTGTCCCCGGCAATGTCGTCTCCATCGCCGCAGGAGGTGAGCGATGAGCCTGGCCGCCACTCAGGACGTCCCGGGCTTCGGGGGCGAGCCAGTCTGGCTCGTGATCATCAAGGTCATCATGGTGTTCGCGTTTCTGGTCATCATGGTGCTGTTCTCGATCGTGTTCGAGCGCAAGGTCGTCGGACGCATGCAGAACCGCATCGGCCCGAACCGCACGGGCCCATGGGGCACGCTCCAATCGCTGGCCGACGGCGTCAAGCTGGCCTTCAAGGAAGAGGTCATCCCGCTGCTGGCGGATAAGCCGGTGTACTTCCTCGCGCCGGTCCTCTCGGCGGTGCCGGCATTTCTGGCGTTCTCGGTGGTGCCGTTCGGCCCGGAGGTGTCGATGTTCGGCCACCACACCATGCTGCAGTTGACGGATCTGCCCGTGGGCGTACTGGTGATCTTCGCGTGCTCGTCGCTCGGCGTGTACGGCGTGGTGCTGGCCGGGTGGGCGTCCGGCTCGACGTACCCGCTGCTCGGCGCGCTGCGCAGCGCGGCGCAGATGATCTCGTACGAGGTCGCAATGGGTCTTTCGTTCGTCGCGGTGTTCCTGTTCGCCGGGACGATGTCGACCTCGCAGATCGTCTTCGAGCAGCGGCACGTGTGGTATGTGCTACCGCTGATCGTGTCGTTCGTCATCTACGCCGTGGCCGTGGTGGGCGAGACGAACCGCGCCCCGTTCGACCTGCCCGAGGCAGAGTCGGAATTGGTGGGCGGGTTCCACACCGAATACTCGTCGTTCAAGTTCGCGATGTTCTTCCTCGCCGAGTACATCAACATGGTCACCGTTTCGGCGCTGGCCACCACACTGTTCCTGGGCGGCTGGCGGGCGCCCTGGCCGATTTCGCTGTGGCACGGCGCCAACTCCGGATGGTGGCCGGTGCTGTGGTTCGTGAGCAAGGTCGTGCTGCTGATATTCGTGTTCGTGTGGCTGCGCGGCACCCTGCCTCGGATGCGCTACGACCAGTTCATGCAGCTCGGCTGGAAAGTACTCATCCCCATCAACCTGGGCTGGATCCTGGCCGTGTCGTCCATGCATGTACTGCGCGACCGCGGCTGGCCGACCTGGAAGGCGGCGGCGATCGTCCTGGTGCCGGTGCTGCTGGTCATCCTCGTCATCCTCACCGCCATGGAGGGTGCATCGGCGCGACGCCGAGCCGCACAAGCCGCCGAGGACGAAGCCGAGGCACGCCGCGGCCCCGCGTTCCCGGTTCCGCCCATGGACCTTCGGGTACCGCGGACTCCGAAGCTCGTACCGGCGTCGGCGCCGGCGGCCGTACTAGACCAGAAGGGGAGTGACGCCGATGGCTGAGCCACCCGTCCGGCGCACCGACCGTGCCCCCGTGTCGCCACCGGGTCACGAGCCGGTGCGAGCCGCGCCCACGCCCGAACCGGCCGTCAGCCCCGTGGGATTCGCCAAGGGGTTCGGGCTGACGTTCGGCCAGATGTTCAAGAAGGTCTACACACAGCAGTACCCATTCGACTTCTACCCGACCGCGCCCCGCTACCACGGGCGACACGTGCTCAACCGGCACCCGGACGGGCTGGAGAAGTGCGTGGGCTGCGAGTTGTGCGCGTGGGCGTGCCCGGCGGACGCCATCTACGTCGAGGGTGCGGACAACACCGAGACCGAGCGGTACTCGCCCGGCGAGCGCTACGGCAAGGTGTACCAGATCAACTACCTGCGCTGTATCTTCTGCGGGCTATGCATCGAGGCGTGCCCGACCCGCTCGCTGACCATGTCCAACGAGTATGAGCTGGCCCTCGACAACCGGCAGGACCTGATCTACACCAAGGAGCAGCTGATGGCGCCGCTGCTGCCCGGCATGGAAGCGCCGCCACATCCGATGCGCCTCGGCGACGACGAGAAGGACTACTACGCCGCAAAGACGCAGGAGCCACTCACGAAGGGTGCGCCGCAGAGTGCCGCAAATGCCGGCGGCAAGCCGATCGTGGGGCAAGCAATCGAAGTGGGCGGCCACCATGCTTAATCGCGCCTACGTGTCTCGTCGTCCCCCCCACTCGCTCCGCTCGGGGGGATCCGCCGATCCACACGCGCCTTCGGCGCTACGCCGCCGGCGGGCGCGAGCTCTTCGCGCGAGCGCTCATCGCCCGGCGGTTGGGTCATGAGTGGGTCGCTTGCCGTTACGGCTGCTCCTCTTATGAATGGGGAGGTGCCGCTGGGCGAGGCGGTGTCCTTCTGGATACTTGCGCCGGTCTCGCTCGCCGGAGGCATCGGCATGGTGGCCTTCCGCAACGCCGTGCACTGTGCGCTCTCGCTCGCGGCCACCATGATGGCCCTAGGCGCCATGTACATCATCCAGCAGGGACCGTTCATCGGACTGGTGCAGGTGATCGTCTACACCGGCGCGATCATGATTCTGTTCCTGTTCGTGCTGATGCTGGTCGGCCGTGACTCGTCCGATTCGCTGGTCGAGACGCTGCGCGGTCAGCGATGGGCGGCTGCCGTGTCCGGGATTGGGTTCGCCCTGCTCGTCGCGATCGGAGTCGGCCGTGCGTTCAAGGGCATCAAGCCGGCAAACCTCGACGCCCACAACTCCGGTGGCCACAACGTCAACTCGCTCGCCGAACTGCTGTTCACGAAATACCTGTTCGCGTTCGAGCTCACCTCGGTGCTGCTCATCGTGGCGGCGGTCGGTGCGATGGTGTACGCGCACATCGAGCGCGATGGGCCACGTCGCACTCAGAAATTGGTCGCGCAGGCGCGCATCAGGTCGGGACGGCCACAGCCGCTGCCGGGGCCGGGCGTGCTCGCGTCCGGCAACTCGATCGGGACGCCTGCGCTGCTGCCCGACGGCACGGTCTCGCCCGAGTCGGTTCTCGCGTCGACCCCCGGCGTTCGCGAACTGCCGGAGCTTCCTGCGGGGGAGGAGCTGTGACACCGACCTACTATCTGGTGCTGTCCGCGGCGCTGTTCACGATCGGCGCGGTCGGCGTGCTCGTGCGCCGCAACGCGATCGTCGTGTTCATGTGCATCGAGCTGATGCTGAACGCGGTGAACCTGACACTCGTCACGTTCTCGCGGATCAACGGCTCGCTGGACGGGCAGGTCATCGCGTTCTTCGTGATGATCGTGGCTGCCGCTGAGGTCGTGATCGGTCTCGCGATCATCATGTCCATCTTCCGAACCCGGCGGTCGGCGTCCGTGGACGACGCCAACCTCCTCAAGTACTGAGGGACACCGTGACCACTGCGCATGGCGTGCAGTCTGCGGCCTGGTTGCTCATCGCGCTGCCGGCGTTATCAGCGGCCGTCCTGCTGCTCGCCGGAAAGCGGGCCGACAGATGGGCGCACTGGGTAGGCGCGCTCGTCCCTGCCGTGCTCTTCATCTATACAGTCGTGCTGTTCTTCTCGGTAAAGGGCCAGTCTGACCGAGAGGTCACCACCCAGAACTACTACACATGGATCCCCGTCGGCGGGCTCCATGTGGACTTCGGCATCCTGCTGGATCCGTTATCGCTTGTTTTCGCGCTGCTGATCACGGGCGTCGGTGGCTTGATCCACATCTACGCGGTGGGCTACATGGCCGGCGACCCGGGGCGCCGGCGATTCTTCGGCTGGTTCAACCTGTTCATCGCCGCGATGTTGTTGCTGGTCCTGGGCAACAACTACCTATCTCTGTACGTCGGATGGGAGGGCGTCGGTCTCGCGTCATACCTGCTCATCGGGTACTACAACCGCGAGTCGGCCGCCACCGCCGCGAAGAAGGCCTTCATCATGAACCGGGTCGGCGACGTCGGCCTGCTGATCGCGATCTTCACGATGTTCGCCTACTTCGGCACGACGTCGTACAGCGATCTGCTCTTCGGCAACGCCCACTACACGAAGGGCGTGGCCGCCGCGCTGGGCTTCATGCTGTTGCTCGGTGCGTGCGGCAAGTCCGGTCAGTTCCCGCTACAAGCATGGTTGCCCGACGCCATGGAGGGTCCGACCCCCGTATCTGCGCTCATCCACGCGGCGACGATGGTTACCGCCGGCGTGTATCTGATCGCCCGGTCGGCGCCGATCTTCGACCAGTCACAGGCGGCGCGCACCGCGGTGGTCATCGTCGGGGTGATCACGCTGCTGTACGGGTGCATATGCGGATGCGCGCAGGACGACCTGAAACGTGTGCTCGCCTGGTCGACGGTCAGCCAGATCGGGTACATGTTCCTCGCGGTCGGCCTCGGTCCAGGTGTGTACGCGATCGGCATCATGCACCTGCTCGGCCACGGCTTCTTCAAGGCGGCGCTGTTCCTCTCCGCGGGATCGGTCATGCACGCCATGAACGACCGAATCAACATGCGTCGCTTGGGCGGGCTCGCCGCGGTCATGCCGATCACGTATCTGGTGTTCGTCGCCGGATACCTGGCGATCATCGGCTTCCCGCTCGCCACCGGCTTCTGGACCAAGGACAAGATCATCGAGGCGGCGCTCGACAAGGGAGGCACGTCCGGATGGATCCTCGGCGTCGCCGCCCTGGTCGGCGCGGGCATCACTGCGTTCTACATGACGCGGGCACTGGTGATGACGTTCCACGGCGAACGGCGCTGGGAGGACGACGCCCACCCGCACGAGTCGCCGCGGATCATGACCTGGCCGATGATCGCGGTGGGCGTGCTGTCGTTGGTCGGCGGCTACTTGATGATCTTCGGTGGCGGGCTGCAGCACTGGCTGACGCCGTCGGTGGGCCCGAGCGTCGAGGAGGGCGTGCACACGGTGTCGCCAGTGGTGCTCACCATCCTGACGCTGCTGGTGGTGGCGCTCGGGGTGGGCGGTGCCTGGATGGTGTTCGGCACGCGCCCGGTACCGGTGACCCAGCCGGTGGGCGTCTCCCCGATCACGACCGCCGCTCGCAAGAACCTCTACGAGGACGAGTTCAACGAGGCAGCCTTCGAGCGTCCCGGACTGTGGCTGACCCGGGCCCTGGTGTACTTCGACAGCAAGGGAGTTGACGGCGTGGTCAACGGGCTCGCCGCTGCGTTGGGCGGCGGATCGGGCCGATTGCGCAGGCTGCAAACCGGGTTCGTCCGCAGTTACGCGCTGTCAATGCTGGCGGGCGCCGTCGCTGTGGTAGCCGTCCTGCTCGCGGTGAGGTTCGGCTGATGAACGAGCACCGCAGGGCCGTCGCGCCGGGCCGGGAAGCGCAGCTCAGCAGCGATGGACGCTCGCGCGAAGAGCGGAGGGCATGATGCACAATCCTGTGCTGCTTATCGTCGTGCTCCTGCCGCTGGTCGGCTCGCTGATCGTGTTCGCCCTGCCCAAGCGGGATCCCAAGCTGGCGAAGCAAGTCACGCTGGCTTTCACCCTGGTCATCGCGATCTACACGATCATCGTCGCCATCAATTTCGACACGACGGGCGCCCGGTTCCAGTTCGTCGGTAGCTGGACGTGGATCAAGGCGCTGGGCGTGCACCTCGCTTTCGGAGTCGACGGCATCGCGCTCGTCCTGCTGCTGATGTCCGTGATCCTTGTGCCGGCGGTCGTGCTCGCGTCGTGGAACTCGTTCGACAGCCGCCGCGACGCCGAGGATACGTTGCAGCCGCGGCGCAGCGTCAAGACGTATTTCGCCTTGGTGCTCCTCCTCCAGTTCTTCATGATCGGCGTGTTCACCGCGCTGGACGTCTTCCTCTTCTACGTCTTCTTCGAGGCGATGCTGGTACCGATGTACTTCATCATCGGCAGCTTCGGCGGACCTCGGCGGCAATACGCTGCGATGAAGTTCTTCTTGTATTCGCTGTTCGGCGGGCTCTTGATGCTGGCCGCGGTGATCGGCCTGTACATCACCTCCGGCAAGGGGACGTTCTCGTTCACGGAGCTGATCGGCTCGATCCCCGACAACGCCACGCAGAAATGGCTGTTCCTCGGTTTCTTCATCGCGTTCGCGATCAAGGCGCCTCTCGTGCCGTTCCACACCTGGCTGCCTGACGCCGGGGCGGAGGCGCCGGCCGGCGGCGCGGCGCTGCTCGTGGGCGTACTCGACAAGGTCGGCACATTCGGATTCCTGCGCTACTGCCTGCCACTGTTCCCGGCCGCATCTCGGTACTTCGCCCCGACCGTCCTGATCCTGTCGGTAATCGGCATCCTGTATGCAGCATTCCTGGCAATCGGCCAGCGCGACATGAAGCGGCTCGTCGCGTACACGTCGGTGGCCCACTTCGGCTTCATCGGCCTGGGTATCTTCGCGTTCACATCCCAGGGCGGAACCGGAGCCGTGCTGTACATGGTCAACCACGGCTTCTCAACCGGCATGCTGTTCCTGATCGTCGGGCTGCTCATCGCCCGCGGAAAGAGCCGCAACGTCGCTGACTACGGCGGTACGTCGAAGGTCACGCCGTGGCTCGCCGGAGTATTCCTGGTTGCTGTCATGTCCTCACTGGCACTGCCCGGCCTGTCGACGTTCGTGAGTGAATTCCTCGTCCTCGTCGGGACGTTTACGCGGCACAAGGGCTTGGCGATCCTCGCCACGGCCGGCATCATCCTCGCGGCGATCTACGTGTTGTGGCTGTACCAGCGCACGATGACCGGCACCGTCCTCGACAAGGTCCGCAGGTTCCGCGACCTCAACGTCCGCGAGGCATTCGCCGTCGGGCCGCTCATCGCGATCATCCTGTTCCTCGGCATCTATCCCAAGCCGGTGATCGATGTGATCAACCCGGCCGTCAGGGCCACTCTCCAGGACGTCCACCAGACCGACCCGACTCCTGCGTCCGGCACGGCGATCGGAGGTGGCCGGTGATGCTTGCTGCGCAGGCCGCCGTACAGGCGCCGTCGATTTCTTACCACGCGCTGTGGCCGATCTTCATCGTGCTCGGAGCTGCGTGCCTGGGCGTGCTGGTCGAGGCGTTCGTGCCGCGCGACGACCGCTTCGCGGTACAGGTGCCGCTCACGGTCGCCAGCCTGCTCGGGGCACTGATCGCGGTGTTCCTCCTGCACGGTACGTCGGAAACCACCGTCGGGGGAGCGCTCGCGGTGGACGGCGTCGGCCTGTTCATCCAGGGCTCGGTCCTGCTGGTGGCGATCACGTCCGTACTCCTGATCGCCGAGCGTGCCGTCGAGGGCAGCCCGATCGTGGCGCAGGCGGCCGTCGTCATCGGGTCGCCGCGTGACCGCGAACTGCAGCGCACGGATCGGGTCCAGACCGAGGTCTTCCCGTTCGCCCTGTTCGCCGTGGCGGGCATGCTGATCTTCCCGATCGCCAACAACCTGCTGCTGATGTTCGTCGCCCTGGAGGTGCTGTCGCTGCCGCTCTACATGATGGCGGGAATGGCTCGGCGGCGCCGGCTGCTGTCGCAAGAGGCGGCGCTCAAGTACTTCCTGCTCGGCGCGTTCGCGTCGGCGTTCTTCCTGTACGGGCTGGCCTTGCTGTACGGATACGCCAACTCCGTCGACCTGCCCGCCATCCTGACCGCGGCGCAGACGTCGACGCGCTCGGACGTGCTGCTCTACCTCGGCCTGGCCTTGCTCGTGGTGGGGCTGCTGTTCAAGGCAGGCGTCGCGCCCTTCCACAGTTGGACCCCCGACGTCTATCAGGGCTCGCCGACCGCCGTCACCGCGTTCATGGCGTCGTGTACGAAGATCGCCGCGTTCGGCGCGATCCTGCGCGTGCTGTATGTCGGCTTCTCGAACACGCACTGGGACTGGCGCCCGGTCATGTGGGCGGTCGCGATCACGTCTATGGCGGTCGGCGCGATCTTTGGCCTCACGCAGACGGACGTGAAGCGCATCCTCGCGTACTCGTCCATCGCGCATGCGGGCTTCATTCTCGTCGGCCTTATCGCGCTGACGAAGGACGGGGTGTCCAGCACGCTGTTCTACCTGATCACGTACGGCTTCACGACCGTCGCCGCGTTCGGGTTGGTCACGCTGGTCCGCGATCCCGACGGCGAGGCGACGCACCTTTCGCAATGGTCCGGGCTGGCGCGCAAGAGCCCCGTCGTCGCAGTCGTCATGACCATCCTGCTGATGTCGATGGCCGGCATCCCGCTCACGGCAGGCTTCATCGGAAAGTTCACGGTGTTCCGAGCCGGATACCACGACTCCGCGCCGCTCGTCGTGATCGCGCTGATCGCCTCCGCCGTGGCAGCGTTCTACTACCTGCGAATCGTCGTGCTGATGTTCTTCGCCGAGCCACCGGAGAATGCGCCGACGATCGCGATCCCGTCGCCCGCCACGACGTTTGCGCTGACGCTCGGCACGCTCGTGACGATCGTGCTCGGCGTGTTCCCGCAACCGGTGCTCGAGCTGGCTTCGCACGCGGCGAGACTTCGCGGGTGACGTCTTCGATCGGGGTCGACTTCGCCGACGCCCGCCTCGAGGCGTCGGTGCGATCCGGCCTCGACGCCGTCGAGGTCAGGCTGCGGGACGCGGTGCGGGCAGACGACGCGTTCATCGCTGAGGCGGCGCGCTACCTGGTCGACGCGGGCGGCAAGAGGTTCCGGCCGTTGATGACGGTACTGGCGGCGCACTTCGGAGACGCCTCTGAGCCAGACGTCATATCCGCGGCGGTTGTCGTCGAACTGACCCACCTGGCCACGCTGTACCACGACGACGTCATGGACGAGGCACGGGTACGGCGCGGCGAGCCGTCGCCGAATGCCAGGTGGGACAACACGATCGCGATCCTCACCGGCGACTTCCTGTTCGCGCGCGCGTCCGACATCCTCGCCGACCTCGGCCCCGCCGCGGTGCGGTTGCAGGCCCGGACGTTCGAGCGGCTGGTCACCGGTCAGATCCGGGAGACGGTAGGTCCCGGCCCGGACGACGACCCGATCGAGCACTACCTGGGCGTGCTCGCCGAGAAGACGGGTTCGCTGATCGCGACTTCGGCGGAGTTCGGGGCGCGCTTCGCCGGCGTCGAACCGTCCACTGTGGACACGCTGCGCCGTTTCGGGGAACGGATCGGAGTGGCCTTCCAGATCTCCGATGACATCCTCGACATCGCGTCTGACTCCGCGGAATCCGGCAAGACGCCGGGCACCGACCTGCGCGAAGGCGTCCCGACACTTCCCGTGCTGTACGCGCTGCGTTCGTCGACGTCGTCGTCGCGGCTGCGAACGCTCGTGTCACACCCACTCCTGGACGACGCCGAGCACGCCGAGGCGCTGTCCCTGCTGCGCTCATCGACCGCCCTCGACGAAGCGCGGGCCATGCTCACGCGCTACGCCGAGTCGGCACGCGCAATGCTTGCCGACCTGCCGGACAGCCCAGCCCGCAGCGGATTCGAGGCGCTCACCGAGCGGGTGATCGACCGCACCGGCTGATGCCGGAGTAGGGTGGCTGGCTCCTCGTTGCGGTATCGATCAGCCGCGACCAGCATGGAGGCG
Source organism: Jatrophihabitantaceae bacterium (assembly GCA_036506155.1). Lineage (GTDB taxonomy): Bacteria > Actinomycetota > Actinomycetes > Mycobacteriales > Jatrophihabitantaceae > DASXRA01. The sequence goes on from DASXSF010000081.1 coordinate 53,451, forward strand.
AGCGAAGGAGGCGACGCTACGGCCCGATTCGCGGATCGTGCCGCGGCCGGCCGCGAGCTCGGTGCGCTGCTCGCCGAGCGGGACGCCGGCCGAGACGCAGTCGTGCTCGGGCTGCCCCGCGGCGGGTTGCCCGTCGCGGCGGAGGTGGCGGCCGCGATCAAGGCGCCGCTGGACATGTTCTCGGTCCGCAAGCTCGGCGTCCCCGGCTATCCCGAGCTGGCGATGGGCGCCGTCGCGACCGGTGGTGTGCGCGTCTTCAACGACGACGTGCTGGCCGGCGCACCCGAGATCGGCCAGGACGAGATCGACGCGATCACGCAGCAGGAGCTCGAGGAGCTGCGCCGTCGCGAAACGGCATACCGGGGCGACCGGCCGCCGCCGGATCTCTCGGGCCGCACCGCCATCCTCGTCGATGACGGCTTGGCCACGGGCGCGACGATGCGCGCCGCGGTGGCCGCCGCCCGCAAGACGGCCAGCAAGGTCATCGTCGCCGCGCCGGTTGCGTCCTGGCAGGCCGTCGCCCAGTTGGAGTTGGAGGCGGACGACGTCGTGGTCGTGTACGTTCCCAAACGCCTCGGCGCCGTCGGCATGTACTACGACGACTTCCGTCAGGTCAGCGACGTAGAAGCCTGCGCGCTGCTGCGATGAGTGCTCGTGCGAGAGATAGACGGCGGAGCACTCGCTAACCGGCCCGCAGCGTCAGCTGGCTGATCCGCGTGATCCGGGTCGTCAGCACCCGGGAATGACCGCCGTGGTCGACGACGACGAGATGCCCTTGTGCATCAGCGACGATCAGCCAACGGCCGTCCGGCGTCCAGGCCATCGAGGCGCCCGCGTAGGCGTCGTCACGATCGATCTCGACGCCGGTGTGGTGCTCGATGCCCGTGGCGAGGTCGAGCATCGAGAGCGTCAGCGGCTCCGAGCCGTGTAGCACCGCCGCCGTGCTGCCGTCCGGAGCGATATTGCCGGCCGGAGCGTCGGAGTCCGAGCCCGGGCCGAGCACGCGATGCACGTCCGTGCTGCGGTCGACGACATCCATCGTGCAGTGGTGCCGCTCGTCGCACTCCTCGGTCAGCCACCGCGTCGGGCCGATTGCCAGTAGCGCGCCGGTCGTGACGCGGTGCAGGGAACCGGGTCGCGCGTCGTAGATGCCGCCGGTCAGGTAGCTCAGCAGGTAGCCGGCACCGTCAGAGGTCGGCACGCCGCTGACGGGGATGCTGATCAGTTCGCTACGCCGGCCGTCGAAACCGACCAGGTCCATTCGCTGAGGGTCGTTCGCGCCGCTGGGCGGTGAAACCCACAGCTGCCCCGGCTCGGGCCCCGGCAGGATCGGGCCGAAACCCGCCAGCACGCCGTATAGCTCGCGGGCCGGCCGGCCGTCACGGATGACGACGCCGCCGCCCTGCCAGGCCTTGACGATTACCTGTCGCGGGCCGGCAAGGAACGCCATCGGGCCGTTACTGAGCACGGCGGGCATCTCGGTGCGAACGACGCGGCCGGTAGCCAGTTGGATGCGTAGTACCGCGTCGGGATCACGTGCGTACAGCTCCCAGCTGCGTGGCACGGAAAGCAACGGCCGCCCGAGGTTCGTCACCGTGATCGCCCGCGGGCTCGGCGCCGGCCGGGTGACGAACGGCGTCGTCGCCGGATGGGCAGCCGGCACACTCGTCGGCGTCGAGGCGGTCGTTGCCCGCGCCGCGGCCCTGTGTGACGGTCGGCGCTCGACCGCGACGACGAGCACCACGACGGCGAGCGCGGCAAACCCGAGCGCGTACCAGCGCCAGACGCCGCCGCTCCGGCCCGCGTCCGGTCGCTCGGGCGGGTCGCCGTCCAGCCATTCGATCTCGCCGAGCTCTGGCTCCTCCGTCACGAGGTGGATTGTCCCCGCCAATTCCTGCCGCGGCGATACGGACCGGCGCCCGCTCCGCCGCTGTGCGCCCGCAAGCGCACGACCGCGCGCCGCGCGAGCTAGCGCCAGGGAGAGAGCTCCGGCGTGGTGCTGAGCTGCCCGTCGGCGAGCGATGGGCGGCCGGTGAGCCACGCAAGCAGCGCCCAGTCCGGCCCGCGAACGGTGACCCCATCGGCGCCGCCCGCCGTCCACGCGCTGCCCCCGAGATCGGTTGTGGTGGAGCCCTCGTGCGCGACCTCCATCCGAAGCGGCCGGCCCGTCCGGTTGCCGACCTCGGCGGCGAGCCGGGGGAGCAGGTAGCCGACAAACGTGGCCGGCCAGTCGGCTGCGCCGTACGCTCCGCGCAGATCGGCGCGGTGGATCTCGACCTCGCGCCAGCGGGCACGGAGCCAACTGTGCGCCGGGCGGCCGTTCTCGGTCGGCAGGTCCCAGGCGGACGCGTCCGCTACGGCGCCGATCACGCGATCCAGCCGATCGGCCGAGTCGCGGACGTCGGCTATCAGCTCGACCGCGCCGCGCCCCGCCCCGGCCTCGATGTCGGCGTCACGGCCGGCGTCGCCTTGCGGGTAGCGCAGCACGACCTCGCCACGCAGCGCGCCGGCCAGCGTGGCGGCAATGCCGTCGGCGTTACGCGCGATATGGGTGAGCACGTGACCGCGTGTCCATCCCTGGAGCGTCGACGACGCTCGCACGTCGGTGTCGGTCCAACGTTCGGCGTCCAGGCCGATGAGCAACGCAGATGTGGACGCACGCACTTCGGCGAGTCGCAAGACGCGATCTGACATGCGCCCATCTTGCCGGGCCGGCAGCACGCGCATCAGCGGAGTGTCCGCGGGCACGCAATCGTTCGCTAACCCGCAACGGGGCGCCCGGCATCGTGCTCGTCGATTGTCAGTAGGCCGACCAGCAGCCCCGCGCGGGAATCGGCGCCCCGCGACATCGCGTTGTCCACAAATGTGATTGAGCTCCCCGAAGGCTACGTAGACCTGTTGACCCGCCCGCTGATCGGCCACCTAGCGACCGTGCGACCCGATGGCAATCCCGCCGTGACGCCGATGTGGTTCTCCTGGGACGGCGAGCTGCTGAGGTTCACCCACACCACGCGCCGAGCGAAGCTGCGCAACATCGAGCACAACCCGCACGTGGCGCTGTCAGTCGCCGATCCGGACCAGCCATATCGCTACCTCCAGGCCCGGGGCACAGTGGAGGGCGTCGAGCCCGATCCCACTGGCGCGTTCTACGTCGAGCTGGCGACTCGGTACGGCCGCGAGCAGCCGTCTCCACCAGCGGATTCACCCGATCGCGTGGTCATCGTCGTGCGCCCGTTCGCCTATTCGAAGCAGTAACTGGCGAAGCGCGCAATCGCCGCACATCTGGCCATACGCAGTCACGACCGGCCAAGGCGGTGCGGCGGAATGCGCTCGCACGACGTAACCTCGAACTATGACACCGGAAGTGAGGGGCGCGTCATGACGCAGTGGGGGCTCGACACGCTCTTCAATCCGGCCAAGCGGCACATGGACGAGGAGAAGCGGCGGCTGCAGTCGACCCGTGAAGAGATCGGCGACTCGTCCGGAGGAAAGCGCATCGACCTCGAGTCGGGCAAGGTTGTGATCAAGCGGCCATCGGCCAAGGCCGAGGATTCGGACGACACCGAAGAGGCCTGAGCCTGACAGATCCCCGGCGGCGTGCGCCGGGGATCCGCCGGACCGGCGTTGCGGTGCGCAGGGTCGGGGGTTCCTCCGCGCCGCTGGCTGACATGGACCGCCGCAGCGTGCGTGCCGGAGCGCGCGCTCTGAGTTTGGTTCTGAATTCCATGCGTAACCGGGCCGGTTCCCTGAGGACAATACAGTCGATCTTGCGCACGTCAAGCCCTTACCACATCTCAGTCTGCGAGTCGCGTGTCTCAGTCCGCGAATCGCGCGAGCACGGCGTCGGTCTCCGGCCCGGGCGATTCGCCGTACCCGCTGGTCGCCGGCTCGGTCAGCCGCTGCGCCAGGAAGCGCTCGGCCACCGGGCCGGGAGCGTGTTGCACGAGAAGCGAGGCCGCGAGGCAGCGGGCGAGTTGGCTGGCGAGCGCCCGGGCGCCAGGCTCGTTCGCGCCGTCGAGCGTCGCCCGCAGCGACGCGATCGCGGCGTCGAGCCGCGGGTCGGCGCCGGCGTCCAGCTCCGCGAGTACGGCGGCCAGGCTTTCCGGGTCGCGGTGCACAGCGCGCAGGACGTCCAGCGCGATGACGTTGCCCGAGCCCTCCCAGATGCCGTTCAGCGGCGACTCCCGGAACAGCCGGGGCATCCCGCTCTCCTCGACGTAACCGTTGCCGCCAAGACATTCCAGCGCCTCGCCGACGAAGGCCGGAGTGCGCTTGCACACCCAGAACTTCGCCGCCGCCACGGCGAGCCGCACGAACCGCGCCTCGCCGGCGTCGACGCCACGGGCGATGCGCGTCCACAGCGCCGTCGACGCAGCCTGGTCGACGGCTAGGTCGGCCAGCACCTCACGCATCAGCGGTTGCGCGATCAGCGGGCGCCCGAACGCCGACCGGTGTCGCGCATGATGGGAAGCGTGGCGCAACGCTGCGCGCTGACCGGCTGCGCTGCCGATCACGCAGTCGAGCCGGGTCATCGTGACCATATCGATGATCGTGCGGACGCCGGCCCCCTCGGCCCCGACCAGCCAGCCGATCGTGCCGTCGAACTCGACCTCGGATGAGGCGTTCGAGCGGTTGCCCAGCTTGTCCTTGAGCCGCTGGATCAGGAACGGGTTGCGCGCGCCATCGGGCAGCACGCGTGGCACGAGGAAGCAGGACAGCCCGTGCTGGTCGTCCCGTGCCTGCGCCAGCACGAGGAACAAGTCGCACATGGGTGCCGAGCAGAACCACTTGTGCCCGGTGATCAAGTAGTGGTCTCCCGCACGAACGGCGCGCGTCGTGTTGGCGCGGACGTCCGATCCACCCTGCTTCTCGGTCATGGCCATGCCGGCGAGCAGCCCCGTCTTGGACAGCGGCGCGCGCAAGCCGAAGTCGTACGACGTAGCTGCAAGCAGCGGCTCGTAGCGCGCTGCAAGTTCCGGCGCGTGGTGCAGCGCCGGTACGACCGCGTAAGTCATCGACACCGGGCAGCCGTGTCCGGCCTCGACCTGGGCCCACACGTAGAACTTCGCGGCGCGCGCCAGGTGGTTGCCGTCGCGCCACGGCGTGCCGTGCATCCCGTTCTCGACGGCCACCGTCATGAGCGAATGCCAGGCGGGGTGGAACTCGACCTCGTCGACGCGGTGCCCGTACCGATCGTGGGTCCGCAGCACCGGCGGGAACGCGTTTGCGAGGCGTCCCCACTCGCCGGCCTGCTCGCTGCCGGCAAGCTCGCCGAGCGCGACCAGCGCCTTGACGTCCGTGTCGCTGAGGTCGGGCAGGCGCAGCGACGGATCGGTGGTGAACGCGTTGCCGGTGAGCGGCGGGGGGACGTTGAAAACGTCGTGGGTGGGCACGTGCCTCAGTGTCCCAGCCTCAAGACCCGATGATCTTGGACTTGCGATCGAACAGCCACCACAAGTCCAAGATCACGCCGAAATGTTCGCCACGTCATCCAGGGGGACGTCTGGGTCGGCGAGCCGCTTCGGGTCGACGGACACCTGTGATGCGATCAGCGCCTTGATCGGCTCGACGACGTCCCAGACGTTGACATTCATGCCGGCGAGAACGCGTTGGTCGCTGTCGAGCCAGAATGCGATGAACTCACGGGTTGCCGGGTCTGCGCGGAACACGACCTCCGCGTAGTCCTGGGCGAGGCCGACGTACTCCATGCCGAGGTCGTACTGGTCCGTGTAGAAGTACGGCAGCTCGCCGTAGCTCGCCGGCATGCCGAGCATGGCGGTGGCCGCCGTGGCCGGCTGGTTGAGGGCGTTTGCCCAGTGCTCGACCCGCACCCGCCGGCCCAGGATCGGATGTTCGGCGTTGGCGATGTCACCCACGGCGTAGATGTCCGGATCGCTGGTGCGAAGCGCCCCGTCGACCAGCACGCCGTTGTCCACGGCGAGGCCCGCCGCCTCGGCGAGGTCGGTGTCGGGACGTGCGCCGATGGCGATCAGCACCGCGTTCGCGTCGATGCGGGTGCCGTCGCTCAGGCGCACCCCGTCTGGGTGGACTTCGGCCACCTTCACCAGCGTGCGCAGGTCGACGCCGTGTTCGATGTGCAGGTCGGCGAAGACCTGCCCGAGCTCCGGGCCGATCGCGGTCTGCAGAGGCACCTCGAGGGCCTCCAGGATCGTGACATCGGTGCCGGCCTGGCGGGCTGCGGCGGCGACCTCGAGCCCGATCCAGCCGCCGCCGACGATCACGAGCCGGCCGTGCCCGAACGTCGCCCTGATCGCGTCCGAGTCGCCGCGCCGCCGCAGGTGCAGCAACGCGTCGTCGCCCGGCAGGTGCCGCGGCGTCGAGCCGGTGGCCAGCATCAGCTTGTCGTAGCTGACACGTTGACCCGCCTCGATCACGTGGTCACCCGGATGCACCGCGCGGACCCGCGTGCCCAGCCGCAGCTCAATCTGGTTGTCGGCGTACCACGACTCGGGGTGAACAACGGCCGCGTCCCACGGCGTGACGCCCATGAGGTAGCTCTTGGACAGGGGCGGCCGCTCGTACGGCGGCAGTTGCTCGTCCCCGAACAGGATCAGCTCGCCGTCATATCCCTGCTCGCGCAGCGCTTCGGCGGTCTTGGCGCCGGCAAGCCCGGCACCCACGATCACGAACGTCGTCATCTGTGTCCTCCGGCGTCGGACGATCGGGCCAGTGTGAAGAATTCTGCTCGCGCCCGGGCGTCGGTGCGCAATGTGCCCAGCAGGGTCGACGTCGTCGTCCGCGAACCGCTCGCGGTGGCGCCCCGTAGCGTCATGCAGGTGTGCTCGGCCTCGAGCACGACACCGACACCCAGCGGGGCAAGGCTGGCCTGTAGCCAGTCCGCGACCTGCTTGGTAAGCCGTTCCTGCACCTGCGGGCGGCACGCGAAGTGCTCGACGACGCGAGCGAGCTTGGACAGCCCGATGATGCGGCCGCCTGGCAGGTAGCCGACATCCGCGACGCCGACGAAGGGCAGCAGGTGGTGCTCGCAGATCGAGCGGAACGGGATGCGCCGAGCGAGCACCAATTCGTCGTAGCCCTCGTCGTTCGGGAACGTCGTGGGCTCGAACGGCCGCGGCGCGAAGAACTCGGCGTAGGCACGTGCCATCCGGGCAGGCGTGTCGCGCATGCCGTCGGTGTCGACGGACACGTTCAGGGCCGTCAAGAAGTCGGCCGCGGCGCGTGTGGCGGCGGCCAGGTCGACGTCCGGTTGAGGGTGGACGACGTGCAGCGCGGGTATCGATGTGCCGACGTCTGCGTGGACGAGCTGGACCGGCATCGTGCGTCAACTCCAAGGTTCCTCGAATATCGCCAACCAAGTTTGGTGTTTTTATGGTGGCGCTGTCAATGGCGATAGATTCTCGGTATCAGCTCGTACGGTTGCCGTTATAGTGGCTCGCGTGGACGTGGAGCATCCGGATATCGCCGCCGTCGCAGCTCTCGACGATGACGTACGGCGCGCGCTGTACCAGTGTGTTCGCGACGCGCCCGCGCCCGTCACCCGGGAGGATGCCGCAGCGGCCGTAGGGATCTCCCGCAAGCTCGCGGCGTTCCACCTCGACAAGCTCGTCGCTGTCGGCCTGCTGCGTGCCGGATACGCGTCTGGTGGCGCTCGGCGCGTCGGCCGCGCCCCCAAGGTCTACGAGCCGTCCGGCCAGGACGTCGCGGTCGCGGTGCCGGCCCGCCGTCCGGACCTGCTGGCTGAAGTCCTGCTGGAGACGGTGCTGGCGGCGTGTACGTCCGAACGGCTCGACCTGGCTGCGCGCCGCGTGGCCCGCGGCTACGGCGAGCGTCTCGGGGCCGCGGAACGCGACCGGGTACGGCCCGGGCGCCTCGGTGCCGAGCGTGGGCTTGCGCTGGCGAGCGCGGTGTGCGAGCGATACGGGTACGAGCCGGGGCACGCCGGGCCGGACTCGGTGCGACTACGCAATTGCCCGTTCCATCCCCTGGCCGCTCGCGCTCCCGAACTGGTGTGCGCGATCAACCGTGACTTCCTGTCCGGCTTGCTGACCGGGCTGGGCGCGCGCGGCGTGCACGCGCGGCTCGAGGCGAGTGCCGGAGAGTGCTGCGTCGAGCTGCGCAAGACCTAGCTGGCCGGCCGGGCGGCGCCCCGTTCGGCGGGGCGCGGCCCGGCCCATCGGCAAGTCAGCCCGTCTGGCTGCCGAGCGTGACGCGCAGCGTCGATGTCTTGCCGCCGCGGATGATCGTCAGCGTCGCGGTCTGGTTGGGGACGTGCGAACGGATCGCAGCAGCGAGTCCGTCGAAGTCGTCGACACGCTGGTTGTCGACCTTGGTCACGATGTCACCGGTCTTGAGCCCGGCCTTCGCAGCGGCGCTGTTCGGCTCGACCGAACCGATCTGCGCACCGGCGACGTTGTTCGCCTGCTGGTTGGTCGGGCCCACCCCGAGGAACGCGTGCGTCGCCTTACCGGAACTGATCAGCTCGGCAGCGATGCGGCTGACTTCGTCGGACGGGATGGCGAAGCCGATCCCGATGCTGCCCGACTGCTGGGTCTGCCCCGGGATCTGCAGCCCTCCTGTATTGGGAGTGGCGATCGCGGCGTTGATGCCGATCACGTTGCCGTTGAGGTCGGCGAGCGCGCCTCCCGAGTTCCCTGGGTTGATCGCGGCGTCGGTCTGGATCGCGTTGAACACGGCCTGATCGTTGTCGCCGGAACGCACCGGCCGGGCGGTGTTGCTCACGATCCCGGACGTGACCGTGTCGGAGAGGCCGAGCGGTGCGCCGACTGCGATCACCGTTTGCCCCACGACGACATTGCTCGACCTGGCAAAATTCGCCGGTCGCAGGTTCTTGAGCCCGTTTACCTTGATCACGGCCAGGTCGTCGGAAGAGTCGCGCCCGACGATGGACGCATTGGCCTGCTGCCCGTCGCTGGTGACCACGGTGAGTGTGCCGCCGTTTGCCGCTACCGAGACGACGTGGTCGTTGGTGACGATGTAGCCGTCCGAGCGAAGAATCACGCCCGAGCCGTTGCCCTGTTCGTTCTGCCCGGAAACGCCGATGGTAACCACACTGGGATCGATCTTGGCCGCGGCCGCGGTGATCGACCCGTCGATCTTGGCCGTGGCGGGGGCCGTCTGCGTCGTCTGCGGCACAGCGTTCACGACGGTCGTCTTGCCGTTCTCGTTGAACGCCGCGACCGTGCCGGCGCCGATTGCGCCGCCGACGACGGCTGCGGTGACGGCCGCGATGACGATGGTGCGGGAGCGTCCCGGCCGAGGCGGTTGCTCTGGGCTCGGCGGGCCTGGATACACCGGTGGAGGCGAGTACGTCCACGTGGCGCCACCGCCCTGGTACTCACTGCCCGGGTAGCTCTCCGTCATGACCTTCACCTTTCGCGTACTGCCTGTGCCCAGGCTCAGCCCCCGCTATGTGCGACCTACGACCGGGGCTCGACCTCCCAACCTGCGCCGTGCGCGCGCTGCACCAGATCGTTGAGCACCGGGGCGATCACCTGCGGGAACCCCGCGAGCTGCACCGCGATGCTGAAACGATCCGTGGTCACGCCGGCCTCCGGATTGTGTGGGTCGAGCACCATCCGCTCGCTGAGAGTCAGCACCTGGAACGCCAGACCGCGCCCGTTCAGGAAGCCGCTTACTCGCTGAACCTCCTTTTCGTCCACAGTCTGCAAGAACACCTGTCCTGACAGCCACCCGGTCATCTCCATGTACCCAATCCTCGGTGAGGCCGCTAGCGCGGCGCGAGCCCGGCCAGCACGACGTCGAGCGCTTTGCGCCGGGTGCTCGCCTTGGTGGGACCTTGCGCGCCGGCCAGCGCCAGGCCGCGTACCAGCAGGTACAGGTCGTCCACCGACACATCGCTGCGCACCGCGCCGGGCTGTTGTGCCCGCCGCAGCAGGGCGCGCACGGCTGAACGGAGCTCACGCGAGGCCCGGACGACCGCGTCCGTCGTGGGGTCGCTCAGCAGGCCGATCAGCAGGATTTTCGTGGCCGCGCCGCCCACCATCGTCTCGATCAGCTCGCGCAGGGCCGCCTCGGCGTCGTCCCGCGCAGCCAGGTCGTGGGCGTGTGCGGTGAGTTGCTCGAAGTGGCGCACCACCGTCGCCTCGATCAGCTCCTGCTTCGTCGGGAAGTGCCGGAACACCGTGCCGATGCCGACGCCGGCCCGGCGCGCGACTGCCTCGGTCGACGCGTCCGCGCCGGCATCGGCAAACACTTGCTCGGCGGCAGACAGGATGCGATCGCGGTTCGCCTGCGCGTCGGCGCGCATCGACATCCTCCTTGCTTAACGGAGTGGTGACTCCGTATATTCGGAGCCGTGACTCAGGATACCCGGCGACCTGCCGAAGTGTTTCGTCGCCTGGTTGACGGGGTGTGCCGCCTCGTCGCGGGCGATCCCAGCCAGGTAGACGGGCTCGCCGGCCTCTACGCCGAGCGCACCCGAGTCGAGCACCCCATGGTGCTCGACGACACGCCGCTACTCACCCGCGACGATCTGCGGCGCCACTTCGCCGCAGGCAGAGACGTGACACCGATCGCCGACTATCGCACCGCCGACGTCGTCGTGCACGAGACCACCGACCCTGAGGTGATCGTGGCCGAATTCCGTTATCTCGGCAGCGTTGGCGGGAGAGTCTTCCACGTGCCGTGCGTCTTTGTCATGCGGGTGCGTGACGGGCAGATCGTCGAGTCGCGCGACTACATCAACCCTCTCGATCGGGCGCGAGCGCTGGGCGTGTCTGACGAATCCGGGCAGCTCAGATAGGCATGTCGCGCATCCGGCGCAGCGCTATGGCCGCGAAGACCAGCGCGGCGACCACGGACACTCCGGCGGCGGCGAACCACTGACCCGCCCGTTCCCGGCGTGCAGCAGCACCGCGTTGCCGCCGAGGTTGGTCAGGACGACGCCGGCGGCGCCGAACGCGGTCGCGCCGACGATCGCGGCGACCGGCCGGGTGAGCAATGCCCGCAATGACGTGCCGTTCCGGTGCGCCAGGAAGGCCACGGCCGCAAGGACGATCAGCCCGACTACGCCCGCGCCGGAGCGTTGCAGTAGCCCGTCAGACACGGCTTCGTCGAGCGCGGCCTGCGCGCACGAGCTTGCTCTCGGATGCTGGCCCAGCCAGTGCGCACAGTCGGCCGCGGAATAGCGCGTACCGGCCGGATCCGCGAACGCGAACACCCGACCGCCCGCGGCGACCATCACGGCGATCACGGCGCCGCTCAGCCCGACGGCGACCAGCGCGACGCCCACCAGCGCGAGCGCCTGCGCGGCCAGCGAGCGGAGGAGCTGCCATGTCGAAACGTTGCATGCCCGGGCAACGCCTGCCGCCGGGCCGAAGGCGGCGACCGCCTGCTGCTCCGCCTCGCCGGCATCGAGACCACGGGCGAGGCCGGCCTCCATCGCGTCGTGGAGGTGCTCCTCGACCTCGCGCAGCGTGCGTCGAATCTGCCGTGGCGCGCCGGAGAGGCGTACCTGAAGCTCGTCGAGGTAGCGCTCAATGAGCTCGCCGGTCAATCTTCGAACCTCCTTCCCACTAGCGCGGGTCGTCGGCTCCAGCGCGCCGGTGGCGCGCACACCTGATTCGCTCCGCAGGCGTCGCTCATGCCGGTGCCCCCAGTACTGAGCCCACGGCGGACACGAACTCGCGCCACTGCCGGCGCTGCGCGGCGAGCGCGCGCCGGCCTGTGGCTGTCAGCGAGTACACCCGGCGGCGCCGGCCCGACTCGGACGTCCAACTGCTCGCGAGCAGCCCGGAACGTTCGAGCCTGTACAGCGCCGGGTACACGGTGCCCTCGGGCAGATCGAACGCGCCGGCGCTGCGGTCACGTAGCGAGACGATCACGTCGTAGCCGTGCGCCGGACGGGCGGCAAGCACCTCGAGGACGAGCAGGTCCAGGTTGCCCTTCAAGCGTTCGTTCATGCCTAGGCAATCTAAACCTAGGCGTTCTAAGGCGTCAAGCGCACCACCTGCGGGTCGTGGTCGCTCGTCTGGTTCGTGAACTCGGCGTTGATGTGGACGAGCTGATAAGACGCGACAGGCGTCGCGGGGCCGACCAGGATGTGGTCGAGCACCTGCGAGACGCCGTCGAACACGTACGGGTACTGCTGATCCGCCGGCAAGGTAGAAATCAAGTCGGTCAGAATCGACGGGCCGCTGCCGTCGGCAGTGCCGGTGCGCAGCGCTGATACAGCCGGGCTGTACTGGTAGTCGTTGAGGTCACCGAGCACCACGACGTCCGCCTTCTCGTCCACGGCCAGGATCTGCTGCACGAAGTCGTGCACGACCTGCGCCTGCCCTGCGCGCAGCGACCGTCCCGGCAGTCGCGGACATGGCGATCGTCCCGCTCGCCTGTGGCGGTGGCAGCGGAGTCGTACCGCCGGCTCCCTGCGCCTCGGCAATCAGACAGAACTCGCCCGGCGCGAGTGTGCCGGACAGCGGCGTCACCTGCCAAGATCCGGTGGCGGACGCAGAGTGGTACTGCACCGACCAGCCGTCCACGGCGATCGGCGTCGAGCCGAGGTTGGTCAGCTCGATGAAGTCGTTGGTATAGGTAGCACCGGAGTTTCCGCCGCCGCCGTACACTTCGTTGATCACGGCCGTCGTGGAGGCTGCAGCGTTGGCCGGCACGGCGACCGTGAGCGCGGCCGTGGTGGCAGCAATAGCGAGAAATAGCGCACGGGCAGATCCCTCCGAATCGGGTGACGCGGCGAGTATCTCCGGCCGCGAGAGTGTTGGCAGCAGCACACATCTGCCTGGTTCTGTCGCGATTCTCGGCGGGTGATGCCAGAGTTGGTGGATGAACGTCCTTCTTATCGGCCCACCCGGGTCCGGCAAGGGAACGCAGGGTGAACGCCTGGCGAAGCGTCTGGGAATCGAGCACATCGCCGCCGGGGACCTGCTGCGGGCCGAAATCGAGGCCGGCACGCCACTGGGTGAGAAGGTTCGCGAGTACCTGGACCGCGGCGAGCTCGTGCCCGACGAACTGGTCATCGAGTTGATCTTCCCTCGCGTGAAGGCGGCCGCCCGCAACGGCGGCTACCTGCTCGACGGCTTTCCGCGCTCGCTTGGCCAGGCCCGCGAGGCGCGCCGCCTGGCCGAGGAGGAGGGCTTCTCCGCTGATGCTGCGATCTACCTCGACGCCCCCCGCGAGGAGCTCATCGCCCGGCTGCTGGCGCGGGCGCAGATCGAGGGGCGCAGCGACGACACGCGCGACGTGATCTGCAACCGGCTCGCCGTCTTCGACGAGGCGACGGCACCGCTCATCGACTACTACCGCAGCCGGGGCCTGCTGCGTGTTGTTGACGCCGGCCGGCCGGCCGACGACGTGACGGAGGCGATCCTCGCCGAACTTGCCGGCTGACCGCGAGTCGGCTGCGGAGGCTTGCCAACATAGCTTTGCAAAGATATGTTGGCATACATGTCAGACGAGCGTCCCCCGGTCGAACTCACCGATCCGCGCGCGCTGCGTGCGTACGCCCACCCGGTGCGCACCAAGCTGGTCGGCCTGCTGCGCCGGCGCGGTCCGCTGACCGCCACCCAGGCGGCCGATGTGCTCGGCGAGAGCTCGGGCACGACGTCGTTCCACCTGCGCCAGCTGGCAAAGTACGGACTGGTCGAGGAGGCGCCCGGCGGCCGCGGTCGTGAGAAGCCCTGGCAGGCGACGTCGATGCTGACGCACGTTCCGCCGATCCAAGCGACGCCGGAAGCCGACGAGGCCGCCAAACAACTGCGCATCACGCTGGCCCGGCGCTACTTTGACAACGTCCTGCGGTGGCTGCAACGCGCCGACGACGCGCCGAAGCGCTGGCGCGAAGCGGCGATGTTCGGCGACCGCATCCTCTATGCCACGCCCGCCGAGCTCAAGGCCCTCGGCGATGCGATCGACAAGCTCATCGAGCCCTACGGTCGTCGGCTGGATCACGCCGACGAGCGGCCGAGGAACTCCCGTGAGGTGTCCTTCATCGGAATCGCGTTCCCCATGGAGCAGCCGTGACGCTGCTCAGGGACATGACGTTCCGCCGGTTCTGGATCGGCCAGACCGTGTCCCTGGTGGGCGATCAGGTTTCGCTGTTCGCAGTGCCGCTGACTGCCGTCCTCGTCCTTCACGCCAACGCCACGCAGATGGGGTTGCTCACGGCCGCCGGCCTGCTGCCCAGCCTGCTGTTCTCACTGGCCGCCGGCGCGGCAGTCGACCGGCACGGCCAGCGCCGCCTGGTCATGCTCGCCACGGACCTCGGCCGGGCCTTGCTCATGGTGACGATCCCGCTCAGCTACCTGCTCGGCCGGCTCGGCCTGCCACAGCTGTATGCGGTGACCTTCGCGGTGGGGACGCTGGACGTGCTGTTCTTCGTTGCGTACACCGCGCTTTTCGTGTCAGTGGTGCCACGGGATCGTTACGTCGAGGGCGGCTCACTGCTCAACGGCAGCCGGGCGTTGTCGGTGATCATGGGGCAGAGCGGGGCCGGGCTGCTGGTCGCGGCGTTCAGCGCGCCGGGCGCGATCGTCCTGGACGCGCTGACGTTTCTGTTCTCGGCACTCACACTGGCGCGCATCCGTCCGGTAGAGCCGCCCGCTGCCGAGCCCGGGAGAGGACACCTGATCGCCGGCGTCCGGTTCATCGCCGGATCACGCATCGTGAGTTCCGCGCTGGCCGCCACGGCGACCGTGAACTTCTTCACGTTCGCGCTGAATGCGATCGTGATCCTCTACGCGACGCGGTCGCTTTCCGTCCGCCCGGCGGTACTGGGCCTGGTGCTCGGGGCCGGCGCGGTCGGCGGCGTGCTCGGCTCGCTGGTGACGGGCCGGGTGACCCGCCGCATCGGCATCGGCCCGACGTTCATCGTCGGCTGCGTACTGTTCCCTGCACCGCTCGCGCTGATCCCCGCGGCGGGCGGCCCGCACACGCTGGTCCTCATATGCCTGCTCGCCGCGGAATTCGGCGCAGGCGTGGGTGTGATGCTGCTCGACATTGCCGGCGGCGCGATCTTCGCCGGTGTCGTCCCGCATGAGGTGCGCTCGCGGGTCAGTGGCGCCTACCGGACCGTGAACTACGGCGTGCGGCCGCTCGGCGCGCTCACCGGCGGATTGCTCGGCAGCGCGATCGGATTGCGGCCGACGCTATGGCTGGCCGTTGCCGGTGCGGTCACGTGCGCACTGTGGCTGGTGCGCTCGCCGCTACCCGCGTTACGCAAGCTCGAACCGGAATCTGTCTTACCTGTCGGGTAATCGACGCTAATTCGGAGGCTCTGGGCCTGGCTCCTGGTGTTGCCGCGCGCCTCGATTGATGTTCGCCACATCACTGCCACGATCAGTCACGTGGCGGCTACAGATGTGGTGATCGGATCTGCCATCGGACTGGCGGGGACACTGGCCGGTGGCTGGATGGCGATCACCATCTGGATCAAGAAGCACGCAGACAGCCCTTGACTGGCGAATCATCGTCGCCGTGCGCGACACCGTCGCGGACGAGGGAACGGGGACGACGGGCGGCCTAAACCTCAGCCCAAGCATCGTCCGAAGCGTCACCCGTACGCGCCCGCCAAGCCTGCTCCGCTAAGCCCTGCTGAGCGCTGGCTACGCGGAGGCTGACCGGTCGCAGGTCGTAGAACAGGCGATGCACTGCCCGAGATCACGAGGGGCACCGCTGCCAGCAATTCGCGGAGCGTCGCGGCCATGACCGCGCTGGCGGTCGCCGCGTTCGTCCGGCTACTGCCACGGCGGCGGTAACGTCGGCCCGGTGGACGAGGTACGGCTGACCGCGTGCGTCGACGGACGCGTGCAGGGCGTGGGGTTCCGGTACTGGACTCGCGCCCAGGCACGCGTCCTCGGCTTGTCCGGGTCGGCGACCAACCTGCCGGACGGCCGCGTCGAGGTGGTCGCCGAAGGCCGGCGCTCCTCTTGCGAGGCACTGCTCGACTGGCTGCGCGGTCCCGACGCGCCGGGCTACGTCCGCTCCGTCACACCCGAGTGGGGACCGCCGGACGGCGCGGTCGGTTTCACGGTTCGGTGAGCAGCGTCCCATCGACGACGGTCACCGCACTGCCGGTGAGGTGCACCCGGTCACCGCGCAGCGCCACGCGCACCACGCCGGTCCGCGCCGACGCCTGCAGCCCGGTCAGCTCGTCCCGGCCCAGCTGCTCCGCCCAGTAGGGAGCGAGCGCAGTGTGCGCGCTGCCGGTCACCGGGTCCTCGGGGATGCCGTCCCCGGGCGCGAAGAACCGCGACACGAAGTCGTAGTCGGCAGCCTTTGCTGTGACCGTGACGCCGCGGATGTCGTCGCGTCGGGTCAGCGCCTCGACGGCCGCGATGTCCGGCGCGACTGTGCGGACCGCTGCCTCGTCCGGCAGGACGGTGAGCAGGTCGCGCAGCGGGCCGGTGCGATACGTCGCCTCGGGCTTGACGCCGAGCGCCTCCACCAACCCGTCCGGGATCGACACCTCGGTGAGCGGCGCCACCGGGAAATCGAGGGTGATCGTGGCGTCGTCGTTCGGGTGAGCGATGAGCACGCCGCTGCGGGTGTGATAGCGAACCGAGTCAGCGATCCGCCCGTCACTTCGCAGCGCGTGGGTCGTGGCGAGGGTGGCGTGCCCGCACAGGTCGCTCTCGACGGCCGGCGTGAACCAGCGCAGCCCCCATTCGCCCTCGCCCATCGGACGGGCGAACGCCGTCTCGGAGGCGTGCACCTCAGCGGCGACCTGGCGCATCCACGTCTCGTCGGGCCAGGCTTCGCCGTCGAGGAGGCACACTCCGGCGGGGTTGCCGGCGAACGGGCGGTCGGTGAACGCGTCGATGATCCGGATGCGCATGGCCTCGAAGCTACGTACGAGCCAAGCACCCGTACAGCGCCAATCCGGGGCGTCCGGCCTGGCGGCGTGGCACGCTCGAGGGATGAACATCGCCCCGCTGATTGCCCGGTACGCCACACGGTTTCACCGTGCCGTCGATTGCGAGCAGCATGTCGCCTCGCCGCTGGGCGCCTGGCTGATCCTGGCGCTGGCGGCGCCGGGCGCGACGGGTGCCGTGCGGGATGAGCTGACCGAGGTCCTCGGCGCGCCGCCAGACAAGGCCCGGGACGCCGCCGCGGCACTGCTCGCCAAGCCGCATCCGGCTCTGGCATCGGCGGCCGCGGTATGGCGCCGCCCGGAAGTCGCCGCCGCCTTGCAGTCGTGGCTCGCCGAGTTGCCGTCCGCGGTGGAGGTCGGCGGCATCCCGAGCCAGGCGGACGCCGACCGGTGGGCCGCGGAGCACACGCTGGGCCTCATCAAGCGGTTCCCACTGGAGATAAGGCCTGACACGGTGCTCGTGCTCGCATCGGCACTGGCGACGAGCGTCGACTGGGAGGCGCCCTTCGAGCTGGCCCCCTCCGCCGAGCTGCGCAGCCCCTGGTCAGAGCGGGTCAGTCAGGTACTGCGGTCGGTGCGGCAGCACGAGGCATACATCGCGTCGTCGCCGGTCGGCGATGTCGCCGTGCACACCGCCCGCTCCGCCGACGGGCTCGCCGTCACGTCGGTGATCGCCGAGCGCGGTGTTGCGCCGGCTGACGTGCTCGCTGCGGCGCACGGCACGCTGCCGCACCGCTCGCTGTACGAGCTGGAGCTGGGCGACAGTCCACTGTGGACGGTCACGGAAACGCAGGGCCACGGCGAACAGCACACCGCACTGCTGCCCACGTGGTCGGCGCAAAGCGATCACGACCTTATGCGGCCGGAGTTCGGGTTTCCCGCCGCCGCCCAAGCACTCGTCGAACTGCTACCGCCTGCCGAGTACCGTGCCGAAGCCAAGCAGTCGGCGCTGGCCCGATACACACGAACCGGCTTCGAGGCCGCTGCCGTGACCGCGATGGCGATCAGGGCCGTCGCCGTCATCGAGGGCCGCAAGCGTACAGCTACGCTGCGGTTCGGGCACCCCTACGCCGTCGTGGCGCGGGCGATCGGCGGCGAATGGGACGGCGTCCCGGTGTTCTCCGCGTGGGTCACCGAGCCGGAGGAGCCGTGACCGGTCGCACGTAGCGCCAGTCGCCGGCCGCGTTGACGTGGCCGTCGTCGCGGACAAAGCCGCAGCGGGCGAGCACCCGCTGGCTGGGCAGGTTGTCCGCGGCCGTGTGCGCAATGACCCGAGCGCCGGCCGCCTCGGCTGCGGCGACGATCACGGTCAACGCGTCCGTGGCGAGGCCCTGTCCGCGTGCCGACTCGACGAGACCGTAGCCGACCTCGACCTGTCCGTCCGCGCCCGGCGGCCCGAAGAAGCCGATCGAGCCGACCGCGAGACCGTCGCGGGGACCGATCACGTGACGTGGCGACCAGGCACTGCCGTCGGACATCCGCACCGCGTCCAGGTCGTCCTTGCGCGGATAGCCCTCGGCGAACCAGTCCAGCCGGCCGCCGTCCAGCATCAGCGCGGCCTCGTCGCGTGTGACGATGGGCAGCCTCACGAGGGAGCCGGAAAGCGGTGCACTACTGATCGGGCCCACTGCCTCGCCTCCAAGGTGTGTACGAATCCCGCGTCTCAGATGGGGATTCTTGCGCACGATGCTGAGATAGGCTGCGCCGATGGTGGGAGGCTCGGTGGCGAATACGGTTTCCGTGGAGCGGCTGGTACGGCTCGGCCTGACGTTGTACGAGGCGCGGGCGTACGTAGCGCTGGTCAGCCGCGACGCCTCTACGCCCGCCGAGGTCGCTCGGTTGGCCGGCGTGCCGCGACCGCGCATCTACGACGTGCTGGAGAGCCTGGTAGGGAAGGGGCTTGCCGCCGACCGTCCCGGGCACACCGCGAAATACGTTGCGACGCCGCCGGAGCGGGCCGCCGCGCAGCTGATGTACGTCCACCGCGAGCACGTCACGGCGCTGGAGGACGACGCCCGCGGGCTGGTCGAGGAGCTGCGCCCGGCCTACCAGGCTGGCCGGCAGCACACCGATCCGCTCGACTACATCGAGGTGATCCGCTCGTCCGAGGCGGTAGCCCGGAAGTTCAACGAGCTCCAGGGCACAGTCGAGCGGGAGATGCTCGTTTTCTCCAAGGCCCCTGCCGCGGTCGCCGTCGACGAGAACGTAGTCGGGCTGCAGCTGGCGCGCCGCCACGTGCTGCGGAGTATGTATGAGCTCTCCGTGCTCGAGGACGAGACGCAACTCGGCGGCGTACGCGCTTTCCTGGATGCCGGCGAGGAAGCGCGCTTCGTCGAAGAGCTGCCGATGAAGCTCGGCATCATCGACGAGCGCACCGTGCTCTTCACGATGCCGAATCCGACCGTCGGCCGGGACGACGTCACCACGCTTGTCATCGAGCACCCTTACCTGGCTCGCACCCTCAAGATCGGGTTCGAGTCGGTGTGGGCGAGCGGCGTGACCTTCGCACAGGCGTGCCGCCGCCTCGGCATCAAGCCGACCCGCCACCGAGCCTCCTAGCGCCAGCCGGTTGCGCAAGGATTCCTCGTCCTAGGTGAGCGATTCTTGCCCAATCGGGGAGGCAGGCGTACCTAGGGCGTGTCGCATCTTGACCCCCGCCGCGCGACGCACGTACGGTTCGCGTACCACGTAGAGTGGTATCACTCGGGAGTACTTCATGAGACGACCGATCACCCCCGCATTGGTCTTTGTCCTTCTCCTGGGGGGCGCGGTGGCCGCGCAAGCGGCACCGGCATCCGCGGCGCAGCCGACTTCGGTGACGGGCGGAACACGCACTGTCACTCTCGTGACCGGCGACCGCGTCATCGTGTCGCAGACGCCGAGCGGTCAACCCTCGGTCACCGTCGCGCCCGGCACGTCCGGGAACTTCCAGGTGTTCGCCACGGGCAGCCACCTTTACGTGATCCCGCAGATCGCGGCGGGCTACGTCGGCGCGCCCTTGGACCTGGGCCTGTTCGACGTGAACGCCGACACGACGAACAACGTGCTGCCGTTGACGGCAACCGGTGCCGTACCCCCAGGTACGGTCCAGACCGCTGACGGCCTCGTGGTGCGCGATCGCGCCGCGTTCGGCAAGGCACTGGCCCGCGACTGGGCGGCGGCCAAGCACGGCGCAGCCGCCGGCCACCTCTTCGACGGCGTCACGCCGCTGCACAGCAAGCCGACCCCGCCCGGCAAGCTCTACACGCTCACCGTCAAGGCGTTCGACCGGCTCGGAGACCGCGCGTCGGGGGACCTCGGCGTCGCCATGAACGCCGACAACATCGACAACTTCCTGGCCGGGCAAGGCTTCTTCAACGGCCAGTTCGCGTTCAGCGTCCCGGCCGGCCACTACAGCATCACGTCCTATATCGGCAACGGCTACCCCGACGGCAGCGTCGACTACACGCTGGCCGCCGCGCCCGAGGTCACCGTCACTCGCGACACGACGGTGGTGCTCGACGCGCGCAAAGGAACCCGGCTGGGGGCGGACGTCGGCACGCCGGCACCCCAGCTCACTGCACAACTGAACGTGCAGCGCAACCCGGCGACCGGCGTCAGCTTCACCGACTCGTTCACCGCATTCGGAACGACGCCGCTGTACGCCACGCCCACCGCACCCGTAACCACAGGGCAGCTGTATTTCTATCCGGGTATGCGCCTCGGGGATCCACAGACAGACCTGTACGACATGGAATTCCCGTACGTCGGGGCGATCCCGCAGACGCTGACTCATACCCTGACTCCCGGCGACTTCGCCACGATCGACGCCCGCTTCCACAGCGCCGTGCCGGGACGTGCGGAGTACGAGGCACGCGAAGGAACGCAGCCGTGGCAGGCCGCGCAGGTATTCGCTGCGAACGGGGTCGTGGCACCCGACACGCGCACTGAACACGTGCTGGCCACCCCAGGCATGAGCTGGCTGCAGCAGGTCGTGCTCGACGAGGCCGACTTCCTGGGCATGGCCTCGGACGTCCTGCGCACCTACCAACCGGGTGAGCAGCTGTCCAGCGATTGGGCCGCACAGCCCGTTGCTCCCGGCGTTGAGCAGGAGACCGAAGCGGCGCAGTCCTGTCCGGCGTGCCGGTCCGGCGACACCCTCAACCTGACGCTGTTCGGTAACACCGACGCCCAGGGGCATCTCCTGCTGCCGGACCCGTCGTCGGTCGAGTCGCTCACGCTATATCAGGACGGCACGCAGGTCGGCCAGACGCCGGACGGGTTCGCCGCGTTCCCGCTCGACCCGTCGCCGGCCAGCTACCGGCTCGTCTACGACACCGCGCGCGACGCGGCCTGGTGGCCGACCTCCACGCGCACGCACACCGAATGGACGTTCACCTCCGCGGAACGCCCCGCCGATCAGCTACCCCCCGGCTGGACGTGCGGCGGCAAGGGCGGCGGGGGCGGCGGCAAAGCGGCGCCGGCCGCCGCAGACGGGTGCAGCTTCGAACCGCTGCTGTTCACCCGATACGCGACGGGCGCCGGCACCGACGACGTCGTCCCCGCCGGCCACCCGGCGAGCGTCGAGGTCGACGTCGCGCACCAACTCGGCGCGGCTGCCCCACCGATTACGCAGTTCAGCGCGCAGGTTTCCTATGACGACGGTGTGACCTGGGCGGATGTGCCGGCCACCCGGCTCGCCGACGGCCGCTATCGCCTCGACTACAGCCAGCCTGCACTCAATGCCACCAACGGCTTCGCGTCACTGCACATCACCGCGGCCGACGCCAATGGCTCGGCGATCGATCAGACGATCACCCGCGCCTACCCGCTGTCGGTCACCGCTCCTGCTGCGCCGAGCGGCAGCCCGAAAGCGCCGGAGCAACGAGCCTGCGCCGCGGCCGCCCCGCCGTACCTATCCTGCATGGCGATCATCAATGCCGCGGCAGGCACCGCGACGACCCCCCAGGGCTACGGGCCCGCCGACATCCAGGCGGCGTACGCCATCCCGCCACACATCGGCAAGGGACGCACGATCGCGATTGTCGACGCCTACGACGACCCGAACGCCGAGGCGGATCTCGCGGCCTACCGTGCCCAGTACGGCCTGGCGCCGTGCACCACAGCGAACGGCTGCTTCCGCAAGGTGAATGAGCACGGCGCGGCTACGCCGCTGCCCGACCCTGACCCGGGTTGGGGGCTCGAGATCTCCCTCGACCTCGACGCCGTATCGGCCGCCTGCCCCGACTGCCACATCCTGCTGGTCGAGGCGGACAGCTCGAACCTGGGCGATCTGCTCACCGGCGTGCTGGCCGCCGACGCAGCGCATGTCGACGCGATCTCCAACAGCTACGGCAGCAGGGGCGAGTTCTCCGGCGAGCAGCAGGGCGAGCATTACCTCCACGCACTGAATGCGCCGGCGCTGTTCGCCACCGGCGACTACGGCTACGGCAACGGCGCGATCCTGATCGGCGGCATCAGCTACCCCGCAGCGTCGCGCTACACGATTGCCGTGGGCGGCACGTCGCTGCTGCGCGACGACAGCGCGCGCGGCTGGACGGAGACCGCCTGGGACGGCGCCACCAGCGGCTGTTCGGCGTACATCCACAAGCCGTCCTGGCAACGGGATGACCTCTGCGACATGCGCACCGTCGCCGATCTGTCGGCCGTCGCCGACCCGGCCACAGGGCTCGCCGTCTATGACACCTTCGGCTATTCAGGATGGCTGCAGGTTGGCGGCACCAGCCTTGCCACGCCGATCGTGGCCAGCGTGTACACGACCGATCTTCGTGATCTCTACCGCCATCCCGAGGAGCTGTACGACGTGACGAGCGGCAGCAACGGCACGAACTGTTCCGGCACGTACCTGTGCACGGCGGTCCGGGGCTACGACGGCCCGACCGGGCTCGGCACGCCGAACGTGAGCCTGTGGTGAGGCGTGCCGTCGCGGCGCTGGCCCTGCTGACGCCTCTGTTCGCCGTCCCCGCGCAGGCCGCGGCCGCCCCGCCGCCCGCAGCGGGCCGCGTGATCGTGCAATTCACCGGAACACCCGCAATCGCGGCAGGCGCACAGGCGCACGCCCGGGGGGCGGCGCTGCATGCCGATCACGCCGATTTCGCCCGCCACGCCGGCGTGAAGATCACGCACGACTTCACCCAGGCGCTCAACGCTGTGGCCGTGACCACTGACGCTACGGGCGTCGCTCGGCTGCGCGCCATGTCCGGCGTCGCCGCCGTCTACCCCGACCGGCCGATGCACGCCAGCGTCGACCCGGACGTCTCACTGATCAACGCCCCGCAGGTGTGGCAGACCCAGGACGCGCTGGGCAATAAGGTCCAGGGCAACGGCGAGACGGTGGCCGTGGTCGACACCGGTATCGACTACACGCATCCCGACCTGGGCGGCGGGTTCGGCGCCGGCCACAAAGTGGTGGGCGGGTACGACTTCGTCAACAACGACCCCGACCCCATGGACGACAACGGCCACGGCACGCACGTCGCCGGCATCATCGCCGGCGACGGTATCCGCACCGGCGTTGCGCCGAAAGCCAGCCTGACTGCATACAAGGTCCTCGACTCGTCGGGCAACGGCTTCGAGTCCACGGTGATCGCAGGGCTCGACGCCGCCGTCAGTGCCGACAACCCGCACCGTGCCGATGTCGTGAACATGAGCCTGAGTGGACCGTCCACAGTGGACGACCCGCTCGAGCAGGCCAGCGAAGACGCCATCCACGCCGGCGTGGTCGTGGTGGCGGCCGCCGGAAATGACGGACCGGGCGAGAGCACTGTCGGATCGCCCGCCGAGGCGCCGGACGTACTGGCCGTCGGCGCCAGCATCAGCGGCATCGACGTCCCGACCATCACGGTCACGTCGCCAGTACAGCACAGCCTTGCTGTACAGCGGCTGGACCTTTCGGCCAACTCGCCGGCCACACCACAGGATCTCGACCTGATCGATGTGGGCAACGGGCAACCGGACGACTACACGGGGGTAGACGCCGTCGGCAAAGCGGTGCTGGTCAACTACAACGGGTTCCTGCTGACCCAGGCACTGCTGACTGCTGAGCAACACGGCGCCGCGGCCGTGTTGCTCAGCACCGCGAACTTCTACAGCAGCGTCGGCAAGCAACCCGGGCCCGACTTCGCCACCGGCACTCCCGACGACCCCGACAAGCTCGACGTCGTCGCCGCCGTGATCAACGGCACGGACGGCACGGACCTTCGCCAGTGGCTGGCCGAAGGGCCCGTGCGGCTGCGGCTCGCCGGCACCGACGCCACCGACGAAATCGCGGCCTTCAGCGCGCACGGGCCGGCCTTGCACAGCTATGCGCTCAAGCCCGACCTGGTAGCGCCGGGCGTCGAGATCGGCTCGACGTGGCCGGGCGACCAGTACCAAGACGACAGCGGCACGAGCATGGCTGCCCCGCATGTGGCTGGCGCAGCGGCGCTGCTGCGCGAGGCGCATCCGGACTGGACGGCACAGCAGGTCGCAGCCGCGCTCACCGGCGGCGCCAAGACGCTCCGCGGCTACGACGCCGTCACACAGGGCGCCGGCCGCCTCGACGTGGCCGCTGCCGACAACGCAGCCGTCCTGCCGAGCCCGCGGGTGGCCGATCTGGGGCTCGGCCAGGCGACGGCCACAACGGTCACGTTCAGCAACGTGACCGGGCTGCCGCAGAACGTCAAGTTCACCGTGCAGGGGCCGGCGCGGGTGACGCCCGCCGCGGTACGGCTGGACCCGGGCGGCCGCGCGAGCGTGCGCCTCACGATCACGAACACGCAAGGCAGCGACATCTCCGGATGGCTGCGCGCGACGACGGGCAGCAGCACCGTCACGGTGCCGTATCTGCTGGTACGCCGTCCGCTCGATCTGCACGCCGACCCCGACCCCACGCCCTCCGGCGCCACTGTCTACGTGCATGCCGAGCCGGACCTCGCCGGCGCGCCGACCGTCACCGTCAGCGGCCCGGCCGGCCGAAGCACGCAGACCGCCGCGTTCGACCACACCGGCTGGTGGCGCGCCACCGTAGCGGGCGGACCGGCCGGCACATATCGCGTCACCGCGAGCGCGCAGGCGAGCGCCGGCGCCACGCTCACAGGCAGCACGTCCTTCGAAGAGCTCGGCGCCTCGTCCGGCACGTGGCAGCCGGTCGGCCCGTTCAGCGAGGGCGCGTACGAGCTCGCGGGCACGTCCCTACCGGGGCGGATGTTCGCGCTGCCGAGCCGCTCCACGCATCCTGGGCTGTTCCGCACGGACGACGGCGGCGCGACGTGGCACGAGCTGCGCACGTTCCCCATCGGCGACGGTGTCAACCAGGGCTTGGCCGCCGATCCCACGCAGCCCGGCACCGTGTATCTCGCGGTGAGCGGCGGCAGCGGCACCGGCGATCCGACCTATCAGGGCCGCATCCTGGTCAGCCACGACGCCGGCGCCACGTGGACGACCCTGCCGTTCCCCGACGTGTCGATGCACGACATCTCCGTTGATGCCACCGGTCGCATCCTCACCGTGCCGGCGTTCGACGGAAACGTCTACGTCAGCGTCGATGCCGGCCAGACGTGGAGCGCGTATCCGAGCCCGGGCGGCTTCGCGCAACAGGCTCGTGTGGTCGGCCATGACCTCTACATAGCCGACGGTTCTGACCTGTACGTGATTCGCAACGTCGACGGCACCCCGCAGCCCGTCCAGGCGATCTTCACAGCTCCGGGCGAGTTCCAGAGCGTCATGGACGTCACGGGCAACGCAGACGTGCTGCTGACCCGCACGCTCCAGCAGGTGTTCGCCTCCCACGACGGTGGAGCCACCTGGCAGCCCGTGTTCACCGCGCCGGACGACGATCCGTTCGTGTCGTCGATGCAGCTGATCGGCGGCGACGTCTACGTCACGGGAAGCTCCCACATCTGGGTCGACCACGGCAGCGGCTTCGTCGAAATGCCGGCCCCGGCGGACGAGGACTTCTTCCACGTCGCGGCCCTGGGCGGCCAGCTCGTCGTTTCGGCCGAGGACACCGGCCTCTTCCTCACGGCGGATGGCGGAGCGTCCTATCGGCGGGTCGGGCTCCCGGCAGCAGACGTGCACGCTCTCGCCGTCGTGAGCGGTACATCACTGCTCGCGGGCACCACGTTCTCGACGTTCTCGGCGCCGCTCCCCGAGCGCACCGTGAACCAGGACTGGGGGATCACGGACGAGCAGTCCGCGATCGGCGAGCGCGTCGTGTCGCTCTCCGTCGCCCCGGACGGCAGCGTGTACTCGGTCGTCGCCAACGCCTTCTCCCGCGTCAACATCCAACGCTCGACGGACGGCGGCGCCACCTGGGCCACCGTTGAGGGGGTGCGAACCAGCTCGCGAGGCTTCCAGGTGCTGGCTACGGGCGACCGCGTCTACGTGACGATCCTTGACGGGCAGAGCCCTGGCGTCCTGGTCAGCCGCGACGGCGGCTTGACTTGGCGCAAGAACGACCTGCCGGAGGTGGTCACGGCGATCGCCGCCGACCCGACCGATCCGCAGCGCATCTGGCTGGGCGGGCCGTCCGGGCTGTATCGCTCCGACGACGAGGGCCAGACGGTGACGCAGCTGTCGGGTGCGCCGGTCAGCGCGCTGGCCATCGATCCGCGCGACCCGTCCCACCTCGTGGTCGGCGGCGACGGCCTTTTCGAAAGCCACGACGGGGGGCGGCACCTCAGCGCGGCGATCACGTCCGGGTTCCGGCTCAGCGTCACTGCGATCCAGTTCGGCCCCCACGGCAGCGTGTATGCCGCGGACGCCGCGGCAAGCGACAGCTCCGGCCTGCCGGTGGGTGGGCGAGGCGTGCTGGCCAGCCGCGACGGCGGCCACAGCTGGCACAACGTCTCGGACGGGCTCGCCAACCTTGACGTGGAAAGCCTCGCTGTCTCGCCGGACGGCCAGTGGCTCTATGCCGGCACCACGGGCGGCAGCGTGTACCGGTACCCCACCGGCTGAGCGTTCCGCATGGGTTACCCAAACCGCACTAGAACCGGCGCGCCTTCTGGGTGAGTATGGACGGGTGGCTAGTTCGCACGCAGCAGGGTGGACCGCGGTCGCGCAGCGATCTCAGCCGGGCGCACGCCGGCGCCGCAGATTCAGCGTCGCTCAGCTTCGAGCGATACGGCGGGTCCTCGGTGTCGTCGTCATCGTCGAAGTCGCCATTCTGGGCGCGCGCCTGCTCGACACGGCCGGCTTCAACAGCAAGCTCACCGTCGCGACCATGACGCTTCTTGCGGCCAACGTCCTCGCCAGCTGGGGCATCATCGCGCACGCCAACCGCGGGCTGCGGCAGCGCAGATACCGGCACAGTCGGGCCTGAGCGCCGTCCGGAGGGGGTGGGCAAGGGGGGAGTTGAACCCCCACGTCCTTACGGACACACGGACCTGAACCGTGCGCGTCTGCCATTCCGCCACTTGCCCGGGCGACGATCGAGGCTAGCACGCCCACCGACACACTTCGGTGGCCACAGGTTTGCTGGGTCCGTGCGCAAGTACCATCATTCGAGCGCGCGGAGACGGCGCGGCGGTGAACTATGCCGTAGCAAACCCGGGCGACGGACCACAGGCTCGGCAACGGGCCGCGATACCCGCAGCAGGAGGACCGCGATGGACGTGCGGAGCGCGCAGGCAGCCCGGACCGGTGCGCGCGCCGCCGGTGTACTCGCCGCCAACCGCGACGCGCAGGCGACCTGCCGCGGTAGAAAGCGAGGGCGGGGATGAGCTTGGTACAACGCTTCGAACGACGTCTGGAGAGTGTCGTGGGCTCGGCGTTCGCCCGGGTGTTCAAGGGACAGGTCGAGCCGGTCGAGATCGGCACGGCCCTGCAACGGGAGGCAACCGACAAGCGCAACGTGATGCCCAGCGGCGAGGTGCTCGCGCCGAACCGGTACCGGGTCACGTTGGCGCCTTCCGACTACGAGCGCCTGGTGCCCTGGGAGTTGCAGCTGACGAACTCGCTGGCGGAGTTGGTCCAGGAGCATCTGGACGAAAACGGCTGGCGTACCGCGGGCGACATCGAGGTCTACCTGGCCCGCGACGACTCGTTGCACACCGGCGTGTTCGGCGTCGCGTCGCGGATGGAATCCGGTGTCGGGCCCCGCCGCCGCCCGTACGACTCGCTGTCGCTGCCGGCAGTGCCAGGGCATGCGCCGAACGACTACCCCCAGCCGTACGGCAGCGCCCCACCTCCGCCCCAGGAGTTCGTCCCGGGCTTCGGCGCGCAAGGCGGCCCACCGCCCCACGAGGTCGACCCGTACCTGGGCGGCGGTAATGCCGCGCCGCCGGTACTGACGCCGCAGGTGCCGTCGTACGGAGTGGCCGCGACACCGCTCGACGTCCCGCCGCTGGCGAACGGGCCGTACCTCCCGCCGGCCCCATACTCGCCGACCCCGCAGCCTCCGTCGCAGCAGGGCTACCCGCTGCCCCAGCAGGGGCCGAGCCAGACGGGTATCAAAGGTGTCCTGGTAGTCGACGGCACCAACCGGCGCTTCGAACTGCGGCAGGGAGGCAATCTCGTCGGCCGCGGCACCGACGCGGACCTCCAGCTGCTCGACCAAGGCGTGTCGCGCCGGCATGTGGATGTGCAGTTCGACGGCAGCTTCGCCACCGTGTACGACCTGGGCTCGACGAACGGCACGTCGGTGAACGGGCACGAGGTGAAAAGCCAACTGCTGCGACACGGCGACGTGATCCGCCTCGGTCATACCCGGCTGGTGTACCAGCAAGAGCACGGGTGAGCCGTGAATTCACCGCTGGCGATCCAGCTGATGCGGTTCGGCTTCCTCGTTCTGCTGTGGCTCTTCGTGCTTGCCTCGATGCGCGTGGTCCGAGCCGACCTGCGGGCAAGCGGGCAGCCCCGCGTCGCCGTCCCGCCACCGGCCCGGCGCCGCGGTCGTGGCCCCGCTCAGGCGCCCGCGCCGCGCCGCGCCAGCATGCTGATCGTCACCGCCGGAGGCCTCGCAGGCACCCGTATCGGGCTGACCGGCGCGCCGATACTCATCGGGCGGGCCGACGACTCCACGTTGGTTCTCACGGACGACTACGCCAGCACCCGGCACGCCCGGATCAGTCAGCAAGACGGCGTCTGGTTCGTGGAGGACCTCGGCTCCACCAACGGCACCTACCTCGGCCAGCACAAGCTGAACGGCCCGACCCCGCTCGAGGTCGGAGTGCCCATCCGCATCGGCCGCACCGTCCTGGAGCTGCGGTGATGGCGACGAGCGGTGCCAAGGTAGCGCCGCGGCCGCAACCACCAGGCGATGAGCGCGCGCGCAGGCGGGGTCGGTCTCAGTGACGCTTGCTCTTCGATACGCGGTGCGCTCGGACCGCGGGCTGGTCCGTGGCAACAACGAGGACTCGGTCTATGCGGGCCCTCGCCTGCTCGCCATCGCCGACGGGATGGGCGGGCACGCGGCGGGCGAAGTTGCCAGCAAGATCGCCGTGGCCGCCGTCGAGCGCCTCGACGAGGACCGTCCTGTCGGGGACCTGCTCGCTGTGCTGCGGCTTGCCGTCGAGGACGCCAACCACCGCATCGCCGACTCCATCCGGGCCGATGCCGAACTCGAGGGCATGGGCACGACGCTCACGGCACTGCGCTTCACCGGCGGACAGGTCGGCTTGGTCCACGTCGGCGACTCGCGGGCGTACCTGCTGCGCGCCGAGCACCTGTCGCAGATCACCCACGACGACACGTACGTCCAATCGCTGGTCGACTCGGGCAAGCTCACCGCGGAAGAAGCGAGCAACCATCCACGCAAGTCCGTGATCCTGCGTGCGCTCATGGGCGACGAGGTCGACCCGGACGTCTCGATCCGCGAGGCGCGCGCGGGGGACCGGTACCTGCTCTGCAGCGACGGGCTGAGCGACGTCCTGACGGCGTCCACGATTCTCGAGACGCTCAGCGAGGGCGACCCCCAGGAGTGTGCGGACCGTCTCGTCGAGCTAACCCTGCGCGGCGGCGCTCCGGACAACGTCACGGTCATCGTCGCTGACGTCGTCGGTGGCGACTTCGGCGACGACGTGCCCGTGATCGGCGGCGCGTTCATCGATCCGACCGAGCCGTCGCCACCGCCGGTCGAGACCAGCCCGGCCGAACGTGCTGCGCAGATGACCCGCACCGAGGTGCCGCAGCATGTCGAGCCGCCGCTGCGGCGCCGCCGGTGGCTGCGCCAGCTGGTGATCACGGCACTGGTGCTGGCCGTTATCGTCGGCGGCACCGCCGGCTTCTACGCGTGGACGCAGAGCCAGTACTTCGTGGGACGCTCCGGCGACGAGGTGGCGATCTTCCGCGGTGTCAACACCGACTTCGGGCCGCTGAAGTTCTATCAGGTCTCGGAGAGCACGCCGCTCAAGATGTCCGAGCTCACGCCCGCGGCGCGCAGCGAGGTCGAGTCGGGCATCACGGCCCACAGCCAGGCCGGAGCCGAGCAGATCGTGGCCAATCTGCTCAAGACACAGATGCTGCCGCCGTGCCGGACGAGCACCGCCACCCCGACTCCGTTCGATCGCGACGGCGCGATCGCCTCCAGTCCGGCTCCGACGCCTCGCAAGACATCAGCCAAGCCGGTGCCGCGAACCTCCCCGCACCGCATCGCGGCGACGTCGGCCACACCGACGACGCCGACGGCCGCGCCGACCACGCCGAACGCGGGCTGCCGGTGACAGCGTCGAGTGGGGAGACGCGTGTGCCGACCCGGCGCACGGCCGAGTTGGTGCTGCTGGTGTTCGCCATCGGCATCGTGTTCGCCGCCGAGGCCATCGTCGAGGCCACTCGCGACGGCCGGGTGGACCGCAACCTGCTCGTCTACAGCACCGTGCCGCTGGCCGCCGGCATCATCGCCCACCTGGTGATCCGGCGGGTCGCCCCATACGCGGACCCGCTCTTGCTCCCGATTGCGGTGCTGCTGAACGGGCTCGGCCTGGTCATGATCCACCGCTTGGACCTCGGGCTGAAGCAGCAGTCCGACGATGGCACCGGGCCCAAGTTCACGGGCGCCGCCGCGCCGACCCAGATCGTGTGGACGGCGCTCGGCATCGCGCTGTTCCTGCTGATCATCTGGCTCGTGCGCGACCACCGGGTGTTGTCGCGGTATGCATACACGCTGGCCCTCGCGGGCATGTTCTTCCTCGTGTTGCCATCGGTGCTGCCGTCGCGGTTCAGCGAGGTCAACGGCGCCCGAATCTGGATCCGGGTGGCGGGCTTCTCCATACAGCCCGGGGAATTCGCCAAGATCCTGCTGACGATCTTCGCGTCTGCGTACCTTGTGACGAAGCGGGACGTACTGTCCCTTGCCGGGCGGCGCTTCATGGGCATCGACTTCCCTCGAATGCGTGACTTCGGCCCACTGCTCGTCGTCTGGCTGATCTGTATCGGGGTGCTGGTCCGCGGTCACGACCTCGGCTCGTCACTGATGTTCTACGGGCTGTTCATCGTGCTGCTGTACGTCGCCACCGAGCGGGTCGGCTGGGTGGTGGTCGGTCTGGTGCTGTTCGCCGGCGGGGCGTACATCGCGTACCAGGTGTTCGCGAACGTTCAGACCCGGGTCACGGTGTGGCTGCACGTCTTCGACTATCCGGGCGGCATCGGTTATCAGGTCAGCCAGTCGCTGTTCGGCCTGGGCACCGGCGGACTGTTCGGCACCGGCCTGGGCGGCGGCCATCCCGAGATCGTGCCGCTGCCGGCCACTGACTTCATCATCTCCTCGTTCGGGGAGGAGATCGGCCTGTTCGGACTGGTCGCGCTGCTCGTCATCTACGTGCTGTTCATCGCACGGGGGTTCGCGGCGGCGCTCGCGGTGCGCGACACGTTCGGCAAGCTGCTGGCCACCGGCCTCTCGTTCCTCGTCGGGCTGCAGCTCTTTGTGGTCGTCGCCGGTGTCACCCGGCTGCTGCCCGAGACCGGGCTCACGACGCCGTTCCTGTCCTACGGAGGTTCATCGCTGCTCGCCAACTACGCGCTGCTCGCGTTGCTGCTTCGCGTCTCGGACGCTGCTCGCCGCCCACCCGGGCCCGCCAAGCACGCCGCCCCCGAGCCCGCGGTGACCCCACAGGCGGTACCGGCATGAATCGGCAGATTCGAAGGGTGGCCATCGCGGTCGGCGTGCTGATGGCGGCGCTGCTGGTGAACCTCAACTACGTCCAGGTCGTGAAAAGCGACGCCTATCGCAACAACAAGAACAACAAGCGGGTCATCCTCAACGAGTACGCCAATCCTCGGGGGTCGATCATCGTGCAGGGCACGCCGATCGCCGAATCCGTCGCGACCAAGGACGAGCTGAAGTACTTGCGCAAGTATCCGGACGGGCCGGTGTACGCCGACCTCACCGGGTGGTACTCGCTGATCTACGACAAGAACGGCCTCGAGGAGACGGAGGACGGGCTCCTTTCCGGCAACGACAGCCGGCTGCTCGGTACCCGCATCACCGACCTACTCACCGGACGCACCCCGAAGGGTGGCAGCGTCTCGCTGACGATCAACAAGGCTGCGCAGGAAGCGGCCTATAAGGGGCTCGGCGGCCGCCGCGGCGCCGTCGTCGCGCTCGACCCGCGCACGGGAGCCATTCTCGCCGCGGTGAGCAGCCCGTCCTACGACCCGAGCGTGCTGAGCTCGCACAACCTCGACGCGATCCAGGCCGCGTACAAGAAGCTCAACAGCGACAAGAACCAGCCGCTGCTGCCACGCACGTTCCAGGCGACCTACCCGCCCGGATCGGTGTTCAAGGTGATCGTCGCCGCGGCCGCGCTGAAGGACCCCCTCAAGAAGAAGCCCGACGACGTCATCCCCGGGCCGACGGTGCTGGCCCTGCCGGACGGCGGCACGATGCACAATTTCGCGGGCGAATCCTGCAGCAGGAACGGCAAGACCACGACGCTCATCGCCGCGCTGACGATCTCCTGCAACACCGCTTTCGCCCAACTCGGCATCGACATCGGACAGGACGCGCTGCAGAACGAGGCCAGCCTGTTCGGCATGAACGGTCAGGATTTCAGCATGCCGCTGAGCGTCTCCGGCTCCACGATGGGCACCATCGAGAACCGCTCGCAGCTCGGGCAGAGTTCCATCGGCCAGTTCAACGTGCAGATGTCACCGTTGCAGGCGGCGATGATCTCGGCCGCCGTCGAGAACGATGGCACCCTGATGACGCCCTACCTCGTGCAGCAGGAGCTTGCTCCCAATCTGTCGGTGCTCGACACGACCCAACCCCAGCTGCAAAGCCACGTGCTCACGCCGGACCAGGACAGGCAACTGCAACAGATGATGGAAAGCGTGGTGACGAGCGGCACGGGCACCAAGGCGCAGATCAGCAACGAGCGGGTAGGCGGCAAGACGGGCACCGCGGACAACTCTGACGCGAAGGGCAACCCGCTCCCGCCCCACGCCTGGTTCAGCGGCTACGCGGCCGACCCGCTGCATCCGATCGCTGTGGCCGTGGTACTCGAGAACGCCGGCGTCACCGGCAACGAAAGCGCGGGTGGCGAGCAGGCGGCGCCACTCGCTCGCGATGTCATGAAGGCGTATATCGACGACGCGAGCGGGCGATGACACGACGACCAAGGACCCTCAATGACGCGGAATCCCGCGTGACGTGTAAGGCTGTTGCCCCAATGACTTTGACCCTCGGCGCTGCTGGGCAGCGGCGTGCTCGCTCGGAGGTCCGCCCATGACGGCGACCCCCCGCCTCGTCGGCAACCGATATGAGCTCGGCGAACTGATCGGCTATGGCGGCATGGCCGAGGTGCACCGCGGGCGCGACGTGCGGCTCGGCCGCGAGGTAGCGATCAAGATCCTGCGCCCGGATCTGGCCAATGACCCGGCGTTCCTCATCCGGTTCCGCCGCGAGGCCCAGTCCGCGGCGGGGCTGAACTACCCCGCGATCGTCGCCGTCTACGACACCGGCGAGGATCCGGGGCTGTCCAGCAACGGCGATGTCCCGTACATCGTGATGGAATACGTCGAGGGTCGCACGCTGCGCGACGTGCTGAAGGAGCAGGGCAGGCTGCCGATACGCCGCGCCATGGAGATCACCTCCGAGGTCTGTGGCGCCCTCGACTTCAGCCACCGCAACGGCATCGTGCATCGTGACGTCAAGCCGGGAAACGTCATGATCACGCCGACCGGCGCGGTCAAGGTCATGGACTTCGGCATCGCCCGCGCGCTGTCGTCGAACGCGGCCACGGTCACCCAGACCGCGGCCGTCATCGGCACCGCGCAGTACCTCTCGCCCGAGCAGGCGCGCGGCGAGCCGGTGGACGCCCGCTCCGACGTGTACTCGACCGGCTGCCTGCTCTACGAGCTGATCACCGGATCGCCGCCGTTCACCGGTGACTCACCGGTGGCCGTGGCCTACCAGCATGTCCGTGAGAACGCCCCGGTGCCGTCGTCACTGAACCCCGAGGTGCCGCGAACGGTCGACTCGATCGTGATGAAGGCGCTGGCCAAGAATCCGCTGAACCGCTACCAGTCCGCGGGCGAGATGCGTGCCGACCTGCAACGCGCGCTGGCCGACCAGCCGGTGTCCGCCGAGGCGGTCATGACCGATGCGGAGAAGACGCAGTTCATCCCGCGCTCGCCCGCCCACCTCGCGGGCGGCGTGGCGCTGCCGCCGGGCGACGACGGCCGTACCGAGGAGGACGACCGCCGCCGCCGCCGATGGATATGGACCGCCGTTGTCGTCGCGCTGCTGCTCGTCATCGGGGCTGCCGCCTACGCCATCGCGCTGCTCGGTAAGACGGACAAGCCGAAGACCTTCGCCGTGCCGTCGCTGGTAGGACAGACGGTGCAGGCAGCAAACCAGGCACTCGTCAAGGCCGGCTTCCAGCCGGACAACCAGCCGGGCACGACGAGCGAGCCGTGCACGGGCGCCCCGAACAACATCGTCCACGAAGGTCTCGTCTGCACCCAAAATCCGGCTGCCGGCTCGATGCAGACCAAGGACACCGTGATCACGTTCAAGACGTACAAGAAGCCCACCGTTCAGGTGCCGAACGTCGTCGGCCAGTCCTATGCGGACGCGGCCAACGCGATCTCCGCCAAGGGCCTCAAACCGGCCCGCAAGGACGTCCCGAGCGACCTGCCCGTCAACCAGGTCGTCGGCGAGGACCCCAAGGCCTACACCAAGGTGGCGAAGGGCCAGACGGTCACGCTGTCCGTCTCCAACGGCAAGTCCGGGGTGCCGAGCGAGGTCGGCAAGAAGATCCAGGACGCGAAGAGCGACCTGAGCAACCAGGGCTGGACCAACGTCGACACACAGACGCAGCAGACGACCGTTCTGGCGCAGAACGGCATCGTCCTCGACCAGTACCCGACGGCGGGCAGCGAGTTCCCGAAGGACCAGCAGATCACGCTGACCGTCGGGATCTACGTGCCGCCTACGACGCCGACGACCCCGAGCACCACGCCGACGACGCCGAGCACCACGCTGACAACGACCCCTCCGACGACACCACCCACGACGCCGACGCCACCGACGACGCCACCGAGCTAGCTTCGCGCCGCCGACCTGCTAAGACGGCTCCGGCGCCAAGCGGCGTGCGTGCTCGGCCACCACGGGGAGCACGACGATAGCTCGCAGCCCTGGCTGGTTGTCGGCCAGCCGGACGGTGCCGCCGTGCGCGCGCACCAGATCGCGCACGATCGGCAGCCCGAGGCCGGTCCCGCCCGATTCGCG
Organism: Jatrophihabitantaceae bacterium; assembly: GCA_036506155.1. GTDB lineage: Bacteria > Actinomycetota > Actinomycetes > Mycobacteriales > Jatrophihabitantaceae > DASXRA01. Next base: position 88,946 of record DASXSF010000081.1, read on the forward strand.
CGAGCGTGACCCGCCGACCCGGTAGAAGCGGTCGAAGACGCGTTGCCGTTCGTGCGCCGGGATGCCCGGGCCGTCGTCGGTTACCTCGAGCTGGACCGTGGGTTGCCCGGCCATGTGCCGCCCGGCGCTCACGGTCACGCTGACGCAGGTGCGCGCGTAGCGCACCGCGTTGTCGGTCAGGTTGACGACCACCCGGCGCAGCCCGTCCGGGTCGCCGTTGACGATCATCGGTGCGGTCGTGGCAGTCACGGGCACCCGAGCCTGCGCATAGCCGGCCACTGTCTCGGTGACGAGCACGTCGAGCTCGACCAGCTCGTGGCGGCGCAGCACCCCGCCCGCCTCGTCAAGGCGGGCCATCGCGAGCAGGTCGTCGACGAGCAGCTCGAGCCGGCCGACGTCGGCGAGCGAATCGCGCAGCAAGGTGTTCCAGTCCTCCGGCGGCAGCCGCTCGGCCACCTCGAGCTGAACACGCAGCGACGCGAGCGGCGAGCGTAGCTCGTGCGCAGCGTCGCCCACGAACGTGCGCTGCCGCTTGGTGGCGGCGTCGATGCGGTCGAGCATGGCGTTGAGCGTGACGGCCAGCCGCTGCACCTCGTCCTGGGCGTCGGGCACGGGCAGCCGCTGGTCGGCGAGCCCGGCGACGGTGATCTCCTCCGCGCCCTGGCGCAGGCCCGCAACCGGTTGCAGCGTCCGGCGCACGATCCAGTACGTCGCGAGCCCCATCAGCAGGATGCCCAGTGGGACCAAGATCAGTGCGAGGACGCGCAGCACGTGCACGCTCTGCTCGACACGTCCGAGGCTGGTGCCCACCAGCACGGTCTCGCTGCCGACCGGCACCGCGGTGACCCGCAACTGTGCGTTGATGCCGGCCCATTCGCCGCTGATCGTGCGGTGCCCGCCGTCGTGCTGCTGCGCGAGCTCGTTCGGCTGGAGCATCGATCGCGTGGCGTCCGCGCCGGGGGAATTCGCGACCACGGCGTCGTTGGCGTCGACGATCTGGACGTAGTCGACGCCGCCGCTGCCCGAGAGCAGGGTGTGCGGCGCGTTGCCGCGCTGGACGAGCGTGGCGATGTCGGCGGCTGTCTTGCTGGCGGACGAGTCGATGCCGTTGATCAAGGCCACGCGCAGCACGATGATCAACACGATCGTGCCGGACACCACGGCGGCCGCGAAGAGCGTCGTGGCCACGATCGTGATGCGCGCCCGCAGAGACCGGGCGCCCCACCACTCACCCAGCCAGCGAAACCGCGGCCAGATCACTGCTCCTCCGGCAGTTCCCACCGGTACGCGCTCATCGGCCGCAGGTTACCCCGCGTTGTTCACCACACCTGGCCCAACGGTGGGTCCTCGGCGTTCCGCCACCGCACTGCCTTCGGCCGGCTCGGCGGCGACGAGGCGGTAGCCGGCGCCACGCACCGTCTGCAAGCTCTGCCGCCCGAACGGCGTATCGATCTTGCGGCGCAGGTAGCCGACGTAGACCTCGACGACGTTGGCGTCGCCCTCGTAGTGGGCGTCCCAGACGTGGTGCAGGAGGTCCGCTTTCGACACCGCCTCGCCGGCTCGGCGCATCAGGAATTCGAGCAGCGCGAACTCCCGGGGTGTCAGCTCGACGTTGTGACCGGCCCGGGTGACGGTGTGCGCCGCGGGGTCGAGCACCAGATCGCCGACCGTCAGTGCGGCCGGACGCGGTGTGACACCCCGACGCAGCAGCGCGCGCAGCCGGGCGAGCAGCACCACGAACGAGAACGGCTTGGTGAGGTAGTCGTCGGCGCCCAGATCGAGGGCGTCCGCCTCGTCGTACTCGCCGTCCTTCGCGGTGAGCATCAGAATCGGGACCCAGTTCTGCGCGTCGCGTAGCCGCTCGATGATCCGGTAGCCGGACAATCCGGGCAGCATGATGTCGAGGATGAGTGCGTCGTAACTGCTCTCTTGCGCGGCGTGCAGTCCGTCCGGTCCGGTATGCGCGATGTCGACGGTGAACCCTTCGCCGATGAGGCCGCGCTGTAGCGCCGATGCAAGGCGCACCTCGTCCTCGACGATCAGTAGCCGCACCGTTCGTCCTTCCTAGTTGCGATCACAATTCAGGGTGCCATCGGCCAGCGTTGCGGTTATGCAACGCTCAGCCCCATCACAGTGCAGGCGGCGCATCCTCGTCCAGGTGAACGTCCGTTCCGTCTTCCAACGCAATCATGCGCTGCGCTGGATCGTGCCGACGGGTGTCGTCGGCGTTGCCGCCATCATCGCCAGCGGCGTCCTCTCCGCGCAGGCGATTCCCGACCTCCCGCCCCGCACCGCGGCCCAGCTCCTGGTCGACGTCGAGAACGCCCATGTCGACGGGCTGTCCGGCACCATCGTCGCCAAGGCGTCGCTGGGCATCCCGGCACTGCCGAGCGGAGCGATATCCGGCAACCTGCTCAGCCTGTTGTCCGGCTCACACACGGCCCGGGTCTGGTACGCGGGCACCGACAAGCAACGGTTCGCACTGCTCGATACGCTCAGCGAGGCCGACGTGTTCCACAACGGCCCCGACATCTGGACATACAACAGCTCCACGCACGACGCGACGCACATGGTGTTGCCGGGGCAGTCCGCGACGCAGGAACCGCCGGCCACCACGCCGACACTCACCCCTGAACAGGCCGCAGAGCAGGCGCTGCGCGCCATCGATCCGACGACGATCGTGAGCACCGACGCGGCGCGTCGGGTGGCCGGCCGCGCCGCGTACGACCTGGTGCTCGTACCACGCGACCCGAGTTCACGCATCGGGTCGGTGCGGATCGCCATCGACGGCAAGACCAAGATTCCGCTCGGCGTGCAGCTGTACGCGAGGGGTGACCACTCGCCCGCCGTTGATGTCGCGTACACCCGGATCCGCTACAGCGTGCCCGACATGAGCAACTTCACCTTTACTCCGGCGAAGTCGGTGAAGATCAAGGAAGCACCGTTCCCCGCCGTGGCGCAGCAGGGCCATCACCCCGTCACCACGATCGGTACGGGCTGGACGACCGTCGTGCGGATGCGGGTTGCCGATCTTGGCGCGAACGGCGCGGAGATGGCGTACCTGGAGGCGCTGCCACGGGTGAGCTGGGCGGGCGGCAGCGGTCGGCTGTTCGATTCCAGGCTGGTGACTGTGCTCGTCTGTGACGACGGCCGCCTCTACGCTGGGCCGGTGGACAAGAGCGTCCTGATCGCCGACGCGGCTGCCCGCAAGTGACCCTGGCCCACGGGGGCCACGCCACCGTCCACAGTGGAGGATTGGACGGCGACGCGATGAGCGCTCGCGCGAAGAGCCCGCCGGCCGCTGTGCGGGCCGCGCCCGCGACCTCGGCTCGGCGTGACTCGCAGGATGCGGCGCAGACGACAGACACATCCGGCGGATCGGAGAGGCTCGCGATCGGAAGCGACGGACTGACCAAGCGGTTTCGAGGAGGCCAGGTCGCGGTCGATCACGTGGACCTGCGCGTGCCGATCGGCTCGGTCTACGGCTTCCTAGGGCCGAACGGTTCGGGCAAGACCACCACGATCCGCATGCTGCTCGGGCTGATCTACCCGACGGCGGGCACGCATCGCCTGCTGGGTGAGTCGTTTGTCGAGAACGCCGCACGGGTGTTGCCCCGCGTCGGTTCACTCGTCGAAGGCCCGGCGTTCCACCCGTACCTGTCCGGCCACGCCAACCTGGCGCGGCTGGACGCCGCCGACCGCACCGTCTCGGCACGCACGGCGCGCCGCCGGATCGGCGAGGCGCTCGACAGGGTCGGGCTTTCCGCGGCGGCCGGAAAGCGGTACCGCAACTACTCGCTCGGCATGCGGCAGCGCCTCGGCATCGCGGCGGCGCTGCTGCGTCCGCGTGACCTGCTCGTGCTTGACGAGCCGACGAACGGCCTCGATCCGCAGGGCACCCGCGAGGTGCGACACCTGATCCGGCAACTCGGCGACGAGGGTGTCAGCGTGTTCGTCTCGTCGCATCTGCTCAGCGAGGTCGAGCAGATCTGCACGCACGTCGGCGTGATGAGCGTCGGGCGGATGGTGTGGCAGGGCTCGCTTGCGGCGCTTGCCGCGGAGCAGCAGGCGCGGGTGCGCGTGGTCTCGGCCACTCCTGCGGCCGCGGCCGGGGTGCTCACCGGGCTCGGCCTGGAGGCAGTGTCCACAGTGGACGGTGAGGCGCGTGCCGTCCTGGGTGCGGTGGCGCCGGAGCATGTTGTCGAAGCGCTCGTTGCCGCGGGAGTGGGTGTGCGCGGGTTCGCCGTCGACCGGCCCAGCCTCGAGGACGTGTTCGTGGGCCTGACCGGGGAGGGCTTCGATGTCTCTGGCTGACGTCTCCCATCCCGCCCCCGACCCCGTCTCCTTTCGGGCAACGCCCGGAGGTGGGACCCCGCCGACATTCGCCCGATCGGGGAGGTTTCTGCGGTCCGAACTGGGCATGGTCTTCCGACGGCGGCGCAATCTGGCGCTGCTGGTGGTGCTGGGCTGCATTCCGATCCTGATCGCCGTGGCAATCAAGATCAGCGGCGGAACGTCGGGCGGAGGAAACGGTGACGGCGCCGCACTGTTCGGCAGCATCACGAGCAACGGGGTGTTCGTGGCGTTCTCCGCGCTGTTCGTGATCATGCCGTTGTTCCTGCCGATGGCGGTGTCGGTGGTTGCCGGCGATTCCGTGTCGGGCGAGGCGAACACCGGCACGCTTCGCTATCTGCTGGCCGTGCCGGTCGGGCGCACCCGGCTGCTCGCCGTCAAGTTCGCTGCGATCGTTGCCTGGTGTGTTGCGTGCAGTCTCGTGGTTGCCGTCGTCGGGATGCTGATCGGCTTGATCCTGTTCGGGGGCGGCGAGGTGACGCTGCTCTCCGGCACCCCCGTGTCGTTCGCCGCCGGGCTGTGGCGGCTGACCCTTGTGGCCGGCTACGTTGCCGCGAGCATTGCGGCCGTGGGGGCGATCGGGCTGTTCGTGTCGACGCTGACCGAGGTGCCGATCGCAGCGATGGCCACCACGCTCGGCCTGACGATCACCAGCCAGGTAATGGACGCGGTGCCGCAGATCAGCGCCGTCCACCCGTGGCTTCCCAGCCACTACTGGCAGCAGTTCATCGACATGCTGCGCGATCCGATGGCCCTCGACAGAGTTGGCCATGGGCTACTGGCGGCGGCGACCTACACCCTGCTGTTCCTGACGCTGGCCTGGGCGCGCTTCAACAACAAGGACGTCACGAGCTGAGCCACCTGGCTATTGCAGGTAGCCCTCGACATCGTTGATCGAACGTGTCTGGGCGGCGTCCGGATCGTCGCCGAACTCTTCGCGCGCGCGGCGCTGGCGCAGCAGGTCCCAGCACTGGTCGAGTTGCCGCTCGATCAGCTCGAGGCGCTGCCTGTCGTCGCCGGTGAGGCCCCGTCCGCGATGCGTTGCACGCAGGTCCCGCTCTTCGTCGACCAGCTCGTGTATGCGAGCCAGAACTGTCTCATCGTTCACGTCACTCATCCTTCCTTATGCGCCGCTCGGGCCGGGATACGCACGGTTACGACCACCACGACCGCCGCCACCACGAGCAGCGCCGCGCAGATGACCGCGACGACCCGGTAGCCGTGCACCATCACGTCGGGGCGGCGGTAGCCGTCGCCGTGCAGCCCGGCCAGCGGCGGGAGCACCGCCACCGCGAGCAGCGACGCCGCGCGGGCGACCGCGTTGTTCACGCCGGACGCGACGCCCACCTGATCCGGCGGGGCGGTGCCCATCACCGTGGCGGTCAGCGGGGCGACGAACGTGCACAGGCCCAGCCCGAAGACGATGACGCCAGGCAGGACGTCGGTGAAGTAGTTGTGGTGGTGCGTGTCGATGCGCAACGTCAGCAGCAGCCCCACGGCGCAGATCAGCGGCCCAGCCGTCATCTGCAGCCGCGGCCCGATGCGTGCGGCTAGCGCTCCCGACCGTGCCGACAGCAACATCATCAGGATGGTGATCGGCAGCGTCGCTATGCCCGCCGCGAGGGCACCGTAGCCGGCCGAGATCTGCAGATGGAGCACCAGCAGGAAGAGCACCGCGCCGAGTGCGCCGTAGGTTATGAATGTCATGACGTTGGCGCCGCTGAATGCGCGGTTGGTGAAGAGGCCGAGCGGGACGAGCGGCTGCTTCTCATCCCGTTCGACGATGACGAACCCGCCCAGGAGCGCTAGCCCGACGGCCGTGATGATCCCCGCCTCAGCGTGCCAGCCGCTCGAACCGGCGGTGGTTGTGCCATACGTCAGCGCCGCCAGCCCGCCGGCGACGAGCAACGTGCCGGGGATGTCGAGCCGGGTTGCGCGGTTCTCGGCCCGCGTCTCCGGAACGTACTTCACGCCGAGCATGATGACCGCGACGGCGAACGGCAGGTTGATCGCAAAAGCCCACCGCCACGAGACGTCCTGCACCAGCCAGCCGCCCAGGAACGGTCCGATCGCTGTCGCGACGCCGCCGAGCCCGGACCAGGCACCCACCGCGGCAGCGCGGTCGTCCGCCGCGAACGACGCCGAGATGATCGCAAGGCTCCCGGGCGTCAGGAGGGCGCCGCCGACACCCTGGAGGGCACGCGCGGCGATCAGCATCTCGACATTCGGGGCGACGGCACACAGCAGCGACGCGACAGCGAACCACGCCACCCCGATGAGGAACACCCGGCGGCGCCCCAGTCGGTCGCCGAGGGAACCGCCCAGCAGGATCAGGCTGGCCAGCGGCAGCAGGTAGCCGTTCTGCACCCACTGCAACGCGCCGAAGCTGGCGTTGAAGTCCTGCCCGATCTTCTTGGTGGCGACGTTCGCGATCGTGCTGTCGAGAAACACCATGCCGCTGCCGAGGATCGTCGTCGCCAGTACGCCGCGACCCACGGCGGTGCCCAGCCTGATGGGTTCGGTCACCCGGCATAGTCTCCGCTATTCATCCCGCCCGCGTAGATCCGCGCCCGCGCCCGCTCATCGTCAGTCAGCGAACGTGGCCAACGCCCACATGGACAGCCAGGTGAGCACCACCCCCGTCACGGCGATCGTGAGCACACATGCGCCCAGTGAGCCCCAATGGATGTCGTGGAACAGCACGAGATCGCGCAGTCCGGTGATCACATACGAGACCGGGTTGAGCCGGGCGATCGCGTGAAGTGGTCCAGCCAGCAGGTCCAGCGGCACGAAGTTCGGCGTCAGGAAAAGCAGCGGGAAGAAGATCAGGAAGGACGCGTTCGTCGTCTGGACGTTCTTGGTCTTCAGCGCGATCGTGATCGCGATGCCGGCGTATGCCACACCCCACAGCGCGGAGAGCGCGATCAGCAGCACGATGCCTAGGGCCCCGGACTTCACTCGCGCCCCGAATGCATAGCCCACCGCCAGGACTATGGCCGACACGGCGACGCCGCGAACGAGATCGGCACCGAGGCGTCCCCATACGATCGCCGTGCGCCGGATCGGCGCGGCAAGCAACTTGTCGAGATAGCCGATGTCGATGTCGGTGACCATCGCCAGCCCCGACGTCGCCGAACTCACCGCGAACACCAATGACACGGGGATCTGGAACGCCACGTAGTGCTGCCCGTGCAGGAACGGTGTGTGCTCCGGACTGAAGATCTTGTTGACCTGGCCGAGGTTGACCACCAGGAAGAATACCGGGATGAACAGCGCCGGGATCGTCGCGGCTGGGATGCGCCACACCTCGCGCACCGCGCGCCGGCCGAGCAGCAGCGTCTCGTTCACTGGGCTGCCGCCTCCGCCGGAACGCCGCCCTCGATGCGGCGACCCGTCGCAGCCAGGAACACGTCGTCGAGGCTGGGCCGGGACAGGGTGATCGCTCCGGGTCGGATGTCCGCCTCGGCGAGCAGGTGCACGATGTCAGGTACGGCTGCCGCGCCGTCGTCCACGTACACCGCGAGACCCTCTGCCGCATCGGTGATGTGGTCGAGACTGGGCACGCGAGACAGCGTTATGCGGGCTGTGTCGTGCTGCTCGGCCGTCAGCCCGACGGTGACGACATCGCTGCCCAGCTCGGATTTGAGCGTATCGGGCGTACCTTCGGCGACGATCTTCCCGTCGTCGATGATCGCCACCCGCTCGCAGAGTTGATCGGCCTCCTCGAGGTACTGCGTCGTCAGGAAAACCGTGGCGCCGGTGGTGTTGATGCGCCGCACCTCGTTCCAGATCGTGACCCGGCTGGCCGGGTCGAGGCCGGTGGTCGGCTCGTCGAGAAACAGCACCTCGGGTGCGTGGACCAGCGCAGTGGCCAGGTCCAGCCGCCGCTTCATGCCGCCCGAGTACGCACGTACCAGCCGGTCGGCGGCGTCGCCGAGCCCGACCAGGCCGAGCAGCTCGCTCGCCCGAGCGGGTGGGTCGGACACCTTGTACAGCCCGGATTGCAGCTCGAGCAGTTCGCGGCCGGTCTGTGTGGGGTCCAGCCCGACCTCCTGAAGCGCTACGCCGATCCGCTCGCGTACTCGCGCAGGTTCGCGCTGTACGTCGACGCCCGCCACAGTCGCACTGCCGGCGCTGATCGGCAGCAACGTGCACAGCATCCGAACCGTCGTCGTCTTGCCTGCGCCGTTCGGGCCCAAGAAACCGAACACCTCGCCGCGCGCGACATGGAGGTCGATACCGCGGACCGCCTCGACGTCCGGTTGCCCACGTGCCCCCCGATATCGCTTCCACAGCCCCGTGACCTCGATCGCGTGCTGGTCGCTCACCTAGCCCTCCTTCGCGCTCCTCGGCAGCTCGCGGGTGCCACCCTAGAGGCGGAGGCGGACAATTTCCGACCTTATTTGCCAATCGCGGGCAGGGACGCCCGAACCGCTACGCTCGACTCGTTCCGGAGGGCTCGCCTAGTGGCCGATGGCGGCGGTCTTGAAAACCGCTAGGGCGCGGAAGCGTCCTCGTGGGTTCGAATCCCACGCCCTCCGCTCTGTCGTGAGTCGCGTGATGGTTGTCGGGTGACTCGCGTGATTGACGACGGGGGTTAGTGGGGCCCCGGCCAGCGGCTGGGGTTTTTCTGTGTGTTGCGCCAGTAGTTGTGGTGCGGGTCGATGGTGTGGGTGGGCTCTAACCCAGGCTGTTAAAGATCGGGTCGATCGGTCGGCGTGTAGATGAGGGAAAGTGCCTGTCCTGTAGGGGATTCTGGGCTTGTCGAGAACCCTGAATCCGCGAACGGGAAGGCACTTTCCAGGTGCACGCTACTCGTGCTCGC
>DASXSF010000082.1:0-68624 GCA_036506155.1 Jatrophihabitantaceae bacterium
CAGTTCGAAACCGAATTCGGTGACCGCGACCGCTACGACCGTGGGGCCGATCTTGACGTCTCGGACGTGTAGCGACCAGTCGTGCTGTTGCATGATGTCGCCCGGGTGCAGGTCACGGGCTTTCACGTGCCGGCCCGGCCCAATCGTGGTCGATTGAACTGCCGCGATATCGGTCGGGTTACCTGTCTCGTTCGGGGGGGACCCATGCGACTCGACCACGTCGTCCAACGATGTGACTGGCGTGGCCGCAATCTCGTGCATCGTTACCTCCTCATCATTGTGTCCCGCAGATTTCGATGTGCGCGTGCGGAAATGTTTCGAGGCCGGCGCGCGCATCGGCCGCGGCGACCGACGGGCCGGTGGTATGCGCGTGGGTCACCACCGGCCGCGGCCTGGCTTAATAGCCGCCGTTGTAGCCGCTGTTGGTCGACGGCGCGGCGGAATCGGCGGTGGTGGTGATCTTCTGGCCAGACGGTGCGACGAGCCACCAGAGGGCGCCGAACTCATTGACACCCTGACCGCCGGTCTGACCGGCGCCGCGGTCACCGGCGAAGTAGTACAGCGGGTGCCCGGCGTAGGTGACCTGTTTGGTGCCGTCCGGACGGGTGATTGTTGCGATGTCGGTGCTGGAGGCCTCGCCGGATGCCGACACCGAGCCGTTGGCGGTCAGCGGCGGCCACAATGTGGCGCACGCTCCTGAACAGCTCGATGTAGAGCTGGTGTCCGAGGCGAACAGGTACAGCGCCCGACCTGAGCCGTCAGCCAGGTAGCTGCCCAGCGGTCCGGTCTGTGTCTTCACCGTCATCGACGAGGCGGGCGCTGCGGACCCTGCGCCGGATGACGAGCTTGCCGGGGACGTTGTGTGCGAGGCGCTGGTGCAGGCCGTCGCGATCAGGGCGGCCGCCCCGATCGGGGCGGCCACCGCGGCCAGGGTCAGTTTTCGTGAGAGAGCACGCATCATGATCTCCTTCGACATCGGATCGGTATCCGACGCACTTGTATGAGTGACTGTCGCGGCTGCATACGCCGGTCCGGACGCGGTGGTTCGGCGGCAGGTGACGTGTGCTATGTCACGGCGCGGATTGCCGTTGCGGCCGAACCGGGGCCCGGGTGACGGGCGTACCTAGGGGTATGCGCGATTTCGCAATTGATACCTCGCGTGGCCTTGCCGCCGCCGGGGTGCTGCTTTCTGCGGTCGTGCACCTCAACCTGTGGCAGCAGGGCTTTCGCTACATTCACACGATCGGCCCGTTGTACCTGCTCAACGTGATAGCCGGCCTCGTTATCGGCGTGGCGCTTCTGATGTGGCGGCACTGGCTGTCCGCCGTGGCGGCGGTCGGGTTCGGCCTCGCGACCATTGTCACGTTCTGGATCTCCGTGGTGCACGGCCTGTTCGGTGTCATGGAAACCGCTACCGGTACACCGGAGGCCCTCGCCGAACTCGCTGAGTACGCCACAGTGGTCTTCGGTCTGGCCGCTGCCGCATTGCTGTGGCAGGCGATGCGTGAGCACATCGCGTGACTGCGGCCGCGTTCGGGGGGCGTGACGCCGAGCTGCTGCGGGCGTTGCACGATCAGCACGCGCACGCCTTGTGGTCCTACGTCGTCGGGCTGACCAACGGCGATCGGGGCCGAGCGCAGGACGTCGTGCAGGAGACCCTGCTGCGTGCGTGGCGCAACCCCGCGGTGCTCGAACAGGCCGGTGGCTCGGGGCGAAGCTGGCTGTTCACGGTGGCCAAGCGCATCGTCATCGACGAATGGCGCTCGGCGCGTCGTCGGCCCCAGGTGGTCACGGACCAGATTCCGGAGCAGACCGTGGTCGCGGACACGGCGCAGCAGACCGTGGACCGGCACGTGGTGATGGCCGCACTTCGGACGCTGTCGTCTGAACACCGGCACGTGCTGTTGGAGTGTTACTTCCGCGGCGCATCGGTGGCCGAAGCTGCCGAGACCCTCGGCGTGCCACCGGGCACGGTCAAGTCCCGCACCCACTATGCCCTGCACGCGCTGCGGCAAGCGATTGAGGAGATGGGAGGCGTCACGTGACGACCATTGACCCGTTCGAACACGACGACGCAGCCTACATTCTCAACGCGCTGTCCGAGCCGGAACGACAAGCATTCGAGGCCCACCTGGCGACGTGCGCCGCCTGCAGCGCGCGCGTCAACGCGCTTTCCGCAACATCGGTGCTGCTCACCGACATCACCGCCGCCGACCTTGCCGAATCCGAGCCGGAGCCTGACACCCTGCTGCCCGGGCTGCTGCGCCGCGCGGCGTCCGCGCGTCGGCGTCAACGCTGGCTCCTCAACGGACTCGGCGGGCTGGCCGCCGCCTGCCTGATCGCGCTGGCCGTCGCGGCCTGGCCGACCAGCCATGCCAGCCAACACAGCCACCATCCGGCGCCGCAAGCGATGTCAGCGCTGACTGCCAGCCCGCTGCACGCAACCGCGATGGTGACCGACCGGAAGTGGGGAACCCGGATCGACCTGGACTGCCGTTACGCCGGCTACGGCGACGCATCGACCCGGCTCACCTACGCCCTGCGGATAGTCGACCGCGCCGGGGCGACGCACGACCTGGGAACCTGGACCCTCCGGCCCGGCACCGACACCGCATTCACCAGCGGCACGGCACTGCAGCGCGACCAGATCGGCAGCATCGAGATCACCCGTCCCGACGGGACCCCGCTCCTGCAACTCACGACTTGAGCAGCAGCGCTGTCATGGTGATCGTGTATAAGCGCTTTCCGAACGAGAGCGGCGGCCCATGACGAAACGCGGGGGATACGACGGATACCTTGGCACCCAGAGATTTGCGATGAGGTGACGGACATGCTGCGCTGCACCGTCTTGGATGACTATCACGGTGCGGCGACCGCATTCGCGGACTGGGCGCCCGTCAGTAACCGCGTCGCAGTTCGCACGCTGCGCGAGCACGTCCCGGACGAGGCGCAGTTGGCGCGGGTGTTGCACGCCGACGAAATCGTCGTGATCATGCGCGAGCGAACGGCCTTTCCCGAGAGCCTCTTCGACCGACTCCCCCGCCTGCGACTGCTGGTGACAACCGGTTTCCGCAACGCGTCGATCGACATGTCCGCGGCGGCCAGGCACGGCGTTACGGTCTGTGGCACCGCCAGCGGTTCGCGGCCGCCCGCCGAACTCACCTGGGCGTTGATCCTGGGCCTGGCACGCAACCTGGTGGCCGAGAGTGTCGCGCTGCGGTCCGGCGGCCAGTGGCCGAACGCGATCGGCACCGACCTCGCCGGCGCCACGCTCGGCCTGCTCGGGCTCGGCCGGATCGGTGGTGACGTGGCCCGCGTCGGCCTGGCATTCGGCATGCACGTGCAAGCATGGAGCCAGAACCTCACTCCAGACCGCGCAGCTGCACGGGGCGTGCACCACGCGCGATCGATGCACGATCTACTCGCCTCGAGCGACTTCGTCTCGATCCACCTGGTCCTCGGCGACCGAACGCGTGGCCTCGTCGACCACGCCGCTCTCGAATCGATGCGGCCGTCCGCATATTTGATCAACACTGCGAGAGCGGCGATTGTAGATCAGGCCGCATTGATCGAAGTGCTGCAACGTCGTCGTATCGCCGGCGCTGGCCTGGACGTCTTCGACCTCGAACCGTTGCCTGCCGCGCACCCCTTCCGCATCCTGCCCAACGTGCTCGCCACACCGCACCTCGGCTACGTCACGCGCAGCAACTACGCTGCCTACTTCACCCAGGTCGTCGAAGACATCCAGGCGTATCTGGTCGGCCGGCCGATCCGGGTTCTCGGCAGTCCGAGCTGAACAAACCGAATGACGAAGCACGCCCGCGTCAGCTCATATGAGCCTGTGCAGACGTGCGCGGTCAGCGCGACCGCTTCCGCTCGGTACACCGGCCGTGGCCCGGCTAGACCGTCTTTCGATATCGGCGGACGGCAATCGGGGCGGAAACCAGCAGGATGCCGAAGCACCAGGCGAGGGTCTGGAGGACGTACGAGGTTGTCGGTCCGCCGATGACGAGTGCCCGAACGGCGTTTGCGGTGACCGAGACCGGTTGGTGGGCCGCGAAGGCTTGTAGCCAACCAGGCATCGTGCTGACGGGGATGAATGCCGACGAGGCGAAAACAAGGGGCGCCATTACCGGAAAGGCAGCGGCTTGCGCGGTCTCGGGGTCGCCCGTGGCGAGCCCGAGGGTGGCAAAGATCCAGGCGAGTGAATAGCCGAATAGCAGCACCAGCAACATCCCGGCGAGGAGCAGACCGAAACTGGTGTGTACCCGGAAGCCGACAGCGAAGCCAACCGCGACCATGAGGATCACGACGAAGACGTTTCGAGTCAGATCAGCGAAGGTGCGCCCTGCAAGCACGGCGGACCGTGCCATTGGAAGCGACCGGAAGCGTTCTAGCAGGCCGCTCTTGACGTCGGTCGCCAGGCCGACCGCGGTGCCGATCGCGCCGAAGACGACCGTCTGCACGAACACGCCAGGCATCAGGTAGTCGACGTAGGGCACCGTCAGCGACGTGGAGACGACACCGCCAAACACGTAGCGGAACAACAAGACGAAGATCACGGGCTGGATCGTAGAGAACACAAGCAGTTGCGGCACGCGACGGTAAGCGATCAGGTTGCGTCCGGATACGGCGACGGCGTCACGGAACGCGCGGATGACCGGGCGTCGTCGCTGAACGAGGGGAAGCGGGATTGCCGCGGTCGTGGTCGTCATGAGCTACCTCGCTGAGCCGTATTGCCGTCGTCCTGTTCGGCGCGGTGCCCGGTGAGGGCTAGGAACACGTCGTCGAGGCTGGGTTCGCGCACCGCGATCGTGACCGGTGCCAGACCCTCAGTGTCGAGCGAGCGCAGCGCGTCGACCACGACCCGAGATCCATCGTCGGATGTGATGCGCACAGTGCTCCCGTCGCTTTCGGCGTGTCCGGGTAGCCGCTGCGCGAGTAGTTCGGACGCGCGCCGGGCCTGCTGCCGCGCGTCGCCATAGCCGAACTCGATGATCGTGGCGCCAAGGCGCGATTTCAACTGGCCGGGTGTTCCCTCAGCAATGACCTTCCCGCGATCGATCACAGCGATCTGATTCGCGAGGCGATCTGCTTCCTCGAGGTATTGGGTGGTCAGCAGCACTGTCGTGCCGGTGTTCACGAGTTCCCGGATCATGTTCCAGAGTTCGCCTCGGCTTTTCAGATCGAGGCCGGTGGTCGGCTCGTCGAGGAACAGCACCGGCGGTCGGTGAACCAACGAGGCGGCAACATCCAGTCGTCGCCGCATACCGCCCGAGTAGGTGCGCACAGGTCGGTCCGCGGCGCCGACCAACTCGAAACGCTCGAGCAGCTCGTCCGCGCGGGGTGCGATGCGCTGGCTCGGCATCTGGGAGAGCCGACCGATGAGGCGAAGGTTCTCCCTGCCGGTGAGATTCTCATCGACCGCTGCAGACTGGCCCGCGAGTCCGATGCTCAACCGCACCGCATCGGCATCGTGCACCACATCATGTCCGGTGACCTCGGCGTGGCCGCTATCGGGCGCAATGATGGTTGTCAGTACGCGCACCGCGGTGGTCTTACCGGCTCCGTTGGGACCCAGCAGTCCGAAGACAGTGGCGTACGGAACCTCGAAGCTGACCCCGTCGAGGGCAACGACCGGCCCGAACCGCTTGACGAGGTTCTCTACCCGCATGGCCACATCCGCCATCACCGCAGCGTGGCACAATTACTTTAAGCACTTCAAAGATCTCTCAGGGAAACCTTCTGATTGGTTGAAATACCTTGAAGCGTCGTTACGGTACGGGCGTGAGCCGCGCGTCCGGAGGAAGTAAGGCCGCGATTGCGGCCGACGTATGGGCGACGTTACTCGAGGTGGTCATGGGCCAGCGCAACCGCTTCTTCAGTGTCCTCGGCGAGTTCGGCCTGACCCCTGGCGATCTGCGGGCGCTCAGTGTTCTTGAGCTCGAACGCTCGCGCCCGATGAGATCGCTAGCCCGCGCCTGGGGCTGCGACCCGTCCAACGTGACCGGGATGGTCGGCAGGCTCGAGGAACGCGGTCTGGTCGAACGCCGGGTAAATCTGGCCGATCGCCGGCTGAAGTCCGTCGCCCTCACCGCCCTCGGAGCGCGAACCAAAGCCGACTTGTTCGCCCGGCTACACCAGCCACCGGACGAACTCCTCACACTCGACCGGAAACGCTCCAGGCGATGCGCACCTCGCTGGCCAGCCTGCCGGCATCACTTCGCTCCGTATCCCCCTCCGAATAGCCCTCCGTTAGCCCTTCCGCCCAGCCGGCCCCCTCGTGCCGCTCGTAGCCGGCGATCGGAGGCCACCCGCGGTCACCGTCACGTACACGCTGCCCGGTGACTGAATACCGGTGCCAGCACGCTTGATGCGCCGGTTGTTGATCGGCACCTGCCCAGGAACAATGCGATCGTGTCCTCCACGCCGGTTTCGAACGCCGAGGGTCCGCTGACACTGCGCGAGGTCGCGCGTCGCGCCGGTGTGTCGACGGCGACCGTGGCGCGGGTGCTTCAGGGTGGACGGAGGGTTGCTCCGGAGACCGCTGCCCGCGTGCAAAGTGTCCTGGCGGATTCGGGTTATCGGGTGAATGCGGTTGCGCAGGGTTTGAGCCGTGGCACGACGCGGACGATCGGTCATTTGCTGCATGTCGCCGGTGTGAACCCGTTTTACAGCTGGGTTGCCCTCGGGGTGCAGCAACGCGCCGCAGAGCACGGCTACGAGGTGATCTTGTACAACTCGCATGGCGACCCAGCGAGCGAGGCAGCCGGTGTCGAGGTGTTCTTGGGGCGCCGCGTGGATGCCATCGTGTTCACGACGGCCCTGGATCCCAGGAACGTTGAGATCGCTGCGTCGGCGGTGCCGGTGGTGCAAGTGGAGCGTCCGACGCCTGTGCCGACGGCGACGGTCACGGTCGACAACGGTCGAGGTGCTGCACAGGCGACGAGGCACTTGATCGACTTAGGGCATCGAGACATCCTGTTCCTAGGTGCTCCACCGGAGCACGAGGACTGGCCGAGCAGCGGCGCGGTGGAGCAGCAGCGGATCCACGGTTATCTCAGGGCGATGCGATCGGCCGGTCTGACACCTCGGGTAAAGACACATGACCGCGGCGGTGCGGAATACACCGAGGAGCTTGGTCGGGATCTTGCGCGCGAGGTCATCGCGCACGAGCGTATCCCGACAGCGGTGTTCGCCGGGTCGGATCTGTTCGCCGCGGGCGTGCTTCAAGCGCTGCACGAAGCCCGCCTGTGTGTTCCCGACGACGTCTCGGTGGTGGGGTTCGATGACACCGACGCAGCGAAGCTGACACCGCCGCTGACCACGGTCGCGTTGCCGATGATCGACGTCGGCCGGGAGGCGCTCCAGCTCGCGTTGGTCAACGACCCGAAACTGCATCGGCGGTTGCGGACGACATTGGTGATGCGGGATTCCACCGCCAAGCCGCCGCCGGCGTCACGTCGGCGTCGAGCCTGACGTCCTGTCATACGAGGGTCTCGAAACGCCGAGAAGCCTTGACATGTCACCGGTGACATGCCATCTTCTTGACACGCCCCGGCCAGAACTGCAACAGGATCCGGTGCTGGTTCGACCAGAGGCTGTAGACGCGGGCCGCAGGCCCGCGCCGGCCATACGCCGTGCGCCTGCACGGCTCACACCCGTGGAGTTGCTATGTCCCGTCTAAGAAGCTCGTTGGCGGCCGTGACGGCCGCTGCCTGCGCCGTCGGTCTGGCGGCATGCAGCTCGGGCAGCAAGACGCACAGTGGCGCAAGCGGAACTTCCGCAGGCAAACAGACGGTCACATTCTGGGAGTTCAACACGGACGCACCAGCCGTCAACGCGTGGAAGTCGGTGATCGCCGCATTCCAGCAGGCGATGCCGAATATCGCAGTGAATATGCAAATCGTTCCGTGGTCAGAGCAGCAGCAGAAACTGACGACAGCCATCTCGACCGGGAGCGCCCCGGACATCTCGATGATGGGCAACGATGTCGTCGCGCAATACGCTGCGCAGGGTGATCTGAAGCCTCTGGATGACTACATGTCCCAGTGGTCGAAGGAGGAGGGAAAGGACGTCACGTCTGACTACTGGCCGGGCGATAAGTTGTACTACCAGTACAACGGCCACTACTACGCCGCACCGATGGTCGACGAAACACGGCAGGTGCTGTATCGCAAGGACCTCTTGGCGAAGGCAGGGGTTGACCCGAATGGAATCAAGACGTGGGACGACCTGCTGAATGCCGCCGCTGAGATCAAGCAGAAAGTGCCGGGCACGATCCCGTGGCTGGCCCCGATGAGCAAGGACTACACCACCGTACAAACGTTTATGTCCGTGTACCTGTCCTATGGCGCGCAGATGCTGACAGACGGCAAATGCGGTTTCGACACGCCAGAATTCAAGCAGGCGCTGCAATGGTACACGGACGTCTACAAGAAAAATCTGAGCACTCCGGATGCGCTGACATACAAAGGCGCAGATGTCGACAGCGCCTTCGAGAGCGGTCAGACCGCGATAATAGTCGACGGGCCGTGGGTGCTCGCCGCGCTGCAGGGCAAGCCGCTCGCCGCGCAGGTCGCCAGCCTGCCGATACCCGCGGGTCCCAAGGGCCAGTTCGGGTTCCTCGGAGGGTGGCCACTCGTCATGTGGAAGGACACGAAGCATGCCGACGCGGCCGCCGCGTTCATCCACTACGTAGCGAATCCGACGCAGGGCCTCAAGCAGCTCGCGACGGTAAGCGGGCTGTTGCCGGGCCGGAAGAGCCTTGTACAGCAGCCGCCTTGGACACAGGCGCCGTTGAATTCCTTTGTCAAGCAGATGGATTCCTCCTACCCCTATCAGTATCCGGCACAGGAGATCCCCCAGATGGGTGACATCGAGACCGAGACGATTCAGGATGCGGTGCAGCGGGTGGCTTCCGGGAGCGCGTCGGTAGACAGTTCTGCTAAGCAACTCTGCTCGGACATCAACGACAAGTTGAGTACGTGACGGTTCCGGTCACCTCGACCCGGTCGCCGGCCGCTGACCCCTCCAGCATCCGGCGGCCGGTTCGCACGGCCGCGCCGCTGAGAATCCCAATAGGCGCGTGGATGTTTACCGCACCCGCGCTGCTGATCGTGCTGGCTCTGGCGATCCTGCCGCTGTGCTACGGGGTATGGCTATCGCTGACCAACTGGACGCTGCTGCAGGGGCCGAACGCGCATTACCAGGGCCTCGCGGCCTACCACCGGCTCGTCAACAGCGACGCCTTCTGGGCCGCGTTCGGGCGCACGCTGAAGTGGACAGCAGGCACCGTTGCCATCGAGGTGATCGTTGGTTTGCCGGTAGCGCTGCTGCTCAATCGACGTACCCCGGTGACCGGTGCGGTGACCGGCCTGTTGCTGCTGCCGTGGGTAACGCCGTTCGTCGTGCTGTCCTACGCCTGGCTCTACCTCTATGACGGGCGGTTCGGCCCGTTCCACGCCGCGCTGCACGCACTGCACTTGGCAGGCGCCGCGTCCCCGCTCAGCGATCCAAACCGTGCCCTGTGGGCGCTGACTCTGGTCAGCGGCTGGAAAGGGGTGCCGTTCATGGCTGTTGCCCTGCTAGCCGCGTTGAAGGGAATCCCCGATGAGCTGTACGAGGCGGCTGCTGTCGATGGCGCCGCCGCGCCGCGGCGATTCTGGCATGTGACGCTGCCGCTGCTGCGTCCCACCTTGCTGACCATGTCATTCGTACTCGGCGTGCTCGCCTTCTACAGCTTCGATTTGGTCTGGCTCACCACAAAGGGGGGCCCCGGCGACCAGAGCACGATCATCGGCGTTCAGCTGTACGAGACGTTCTTCAGCGACGGCCGGCCCGGCTACGCCGCAGCTATTGGCACGTTCACGTTGATGTTCTTTGTTGTTGGCGCCGTGGGCGTCGGCGCCGTGGCCGCAGTACGCCGGAGGATGGCATGACCGTATCGACCAGTGCCCCGCCGGGCGCTGCGCGCACTAGCGCGCGACGGCTCCACTCGACGCGGCGCAGCAGGCGGCGCACCGCCGCGATCGCCATCGCCCAGGTCGCGGTCGTTCTAGCTTTCCTCATTCCGATCATCTGGATGTACGTGGCATCGTTCCGCCCGGACGGCGACATTCAAACAGGCCGGCTTTGGCCACACGCCTGGACGCTCCGCAACTATCGCCAACTGCTCTCCGAGCCCACCCTGGCGCGCGGTTTCGTCAACAGTGTGGTGGTATCCAGCACCAGCGCAGCGATCGCCACCAGCGCCGCCGCGCTTGCCGCCTACGGGCTGGCCCGCTACCGGTTCCGAGGTCGTGCCACAGTCACGCTAGGCCTAATCGTCGCGCAGGTCGTCCCCGCGTTAACCCTGCTGGTGCCGCTGGTCGTCGCACTGCAGAAGATGCACCTCACCGACAACCTCATCGGCTTGACCACCGTCTACCTGCTCCTCGGCGTGCCGATCGGGGTCATGCTGCTACGCAACTACGTCACCCAGATTCCGGACTCTCTCGAGGAGGCAGCGTTCATCGACGGCGCTACCAGGATAAAAGCGCTGTGGTACATCACGCTGCCCCTGCTTCGCCCCGCCCTAGCGGCCGTATTCGCATTTGCCTTCATTCTGGCCTGGGGAGAGTACCTACTCGCGCTGTCCCTGCAGACCTCCGATGACGAGAAGACCCTCCCACTGGTCATGCAGACGCTCTTCGACCAGCACACGTTCAGCATCGGCGAAGTGACGGCCTTCGGGGTACTGATCTCCCTGCCGGTAGCCGTGCTGTTCATGGTCGTGCAGAAGAGTCTCGTGGCCAATCTCGTCGCTGGCGGCGTCAAGTGACCCAGCTCGTTCCCAACAATGGAGGACCGGCAATGCGCGAAACGGCCCGCACCGCGGTCATCACCGGACCACGCGCAGTCCAGGTACGCGACCTGCCGCTGCCGCCGGTCGGACCTCGCGAGGTGCTGGTCGCCAACGTCGTGTCCGGCATCAGCGCCGGGACGGAGATGAACGTCTATCGAGGACTAGCGCCGCAATGGCGCACCCGGCGGGATCCCGCAACAGGATTATTCGAACCGACCGACGTACCAGAATGGACTTACCCGCTTGCCTACGGATACGCGGCGGTCGGACGCGTGCAGCACGTGGGCTACGACCTCGACCCCGCGCTGCTCGGCGACCTCGTGTTCTCCTACACCTCGCACAGCAGTCACGCGGTCGTGCCCGTCTCCGAGCTGGTGGTCCTTCCCACCCTCGCCCACCCGCGGGTTGGCGTGCTTACCGCGAACGTCAACACCGCACTCAACGGGATGCTGGACGCCCGCCCCGTGCTCGGCGACACCGTCGTGGTCAGCGGCCTCGGCGTCATCGGCCTCATCGTCACCCAGTTGCTTCGCCGCTCCGGGGCAGGTCTGGTGATCGGCGTGGACTCTGTCGAAGAACGCCGCCAGCTGGCCAAACAGTTCGGTGCCGACCTCGTCCTCAGCCCGCACGAGCGGGTCGCCGAGCGCACCCGGCAGATGACCGACAATCGCGGCGCCGACATCGTCATCGAAGTCTCCGGCGCCGCGCCGGCACTACACGAAGCGATTCGCACCGCCGGATACGACGGCACCGTCATCGCAATGTCCTGGTACGGCGGCAGTTTCGAGTCGCTCAGCCTATCCGGCGAGTTTCATCACAACCGCACCCGCATCATCTCCTCGCAAGTCGCCGGCATCAACCCAACACTCGGCCCACTGTGGTCCGTCAAGCGACGCAAGACGCTTGCAACCGCACTTCTTGCCGACCTCGACCTCGAGCCCCTGCTCACCCACACCTTCCCGATCGACCACGCAGCCGAGGCCTACGCGCTCGTCAACGCCCAACCACCCGATCTCGTGCAATGCCTGCTCAGCTACGAGGACCTCGCCCGGTGAAATTCGCGGTCAACCCGATGCAATGGGCCGCGCTGCCCAGCGGCCACCTTGACCTGCGGCAGCTCCCGCCTCCCGCCGAGCTGCTGCACACCCTGGCCGATGCCGGCTTCTGCGCTGTGCACACTCTCATCGACCTACCAACCGACGTCGACTGGTACGCCGCAGCGCTCCTGGCTGCGGGCCTCGAGGCGGCACCTGGATACTTCGCCTTCCCCTTCGACGACCAGACGGCCCTCGAGGACGCGAAACGCCGCGCTGAGCACGCCGCTGCCACCCATCAAGCTCTCGGCCTCGACCACATATTCATTGCCGACACGCTAAATCCCATCCGAGTTGCTCGTCCAGGGCATGGCGAGGCGGCTGATCCGCGCCGGCTGTCTGCGATGGCCGTCAACCTCGCCGGCGTGTGCGACATATTCAGGCACCGCGGCGTGACACCGTGTCTCCATCAACACGTGGCGAGCTGGGTAGAGACCACAGACGAATACCTGCAGATGCTCGAGCTCATTGATCCCGCGCTGCTTGCGGCCGGCCCCGACACGGGCCACCTCGCCTACGCTGACGCTGATCCCACCGCCGTGATACGCGCCCTTGCTGGGCGGGTCCGTGCCGCACACCTGAAAGACCTGCACGCAGCCGTGAAACTCGAAGCGGCCCATCGGGACTATTTCGCCGCCGTCGCATCAGGATTGTGGACCGAACCCGGGCGCGGTGACGTCGACCTCGAGGGCGTGCTCACCGTCCTCCGAAACCAAAACGTGGAATGGGCCATTGTCGAAGTCGACCGCCCGGACGGCCTCGACGCGCTGACCAGCGCGGCGCACTGCGCCGAATGGATCCGCCGCCACGAATGATCACCGACCTGGAGTGTTCGTGTACCAGCTCAGCGCCAACCTCGAATGGCTCTTCACCGAAGCCGCAGCAACCCCGCAGCGGATCCACGCCGCCGCCGCCGCCGGGCTGCCCGCCGTCGAGATCTGGACCTGGCGGGACAAGGACCTGAACGGGATCGAGGACGCGCTCCACGACACCGGCATAGCGCTCCAGACGATGTGCACCGAGCCGATGGGGCAACTGGTCGACCCGCGCACACATCGCATCTTCCTCGACGGTCTCGAGGAATCCGTCATCGTCGCGGCACGACTCAAGTGCGCCTATCTCGTCGTCACCGCAGGCGACCGCCGACCCGGTGTGCCCCGCGAGGACCAGCGCGCGGCAGTCATCGACGCACTACGGCACGCCGAGGGCATCCTCGCCGAACACCCAGTCACATTGCTGTTGGAGAACCTGAACTCTCGGGTTGACCACCCCGGGACGTTCCTCGAAACCACGACCGACGTCATCAGCATCCTTCACGAGGTCGCCTCCCCGTCAATCAAGCTGCTCTTCGACGCCTACCACGCCCGGGTGATGAACGAGGACGTACCGCGGGTCCTCGACGACGCCGGCGACCTGCTCGCGCATATTCAGATCGCGGACGCGCCCGGCCGCCACGAACCCGGTTCCGGATCGATCGACTGGCCGGCCGCGCTCGCAACGTTTCACGGCGTCGGCTACACCGGACGCCTCGGGCTCGAATACCAGCCAACCGTGGCCACGCTGGACAGCCTTATAACCATCCGACGCCTGACCAGTGCGTACACAGGTTCACCCGTAACCTCGGCCGGGCGGCAAACATGATCACCGCCGACTGCGGCGAGCCACGACACGGACGGCCGACGTTTGCCAGGGCCCGCCGGTCTGCCGCCCTCAGCCACCGAGACGTGACATGACCCGGCCCGTCACGCTCTTCACCGGCCAATGGGCCGACCTGCCGTTCCGCGAGGTGTGCCGCCTGGCCGCTGACTGGGGCTACGACGGCCTCGAGATCGCCTGCTGGGGCGACCACCTCGATATCGATCAGGCCATTGCCGATCCTGCGTACCTACCCCGGCTGCAGGATGTCCTTGCTGAGCATCACCTCGGCGTCTGGGCGATTTCCAACCACCTCGTTGGGCAAGCCGTATGCGACGACCCGATCGACTCGCGCCACCGCGCCATTCTGCCCACACGCATCTGGGGTGACGGCGACGCCGAGGGCGTTCGTCGGCGGGCCGCAACCGAGATGGCGAACACCGCCCGTGTCGCTGCCGCGCTTGGCGTCTCCATCGTGGTCGGGTTCACCGGATCGAGTATCTGGAAGACCGTCGCAATGTTCCCGCCCGTCCCAGCGGTGATGGTCGAGGCCGGCTACCACGACTTCGCCGATCGGTGGAATCCCGTGCTCGACGTATTCGACGAGGTCGGGGTCCGCTTCGCGCATGAGGTCCATCCCAGCGAAATCGCCTACGACTACTGGACCACCGAACGCACGCTGCACGCCATCGATCACCGCCCGGCCTTCGGGCTGAACTGGGACCCCAGCCACTTCGTGTGGCAAGACCTCGACCCCGTCGGCTTTCTATGGGATTTCCGCGACCGCATCTACCACGTCGACTGCAAAGACACCAAGAAGCGGCTGAGCAACGGCCGTAACGGCAGACTCAGCTCCCACCTGCCCTGGGGTGATCCGCGTCGCGGCTGGGACTTCGTGTCCACCGGCCACGGCGACGTCCCATGGGAGGACTGCTTCCGCATGCTCAACTCCATCGCCTACACCGGCCCGGTCTCCATCGAATGGGAAGACGCCGGCATGGATCGCCTCATCGGCGCACCCCAAGCCCTTGCCGTCATCCGGCAACTGCAAGACATCCGCCCCGCATCCGAAGCCTTCGACACGGCGTTCGGGCGCAAACAGACCTCAACCGAATCGGCGACCCCGACCCACCTGCCGACCAAACCTCCGACACAGCCTCGCCGAGACTAGCCGTGATCAAACCGGTCGATCTGCCCCCGCCATCCTGTCGGCGACGCACTCGCCGGCGAAACCTACGTCATCATCGGGTGATCGCCTCTTCCCTTCCCGCCTCGCCATCCCATCCAGCAGGGCAACCACAATGACCACGCACACGGGCAGCGCGGACATCCCGCGCACCATGCGGGCGTCGGTCCTCGTCATCCCGGGCACGGTGCGGATCGAGCAGCGGCAGGTGCCGGTCCCCGCCGACGACGAAGTCCTGATCAAAGTTGCGTCGGTCGGGGTCTGCGGCTCCGACGTGCACTACTACCGCGACGGGCGCATCGGCGACTTCATCGTCAATGCGCCCCTGGTGCTCGGGCACGAGGCGTCCGGCCGCATCGTCGCGGTTGGTGCGGCGGTGGCAGACAGCCGGATCGGCGAGCGGATCGCGATCGAGCCGCAGCGCCCATGCCGAGTTTGCGCGCAGTGCGCAGCCGGCCGCTACAACCTCTGCCCCTACATGGAGTTCTACGCGACCCCGCCGATCGACGGCGCCTTCCAGGAGTACGTGACGATCCAGGCACCGTTCGCCCACCCGGTGCCGGCCGCGATCTCCGACGACGTCGCTGCCCTGCTTGAGCCGCTCTCGGTCGGCATATGGGCCAGCCGCAAGGCCCGGATCGTTCCCGGGTCCCGCGTGCTGATCGCAGGCGCGGGACCGATCGGCGTGATCGCCACCCAGGCCGCGACGGCGTTCGGCGCTGCCGAGGTCCTCGTCACTGATCCGGTGCCCGAGCGGCGCGCGATTGCTGAGCGATTCGGCGCGACCATCGCCCTCGACCCGATGACCGAGTCCGTCGCCGACCTCGGTGTGGACGCGTTCATCGACTGCTCGGGCGCGACGCCGGCCGTGAAGTCCGGCATCACCGCGGTGCGCGGCGCAGGCACGGTTGTGCTCGTCGGCACGGGCGCGGACGAGATCGCGCTGCCCATCCCGGTGATCCAGAACCGGGAGCTAAACGTCACCGGTGTCTTCCGGTACGCCAACACGTGGCCCGTCGCCGCCCACCTGGCCGCGACCGGCCAGGTCGACCTCGCGTCACTGGTCACCGGCCGGTTCGAACTCGACCACGCCGAGGACGCGCTGAACGCCGACCTCACGGCCAGCTCCCTCAAGGCCATGGTGCGGCTGTGACCGACCGGAGAGGACCATGACCGACCTCCCACGCGCGTGCCCGGGTCCTCCCTGGAGTAAGACGACGCTGATCACGAAGGGAACCGCAGTCCACAGGGAATCACGACGGAGTGGTCGGAACAATGTCGTTGGTGTCCGGGCACAACCGGCCGCGGCCGGTTCTGCCCGGACGAGCTGAGGGGATTTGAAACCCTGACCCTCTCGATGCGAAATCCACGCGCGCGGGCCAGCACCGGTTGTATCGGCCACTTTGTGTCGCTTTCCGGCTGTCGTTGTCCGTTACGGTCTACTGCTGTTGCTGTACTTCCGTGCTGTACTCCTTCGCGCTGACCGACGAGTCGAATCGGCTGTCTACGCCGGCGTTGACGGTCCGCTCTCAACCCGTATTCGTCACCGAATGTGATCAGAGACCGAGGTACGGCCGCTCCGGGTCCGCCGTTCCTCTCGATGATCTTGAGCTGCCAGCTCCGCGCGATGAACCGTCCTGCTACGTCCTAGGTCGTCGCGCTTGCCCCGTCACCAAGGTTCACCGAACCAGTCTCACGGGATACGTGCCGGTGGGTGCGACCGGGCGTCGCGACGAGAATCCAGGCGATGTCGAGGGCGCCGCCTAACGATCACGGGAGATCCTCGTTACCGCGCCGCGTATCCGTCACGGACACGACGAAGCGGCCTCGGCACATCGCCGCCTGACCCCTAAGCGGTCTTGCGCAAGTGTGCTAAAGGGTTTGGATGCTGACTCGTGCGCGCAGGCCGCCGAGTTTGGAGGCGGTTAGGGACAGTCTTCCGCCATGTCGGTTGGCTTCAGCTTCGACGATGGCGAGGCCGAGTCCGCTGCCTGCGGCGGTGGCCCCCGGCCCGCGTTGGAAGCGGCGCATGACACGTTCACGTTCGGCTGGCGGGATGCCCGGGCCGTCGTCGTCGACGACGATTTCAGCTCCGCCGTTGAGCGGCGCGACCCGCATGGTGATGTGCCCGCCGCTGCGCCCGTGCCGGGCAGCGTTCTCGAGCAGGTTCTCGATCACGCGCCAGAGCCCGTCTCCGTCGCCGAGGACAGTTGGTCCGGACTCGGGCAGGTCGACGTCGATGGACAAGTCAGGGTGGCGAGTCCGGGTCACGTAGACGGCGCTGTCGGCGATGTCGCCGAGATCGACCTCGTTGCCGGACTGGACAAGGCCCGCTTCGCCGCGGGCGAGGCTTTGCAGCCCGTCGACGAGTCGGTTCATCCGCTCCGACTGCTGGGTCGCGACATCGAGCGCGAGTCGGCGCTCGCCCGGGCTGGCGTCCCGAAAGCGTGCGATGTCGAGGTTGGAGCGGATGGACTGCAGCGGGGTGCGCAGTTCGTGTCCGGCATCGGCCGCAAAGCGTCGCGCCGCAACGAGCGCTTGCTCGCGGGCGGCGATCGCGCTCTCGAGGCGTGCAAGCATCCCGTCCAGTTCCCCCGCGAGCGCGGCAACCTCGGTCGGTTGTCCCGGCTGCTGGACACGTATGCCGAGATCTTCAGCGTCGCTGATGCGCGCCGCCTTGCGACGAAGGAGCTCGAGCGGGCGCAACGCCAGTCCCGTCACGAGCAGGGTGGCGACGAGTGCGATCACGAGGCCGGCGACAGTGGTCCAGATGACAGTCGTCCGCAGGCTCGCAGCTCGCGCGGAGATCCGTTCCGGTGCTCCGACCTCGATCAACAGTCCCGCGGGACCGCTGACGACGGCGCTGCGCCAATGCGCACCGGCAATCGTCGTCGTGCGCGCCCCGGGTCGCGTCGACATTGCGGGGAAACCGCTCGGGACTGTGCCGAGTAGGAGCCGCTCACCGGATTGCGGGTCCACGGCGCGCACGAAAGCGATCCGCCCGACCGGGCTGGCCGTGTCCCCGCTCGCCGCGAAGGCGTCACGAAGCGGCTGCCGCACATCGATGGGCGGAGGCGGGGGGCCGTTCGGTCGCGCCGGCTGCGCTACAGGCTGGCCGTACCTGTCGAGCACTTGCAGCGGCACTGCTGCGCCGGGTGTGCCCGCGGGCGGGCGGATGCCGAGGGTGCCCGCGACCCACGGGGTGAGGTTCCCGGCGATGCGCTGCAGTTCGCCGGCAGCGTCGCGGCCGTCACGGCGCTCGGTCACGTTGACGATCAGAAAGCCACCGCCAATAAGAACTGCGGCCACGATGACGAGCACGCCGGCAGTGACTCGCATGCTCAGCGACGACTTCATCACGGTCGCCGCAACACAAAGCCCACCCCCCGCACGGTCTCCAGTATGCGAGGCGCACCGGCTGTGTCCAGCTTGCGACGCAGGTGCGAGATGAATACGTCCAACGCGCGGCTGTCCGGCGCGAAGTCGTAGCCCCAGACCAGTTCAAGCAGCCGGTCGCGGCTGAGGGTGACGCCCGGATTGCGGGCGAGCGTCTCCAGCAGGGCGAGCTCGCGCCGGGTCAGGCGCAGGTCGCGACGGTCCCACGTGGCCACGACAGCATGGCAGTCGACGAGCAATAGGCCTAACCGCACAGGAGGATCGACGCCGGCTGCCTGTTCTGAGTGATATGCCTGGCGGCGCAGTAGTGCTCGGAGCCGCGCTGTCAGCTCATCCATCGCGAAGGGCTTGACCAGGTAGTCGTCCGCGCCGGCCTCCAGCCCGGCGATGCGGTCGTCGACCTGATCGAGTGCCGACAGGATCAGGATCGGTGTCGCCAGGCCGCCGGCGCGCATCCGTGCGGTCACGATCCGGCCATTCAGATCCGGCAAACCGACGTCGAGCACGACCGCATCGAGCCGGTCTGCTGCGACCACCCGGAGCGCCTGGGTGCCGTCTGCAGCTGTCACCACTGCGTATCCCTCGAGTTCGAGCGCGCGCCGCAGCGAGTCGACGATCACCTCGTCGTCGTCGACGACCAGAACACGCGCCCTCGTCACGCGACCGATCCCAGTTCGAGCACGGGCGCCCGATGCCAGTAGATCCGTCCCAGCAGCATCATCGATGCCGGAACCAGCTGGCGACGCAGCACGGCCGTGTCGAAGATCACCGCGACGGCAAGGGAGACCCCACAATGCTCGACGCTCGGATTGCCGTTGAGCTGGAGGCTGCCGAACACGAACACCATGATGAGCGCCGCGCAGCCGATGAGGCGTGTGCTTGTCACGAGTCCGGAGACAACGAAGCGCTTGTTGCCCCCGTCGGCGTGCACGAGTTGCCCGATCTGGCAGACCAGGAGAACCTCGTAGTCCGTGGATGGCCGCTTGGCTTAGCCATTGCTGTTAGTCCTGCTGGCCCGGGCTGGGCGAGAACAGCGGGGTGCTGCACGGTACCAGGATCGCGAGACCGCCTCCCTCCCCCCAGGCAGCGGCTTTCTCGCGATCCTGGCCGCTCGCCGCGCCTACAGCACGTGTCAGGCGCGGTCGTCTGTGTACGGCGGTCGGGCTCCACAGCCGGGGATGCGCGTGCCGACGATCCCGAGCACCGCCGGCAGCAGCATCAGCGTCGGCACCGGGCTCACGGCGGCGATGGCCAGCGTCAACCTCATCGTGGTGAGCAGGCTTTCGCGCGTTCGCGCTGCCCGGGCCGGTGGCGCACAGAACCGGGTTGATCGCCTGGTCGGGGGCGCTGACGGCCACCGGCCGGGTGATCTCACCTGCGATCGACCAGCGCGTCAGATCGACGGTCGTCACAGCCGCACATCGGGCCCGAGCCAGCCAGTCCTGCGCCATCAGAGCGATCCTGCGCGCCATGGCGCCGCACACTCTCACCCCACTGTTAAAGAATCCCTAACGCAGCTGCCGCTTGCGGCGGATGGAGCAGCGACGCGTCAAGCGTGGCAGTGCACGACCCGCCCGCGGCATGGGACGAACACCAATCGCAATCGATCACTACATCGCCGCGGTTGCTAACCAGCCCCGTCCGACCTTGGGATGGCGCCACGCACTAGCACAACGCAGTTGCCGGGACCGAACGATCGTGCTTTTATGGCCGAGTGGGCAAGGGCGACCAGACGCGGCGCGCGGTGCTCGACCAGGCGATGCGCATGGTCAGCGCCGTTGGCATGCGCGGTTTGACGATCGGCACCCTCGCCGAGGCGACCGGGATGTCGAAGAGTGGGCTGTTCGGGCACTTCAACTCGAAGGAACAACTGCAACTGGCGGTGCTCGACCATGCCGCCGAGCTGTTCATCGACGTGGTGCTCCGCCCGGCCCTAAAGGCGCCGCGCGGCGAGCCGCGGCTGCGTGAGCTGTTCGAGCGCAAACTGAGCTGGGACGGCCGGTATTACGGCGCCGACGGGGCGCTGCCCGGCGGCTGCATCTTCACCAACCTGGCCACCGAGCTGGACGACGAGCCCGACGGACCGCTGCGCGACAAGCTGGTGCAGCACGAGCGTGACTGGCACGAAACGGTAGCGACGGTGTTCGCCGGCGGCGTCACCGAGGGTGACTTCGCCCCGGGCAGCGACCCGGTGCAGTTCGCCTACGACCTGCATGGGGTGATGCTCGCGCACCACTACGCCACTCGGCTAATGCGCGACCCGGACGCTGAGCGCCGGGCCCGGGCCTCGTTCGAGTCGCTGCTGCGCGCCCGAGCCGTGCCGCCCGGCTGACCCGCTGGGGCAACCGACAATCGCTGGAGGAGCAAATGTCTAGCACGAAAAGCACGAACGGTCGCACTATGGGCTACGCGCCGGTCCCCGCACCGCTGAGGCTTACGTTCCGCGTCCTGGAACGGGTGGCCCCCGACGCGGGTGCCCGGCTCGCCGTGCGGTACTGGTTCACCGTGCCGCCAGCAGCCCGGCGGCCTCGCCGCAACGAGCAGGAGCTGCCGCCGGCGGACCGGTTCACCGTCGACCTGCACCGCGCTGCCGTTCATGGCACCGCCTGGGGCGCCGGCCCGACCGTATACCTCGTGCACGGCTGGGGCGGCTGGGGCGAGCAGCTCGCCGCCTACGTGGACCCGCTGGTCGCAGCGGGCCACCGGGTAGTCGCGTTCGACGCGCCCAGCCACGGCGCATCTAAGCCCGGCCGGCACGGCCCACACAGCACGGCGCTCCCAGAGATGGCCGACGCCCTGCGCGCCGTGGTGGCCGCCCAGGGCGAGCCGTACGCATTCGTTGCGCACTCGATCGGGGCCATGGCAGTGGCGCTGGTTCTGCGCGACGGCGTCGACGCCGAACGGGTCGTGCTCCTCGCGCCGGCCGCGACCGTCGGGCCGATGATGCCAGTGTTCCGGGCCGCGTTCGGGTTCGGTGACAAGACCGAGGCGCGCATGCACCAAGATCGAGGCGTACGCCGGCCTGCCGATGGCCGAGCTTGACGTACCCGCGACCGGACAGCGGCTGCACGCGCAGCACCGCTTGCCGGCGCTGTTCACCGCGCACGACGCGCAGGACTCGCAAACGCCGCCGCGGAGCTCGTTCGACATCGCCAAAGCGTGGCAGGCGCAGCCGCCGATGATCACCACCGGGCTCGGCCACAACCGGATCGTCCGGAGCGCGGAGGTGACCGCCGCAGCAGTCGAGTTCCTCACCGCGCCGCGCAGCGAGTTGCTGGCCGGGTAGCTACGCGTACCTCGACCCGAGCACAGACGTCGAGGTGTCAACCGCGGAGACGTCGTGCAACACCGATGGATTGAACTGCAGATCCGCGTACACCTGACGTGCTCGGCGCAGGCTGATCTCTTCCGAGGCGGCGCCGTCGACGTAGTCGAACACCGCCTTCGGACGGCGCCGCCGCGCGCTCGTCCGCAGATCGATGATGGTGAGCCCGTTGGCGAGCCATCGGCGCGTCGGGCTGAGTTCGGGTCGGCGGAACGCGACGAGCGGCGAGACGTCTGATATGACGCGCCGACGCATTGACTCTGACCGTCGTCGGTGGTAACGCTCGCAATCGCATTGCATCGGTATCCCCTCGCGAAGGATGTGCGGCAACGGCGCCGTGGCGCAGAGCCGGTGCATCCGGCTCGCCGTATGCCGGACCTCCACGCGGCCCTCCCGGCCGCTCGGACGGTCCGTGGGGAACGTGCGGGCCCGCGCCACTCTCGCGGTGCGCCGCTGCAGCGACGAGACGCCGCCACGCGCGGTAGCCTCGGATCACCTCTTGACCAGCAATCCACTGGGAATGTCATGTCTTCAATTCGTATTGCCTTGTTCGCTGCCGTACTGACGGCGGCGTTTGCGGTGGCTGCTCCCGCGCAGGCGCAGACCACCGTCATACAAATCAGCTCCGACCCGTTCGCGCCGAACAGCCTGCCGGCAGCGGCGCACGCCACCGAGGTGGAGCCCGACACCTTCGCGCTCGGATCCACCGTGGTCGCCGTATTCCAGACCGGCCGGGTGTTCAACGGCGGCTCCAGCGACATCGGCTTCGCCACCAGCCACGACGGCGGGGCCACCTGGACGCACGGCTTCCTCCCGGCCACCACGACCGCGTCCACGCCGACCGGGCCGTTCTTCTCGGTCAGCGACCCGTCGGTCGCTTTCGACGCCCGGCACGGGGTGTGGATGACCTCCTGGCTCGGTCTGCACGCGTCCGGCGGCGGCATCGTCGACGTGATGGCCAGCCGGTCCACCGATGGCGGGCTGAGCTGGAGCGCCCCGGTCGTCATTGCGGCCAACGGCGTGTTCTACGACAAGAACTGGAGCGTCTGCGACAACACGCCGACCAGCGCGTTCTACGGTCACTGCTACACCGAGTTCGACCTGGTCAACAGCAAAGACCTGGAGCAGATGTCCACCTCCACGGACGGCGGACTGACCTGGGGGCCGCCCCTGGCGACAGCCGACACCATCCACGGCCTCGGCGGGCAGCCCGTCGTGCAGCCGAACGGCCGAGTCGTCGTTCCGTTCGAGGGGCTCAATCACGGACAAGGCATCCGGGCCTTCACCTCCGACGACGGCGGGCTGACGTGGAACCGCTCGGTGCGGATCGCCACGGTCGCGTCACACGACGTACCGGGCCTGCGCACCTCGCCGCTGCCGTCGGCAGAGATCAATGCGGATGGGGTCGTCTATGTGGCGTGGCAGGACAACCGCTTCGAACCGGGCGGCAAGGCCAACGACATCGTGCTGAGCAGCTCCGCGGACGGCACCACCTGGTCGCCGGCGGTCCGGATCCCGATCGATCCGGTGGGCAGCAACGTGGACCACGTCATTCCGGGCCTAGCCGTCGACCGCACGACCAGCGGGGCGAGCACCGCGCTCGCGCTGACGTACTACTTCCAGCATCCGGCCGGATGCGTGGGCCTCTCCTGCACGATCCAGGTCGGGTCCGTGTCCTCGCTGAATAACGGGCAGACGTGGAGCTCCCCGGAGGCGCTCAGCAATCCGATGGAGCTCGCCTGGCTGGCCCCGACGAGCCAGGGCGCCATGGTGGGCGACTACATCTCCACATCGTTCGTCGCCCCGCGGCACGCTGTCGGCGCCTTCGCGATCGGCTTCCCGATGAACGGGTCGCTGTTCAACGAGCCGATGTTCGCCGGTCTGGAGACGATCACCGGCGGCAGCGCGGGTGCCGGATCCCCAGCCGTGCTGTTCAGTGGCGTGAGTAGCAGCTCCGCGGCACCACCGACCGTCCTCTGATCGACTGTCGCATAGCGCGGACGGCCTGACGCCGCCGTCAGAAAGGGGTCAACTTTCGGGCAAGACCGCGGCATGGCCCTCACAGACAGCGTGGGGGTCGTGCCGCGGACGGTCCGGCTCAGTGTCTGCCGGCTGTGCTACAGCGGTTGCGCCGCGTGGGACGGGTGGTCGAGTCACCAAGGCAGAGCCGGCAGACGGCACGCCGCTGGCGCGTGGCCGCCACGGCCGAAGCGCCAAAGGACTCGATCGACCCAGCGCAGCCTGTCGGACGGTCTAGGCGTGCACTAGTGCTGGGAGACCTGGAAGCACGCCAGTGACGGACACGACGTGGCGCTGGGCGCGGGCTCCCGTCACGGAGCACCATAGCGTGGCGACGTGGGGCGTCGTACTCGCAACAAGGACTCGTCACGATCATGGCCGCGGCGTGTGCAGCCCGTTCGCCGAAACCTCCGCGTTCGGAGAGCACATCGAGACGATCCGCGCCCTCATGGCGGCCGGGCTGGCGGATGACCAAAGGATCGTCAAGGAGCACGCGGGCGACACGCGGCTCGGACAGGATTCGTCGACCGCCGCGCGCGGCCGACAGACCCATCGGCTCTGCGCGCACACAACGAAGCGCCGCCCTGGTGAGTGGAACACCGCCGGTGAACCGCCGTGGGCTCGTAGAAGCTCGACACATCCGGGACCGTGTAGGTGCCGGCACCGGGGCCGGGGTCGAGCCACGGCCGCCGAGCAGCCACAGCCTCATTGATCCACCACGCGAGGAAATGTAGCGACGACGGCTCAGGCGTCTACGGCAATTGCGCGCCGCAGAGGTACCGAGGTCGTTTGTCGTAGGTAACTCCACGGCATACTCATACGTCAAGATCGCCACCGGCCGGCAACCCGGGCTGGGCGTCGCCTGCCAGCCTCGCCCCAGCGCGATCCCGACCGTGTGCCAACTGGGCATAGTGTCGCGGACCCGGCGGTAAGGGCGGGGGGTCCCGTACGCGCCAGGGAGGGTGCATCGGCGGTGGCCAGGATACGGATCCGCGAAGGCACGTCGCGGCAATTCTTCACGGACAGGGTCCGTACGTGCGCGCGTTAGTGGTACAGGATCCACGCCCGCCGCCCAAGCGTGGACAGGTCGCTGACCATGAGCCCGTCATCCGACACAGTCCACAGGTCATCGCCGATAACGACCGAGCGCATGATCCCGGCCTGGCCGTACCTGGATGTGCTCGGCTGAGTGACAGATCCGCGAATCGCGATCTGCGACCCACCGACACGGAGCACGAGGGCACTGGCGCGAAACTGACCGCTCTGCCACGTGCTTACGGGAAGCACGGCGGCCCCGGTCTGTGGCCAATACAGGAACGCGTGCGGATCCCATTCGGCGCCGGACTGGAGGTTCGTCTTGACCAGGTGCGCGATCCGCAGCGGATGCGATGGATTGCCGACATCGAACAACGACATCTGCAAGCCGATGGGCCGACCCTGGGTCGTCGCGTCCTCACCGACACCAATCAGAGTTGTTTCAGAGACCGGGTAAAGGTACGACGAGTACCCGGTGAGTTCGACAGCGCCTGCCACGCGAGGCGCTGTGGGATCGCGCAGATCCAGCGTGTAGAGCGGATCCATCTGCTGGAACGTCACGACATAGCCGACGGGACCGATGAAGCGGACCGAGTAGATCCGCTGGCCACCGCCGAGTCCGTCGACCTCGGACACCTTCGTGAGGCGGTCTGCGCGCAGCACGAATACCGAGCTGGACGACGTGCTCTCGGCGCTGCTCTGACCCGGCTCGTCGGCAAGCGCGTAGCCGCTGGTCGTCGCGACCCGGAGGTACCCGTCGTACTCGGACAGCGAGTACTGGTTCAGTAGCCGGCCCGGCACGACACCGGAGGCAACGTATCGTGCCGGGCCGGGCGCAGAGATGTCGAACCGGTGGATCTCCGTGTGCTGGGGCGGCAGCTTCGGCATTATCGGCCGGCCGTCGGCGCCGCGCTCGAGGACCGGCTGGAGCCACCACTGCGGATTGCTCGCGATGTAGAGACTGGTCGTCGTCGCGTAAACGGTGTCCCCGTCGGCGGCCAGGCTGACCGGGGACACATCGGCGAGGCCCGCGTTCAGGTCGATGCTGTACACCGTCAGCATCGAGGTGCCGGTGTAGTCGGCTGGATGGCTCACGTCGCGGCACGCCGCGGTGCGCGACGACGTGTGCCCGTCGGCGTCACGTACTTGGTATTCGGGCAGCCAGGCAGTAGCCGGGGCGCGCTGCACCGCGGCACGCGCGCGTGCCAGTTGCGTCTTCGCGTCGACTTGCCCGGAAGACTGCGGCACGACGATCTCCGGCTGGCTGCGCACCACGAGGCGCACGGTCGACCCGACCAGTCGCGCGTCCACGTAGCTACCGCTCGGGGTGAACGTGCCGAGGACCCGGGGTTGACCGGACAGGTCGACGAGCACGTACCGCGTCCCGTTGTCTATCGGGCCCGGATACCCGCCGGGCGTCGGGGCGCCGAGACCGCTCAGGGCCGCCCCGCCCCCGCCCGGAGTCAGCATGCCGCTGGCGGAGACGATCACCAGCGCGCGGTCGCCTTCGACGAGCAGGTTCGACGCTCCCCAGGTTTGCGGCGCGGCGCTGAGCAGAAGCCGTGTGGTGACCTGCTCCGTGCGGGCGTCGACGACCCGCAGAACACCACGCTCGACGGTAATCAAGCGGTCGCCGTCGGTCTTGACGAGATCCGGCTCGTCCGCGCCGGGGACATAGTCGTTCGTCGGGGAGTACGCGGGACTGGCGGACGGAGTCGCCGCGCTCTGCGCAGTGACGCCACCGGCCGACGCGTACGTGACACCAGGCGGCGTGACGCCCCCGATCCCCACATTGCGCGCAGCGTGTGCCCTCAGGTCGGCGACCATGTCGGCGCACCCGCCATAAGCCACCAGCTTCATGCCGCTGACCGGAGGTGTTGTGGCCTGACTGCCGGGGGCCGAGTCGCTGCCCACCGATGTCGCCACCCAGACAAGGCCGGCGACGCCGGCCCCCACTGCGACGCCTCGCATAAGCCAGGTCCTCATACCTCTTCAATGCGCCGGCCGGGCCTTCGTGTTGTCCGGATCTGTACCGCCGGTGCGCGCCCGGGCAACGCCGCACCGTCTGCCGTATCAGCCGGAAACTCCCGGGCTCCTGCTAGATGCTCCGATCTCGGGACATCAAAGGGGGGGCTATGTCATTTCGGTGGGCACCCTTGGGAGTGCTTCTCCCACTCGCCGTACTAGTCGGATTCGCAGCCACACCGTCCGGTGCCGCACCCGCGGCCACTCCCGGTGGCGCGAATCCCTACGTGTCGCAGAGCGGTTCGCCGCTCCCTGCGCCGGCGCAGGTGGCCGCCGGCAGCGCCCAGAAGCTCGGTGCCGCCGACCCGAGCCAGCAGCTGCGATTGGTCATCGGCCTCAAGCCGCCGCACCCGGCGGAGGAAGAAGCGTTCATCCAGTCCCTGCAGGACAAGAACTCGCCGAACTTCCACAAGTACCTGACCGCTGACGAGTGGAACGCGCGCTTCGGTCCCTCCGCCCAGTCCGAGGCGGACGTCGTCAATTGGGCGACGCGCAACGGTCTCACCGTCACCCAGCGCTACGGCAACCACCTCGTCGTGGACGTCCAAGGGTCGGTTGCCACCGTCCAGAAGGCGTTCGGCGTGCAGATCAACAACTACCGCCTCGGATCCAAGAGCTTCTACTCCAACGCCCGCTCGGCCGCGTTGCCCGCGTCGTTGGCCGGTGTCGTCAGCTCTGTCCAGGGCATGAACAGCCTGCAGGCACTGGTGCCGAGCAGTCCTCAGGCGCAGCAACAGGCCTACCCAGCATTCTCGGCCGGGCCGGCACGAGCGACCGGCGGCGCCGGCCACGCGAACGGCAGCGCATCCGGGCTCGCGGCGGCGAAGGCTGCCTCGGCGAAGAAGCTCGGTTCGAGCGGCCGAGCGACCGGCGGCGCAACAGGCGGCGGAGTGACGCCGGGCCTCACCAACGGGTTCTACGACCCCACCGACCTGTACAGCTCGCAGGCCTACGACGTCAACGCGCTGTACGGCCAGGGGCACTGCTGCAACCCGACCCACAACCCCGGCGTCACGCCGCCCGCGACGAGCATCGCGATCGCGACAGCCGGCTCGCACAACGGCAGCGACTTCACCGGGTTCCACAATCAGTACCCGTACCTCGCGGACCACTGGCAGGAGTTCTTTATCGACGGCACGCCCACCTGCTGTGACTTCGAGGGCACGATGGACTTCGAGTGGTCGACCGCGATGTCGAACAGCTTCGGCTCCTACGTCGACACGTCGATGGTCTACATGTACGACGGCGCCAACAACCTGCTGTCGACGTTCACCGACATCTGGAACCAGATGCTCTCCGACGGCGTCGCCCGCACCATGAGCACCAGTTGGGGATGCGCCGAGTCGTTCTGCTACGACTCCGGAACGATCAGCACCGACCACAACATCTTCAACTCGATGCTCGGTCAGGGCTGGACGCTCATCGGCATCTCGCACGACCACGGTCCCTACGCCGACTGCGCGCACGTCAGCGACAGCTACCCGGGGTCGGACCCCGACCTCGTGTCGTCCGGAGGCACGGCTCTGCAGGCCGCGGGCGTGTTCTCATCCGAGACGGCGTGGACCGGCGGCTCTTCTCCAGGTTCCTGCGCGAGCAACAACGGCGGTGGTGGCGGCGGCTGCAGCGCCACCTTCGGCAAGCCAGGGTGGCAGGGCGTGGCCACCATGTGCAGCACCCGCGCCGAACCGGACATGTCGCTCAACGCCGCTATTGGGCAGAACGTGTTCTTCGGCGGCAGCCTGACCGCCTCCGGCGGAACGAGCATCGTCGCACCGGAACTCGCCGGCATATTCGCCCAGATAAACGCCTATGTGCAAGCGCTGGGCAATGCTTGCGGCACCGGAAGCCCATGCCCGACGATCGGTGATCCGCACTGGGCCATGTACGACGCGAACTCGGGCTCGCCGCACCATCCGTACTACGACATCACGTCCGGGTGCACGAGCAACGACATCGGCGCCGGGTGGTGCGCAGGTCCTGGGTACGACTTGGCCACCGGACTGGGCTCGGCCAACCTGCTCCAGTTCGCCTGGTCGATCCTCTGGTTCAGCGTCCCCGAACTGACACCGCCGACGGTGACGATCACCGGTCCCACCACCGGCGCGTGGTACAACGGCGGCAAGCTGAACTGGACCGTCGTCGACAGCGGCGGCAGCTTCCCGCCGACCGGGGTTGCCGGCTACACGTATACGTGGGACGCCGATCCGGGTGACCCGACCAGCGAGCCACACGGCGGCAGCGGCAACTCGTTCTACAACGGTCCGGCGGTCAAGAACTCGACGTCGGGGTCGATCAGCCTGGCCGCTGCGGGTGTCGGATGCCACACCCTGTACGTGCGGGCGTGGGACAACATCGGTGACTCGTCGGTTCGCTCGTACGGGACGGTGTGCTACGACCCCACCGCGCCCACGATCACCTCCGCGCCGAACGAGAAGTTCGTGATCGGCAAGTTGGGGGCGGGGAGCACCGCGCCGGTCAGGACCAGCTGGGCCGCGAGCGACTCACTGAGCGGCGTGCAGGGTTACTACGTGTACCGCCGAGTGGACCTCGGCGCGTGGACCTTGCTGGGCTTCCAGGGGGCGAACTCGGTAACCCAGTACCTCGCGGCTGGACACCACTACCAGTACGGCATCTATGCGCTCGATCACGCGGGCAACCTCTCCGCGTTCAGCATGAGCTCCAACTTCGGGCTGAACCTGGTGCAGGAGACTGCGCCGTCGATTGCGTACTCGACCGGCTGGACGTTGCAGGCGCTCCCAGGCGCGAGCGGCGGCAAGGTGAAGTTCTCCACTGCGGCCGGCAAGACCGCCAAGTTCACCTACGTCGGAAGCCGCCTGGCATTGGTGACCACCAAGTCGCCAAGCCGCGGTAGCGCGAGCGTAACTCCCAGCGGAAGCGGCACGGTGGTCGTCAACGCCCACGCCGCGACGCAAACCACCGCGTACCTCGCCTTCGCCGGCGCGTACGCGAACGGTGCGCACACGCTGCTCATCAAGAACCTGGGCAGCAGCACACCGCGATTCGACGTGGACGCGTTCTTCTACATCGGCACCTGAAGTTAGTTAGTTCGACGGTGCGGGCCCGCTACCAGAGCGGGCCCGCACCGCCATGTCCGGGCATCTTCGCCGGGGCGAGTTCTGCACCGTGACCACCGGTCATCATGGGGCGGGGACGGCCCGCTGCTCGGCCCGTTCGGCCTCGGCTACCTCTACGTCGCCGAGGAGCACCGCCGGGGCAGCCGCTGCAGGAGAACTGGATCTCGCGTGCCGGGTCGGAAGACTTCGCCCGGCTGGTCGACTACCGCGACGACTACCGGCCGGGCAGCCGGCGCTTCGACATCGGGCAACGCACCCGCTTTGAGCTACTGCCGATGGCGGTGGCCGCGCTGCGGCAGCCGACCACCTGGCGGGTCGACAACGTCGCCGCTGCGCTTGAGCAGGTAACCGGTCAGCTCGCAGTCGCGGCCGCCAATCTCAGCTTGACCCCGCTGCCCGCCGACCAACGCGGGCCGCACATGCTTGGCATCGCACTGCCGCCCGAGGTGCGCACCCCGGTGCTGACCAGGCTCGCCGATGGCTGCTTCGCCGCCATCCGTGGCGCGTCACTGCGCATCTCGCCCCACCTGCACACCGACCGAGCCGACATCGACACATTCCTCGCGGCCCTGGCCGACGCGCAGTAGGCACGGGTCGGCGCGCTTGTGAGTGCGTCCTACGGCGCGCACTCGACGCTCGCGGCCGCAGGAGCTAGCGGTTGTTGCCCACCAAATGCCGGCGCGACCGGCCGAGCCTGAGAACCAGCCCAAATTCGACCCCACGAGTACCCCGGCGGGATGAGACAGCGCTACGCCTTAGAGCTGTAGAGATCCTCGTAGTTCCGGTACAGGATGCGCTCCTTGAGCTCACCGCTGACTGGTGCGCCGTTGATCTTCCAGTACTCACTCCAGAAGTCACTCCACGGCTCGTCGGATGCGAACAGCACGCGGTCCTCACCGATGCCACGGCGTTCGATCTCGGTCATCAGCCAGCGTGCGCCGAAGCCGATCGTCCAGGTGGTGTCGCAGTAAACGCGATAGCCCTGTTCTACCCAGTCCAGGAACTGCGGGACGAGTTTGATGTGGCCGCTGACGCCTCCGCCGAAGTGCACAAGATAGATCTTGATGCGCTTGCCGTACTCCTCGACCATCGGCACGTAGTTGTTGATGTCCGATGTGCCCCCGGCGCTCGTGTGGAAGTGGAAGACCAGGTCGTGCGTCCCGGCGGCGGCAAAGCAAGCCTCGGCGATCTCGCGGGTGTCGTCGTCCCAGGTACCTGGGTCGGGATTGCCGCCCAGCAGGAACGTCGTCTTCAACGCGACGATCCCGCGCTCGCCCGCGTGTTCCAGCGCCTTCAGGGTCATGTCCCGGTTCTGGGGCAGGAACGACACCCACAACCCGCCTACCAGCCGGTCGCTGCTCTGCGCCGACTCGATGACGAGGTCGTTCAGCGAGAACGCCTGGCCCTGCACCGGAATGCCGTAGTTGGGGAGGACCAGTCCACGCTCTGCCCCGACGGCGTCGAGATGACGCAGGTAGGCACTGGCGTCGGCGAACTCGTACACCGTCGGCTTGACCGGCTCCTTCAAGTTGTAGAACGCCCATGCCTCCATCTCGCCGATGTGGCTGTGCGCGTCGATGACCCGGCCCTTCACCTTCTCCGGTGACGCCATGGCGAGGCCTCCCCACTGTCTACTATCGGGAATGAATCCATCGCATAGTAAACCTGCGAGCAGGCGTTAGGAGTCGCGCAGCGCGATCCACAGAGCCCGCGCGACGGATTTCGTCTCGTTGGCCCAGTGGTGGGGCTGCTCGCCGATGAAGTGCAGGGAGTCGCCGCGGCCGACCTTGTAGCTCACGCCGTCGATGTCGAAGACCACTCTGCCCTCAAGGACGAAGACCAGTTCTTCGCCGGGATGCACGAGGGGCTTGCTGCCGCTGTCCGCCCCCGGATCGAGCGTGGCGACCGCCGCGGCGCTACGGAACGGTGTGTATGGGCCGGACACCCCAGACAGGTGCAGTCCTTTGTGCGGCGTGAAGACGGCGGGGCGCTCGCCGGCTCGGGTGAACGCGACCGGCTCGGGTGGTGTCTCGTCGCTGTCGATGAAGTAGCTGACGGGGCGGTCCAAGGCGGTGGCGATCTTCAGCAGCGTCGTGATCGTAGGGACCATGTCGTTGCGTTCGATCTTGTGGATGGCTGCGGCGGACACGTCGGCCTTGCCGGCGAGTTGCTGGAGCGAAAGGCGCTGTTCGTGCCTGAGTTGCTTGAGCTTCGGTCCGATGGAGCTGACGATGCCATCGACGTGCTCCTCGATGCGCAGGGCACGCTGCGGCTTGCGGATCGATCTGGTCATCCGTAGCCCCCCTTGACGGCGTTGCCGCGTCTAATATAGTGAACGAGCCTCGATCATGGTGGACGGTCGTCTGCCCGCTCGGCGCGCGAAGGGGGTACGACGCGTGGCGAACAAGATCGTAGTCGTCGGGGGTGGCGCCGCCGGTATCGGCGCCGCGGGCGGCGTGAAGGCGGCTGATCCAGCCAACGAGGTGGTGGTCTTCACCGAATTCGAAGACGTTGCCTACAGCCCGTGTGGCATCCCGTACGTACACGGCAAGGAGATCGACGACTTCCAACGGCTGTTCCTCGCCACCAAGGACGCATACGTCCAGGCCGGGATCGACATCCGGTACGAGATCAGCGTCGAGAGCATCGACATCGCGCGCAAGGTGGTGCGCGTCGCGGGCGAGGGCGACGTGTCCTGGGACAGCCTGGTGCTCGGCACCGGATTCAACTACGCGGACCCGGGAGTTCCCGGTGGTGACCTGGACGGCCTGTACTACGTCAAGAACATCCGCGAGGCGATGGAGTGGGACAAGGTTCTGGACGCGGTCAAGGTGGCGGTCGTAGTGGAGGCGTCGCCCCTCGGCGTGGAGATGACCACTGCCCTGGCGCACCGCGGGATCGAGACGCACGTCGTCGACGCCGGTCCGTGGCCGATGTCGCAGGTCGCCGACCCGGACATCATGGCGCCGGTTGAGGAGTCATGGCGCGAACTCGGCGTCACCACGCACTTCAACACCACCCTGCAGGCATTCCTTGGCGAGGGCCACATGCGGGCGGTGCAGACGTCCGA
Organism: Jatrophihabitantaceae bacterium; assembly: GCA_036506155.1. Classification (GTDB taxonomy): domain Bacteria; phylum Actinomycetota; class Actinomycetes; order Mycobacteriales; family Jatrophihabitantaceae; genus DASXRA01. The sequence goes on from DASXSF010000082.1 coordinate 32,727, forward strand.
CGGCGAGATCGCCGCGGACCTCGCCGTCGTGTGCACCCACAAGGAACCCAACAACGCGCTCGCCACCGCGGCCGGTCTGAAGATCGGCTCGACCGGGGGGCTGATCGTCGACGAACGCATGGCCACGTCGGCGCCCGGGGTCTTCGCGGCCGGCGACTGCACCGAGATCCCCCACGGCCTGACCCGCGTGCCGCTTCAGGGCCTCACGGGCAGCCACGCCTACGCGCAGGGGAAGGTCGCCGGACTCAACGCCGGCGGAGGGTCACGCGTCTATCGCGCCGTCTACGTTCCGTGGGGTACGCCGGCCGGAAAGTGGATCATCGGCGGAGCATCGTTCGGCGAGACGACCGCCATGGCGCTGGGCATCCCGTACGCGCTCGGCAAGGCACAGGGCATCTCCCGCGCGCGCTACTACCCCGGGGTCAAGCCGGTCACGGTCAAGCTCCTCGCTGAGCCGGGCAGCCTGCGTCTCATCGGCGCGCAGATGGTCGGCGGCGAGGGCATCAAGGAGCGCGCCGACTTCCTGGCCACCGCCGTCCGGTTCGGGCTCACGTTGAACGACCTCGCGACGATGGAGAACGTCTATTCACCGGCGATCGGCGCGCTGAACGAACCGATCGTTCTCGCCGCGCAGAACGGCCTCGACCGGCTGCGGGGAGGCTGAGGTGGCCTTCTCTCGCTGGTTGCGCACCCACTCGGAGCACTACCTGCTGGTCGGTGCACAGGAGCGAGTAGCCCGCCGCTACAAGGCGCGGGGTCCGCTGCCTCCGCACGGCGCAGCCGAGCTGTTCTGGCGGCGCGTGTTCGCGCCCACCTATCGCGTACTGCCGTGGAAGCTGCGGCACCGGATCATGCTGACGATGCCCGGCAGTCATCGCCAGCAATGGGCACCCCCGCCGCGGCCTGCGGGTCCGGCGGTGCTCTAGTCAACCCGACAGGAAAGGGGATTGCGCGATGGCGCAGATCGTGGGCGAGAGGGTCAGCAAGGGCGACGCGATCGTCGACTACGAGGACAAGGTCTTCGAGGACATCCAGGCCGAGCCGGGTGAGGCGGCGTACATCCTCATGCACACCGTGCCGTTCGAGGGATCGGTCGGCCTGGTGAACATGCTGACCGTGACCCGGATCAACCGGAAGGGCTTCGACACCCACCTCATCCTCTACGGTCCGGGGTCGCTGATGGCGGCGGCGACCCGCGGCTACCCGAAGGTGGGCGATGAGCCGTTCCCCGGGGCACTTGCCTACAACCGCCAGTTGCAGACCTTCATGGACGAGGGCGGCCATGTCTACGCGTGCCGCTTCTCCGCGGCCGCGCTGTACGGCATGCGCGAGATCGACATGATGGAGGGCGTGAAGCCGATCAACCCGCTCGACGTCCTCGACTCGGTCCTCACTGCGCGCCGTCAGGGCGCGCTGATAATGCAGACCTGGACGCTCTGATCGACTGGTAGATCCGAGCGTGCTCACGGGCGGCGCGCTCCCACGTGAACTCGGGAACCACGCGCCGCCCGCCTACGACGAGGCGGTGCCGTAGGCCCGCGTCGGTCATCACTGCCCGCAGGCCCTCGGCCAGTGACGCGGGATCGCCCACCGTGGTCAGGACGGCGTTCGTCCCGTCGCTGAGGTACTCCCGGAACACGGCGATATCGCTCGCGACCACCGGAAGGTCGGCGCTCATCGCCTCGAGCACGGCCAACCCCCACCCTTCCTTGACCGACGGGAACGCCAGCGCGTCGGCGCTGCGGTACCAGTCGTGCAAGTCCCGGTCGGTGATGGTGCCGAGCTGGACCACGTCGCGGCCCAGTTCGAGGCCTAGTTCGTCCAGCATTGCCAGCGCTTTGTCGCGATACTGCTGGTAGTCCTGGAACGAGTGACCGCCGACGATGACCAGCGCGGGCCGCGGGAGGAGGCCGCGGTCGGCGGCGAGTGCGGCCAGCGCCTCGAACAGGTAGACGGTGCCCTTGCGCGGCTCGACGCCGCCCACCGACAGGAACACGAACCGGTCGGCCAGGCCTAACTCGCGGCGCAGCGCCTCCCGCCGGAGCGGCTCGATCGGGCCGAAGCGCGTCGCGTCGACGCCGTTGTAGATGACATCGGTATCGACACCGAATTCGTCGTGGAGCCGCCGGCGCCAATCCTTGCTGGGCACGATCAACCGGTCGGGTTCGACGATCGATTGACGCTGGCAGTCGATCAGCGCCTGGGTCGTGAAGTCGTCCACGTGATGGACGGTGCGGACCACGCTGATCGGCGCGCCGGCATCCCGCACGCGCGCGGCGGCGCGGGCGGAGATGCAGTCCTGCGTGTGCAGGATGTCGAAGTCGTCGGCGAACGCGGTCAGGCCGCGCTCAAGTGCGTCGACCGAGTCGGCCACCCGTTGTTCCAACGTGTCGGCCCTAGGGGGCGCCGGGACGAGGCGCTGCGGTGCCCGCACGTCCCGGAAGAATCGGTCGCCGAGTGCGATCACCGGCACCGACATTCCGCACGCGAGGAGCGCATCGGCAAGTGACAGGGTGTGCACGACGCCGCCCCGTGGCTTGGTCGAGTACGTCACCAAGGCGACGCGCGGACTCACAGCTGAGCCTTCATCAGTTCGGCGTTGCCTGTGGCGACGGCGGCCGCGGCAAGCGAGGCTCGGGCCGCCGTCTCGGTGATTATGCAGCCGGCCTGGACAAGGGCGCTGCGCTGCGCGCTCAGCCGCTGCGGGTCCCGCTCGGTGCCCAAGACGTAGGCCACGACCTGCGGCCCGCCACCGGACATGAGCTGCGCGCACACCGGAGCGAGCACCGAGGCCGGGTCGGGGTGCGCGCCGTAGCCGAGGACCACATCGAGGATCAGGCAGGCAACCTGCTCGTCGCCGGCATGCTGGCGCAGCACGTCGATGCGGGCCTCCGCGTCGATCATCGGATGCAGGCGTCCTCTCGTGAACTCCTCCTCGCCGAGGTCGAGACATTGGTGGCTGCCCGGTGGTGCGGGCAGGCTCCACGCGGGATTGATCGGCGTGTTCGAGTACACCGCGCCCAGCACATCGCTGAGGATCACGAGGGACTCGTAGCACAGCGTCCCGCCGGAGAACAGCCCGCGCACCGCACTGCGCGCGGGTGCGAGCCGGGTTCGCGCCTGCTCGATGCTCGGGCCGAGCAACGTCGTAGTGTCCGGAGCGCGAAGGCCCAGGGCGGCAAGGGTTGCCGCGACGCCGGTCTCGAGCGTGCGAGCGATCGTCAGGTTGGCGGGGACGGGGAAGTCGGCCGCGTCGAGCCCGATCAGCGCCGCGACCATCGGCGTCCGGCCGGCCGTGTCGAGTACCGTCCGTGCCACGTCGGGCGAGGGTGGCTTGGAGACAAGCAGAATCGCGTCGGTGCCCGGATCCTCACGCAATGCCGCGACCGCGGGCAGCGCCATGCACCCGCCCACCTGATCGCTAAGGTCCCGCCCGCCGAGGCCGATGACGTGACTGACGCCGACGCCCCAGCGGTCGAGCAGGCACATCGCCTCCTGGGCGCCGGTTCCGGCCGCCGCGACCACCCCGACCCGTCCTGGGGCCACCACGTTCGCGAATCCGAGCGCCGTCTCGCCCAGCATCGCGGTCCCGGCTCCCGGTCCCATGAGAAGTAGTCCTCGCGATCGCGCATACGACTTGAGCGCGACCTCTTCATCCACCGGCACGTTGTCACTGAACAGCAGGACGTGAAGGCCCGCGCCGAGCGCCTGGAACGCCGCCAGTGCGGCGTACTGGCCGGGCACCGAGATCACGGCGACCGTCGAACCAGGCTGCGCGGCGACGGCCTGCCGCACGGATCGGCTCGGCCGCTCGGCCGGAGCGTCACTGCTTTCGCGCGAGGCGAATATGGCGCCCACGCCGGCCTCGATCGCTTGCATGGCGTAGCCCTCGTCTTCCGCGCGGACGGCGAGGCAGAAGTCGTTGGCGCTGGCTTCGCGCAACTCACCGGCATCGACGCCTTCGTCTGGCAGTGCCTCGACATTCGCCGGGGTTGCCATCACGGCACTCGCCCACTGCACGCCCGGCATGTCCCGCATCGCTCGCGCGGCGCGAAGCTGCGCCACGGAGTCGACGTACGTGTCGGGGAAAAGGCGCGTCAGGCTGATCATCGCGGTCCGAGGTTGACGATGCGTGTGCCGAGCGACACGTTCTCGGGATCGGCGCCTCGCAGCGAGGCGGCAGCGAGCGCCGGGTTGGTGATCACAGCGATCTCGCCGCCACTGCGCAGGAATCGCGTGGCCGCGCGGATCTTCGGACCCATGCTGCCGTCGGGGAACTGGCCGGCGGCGAGGTACGCGTCGGCCTGCGTGAGATCGATCTGCGCGAGTCGTCGCTGGGTCGCGGTGCCGTAGTCGAGATATACCGCCTCAACCGCCGTCACGAGCACAAGTGCCTGCGCGCCGAGCGCGAGTGCGAGCGTCGCGGCGGCATAGTCCTTGTCGATGACGGCGTTCACGCCGGTGAGCCGGCCGGCGTCGTCGCGAAGAACCGGGATCCCACCTCCGCCGGCCGTCACCACGACGTGTCCCGCGTCGAGCAGGCAGGCGACGGCATCCACCTCGACGATGCTCTGCGGCTGCGGCGACGCAACAACCCGGCGGTAGCCACGTCCGGAGTCCGGTTCGACGCGCCAGCCCTTCGTCTGCGCCAGCCGCTTTGCCTCCGCCCCGTCGAGGAACGGTCCGATCGGTTTCGTCGGGTGAGCCATGGCCGGGTCAGCCGCGTCGACGACGACGTGCGCCAGCACCGTGACGACGCGGTGGCGGCCACCCGAGGCGGCGTGCACCGCTGAGGCGATGATGCTGCCGAGCTGCCCCTGCGTCATGGCGACCAGCGAGAAGAGCGGTTGCGGCGGAAGGAGAGCGGCGCTCTCCTCCTGCTGGATCGCGAGGTTGCCGACCTGCGGGCCGTTGCCGTGCACGAGCGCGAGGCGCCAGCCCTCGTCGAGGAGTTCGCAGATGCAGTGGGCCATGGCGGTGGCGTTGGCCGCCTGCTCCTCGTGAGTGCCGGATTGCTGTTCGACGGTGAACGCATTCCCGCCCAGCGCGACCACGGCTACCTTCGTCACAGCGCCCCCACCTCGCGTTCACGATGACGATGGCCTGGCGGCGGCCTCGGCGCTTCGTTTATCATGCGACGTGAATTTAGACGATAGTTAATGGCAGGTCGCCGCACAAGGCCGCCCCTGCGCACCGGAGGGCGTCGCCGTGGATGAGAGTCCGGGCCTTTCGACGAACGCCGCTCGCCTGGCGCTGCTGCGACGGTTCACGGCGGCCGAGTCCGCGATCTACCCGCTAGCGATGACTGATCCGGACCGTTACGAGCGGGCCGTGCTCGTCATCGGCCGAGTTCTGGAACGGCTCCGCCGCGATTGCTCGAGCATCGACGCCCTGATCGAAGGGTTGCCCGCCGTCGCAGAACTGGCACTCGAATTGGCCGCGGCGCAGAGCATCTCACTTGCCGGACTCGCTCCGGACGTGCTCGCCGATGCGGCCGCCGCGCTTCGTTATCGCGAACTTGCCTCCGCGACGTCGCACCCTTGACACGCAGACTCCGCCCGCGTTTCCTGAAGGCAACGTTCCGTATCGGGAAGTAAACGTCCGGGAGGAGCTCCCATGGTGCTTGCCGCAGACGGACCGGCAGTACCGCGGGAGGCAGCTGCGCCGAATGGCGGCGCGGGCCGAACGCAGGCGGCGGCGCTCGCAGAGCTCATCATCGATGTGCAGGCGCGCGGGCTGCGAGTCGAGGTCCCCATCGAGCGCAGGCAAGGGGGAGCCGGCCCGTCGGACTCCGGGATGCTGTGGATCGGTGGCTTCCCGGTCACCGTGCCGACCGACAATGCGCTCGCGCAGTCGTCGCCGTACGTGCTGGCTGCGGAAGACGACGGCTATGCCGTGTACCGCGACGGCGAGCGAGTGGCCGAGGCGACCGGGCAACGCCGCCCGCGCTTCTACGACTTGCAGACCGCGGACGGCATCCCGTACTGGAAGATCGCGTTGCTGCACCTCGACTCATTCGCCAGCACCGTCGTGCAGACCTGTACGTACTGGGGAACCGACGACCAGTGCAAGTTCTGCGGCATCGGCCTCTCGCTGGCGGCGGGACGCACGATCGTAAAGAAGACACCGGAGCAGCTCGCCGAGGTCGCCATCGCCGCCAAGACACTCGATGGCGCCGTCGACGCGACGCTCACCACCGGCAGCTCGCACGGCGTCGATCGCGGTGCGCGGTACGTCGCCCGATGCGGTCAGGCGGTCAAACGCGCCGCTGGCCTGCCGGTCGAGGTGCAGTTCGAGCCGCCGGCCGATCTCGGCGTGCTCGACGAGGTCGGCGATATGGGCATCGACTCGGTGGGCATCCACATCGAGACGTTCGATCCGGAAGTGCTGGCGCACGTTGCGCCGGGCAAGGCGCGGACCGGGATCGAGCGGTACTTCGAGGTCTGGGAGCGCGCCGTCGAGATCTTTGGCGAAGGCCAGGTGTCGACGTACGTGATCCTCGGGATGGGTGAAGACCCCGAGCTCACGGCGGAGGGCTGCCGTCGCGCCATCGACATCGGCGTATACCCGTTCGTTGTCCCGCTTCGCCCGGTGGCAGGCAGTCTCATGCAGGACGTGCTGCCGCCCCCGGCTGCGTATACGGAGCGCATCTATCGCCAGGTGCTGGCATATATGAACGACCGCGGCCTTCGTCCGAGTACGGCCGGCTGTGCGCGCTGCCAGGCTTGCTCGGCGGTCCGCAGCATCGAACCGCTGCTGCAGATCGGGACCGGGCCGCCGTCGTGACCCTTTCCGAGGCGACGCGCACTGCCCCTGCGCCGGTCACCTGCGAGCCGGCGCGATCGGCCGCCGAGATCGCGGATCATCACGCGATCAGGCACCAGGTGTTCGTTGTCGAGCAGGCGATCTTCGCATGTTCGGACGTCGACGCTCGCGACGACGACGCCGCGACGACTCGCGTGCTCGGCCGATACGACGGCATTCCCGCGGGCAGCGTGCGGCTCTACGAGCTGGAGCCCGGGATTTGGCAAGGCGATCGGCTTGCCGTGCTGGCGCCGTATCGCGTGCTCGGGCTCGGGGCGCCGCTGGTGCGCTGTGCGGTCGCGCTCGCCGGGGCGCACGGCGGGTCGACGATGGTCGCGCACATCCAGCTGCCCAACGTCGCGTTCTTCACGCGGCTCGGTTGGCGACTGGCCGGCGAGGTCGAGACCTACGCCGGACTCCCGCACCAGCCGATGTCGATCGAGCTCCCGTCGATGGCAACGGGGACACGCATCGTGGAGGAGCTCCGCGCCGGGATCCGCCGCCGCTAACGTTGCGATGAGCGCTCGCGCGAAGAGCCCCGCCGCCGCGACGCGGCCCGAGCGGAGCGAGTGGTCGAGATCGAGGTCCGCGCACGGCGGGATCAGCGCCGCAGCCCGGTCACACTCGTGACGCGGAGGTCGAGAACCTCCGCGCTCCGGGCGCCTTGCCGGATTGCAAGTACACCGGAGTCGTCGATTTCGCCGACCACCGCGGCGACCAGCCCCCGGTCGGTGAAGGCGTGCAGGCACTCGCCCGCGCGGCCCGGCGGTGCGCAGAGCAGGAACGCGAAGGCCGGAAAGCAGGCTAGCCAGGCGTCCATCGCCACGTCGGGTGGGCGCGGGACGGCGTCGAGGTCGAGCGTCACGCCGGTGCGGCTCCACTCCAGCAGCATGGCCAGCGACCCGACCAGGCCGGCCATGCTGACGTCCTTGGCAGCGACGCACGAGCCGGACTCCGCAACCGCGGCGAGCACGCGCACGTCGGCACCCAGCTCGTCGCCGCGTTCGGTGAACGAGGCGAAGAACGGGAAGTCGCTGCGCATCGCACCCTGGATGCAACACGCGACGATCACAGCCTGGCCTGGGGCGACGTGCGTCGCCGACAACACCCGCCGCGCCCGCCCGACGCCGAACGCCGACAGCGCCGGCGCGCCGTCGTATCGCGTGATGTGTCCCCCGAGCAGAGGCACGTCGTAGATGCGGCAGCCTTCGTGCATTCCGCGTAGCGCCGCGCGCGCGGTGGCGTCGTCGGCGACGATCGTGTCGACGATGCCGAGGGGGATGGCGCCCATGGCGGCGAGGTCGTTGACGTTGGTGAGCACCGCGGCGAGCCCGGCGCCGTAGGGGTCGGCCGCCACAAATGCCGGCAGCAGCGCCTCGCCGCAGGCGATGACCTGAGTGCCGTCCGCGTCGGCATCGGCCACCGCGCCGTCGTCACCCGGTCCGTGGACCCAGCTGCCCGCACCGAAGATCTCGCCGACGAGCTCGATCCCGCCCTTCGCGCGCAGCGCCGGGCTCGTCCGCAATGCGCCGGCCAGTGCGCCGAGATCGGCCGGGGAGACCGCAGGGCCAGCCACGGAGCGCTCCTTGTCGGAAAGTGAACGAGGCATTTAGCATAGGCCACGTGGGGCGTCCCGACTTTTTGGATCTGCCTGCCCGCCAGGACAAGCCTCGGGCGGTCGGCCTGACCCATGTGCTGGACAACGGAGCCAGCGCGGTGCAGACCGCCGGAACCCTTGCCACGGCCGAACCGTACATCGACGTATGGAAGTTCGGTTGGGGGACGGCGTACCTCGACGGGGCACTGGCGGACAAGCTCGACCTGCTCTCTCACAACGACGTCCGGGCCTGCATCGGCGGCACGCTGCTCGAGATTGCTTGGGCGCAAGGCAAGGCGGCCGATTGCCTCGCCTGGGCACGCGAGGCCGGGTTCGACGCGGTCGAAGTGTCGCGCGGGATCGCGCCGATGACGCTCGATGAGAAGGGCGAGCTGATCCGGTCGGCCGCCCGATCGTTCGTGGTGTTCTCCGAGGTCGGCCGCAAGGATCCGGATGACGACTTGTCTCCGCAGCAATGGGCGAATGAGGTCGCCGCCGACCTCGACGCGGGCGCGCGCTGGGTGATCGCCGAGGGCCGCGAGAGCGGCAGTGTGGGGCTGTACAGCCCTGACGGTCGCGTCCGAGATGACATCGTGGCGGCCGTTGTGCGCGGCGGCGGCCTCGCGCGCGTGCTGTTCGAGGCCCCGCGCAAGGCGCAACAGAGCTGGTTTATTCACGAGTACGGCCCGGACGTGAACCTCGCGAACATCGCGATAGCCGACGCGCTCGCTCTCGAAACCCTGCGCCGCGGGCTGCGGGCCGACACCTTCGAGCTGAGCCGTCAATGGCTGCCGGCCTGAGCGAGTCCCCCGAGCGCAATCTGGTGCCCGGCAAGTACCGCGGTGTCGCGGTGGCCCACGTCGACGGACGGCTGGACGAGCCCTCGCTGCGCCGGCACTTCCTGGGCCGCGAGGCGTACCGGCGCACGAGATTCATCGTGGTGCGAAACGGCGATCACACCGCGATCATCCGGGTGCGCAAGCACAGCGACGAGGCGCTGTTCGCCTCGATCACAGACGTCGAACTGATCGCGGGCGCCGAGGAGTGCGCGTATCTGCACTGCCCCGACGTGGACACCGGCGTGCCGTCGGCCCTCGCCGCTGCCGCGATCGCACGCGTCCCGGGTAAGCGGGCCACTGTGGTGCAGGGACGCTACGAGCACGTCAACTTCATCGTCGGCCCTGCGCCCATGCGAGTCACGGTCCGCGAGGTCGCGCCGCCGCAGCCGCCGAAGCTGCTCGATCAGGCACAGCGGGTGCTCGACGTGGTCGAGAACCTGCCGCCGATGCAACTGGTTGCCGATCTTGTCCAGCTCGCCGGTCTGGCGGCTCACCGCCCGTCCGACCGGTACCTGATGCCATGTCGCGGTAGCGGATTCGACCTGCCCGGCACGCAGACCAGCTACCTCGACGAGCGCCCACCCCACCAGCCGTGGACCCTCGTCGGGTGTGAGCGATCGCAGCAGATCCACGAGTGGTTCTACGGCAAGCGGGCCGAGCAGCTCGACATCTGCCCGCGCGCCCGGCCGGCGATCGCCGGTCCGTTGCTGACGAAATGCTGCCTGCTCGAGAACGACATCATCGTCGAGGCCGGTCAGGTGATCGTGCCGTGGGGTGCCTCGCTGGAGCAGATCAGGGCGGCGCTGGCGGCCCTCGCGCAGGCATGGGAGCCGGCATGGGTGCCCGCCTGACCGACTCCCGCCAGTACGCCCACCTGTGGGGCACGGCCGAGCTGACGGCGCTCTTCGACGAAACGGCGCGCCTGCAGGACTGGCTCGACATCCTCACCGCACTGGCGGCGGCGCAGGCCCGGCTCGGCATCATCCCGGCCGAGTCGGCCGAGCTGATCGCGGAGCACGCCGACGCGACGCGCCTCGATCTCGACTACGTCGCCGAGCAGACCCGCCTCACCGCGCACTCCACTCTCGGCCTGATCCGCGAACTGCAGCGAGTGCTACCCGAGCCGGCCCGCGAGCACGTCTATCTCGGCGCGACCGTTCAGGACGTCACCGACACCTGGTTCGCGCTTGTGATGCGACGGGTGGGCGGGTTGGTGTGGAGCGACCTGCGCACGCTCGAGGTGTCGCTGCTCGAACTGGCCGAGCGGCACCGCCGTACCCCGATGCTCGGCCGCACCCACGGTCAGCCAGGAGCGCCGATCAGCTTCGGGTTCAAGGTCGCATCCTGGGCCGACGAGGTACGCCGTCACCTGGATCGGCTGGCCGAGGCGCGCCCGCGCTGGCTGGTCGGCCAACTCGCCGGTGCCGTCGGCGTCCTCGGCTTCTTCGATCCGGACGGGCCGCGACTGCGGCAGGAATTCTGCGCTGAACTCGGGCTGGCCGACCCGGGCATTTCCTGGCTGACGGCCCGCGACCGCATCGCGGAGTTCGGCACGGTGCTGTCGCTTGTGTGCGGGACGCTGGCCCGGATCGGCACCGAGGTGTTCGAGCTCTCCCGTCCGGAGATCGGCGAGCTACGCGAACCGACGACTCCTGATGTGGTCGGCAGTATCACCATGCCGCACAAGCGAAACCCCGAGGCCAGCGAGCACCTGGACACCCTGGCCCGCCTCGTCCGCGCGCACGCCGGGGTGCTGGTCGAAGGCACGGTCGGCGCACACGAACGCGACGGCCGGGCCTGGAAGGCGGAGTGGGTGGCGCTTCCCGAGGTGTGCCTGCTCACCGCCGTCGCGCTGCAGACCGCGCGCGGGCTGGTGTCAGGTCTGGTCGTCGACCCCGCCGCGATGCTTGCCAATCTGCACCGCTTCGGTGATCTTCCGGCGTCCGAGCGGGTGCTGGCCGGATTGTCGCGGCGTCTGGGCAGACACAGCGCGCAACAGTTGCTGCACAAGCTGATCCTCGAGAGCGGCACACGCGATGTCGGTGCAGCAGTGGCGGCGGCCGGCGCGGCGACCGAGAGCGAGGTCCAGGAGTGGACCGAAGGCTGGCCGATCGAGGCCGCCGCGGCGATGACGGACATCGTCGTGCGACGGGCCCGCGAAGCCCGCCGCGCCGAGCCCGCGACATGGCCGTGACGTTTCCCCGATTCCCGCTGGCGGCGTTGCCGACGCCGCTGACTCGCGCGCACCGGCTCGAACGTGCGCTCGGCGCCGCGCCGATCTGGATCAAGCGCGACGACCTCACCGGATTCGCAACCGCGGGCACCAAGGCGCGGCCGCTCGAGTTCCTGATCGGCGACGCGCAGGATTCGGGTGTCACCGTCGTCGTGGCGACCGGCAGCCCGTCGTCGAACTTCTGCGCGGTTGCGGCGCTGGCTGCCCGCGCTGCGGGGCTCGACTGCCACGTGCTCTACGCCGGCGACCAGCCCACGCCGGCGCCCTACCCGGTACAGCTCGCGAGCGCGGCCGGAGCGCGACTGTGCTTCGATCCGACGCTTCGTCGCGACGATCTCGACGCTGCCGTGGTCGCGTACGCGGCCGACATAGGGCGCGCTGCCTACCCGCTGCCCCGAGGCGGCGCGACGCCCGTGGGGGCGCTGGGTAGCGCCTGCGCCGCGCGGGAACTTGCCGAGCAGTTCCCAGACCGTTGGGCCACCGTGGTCATGGCCACCGGATCAGGTGGAACCCAGGCCGGGTTGGTCGCCGGAGTCGTGCGATTCGGCTTGCCGTTTCGGGTGATCGCGGCGTCGGTGAGCAGGCCGGTGGATCAGGCGCGCGCCCAGGTGCTGACCACGGCGCGCGGCTGTGCGCGCCTCATGGGGTCGGCCGAGCCCACTCCGGGCGATGTCGACATCCGTGACGGGCTCGGCCCTGGGTTCGGCATCGCCACCGATGACGACCGGCGCAGCGCCACCCTGGCCCTATGGCACGAGGGTCTGTTGCTGGACGACACGTACACCGCCAAGTCGATGACGTTGCTGCGGCACTTGGTGCGAAACGGCGTCGGCAGCCCGATCGTCTACTGGCATACCGGCGGGCACGCGGCGGCCGTGCCGCGAGGAGGCCGCGAATGACCCGTCGAAGTGGCCCGCCGGTGGGCTCGGCGGCGCCGGAACTCATCGAGTCGGGCTTCACGCTGGAGAACGACGACGCCCCGTTCCTGCACCAGGGCCTGAACATCGCCGACATCGCGCATGTCCTCGACCTGCTGCGGCGCGGCATCGTCCCGCCGCGTGCGGCCCGCCAGCTGCTCGGTCTGCTGCTGGAGATCTACCCGACCGATGCCGGCGACTTCCCCTACAACCCGGAGTTCGGCGAGCCCTACAACTCGCGCGAACGATTCTTCGTCGAACGGCTGGGCGATGTCGCGGGATGGCTGCACGCCGGGCGTCCTCGGCGTGAGGCCGCCCGGATCGCGTTGCGGCTGTGCCTGCGCAGCCAGCTGCTGGAACTGGTCGCCGAGATCGCCCGTTCCGCGCGTGAGGCCGCCGATCTCGCCGCGGCGCATACCACGACGCTGATGCCCGACCAGACCTACCTGCAGCAGGCCCAGCCCTCGACTTTCGGTCACTACGTCCTGTCGTTCGCCTACCCGGTATTGCGCGACGGCGCCCGTCTGCTCGACGAGCTGGATTGGGTCAACTGCAGCCCTGGCGGCGCCGGATGCGTCAACGGCACCCGGCTGCTCGACGACCGCGGCTTCATCGCGCGAGCGCTCGGTTTCGACGAGGTCATCGAGCACACCCGCGACGCGATGTGGCAGATCGACGGTCTGATCCACATCCTGGCGAGCGCGGCCAGCCTGCTCTCGACACAGAGCAAGCTTGCCGAAGATCTCGAGATCTGGTCCAGCAACGAGTTCGACTTCGTCGACCTCGACGACTCGTACACCAGATCGAGCATCCTGATGCCACAAAAGCGGAACCCGTACTCGCTCGCCATCGTGCGCGGCGCGTCCGGCGTGCTGATCGGACGGCTGAGCGGCTTCCTGGCCGTCGCCAAGAGTCCCTCGGCGCGCAGCGACAACCTGATCTTTGCCTACGGCGAGGTGCCGCGCGCGCTGGATCTGGCCATCCGGGTCACCCGGCTCATGTCCGGGGTGGTGCGCACCTTGCGGGTCAACGCCCGCCGGATGCGCGAGGAGCTCGACGCCGGATACACGCAGGCGACCGATCTCACCGAGTACATCCTGCAGGCCTGCGACATCGACTACCGCAGCGCTTACGTCGTCGTGGGCAACACGGTCCGGGAAGCCAGCAAGCGCGGAATCGCCGGTAAGGACATCACCGGCGAGCTCCTCGACGAGGTGGCGCTTGCCGAAACCGGACGGAGTTGGGGACTGGCCGACCTCGACCTGTCCGGCGTTCTCGATCCGATGAGCATCGTCGCGACCCGCTCCGCCACCGGCGGCGCCGCGCCGGCCGCAGTGGCGACGATGATCGCTCACTGCCGCGAGCGCGCCGACGAACTTGCCGCGGCGGTCACGGCCCGGCGCGCTGATCTGCAGGCCGCCATCGCCGCGCTGCTCGGCCAGGCGCGCGCCACCGCCGAGGAGAAGGAGACGCCATGACCCACGAGGCCGTTCAGCTCCCCGACGAGATCGCTGTGATCAACATCGGCCTACCGTTGTTCGCGGACGCGGTGCGCGACCAGGGCAAGCCGGTGCAGCAACTCGACTGGCGCATCCCGGCGGGCGGTGACGCCGGCGTCGTGGCCGCACTCGAGCAGCTCTACGGTGCGCGGTCCGAATCGATCGACCGGGCGAACGCAGAGGTGCTCCGCCGGCTGGACCAGGGCGTGCCGGTACTCGTCGGCGTGGCGACGGCTGGCGACGTTATGGCCGGGCTAGCCGATCGGACGTTGCTGCACAGCGGACCGCCCATCGAATGGGACGCGGTCTGCGACCCACTGCAGCGCTCGATGCGGGCGGCCACCGTCGCAGAGGGTTGGGCGGCGAACGTGGCTCAGGCCGACTGGCTCCTCTCCGACGGTGACATCCGGCTGGCCCCCGCAATCGCTCATGGCGCCGTCGTCCCGATGGCGACGGCGATGGGCCCGTCGACGCCAGTGTTCGTCGTGGAGAATCGTCAAGGCGGCACTCGTGCGTACGCGCCGATCAACCAAGGCCCCGGGGAGACCGCGTGGTTCGGGCGGGAGACTCCGGCCGCGATCGCGCGACTGGAGTTCCTGCGCGACGTCGCTGGTCCGATGCTGCGCGCGGTCGTCAATGCGGCTGGTCCGATCGACCTGTTCGCGCTCGCCGCGCAGGGCGTGCAGATGGGCGACGACATTCATATGCGTACCCAGGGCACGACCAGCCTGCTGATCCGCAACCTGCTGCCCCACCTCGCGGCGCTACCCGACGCCGGACGTGTCGATCTCGCGCGCTTCCTGTCCGGGAACCATCTGTTCTTCCTGAACCTGGCAATGGCCGCGGCTCGGTCGCTGACCATGGCTGCCGAACAGGTGCCTGGGTCGACCATCGTCACGACGATGTGCCGTAACGGCACGACGTTCGGGGTCCGCCTGGCCGGCAATGACACGATGTTCGTCGCTGACGCTCCACCTGTCGGCGACGCGATGTACTACCCGGACTATGACGCCGACAGCGCCGCACCTGACATCGGCGACAGCGCCGTCCTGGAGCTGGTAGGACTCGGCGGCGCCGCCGCCGCAGGGTCGCCCGCCGTTGCCGGCTTCCTCGGCGGCCGGCTCTCCGATGCGGTCGCGGTGACCGAGGACATGGCGTTGATCTGCGTGGGCAACAGCAGCCGATTCCAGTTGCCAACCTGGGACTATCGGGGGACGCCGCTCGGCGTCGACGCTCGCCAAGTCGTCGAGCTCGGGATCGCCCCCAAGATCACGACGGGGATCCTGCACGCACGCTCCGGTATCGGCCAGATCGGCGCCGGGGTCGCAACCGCGCCGATGGCGTGCTTCCGGGCCGCCGTACTCGACCTGGCCGCGAGCTCATGAGCGGGGAGCGCAGCGCATCGGCCCGATGGGACGGCGATCTGCGGGCCGTCGTAGACGCCGGCGGCTTTCAGCTCATCGTCGACGAACCCAAATCCGTCGGCGGCACCGACCGCGGTCCGCAACCCACCGACGTTCTACTGGCCTCGATCGCGTCCTGTTTCGCGATCGCCATCGCCCATGTGGCGCGCAAATCCGGCGCCGACCTTTCCGACCTGCAGGTCACGGCCACCGCTACGTACGACGGCCTCCGCTTCGCGACGGTCGCGATAGCGCTCACCTCGACGGTTGCGCACGAGACCCTCGAACGACTGATCCCGCTTGCGCAACGCGTCTGCTACGTAACCAACACCCTGCGCCAACCCCCGGAGATAACAATCAGCGTGGACTGAAGCGCTATGCGTCAAGGCGGGCGCCTGAACGGACCTAGGCGTCGAGGGCCCTGCTGTCGTGAGCCACAAGATGGCGACCAACGAGCCGAGGGTGCAGACGTGGACGGCGCTGCACCACTGGCAGACGGCGTCCACGCGGAACAGTTCGGCCCCGATCAGGTAGATCACGGTGGCCATGCCCGCCATTGGCACCGGATACGCGGACGGATCCGCATCCGCAGTTGTCCGTCGGAAGATCGCTGAGCGGCTGCACCGCGAGGTGTCGACGATCAGCCGGGAGGTCAACCTCAATGCCGGGCGGGCTGACGGTTGCCGGCCCTTCGGTGTGCCGCTGGACGATGCGGCGGCTCAGGCCGTCAAGTCGGCCCGCCCTGCGCTTCGAGTGCTTGCCGGCGCCGCCTGCCCCACCACCGCGGGTAGACCGGCGCCCGGTCCTTGGTGATCTCCACCGGTGTCGGGCAACCGGGTTGGAGTCATCGTCGAGTTGGGCCTACTCGGGCTGCGGATCTTCGAAGCAACCAGCTTGGACATCACCGACCTCGGCGAAAAGCACGGCCATCGGGTGCTGCGCGTCGTCGGCAAGGGCGACAAGATCGTGCTCGTACCCTACATGTCATCCCGCACCTAACCATCCACGGAACTGCCGATGGTCGTGCGTTCCGCGGCATAACGTCGGGTGCGCCCGTGCCGCTATTGCGACCGTGTTGCAATTAGATCATTTGTTCGCAAAACCGTATCCTCGCCGACGTGGCCCACCACCTGCACGCGCACGAGGAGCGCAGCCACCGCGACCAGGATCACGAACATGCGAGCCGCGGATGGAGCGGGTTCAAACGCGCGATCGCCGACGCGCTCAGCGGTCACAGCCATGATTGGGCTGATCAGATCGACGGCGCGCTAGAGGCGAACGCCGCGGGCCAGCGGGCCTTGCTGGTCAGCCTGGCTGGGTTGGCACTGACCGCGACTATTCAACTGCTCGTCGTCCTGCTGTCCGGGTCGATCGCGCTGCTCAGTGACGCGCTGCATAACTTCGCGGACGCCCTCACTGCGGTGCCGTTGCTGGTGGCGTGCGTGCTCGCTCGGCGGCCGCCGACGAAGCGGCACACCTATGGTTACGGCCGCGCCGAGGATCTGGGCGGCCTGTTTGTCGTTTCCGTGATCGCGTTGTCCTCCGTGCTGGCCGCCTACGAGTCGGTCCGGCGGTTGATCAATCCGCAACACGTTACGCATCTATGGGCGGTCGCGGGCGCCGCGCTGATCGGATTCGCCGGCAACGAGTTGGTCGCGCGTTACCGCATCCGTGTCGGGCGGCGCATCGGCTCCGCCGCGCTCGTCGCGGACGGACTCCACGCTCGCACCGACGGGTTCACCTCGCTGGCCGTCCTGCTCGGCGCCGGTGGCGTGGCGTTGGGCTGGTCGTGGGCCGACCCTGCGGTCGGCCTGCTGATCACCGTCGCGATCCTCGGCGTCCTCCGCTCCGCCGTCCGCCAAGTGGGCGCCCGCCTGATGGACGCCGTCGAACCCGAGCTTGTCGACCAAGCCAGCAACGCGATCCGCTCGGTGGAGGGCATCGAACACATCCGCGAGCTGCGTATCCGGTGGATCGGCCACACCCTGCGCGCCGAGGCCGACGTGGAGGTCGACCCGCAGCTCAGCGTCGCGGACGCCCACGATCTTGCGCGCCGTGCCGAAGATCACCTGTTGGCATACGTGTCGAGACTGACCGCTGCAACCATTCACGTCAGCCCGGCCGGCGCCCATAGCAGCTAACGTACGGCACTTGCCGCGTTGAGTGCGTGCCTGCGCTCAAGGAGAGCTCAGCCGTCAAGATGGTTCTTTTGCGACGATGACTGGACTGCTTGCGAGCCTGACCCCGCGCCGAGCGGTCCGGGTACGTTGACTGCAGCGAGCGAACAACACGCCACGCCTGCCCCGCCGCGCACCGCCAGCCTCGTACTCTGCATGCCTGTCGGCCGGCCCGGCCAGGATGGGTCGTGACCGCCGAAGTCCGGTTCGGCGTTGGCCTGACCCTGCTGCTAGCCATCGCCCTGGTCGCGTTGACCGTGGCCGGTATCGGGCAACGCCGCGCCATACTGCTAGCCGCCGCGCGCGCCGCCGCGCAACTTGCCCTGATCGCGGCAGCGCTGCGCGGCGTGTTCGCCGCTCCACTCACCTCCATCGCCGTGGTCGCGGTCATGTTCACCGTCGCCACCGGCACCGCCGCGCGCCGTCTGCACGGGCACCCCGGAGCCACGCGCGCGGTCGTTCTCGCATGCGCCGCCGGCGCCACCGTCAGCATCAGCATCATCGTCGGACTACCCACCCTGACCCGCGACGTGCGCACCCTGGTCGCCGTCTCCGGCATCGTGATCGGCGGCACCATGACCGCCGCCACCCTCACCGGCCGCCGCCTGACCGACGGCATCCAGCGCCGCCGCGACGAAATCGAAGCCTGGCTGTCTATCGGTGCCACCCCACGCCAAGCACTGCGCGACATCGCCCGATACAGCGTCGTCGAAGCCATCGTCCCGGTGCTAGACACCACCCGCACCGTCGGCCTGGTCACCCTGCCCGGCGCATTCGCCGGCGCCCTGCTCGGCGGCGCCAGCGCCGCCAACGCCGCCCGCTTCCAACTCACCGTCCTCATCGGACTGCTCTGCGCCGAAACCCTGACCGCGACCACCCTCGCCTGGCTCCTCGGCGCACCCACCACACTCTCCACACCCCCACCGCACTGATATGCCGCCGCCGGGGCGGGCGCGACCCCAAAGCACAGGGCCACCCCATACCACCGGCGCTCAGGCCTTCGTGGCATACGTGCTGTCGCCGCGGGCGTCGAGGTCCTCGTCGCGAGCGGATTCCAGTGGCCATCCGTCTGAGTTTTACGTCATTGATGAGCGCGGAACCGCTCATCGATGGGTTGTCCATTACTCGGAACGCGGGCAAGAAACCCCGCTGAGCGAGTACGCGTCCCGAGGCACGACTCGCGACTCCAGGATCTGCCCGAGCCTGACGACATCGAGGCGTCCGCCAACTTTGACCACGAGGCGATGCTGCTTGCGAACGACCGGATCTGCCGCCGGACAGATCGGTTGAGCGCCCTTGGCGTGAGTCGGGTTCAAGATCGGACTGCGCAAAGTCCTTGACGCACGACAACGCAAGGGTCGACTAGCGCGTGGCCGAGCTTGAGCACCGTAGCGAAGACCTCGTCGGGTTGGTCGGCGTGCGGAAACTCGATCCCAACCCCGACGAGGTCTTCACATACGTACCTAGATCAACTCAGGCGAGTTACGGACATGACCTCCGGCAACCGGCTCTTAGAGGTTCCGTCGTTGGAGGCGAGCACACTGTCGGAGGGACGTGGCGGAGAGCGTCCCAGCCCCCCAGGACAGCACCGCCCCGCCACGTCTCCTTGACGGAGATCGAGGGCCGTGCGCAGATACGTCGATCTCGAATCACGACAACAATCGAGCGCCAAGTGCCGACTTGCTTGCGATAACCGAATCTGCGGCGTGCTGAGCGCGATCCTGCCGATGAGCGCGATGTCATTGTCCTACCGCACCGCTAGCGTCGAGGCATGGCTGAGGGATCGTTCGACTACGACGCTCCGGGTCGGTTGACTCGATTGACCGGGCCACGGTTGGCGGCCTGCGAAGACTTGCCGTCAGACCCGGTGGCGATCTGCAGCGTGGTCCAATCGTTGGTCATCGAGCCGCGTGATGCAGTCGCTGCCGGGATCGCCGACGTCCTTCTCGGTCTGAACCCGGCACCGCTGAGCGTTCTCCGCGAGCCAGCCGAGCGAGTCGTCGGCACCTGCCGTCAGTACGCAACGCTCGCGTGCGGCCTGATGCGGGCCAAGGCCATCCCAGCCCGGGCACGCTGCGGCTTCGCGACCTACTTCGTCGCGGACAAGAGTGTGGATCATTGGATCGTTGAATACCGTCCGGTAGCGACTGACCGTTGGACTCGTGTCGACACAGAGCTACTCGGCACGACGCGCCACGTATCTGATCCGACTGACCTGGCTGAGGGGGCATTTCTCACGGGAGGCGAAGCCTGGCAGCTTTGGCGTGACGGGCGCGTAGATCCGGACACGTTCGGCGTGGTTGGTACCGATCATGCTTGGGGAATTGGTGAGATTCGTGGCAACGCGATACGTGACCTTGCCGCCCTGCACCGTCTGGAGATGTTGCCCTGGGACGAGTGGGGCCGGATGGACGACTCCTATCAGGGTCGCACCGGGCCTGACTACGACGAACTCATTGACCGCGTCGCGTCAGCATGTGCCAGCGACAACGAGGAACTGCTCGCCGCGACCTACCGTGAACAAGATCTGGCCGTTTCCCCATCAATGATTGGCTGACGCCGCTTCTCACGTGGTGATTGGCAGGCCCTGTAGCAGTACGGCATGCGGCCGGTGCAGCGCGGTTATGTCGGTCTCGAGTTCGCCGTCCACAACGAGCAGGTCCGCGTGCTGACCGAGAGCGAGTCGGCCTTTGGTGGCTTCGACGCCGCATGCCGTTGCGGCTCGTGAGGTCGCCGTCGCCAAGGCCTCCGCCGCGGACAGTCCCGCGGTGACCAGCTCGCCCACAGCGTGCGGAAGTGTTCCGTGCCGTTTGGCCGGGCCGATGCCGGAGTCGACCCCGGACACCAAGCGCACGCCTGCCTGGTGCAAACGGCCGACGAAGTCCCGCCTGTCCTTCAGCATCTGTTGAGCGGTCAGGCCCGTCCGGTCCAGCATCGCCTCGAGCGCCGGCGGCAGCCGGTTCATCAGACGCGGGTCCACGCCGATGGTGGGGCAGACCGCGATCTGGCTGCGTGCGAGGGCCGCCAGTGTCTGGTCGCTGACCTGCCCGAAGCCGCGGTCGGTGACGCAGCTGCAGTGTTCGATGCCGTCGACTCCGACTGCGATCGCCTGCTCCACGGCGGGAGTGCCGTGCGCGTGCGCGGTGACCGGCAGACCAGCCTGGTGCGCGCGATCCACGATGAAGCGAAACTCGGTCGTCGTGAATTGGGTGCGCATCACGTCGCTGCCGGGAGTGTTGACACCTCCCGAGGCCATCACCTTGACGACGTCGACATCTCGCTGCGCCCGTTCGGTGACCGCCCGGATGATCTCGGCGGTCCCCGAGACTTCGCCACCCAGGAAGTGGCAGTGCCCTGCGATGCCGGTCAGCGGCGGCCCTGACGCGACGATGGTGGGCTCGATCGCGCGGCTGGCCGATTGCCTGCCCCGACGCTCGACGACGCAAAAGCGCCGGTCGCCCAGGTCACGCACGGTGGTCACGCCCGCAGACAGCTGCTCGCGCAGCGCGCGGGTGATGACCTCGTCGATCTGCTCGTCGGAGTAGCCGGCCACCCGATCCAATGCCGAGACTCCGCTGTCGGTGACCAGGTGCGTGTGCGCCTCGATCAGGCCGGGCAACAGCGTCCCGTCGTGGCTGGTCACTGGGCAGCCATAAGGAAGCTGAAAACCGTACGGCTCAACGCCGATGATCAAGCCATCCTCTATGAGCACCGTCACGCCGCCGCGTCGAAACGCCTCGCCGTCGAAGGCGTGGATCGCCCGGATCGCGTGCACGCCGCCGTCCTACCCGACCGCCGCCGACCACACAACCACGCGAGCCGACCACCCCGCGGTGCCGCGGACCTCGGCTCGGTCGAACGCGCACACACCAGCGCCCACCTGAGAACCAGAAACGGCGGCCCTGATCGGCCAATCCCAAAGCACGGACATGGCACGCGGTCAGCGCGCATGCCGAGAGCCGGAAATGATGTCGCGTTGCCACGACAATCGATGGGTGGATTAATCGGCCGCCCGATCCTGCGCCTGACGCGGGCGCTGCCGCCTGGATCGGCCGCGGATGGTCGAGCAGTTCGGAGCCGTGTGTCGAACGATCCCGGCCGGGTTCGATGCGTACGCGCGGATTTTCCATCCGGCCGATCCGGGCAGGGTGACTCACGTGCGGTGGGCTGAGCGGTGGCTGACGCGAATGGCCGGATCATGCATGCGTTAGCTCAGTTCGAACGGATTACCACGCCTGCGCCTGGTCATCGGGTACCGACCGCCCGTCAAGATGTTCAAGCTCCGACGACCGGTGACAGTCTCCACCGCCGTTGAGGAAGCAGCCTAAAAGATCTTCATCCACGGGTTTGACTATTTTTCATGAGATTTGGGTAGGACAATCCGGTGAGGTCCGGCCCGGGTCGAGAGCGCGGCGCCGAAGCCTGTCCGGGAACGGGCGAAGTCAAGGAGGATGACCGATGACACGACGATGGTTCTGCATCGCACTCGCCGCCGTGCTGCCCACGGTTGCACTGTCCGGGGGTACGGCATTCGCAGCAGCAGACCAATCGGCCGGGGTCTCGGTGGTCGTCACCGACCTCGGCGCCCAGAAATACCTGGCCCCGCAGCCGGGCATGTCGTGGCAGCGCGGTTCGGCACCGGCCGGACCGACGATCACCGTCGACACGACACGCCGGTATCAGGAGATCACCGGCTTCGGGGCGTCCTTCACCGACTCGTCGGCATGGCTCATCGGCACCAAACTGGACGCGAGCCAGCGCGACGCGGTGATGCGTGATCTGTTCAGCGATCAGGGCATCGGGCTCAGTTTCCTGCGCCAGCCGATGGGCGCCAGTGACTTTGCGGTGAAGGGCAACTACTCCTACGACGACATGCCGCCGGGCAAGACCGACCCCACGCTGGCGCATTTCTCCATCGACCACGACCGGGCATACATCATCCCGCTGCTGCTGCAGGCACGGCAGATCAACCCACAGCTCACCGTGATGGCGACGCCGTGGAGCCCTCCGGGGTGGATGAAGACCAGCGACTCGATGATCGGCGGCACCCTGCGCCCGGAGGCGTACCAGCCGCTCGCCGAGTACTTCGCCAAGTTCATCGAGGACTACGCGGCGGCCGGCGTACCGATCCGCTACATCACGCCGCAGAACGAGCCGCTGTTTATACCGGGCGGATATCCGGGCATGTTTCTCAGCGCGACACAGGCGGATGACCTGATCAAGAACCACCTCGGCCCCACGCTGCGCGCCCACCATCTACCGACCGGGATCCTGGCGTACGACCACAATTGGGACGCCATCAGCTACCCGGAGACCATGTACGCCGACCCCGACGCGGCCGGCTACGTCGCCGGTACCGCCTGGCACTGCTACGGCGGCGACGTGATCACGCAGGCGGTGTCGCACAACAACTACCCCAACAAGCCGGCCTTCCACACGGAGTGCTCGGGCGGTGAATGGGAGGGCGACTCCCAGGCGGGCTTCGCCGCCGCGCTGGGCCTGGTCATCGACACCACCCGCACCTGGGCCAAGGGGACCATCCGCTGGAACATGGCGCTGGACGAGAACAACGGGCCGACCAACGGCGGCTGCGACACCTGCCGCGGCGTGGTGACGGTCACCAAGGGCGCGAACGGCAAGTGGACGTACAGCAAGACGGTCGACTACTGGGGCCTCGGCCAGGTGAGCAAGTACGTGCACCCGGGCGCTCGGCGCGTCGCGTCCAACTCCTTCGGCAACGGCGACGTGAAGGATGTCGCCTTCGTCAACCCCGACGGAGGCAACGTGCTGGTCGCCTTCAACACCGGAACCAGCCCCCGAACCTTCGGAGTGCAGTGGGGTAACCGCTGGCTGCGGTACACCCTTGCGGGCGGCGCCGCGGCCACGTTCACCTGGACGGGAACTCCGCTGGGCAGCACCGACCCG
The DNA here is from genome assembly GCA_036506155.1 of Jatrophihabitantaceae bacterium. Lineage (GTDB taxonomy): Bacteria > Actinomycetota > Actinomycetes > Mycobacteriales > Jatrophihabitantaceae > DASXRA01. The sequence goes on from DASXSF010000082.1 coordinate 56,121, forward strand.
GCCGCGATCGGATCGGTGGACGTACCGTTCACCAACCCGGACGGCAGCCAGGCGCTGATCACGTTCGACGCCAGCATGCTGGCCGGGGTGGCCCAGGCCCGGGTCGGCAACCAGTGGCTCGGCTACACCCTGCCGACCGGCGCGTCGCTGTCCCCGAGCACCACCGAGGTACAGCTGCCTCGTACCGGGTGGACGGTGTCGGCGTCGGCGAGCAGCCCGGACGACCCGGTCGGCAACGCGATCGACGGGAACCCGGTGACCCGCTGGAGCACCGGCCACGGTCAGCAGCCGGGTGACTGGTTCCAGGTCGACCTCGGCTCGCGGCAGACGTTCGACCGGATCGTGCTGGACACCACCGGAAGCCCCGGCGACGGCGTGGTCCGGTATGAGGTGCAGATCTCCGACGACGGGACGACGTGGAGCGCGCCGATCGCCACCGGGCCGGGCTCTACGGTGACGACCATCCAGGTCCCGCCGGCCACCGGCCGCTTCATCCGGGTGACCGATCAGGGCAGTTCCGGCAGCTGGTGGTCGATTCACGAGCTGACGGTGCAGGCGCCCGGCGAGCCGGCCCCCGCCGCCGGTCAGAGCGGCGATGTGCAGCGCCGCACGGCGCAGCTGCCCGACGGCACCCAGTTGAACGTCGTGTACAACTCAAGAAAGCAGCTGGCGACGTTCGACGTGGTCTGGGGTTCTGCGACCTATACGTACCGGTTGCCGGTCGGCGCGGCCGCGATCTTCACAACCCGTTCGGTGGCATAACGGGGAGGATGAACCGGACATATTACCCCCGGCGCCTGGTTCCGGACCTGAACGGGCCGGTTTCAAGGTTTGCGAAGTCGAATAACGCCGAGCGCCGCACCCGATCTGTTGACTACGGCGAGGGAGAGCCTTAGGCGATCACTGTGGCCGTCAGACTGGCCGAGCAGGGTCGCCTCGCGGAGGCGGCCGATGCCGCAATGGCGGCGCTCATGGCCATGACCGATCAAGATCACTGGAGCGAGGTCGAGTGCCGCAACACGCTGGGGAGTGTGATGTCGCACCTGGGGCGGCACCGTGACGCCGTCGACGAGCACACCCGTGCGCTCGACCTGATCGGCGGTGCCGACCACGCCGCACCTGCAGTAGTCGCTCTGATCGGTTTGAGCGAGGCATACCGCGTTCTCGGCGAGACGCGGGAAGCGGCGGCCTGCGCCAGTGAGGCATTGCAGACCAGCACCGCCGTCGGGTATCGAATGCTCGACGGCCAGGCGCATGTCGCCGCGGCACAGGTCGCACTCGTCGAGGGCCGGGCGGCCGCCGCGGCGACCCATGCCCGGCAGGCCATCGAGATTCACCATGCCATCGGACACCGCCTCGGAGAGGCACGCGCAAAGGTCGTGCTAGGGCATGCCGACTCGTGCGAGCGCACTAAGCACTGGCAGCACGCGTTCGCGATCTTCGAGCAATGCGGCGCCAAGCGCGAGGCGACCGCCACGATCGGCCTGCTCCGGGACAGCACCGCTGAGGCGTTGGACTAGTTCGCCGGATCGCGCCGGCCGCGGCCATCTCGTGGCGGGCGGGCCGTTGCAGCCGCGCGCGCAACGGGTTGACCGCGATGGGGTCACCGACATCGAGTTGGATCGGATCGACGTCGGTGGGTACGCGCTTGTCTCCGCAGACTCGATCGACTTGGCGACCGCGATAGCCGCGACCGCGCCACACACAGCGCTGGGCGGCAGCACGATCGTCCGGCCCGTGCTGGCGCGGCGCTGACGTGCCCGACTAGGCGCGGTGCGCGCGGGGCGACAGGCTTCAGATGCCGAGTGCCTCGATGACGAGCCGGGCGGCTGCGGCGCCCGAGTACTGCTGTTGACCGGTGATCAGGTTTCCGTCCCGAATGGCATGCGGCCAGAAGCGGCCGCCGACGATGAAGTTCGTCCCGGACAGCGCCTTGGCCTCATCCTCGATCCGGAACGGCTGGATCTTTTGCCCGACGTAGTTGTCTGCGAAGTCTTCCTCGACGTTCGCGAAGCCGGTCCAGGTCTTGCCATTGACGAGCAACTGTCCGTCGCTCAGGCGAGCCTTCAGGAGCACGCACGTCGCGTGGCAGATGATCGCTGTGATCTTTCCGGCTTCGTAACTGTCGCGGACCAGGTCGTGCACCCGTTCGTCGCGGAAGAAGGTGTACATCGGGCCCTGGCCGCCGACCAGCAGGACCGCGTCGTATCCGCTGAGATCGACATCCGCGATTGCCCTGGTCGACTCGATCAGGACGGCATGGTGCGGCGAGTTGATGAAACCGAGACTGAGCAGGTCGTCGGCCGAGTAGCCGCTCGGGTCACGCGGATCGCTCCACGCGTCTGCCCGCAACGCGCCGCCGTCGGGGCTCACGATGTCGACCACGTACCCGTGTTCGATGAACTCCCAGTACGGGTGTGTCAGCTCAGCCCACCAGAATCCGATCGGAAATCCCGTCTGCTCGGATGTCGCGGGGTTGGACGCGACGATCAGAACGCGCTTGGGATGGTCTGGGTCTCGAACACTGATTTGGCCGCTCATGCGCAACCACCCCTCTCCGGCTAACTGAATTCCCGATCTACTCCGCCGCGCCGGTCGTTATCCAGCGCTCGAAGGTCTGCAGCTTCGGCTGATCCCATGGACCGTCACAGGGCATCGAACCGCTCTGCAGTCGCTCGAGGATGATCTGTGCATTGGACTTCACTTCGTCGTAGTTCCACAGGTCGAACGCGAAACTCATCGACTGCCGGTCGCGGCTGCGGAAGAGCCCCTTGATGTGGCGGCTGAAACTCACACTCTCGTCGGGGCCCGGCAGTGCGGTCGCGACCTCGCTGTCTTCTTTCGCGTTCGTGGACGCCCGGGTCATCGGTCGCCCGGCCGCGCCCCAATCCCACTGCGGCACTGGGGACTCCTGCCGTTCGGCCGCGCCAGCCGACGCGTCCGCAGGCGTCCGGGAGTCCCACTCGAGGAAGGACGCGAAAGCCGAACGGAATTCGGGATCTGCGGGCAGGCCTGCCTCGTGAGCGGCCTGAAGCATGAGGCTGACCCACCAGGCCCGCGCGGGCTCGGTCAGGTCTGCCCCGGCGCCCTGTGAGATCAGCCGGTTCGGCGGTCGCCCGTTGCCATAGCGGCGGCTGTCGAGCTTCGGGCCGCCGAACGCCTCCGCCAGCCAGGCAGCCGCTCGTTCAGGCTGGTCAGGGGGCATGCCCGCAAACAGGGGCGCGAGTTCGGCATCCGCCGGCACGAACTTCTCGTAGAACAGCTCCGCCATCCTGGTGAGTGCCGGTGTGCCGCCGGCCCATTCGAACAGGCTGGGCTCCCAGCCAGGGCTGGGCATCGGGTCCTTGAACCCCACGTACCAATGCATCCCGCTACAGAACGGCTTGTTCAGCGAGTGCCCGCATCGACACAGCGCATAGTGCTCACGCGAGCTTCCCTCGGCTCGCGTCACGTCGGCCCCGTCCTCGTCCGTGAGGCCAATGCCGCCGGTGATGCGGTATGGGCCGTCCCTGCTGACTTCGATGCCTGGAACCCGCTTGCTGTGATGGTCCACCGTGGCGCGCGCTTCGACGCCGTCGACGGCATAGCTCAGCGCGCCGGACGGGCAGCCCCGGACGGCTCGGATAACGTCGTCCATCCGTCCGCCATTCGGCGTCACGAACGGGTCCGCGTCGGCGTGGAAAACCGTGGAGAGCTGCTTCGAACAGATACCCGAGTGCTGACAGATACCGCGGTTGTCGAAGATCGTCACCTGCTGACCGGGGTAGGTGTCACGGTGGTCCGCGACACGTTTCGGATCTTTGGCCCCGCTGAAGCCGATCCGCGCGTGGGTTCCGTCGCAGAACGGCTTGCTGGTTGATTCGCCACACCGGCACAACGCCATCTGTGGCCTGGCAGGCAGCTCTTCTCCCAACCAGTTGCGTAGATTCTCGGCGTTGGTGACGAGGTACGGCCCGTCGACGGAGACCCGGATGCCGGGTGCCACCCCCGCCTGCAGCGTCCGCAGCTCGGCTAACCTGCTCGCCGCGTTGTCCGGCCCTCGCGCCGGCGCCAGCCGACACGCCAGGTCCTGAAGTGCCGCGGTCGCCTCGACCAAACCGGCCGGTGCGTTGGGCGCCGCGCCCAACCGCGTGGCCGCCTTGGTCAGCTCCCACAGCTGACCCGGGAGCGAAGACCCTTTCGCAGGTGCGTCGGGTTTTCGCGCCTCTGGCCTCGCCTCGCGGCGTTCGCCCACCGGCGGAAGCGATTCGGCCAACGGCCGCAGCACACTGTCGACGAGGCGCGCAAGTACCTCCGTTCCGACATCCGCCGCCCCGGCAGCCCGGGTGAGCGTGTGCACGTCGGCCACCAGCCTCACCAGCGAACGCGATGCTGCGCCGTCTGACCGCCGCGAGGATCCGGCCAGATCGCCGGCTCGTACCAGCAGCGCCTCCACCATGGGTCCTGCCGTTGCTGCGGCGGCACCTCTCGCAGGCCGATCGTCCGCCCACCGGCTGGTGCTGCCCCAATCCGGGAAATGGCCGGCGAGTGAGTCGGCAAGCCCGTTCAAGGCCGGGCCGATCGGTGTCAGCCCTTCGCTCACGCGGGATCCATTTCCAGCTCGGACCCGCTCCGAGTACTCGGCCGCCTCGCGCAGCCGCTCCTCCAGCAGCGCCCACGCCGCGGCTCGGTGGGGCATCAAGTAGTCGGTCTCGTAGAAGAGCTCGAAGCTCGGTCCAGCCGTGCGCCCCGGATACTCGGGGCCCGCCGGAAGCGTCGTGATCAGATCGCCAAGCGGTTTGATCACCCGGAACATCAGGCCGACAGTCAGATCGGCCAGCGTTGCCAGCTGGGCATCGCTCTCCTCGGTGTGGGCGAAGTAGCGCTCCAGCGCTTGCAGCAGCACTTCGTAGGCGACGTTGAACAGGTCGGTGCAGTGGGCGGTCACCGGATCGGTGATCAGTGGCACGTCGGCGTGTTCGGCGGGCCGCACGTTGACCGCGAGCACCGGCCGAACCGGGTCGAAGTCCGGGTTGGCTGCCCGCATCGTCTGGTACTCGTCGAGCATCTTCACGAACTGGCCGAAGTGCGCGTTCTCCCAATGCCCGCGCGCCCCTTCGCCCTGCTCCAAGATCTCCTCCACGGCGCGCCGGGCCGACGCCAGATCGGTCACGGCCACCAGCTCCGGCCATCGGAAGTTGGCCGACGTAGCCTGCGCGCGCGGCGGACCGACGAACAGCCAGCGCTCACCGAACTTCTCCGTCAGATGCGCCAGTCCGTGCTCGATCGACCGGTACAGATGGCCTACCGTCGAGAAGTCCTGTAACCGGGGAACAATGTCGTACGCCCGCATCAGCGGCTCCGCCTGGCCTATTGCGGCCAGCCCTTCGGCGTCATCCATATCCATGCCCTCGGGCCGCTCCAGGAACATGAAATGCCGGAGCGCCTGCTCGCCGAACGGCAGCAACGCCAGCTGCACCCCGGCCGGATAATGATTGGCGGGTTGCGGAAGATTCGGCCGAGCCAAATGCGGCGCCGCTCCGATCGCGCTCAGCAGGTTGTGTACGAGCGCGAGGTGCAACATCTCCTGCGTCGCGACGTGCGAAATCTGCCGCCGCCATCGGGTGACCGCATCCAGCTCGCTCTCGGACAACCCTTCGTCGGCCCGCTGCTTGAGCGAGAAGGCCGCGAACAGGTATTGGCACATGATGCCGTGCTCGAGCTCGGCGGCCTGGCACAGCATGTAGATCAGGGCTTCACGGTGCTCGATCACGAACGACATCTCCGGAGCGGCCGTACCGCCCCGCGTACGAATGACCTGCGCCAGCCTTCCGAATGCTGCCGACGTCGGAGGGTCACCAGATATGCCGTCATCGCCACTCATGGATGCTCCTCAGGCTCGGGGGTGACCGCGTCATCGATGGCGGCAGGAACAATTCGCGACGTTGCCACCCCGCTCCCCACGCCCGGAGTACGCCTCTGCATCCACCAGTCAGCGTTCACGCTGAGGTTGCGCGAATCGCGCTGCAGCAGGAGCGGTCGACAGCGCCGCGACGCAGGACTGCGCGAGGTAGTCATAGTGATCAAGTCGATCGCCCCGAGCCCACCGGCATAACCATTCCGATCGCTTGACACGTGCACCAGGCAGAAGACCGGCGATTCTGAGGCAGATCAGTACCGGAATCAGCAGCGAGGTTGGGCGGAGCACCGACTGGGAGCTGTGGGGATCGGGATGTGCGGTGTTCCGAGACCGTGAGCAGCCACCGATTCGTCATCCCGGGCTCGGGCACCGGTGGCTTTCGCACTGAGTTGGGCGAAGGCGCCCAGGTCCCACCTCGACGGCCCCTCCGCCAGCTTCCCACGCTAGAGGACGATGAGCCGAATGAGTGACAGTGCCAGCGAGGATCCGCGCATTGCGTTCGTCTATCAGGAGGCGCTGCGGGGTCTGCTGCAGCAACAAGCTGCGGTCGAGAGCCTGCACAACCGTGCCGCCACGCTGGTCTTCGCCGCATCATTTGCAAGCTCCCTGCTCGGCAGCAGGGCGCTGGCCAACGGCGTGGGGGCCTGGGACTGGCTCGCCATCTCGCTGCTGCTGGTGATCGGCGCCTTGACCGTCGCGCTGCTGTGGCCGTACTACAACCTCACCTTCCGATTCGACCCGGAGGAGCTGCTCACCACCTACGTCGATACCGACCAACCTCTGTCGATGAACGACATCCACCGCCGGCTCGCGCTACGGATCAAGGCGGATTGGCAGCGCAACGGTCGCATCGTCCGCCGGCTGCGCGAGCTGCTGCAGATCGCACTGGTCGCGCTGCTGGCCGACATCCTGGCCTGGATGCTGTCCATCGCCAGTGGGTAGCCAGCGCCACGAACGGATGCCGCTAACCGCGGCAGTCGTGCCGTAGCACGATCGACCGATGAGAACGGTCACATGTCCTCATGCTTGGGCTGACCTGGGGCTAGACCTAGCACATGGAGCGTGTACGCGTGACATCGCGCGATTTCTGGAGTCCCGCAGAATCCGGGCCCCAGATGCCCAGTAAATACTCGACTCGGCTGCTACGGCGATTCGACTGTGGCCAGCGCTGAGGAGGAAGCCGGCGTAGATCTGCCAGCCATGGGACTGCGCCGGGGCGAGGCGCGCGACCCAGTCGGTTGGCTGTTCGGTGAGCGCGTCGAGAACCGCTGACGAGCAGAGGAACGGCAGGCCGAGGGCGTCGGCCCGGGCGGCAGCGGCGCGGGCGACGACGCTGTGATACTCCCCCGCCACGGCAGCCACGCCCAGGCGAGCCAATTCATCTACCGCCGCCGCGGCCCTCCGTGGATCAGCCGCGGTGTCTCTGACCACCAACTCGAGTGGCCTTCCGACGATCCCGCCGGCGTCATTGACCTCGCGAGCGGCCAGCTCGAGTCCTGCGAGCAGGTGTTGGCCCTCCTCGACCCAGCCGGGCCGAGTCAGCGGAACCAGCGCGCCGATCCGGACGGATGACCCGTCAGTCCGCTCCGCTCCGTGTGGCGATAGTGGCGTATTCATGCGTTGGCGTCTTCCGCTGACGATTCTGTTGCACCATAACGACAAGCCTCGGCAGATATCCCCGGGAACGGTCCCGGTGGTGGCCGGGCTGGTGGTGCTGGTGTATGGGCTGTCCGAGGCCGAGAGCGCGGGCTGGGGCGCGCGCCGACGACCCTTGCGCTGCTGGCGGCCGAGATGGTGCTGCTGGGTGTGTTCGTGCGGGTCGAGCGGCGGGTGCAGCATCCGCTGCTGCCGCTGCGGATCGTGCTGAACCGCTTCCGCGGCGGCGCGTACCTGGCTGTGGGGCTGTCCGCCATAGGAGTGTTCGGGGTTCTTTGTTCCCGACCTACTGCTCCGTCGTGATCAACACACCCGCGGTCCCGAGAGAGCGCTTCTTCGGCCGGGTCGCGTCAGTGGGCGGGCTCTGGAGGGCGGACGGCCCGGCGGTAGGCGTGTGGGCTGGTGTCGAGTAGGCGGCGGAAGTGTTTGTGCAGGTTGGTGGTGTTGCCGAGGCCGACTCGTTCGGCCACGGCATCGACGGGCAGGTCGGTGCGTTCCAGCAGCCGTTGTGCGTGCTGGAGGCGCTGCGCGTGCAGCCGCTGCCCGGTCGCGGGTACGACGCGCAGGACTCGCAAACGCCGCCGCGGAGGCCACAACGGGATCGTCCGCAGCGCGCAGGTGACCGCCGCAGCAGTCGAGTTCCTCACCGCCCGCGCAGCGAGTTGCCGGCCGGATAGCCACGCGGCCTTCTTCGGAGCGATCCACACGGTGATCTCGGTACGCGGCACGACCGTGCCATGAGTGACGCGCCAGCGAGACGCGCCGCGGCTGCGCGCGTTCATGACTGGGCAGGGCGCGGCAGCCAAGCCCTCGCCGTTCGACACCTCGTTGAGCCCAGTCGAGGCCGATCGGCACTGAGCTGCCGGCGCGAGTGATCGCGGCGGGCGTCGGCCGGCCGCGGGCTGCTGGTACGCGAGGCGCTGATGGAGCTCAACGGCGACGCGTTGGACGAGCTCGCCCGGCTAGTCGACGCAGGAAGGCCATAGGTGGTCGGTGAGCGGACCTGGCCGATCCGATCGAGGCAGCCGCCGAAGCGCACCGCCATGGAAAGCGCGGTCGCACGGCGGGCAAGCTCGTCCTCATCGTCGGCTCCGTCGACCGATCCGATTGACGCGGTGCGCTGCTCCTACGGCCCCAGCGCTGCGCGCGGTGCGAGTTCCGTATCGAGCTATTTTGCGAGAGCCGTACTACCGATCCTGGCAAGCCCTTCGACGACGCAGTCTACGACGACCCGGGCAGCGCTGCCGTCTGGATCAAGGTCCGGATCGTAGATTCCGACGTGCGCGCCCGTGGCCTTCGGCGCGAGCACTTGCAGTAGCTCGATGAGCTGGTCCGGGCTGAGCCCGCCCGGCGACGGGCTGTCGACGGCCCGCATCACCGAATCGTCCAGCACGTCGAGGTCCACGTGGATCCAGTACCCGTCGAGCTCAGGGCGGACGACGGTGGTCACGATCGGATCGATCACTGCGGGAACGCCGTTGTTAACCACATGCGACGCCGGCACAACCACCGCGAGCAGCGCGCCGGCCTCATCCATCGCCTCGTCGTCGTCGCGACAGCCGACCTGGGCGACGTCGTCGGACTGGAAGTGCTGCTCGCCGCCGAGCAGAGACACCGCGGGGTAGTGCAGGCCCACGGCCGCTGCCAAGTCCTCGCCAGCCAGGCTGGCCACCACGTCGGAGTTGCCGGGATGCCGGAAGTCGGTATGCCCATCGATATGCACCAACCCATAGCGGCCGCGTCGGCGCAGCGCGAGGCCGACGCCGAGTAGCAGGCTGCAGTCACCTCCGAGGACGAGCGGATGCCGGCCGTCGTCCAGCAGCGCGCCGAGCCGGTCAGCCAGCCGGGTCGAGTAGTCGAGGATGGCGTCCTGGTTGCGGATCCGGCCGGGCCGGACGTCGTCTACATAGCGTGGGCAGGGAACCAGGCCGGAGTCCTCAGCGCCCAGTCGCTGGTACAGCCCAGCCGCGCGAAGCACCTCAGGTGCCTTGGCGCAGCCCGGCGTAGCGGTCGGGACCGGCGGGCGCAAGCCCAGGTTCGTCGGCGCGGACAGCAACGTGACGACGGTCATGCCAGGACTTTATCGCAGCGTATATACCCCAACGAAGCGCTTATCAGCCTGCCCGACAACGACATATCGTGAAACCAATGCGCCGCGAGCAGCGCATTCCAGTGCATCCCCGACTCGGCATCGCCAAACATGCGCGCTGAACTGATTACGATCGCGTAGCGAAAGAACTACATCCGCAAGCTGATCGCCCTTAGGCCCGAGCTCGTGCGCTAATTGAGCCACCGCTTTGGGGAATGCGCCTGAGTGAGAAACCGATGTTGAAACCTGACTGATGCGAGTTACCGGGCCGATTGCAAGGCAGATTCGGTACTTGGTAGGCCGCCGGCGGCTGAGCACTCGTCCCAACTGCGTCTTGGAAGCCTTTCAGCCCAGGACCGGCCCCCTCGGTCGCGTCTTTGATCTAGATGTCTCCCCGACCCGCCTCTGGTCGCCGCGATCGCGTCACACGTCAACGCCCACATCCTCGAAACCCGCACCGAGTCCTACCGACTCCGCAGCTCCAAGACCAGCGTCCGGCGCAACGCGCAAGCTAACCTCCGTCAGCTACGCGACACCAGGCCCACCAGGACGCCCCGCGCCAGCGTGGTCAATCCCGCGCAACTGATCGTTGGTCTCGGCCACGTCGAACTCCTGCGGGTCGAACGGGCCGCCGATCCACTCGCTCAAATGCGCGTGCTCCTCATGCTCCGGGTCGGCAAGCACCTCCAGCAGATGCTCATAACCCCACGGCCCGCCACAGTCCTCCGGCGGGCACGCCCGTCGACCAGCCGTGCAGAACGGCTCGGCCGCAGCAGCATCCGGCTGCACGTCCTCAATCAACACGTCGTGTTCCCACGCGTCGCCGAAGTCGTACTCGTATCGAAACTTCGACACCCGCCGGGCCACGCTCGACAAGCGCGTCCGGGTCTCGTTGCCGACCTTGCCCTCGAGCTCCTCGACGTCGCCATAGAGCACCCCGCCGACGTCGAAAGAATGCAGATGGCTATCCGTCCAGCCCATCGCGGTCTGCAACACCGAATGCAACTCAGCCAGCGTGAACGACGCCGGCACCACCACTCGCCGCCACACCGGCGGCCGCACACCCCGCAACGTGATCTTCAACCGGACCGCGGCCACCCCGACAGCCTCCCAAACTGGAACCCCGCACGATCAGCTGGGGCCAACCTACGTGACGACAACTGGGGCCGAACTATTTGACGAGACGCAGCCACAGCCTGCCGTCTCGAAATGACCGTGCTCCCGCAGGAGCGCACGCCCCGACGGCGGCTATGTCCGGGCGCCTTGCGCTACGAGCCGCAATGCATACCTAGGTGGTGAGCCGCAACGGCAGCCGCGCGTGGCCGTCGATCGGGGCGGATCGACATCACTACGCGAGTTCTTCTGTATCGGTCCGGATGGATCGTTCTCGCGCACCTCACGACCATGATCGACCACTGTGGCCCTGGCCGAAGCGCACTGTATTGCGAATACACGCTCACTTGACAATTCGTCGAAGTCGATTGATGGCGCGACCCGCACTCGCAACAACTCGGTTGGATACGGACACGGCACCCGCGGTGGTGATCACAACCGCGTAGCCGCGTTGTGGCCATCAGTGGTGCCGTGTCCGCCCGCACTGCTGATGTTTCAGCTGGACACCTTTATGGATGGAGAAGCTCGCTCTGGACAAGCCATATTTCCTCACCGGCGGGGCCGCAGGGATCGCTCGGTTTCGCGTCGGTTCCCGAAAGGCCGCCACCGAAGCTCACCTGGTCACCCTCGTGCGCGACGATCTGTCCGTCGGCGTCGCGTAGTACGGCGTTGGGTTCGAAGCTCACGGTCCACCCCTTGGGCCATTTCATGGGTCGCATCTGGTCCAGCCACGCGCACGGTTGCCCGTCCACGAGGGCCGCGTGGAAGCGCCCGGTAGTTAGCGCGCCGAACGACAGCTCGCCAGGTTGCCATCCGTCGGACCACAGGGCATGCCCGGAGGACAGCGTCCGCGGAGGACTGGAACGGCCCGGGCTGACCGGCGAGTCCTCACCGAACAGGTCCGCCCGACCGACGGTGAGCACGGTTGCGGCCACCGCGGCGACGGCAGCAGCGCTTCCTACGATGGCGACCCGCCGTCCCACGAAATGGTTGCGTGAGACGGGCCTTGCCTGCTGGAGTGCGTCCTGGATGCGTTCCTCGGCGCCCTCACGAATCGCGATCGAGTCGAAGGCGGCCCGAATATCGTCGTCGGTGTGGTTCATCAGTGGGTTCCTCTCTCGAGTGCGTGCTCCTCGACCGCCGCTTTGCGGAGCGTCGCCAGCGCGCGCGACGCATATCCGCGCACCGTGCCCGGACGGCAACCCAGGAAGGCTGCGATGTCCGCGTCGTCCATGTCTTCGAAGTAGCGCAGCGCCAACACGACGCGTTGCCGTCTCGGCAGCACCGCGAGCTGCGAAACCAGGTCGGCTCGTTCGGCGAGCGCGGCCGCCGATCGGGTTGGTCATCATCGGGCAGCACGGTCGCTGGATCGTCCCGGGTCGAGACGTGATCCCAGCCCCGCATCACCTTGATCAGCACGACCTGAACAAGATCCTCAGCCAACGCCGGATTCAGAGACATCGCCGTCGCCATCCGCAACAGCGGACGCAGCTGGCCTCGCACGAACTGTTCAAATGTCGCCTGTTTTCGCCCTCTCTCACAACGGCCGCCAACCCATACACGCATCGGCGCGCCGCGTGTTGTGCCCTCGCGAAGTAGGGACATGGCGCCTCGTCGAAGCCGCCGTCGATCCGGCACAGCTTGTGGTCTGGGGCCTAGCCCTGCCTATTCAGGTCGTTTGAGTTAGCGATCTTGTGTCGCATTGTTGATCTTCTTTGCGGGGCGGTGGTCGGCGCGCGTGGCTGAT